>UQGG01000019.1 GCA_900540475.1 uncultured Robinsoniella sp. | reverse complement strand
ATCTTCAGGCTGCTTTTTCGTATCTATTAACATTGATTCTTTCCTTATCAGTTTATCGCAGCAAGAAGAATTAATAATAATTAAAATAAAGAAAAGGAGTACATGAATTTGAAAAACTTTTATGATAATATCACAGATTTTATTTTTGTAGACAATGATCCGGTGTTGTCGGATCTTATTTTTATTCCGGGAGGCAGTTATGGTGAGATTGCTTTGCAGGGGGCTGAATTATATAAGCGGGGATTTGCGGATAAGATTATGGTTTCCGGGAAATTCAGTGTTTTAAAGGGGGAATTTGAGGGGGCAGATTCACCTCTTGCATATTGCGGGATGGAATTTCCTACAGAAAGCCAGTTCCTGAGCAGAGTTTTGCAGGATGCTGGAGTAGCAGAAGAAGCTATTTATATGGAAGAGGAGGCAACCTTTACTTATGAGAATGCCATCTATTGCAGAAAGCTTACAGAAAAATTAGGGCTGCAGGAGAATAGAGCCATCATTTCCTGTCAGGCGTATCATGCCAGAAGGTGTCTGATGTACTATCAGCTTCTGTTTCCGGAAACAGAATTTTATGTATGTCCTGCACAGACCCGGGGGATTAACCGGAATAACTGGTTTTTGGACGAAAAAAAGATTGATTTGGTGCTGGAAGAAGTTGAGCGCTGCGGCAGGCAGTTCCATAAAATTATGCATGACCTGATTGAAGAATAGTTTTTTATTTTTGCTTTGGGCAGGCTTTATTTTGGTGCAAAGATGATCCAATTATTTATGCAATGCTGTACAGGAAAAAAGTATACTGGATTTATAAAAAACAGTTGACAAAATTACCAGACAAGAAGTATACTGTGAATATAAAGTTTAGTAAATGAACTAATTAATTCAGAAAGCATAAAGGAGGATGAATTCTGTGCTTGCAACTTACAAAGTAACCGATGAAAAGTTCAGAAAATATGGCCGTATTATAAAAGATATTGATTGCGGCGAATTAATTGAGAAGATGAAATCCACACCTCTTCCGGAAGATGTTATTTATGTACCATCTGTTCCAGAACTGGAAGAGCTGCCGGTATATGAGAAGATGCAGACGATTGCATACGGAGAACTGCCAATACAGATTGGATACTGCAACGGACATAATCACTTATTAAATGCGGTAGAATACCACCGCTCATCAGAAGTAAATGTAGCGGTGACCGATCTGGTGCTTATGCTGGGAATGCAGCAGGACATTGAGTCTGATTATACATATGATTCTTCTAAAATCGAAGCGTTTTTTGTTCCGGCTGGAACAGTGATAGAAGTTTATGCCACAACCCTGCACTATGCGCCCTGCAATACCTGCGAAGAGGGATTTCAGTGTGTTGTAATACTTCCTAGAGATACCAATCTTCCTCTGGACCTCTGCCACGGAGGAGATCTGGAAGACAAACTTTTAACAGCTAAGAATAAATGGCTGGTAGGGCATCCGGATGCAAATATTGACGGAGCTTTTAACGGAATTAAAGGAGAAAATCTTTCTTTATAATAGTGAGATAAAAACAGCTTGATTATTTGAAAAACAAAATAATAATTGCATATATTAATGATTTCATTCAGGAGGAAAAAAATATGAATAACATGCCAAAAGTAAAAATCGGTATTGTAGCTGTAAGCAGGGACTGCTTCCCGGAATCTTTGTCAGTGTCCAGAAGAGAAGCACTGGTAAAAGCTTATAAGGAAAAATATAACGAAGAAAACATTTACGAATGTCCAATCTGCATCGTTGAAAGTGAAATTCATATGGTGCAGGCTTTGGAAGACGTAAAGAAAGCAGGATGTAATGCACTGGTTGTTTACCTTGGTAACTTCGGACCGGAAATTTCTGAAACTTTACTGGCAAAACATTTTGACGGACCGTCTATGTTTGTTGCGGCAGCAGAGGAAAGCGGAGACAATTTGGTTCAGGGCCGCGGGGATGCTTACTGTGGTATGTTAAATGCCAGCTATAATTTAAAACTTCGCAACATCAAAGCATATATTCCGGAATACCCGGTTGGAAATGCAGAAGAATGCGCAGAAATGATTGAAGAATTTGTTCCGATTGCAAGAGCAGTTGTGGGGCTTTCCAAATTGAAAATCATAAGCTTTGGACCTCGTCCATTGAATTTCCTGGCTTGTAATGCTCCAATCAAGCAGCTTTACAACTTAGGAGTTGAGATTGAAGAAAATTCAGAACTGGATTTATTCGAAGCATTTAATAAGCATGCAGATGATCCACGTATCGCAGATGTTGTAAAGGATATGGAGTCTGAGCTTGGAGAAGGAAATAAAAAACCGGAAATTCTTGCGAAACTTGCACAGTATGAACTGACTCTGTTAGACTGGGTAGAAGAGCATAAAGGTTACAGAGAGTATGTAGCAATTGCTGGAAAATGCTGGCCTGCGTTCCAGACACAGTTTGGATTTGTTCCTTGCTATGTAAACAGCCGCCTCACCGGAATGGGCATCCCGGTTTCCTGTGAAGTAGATATTTATGGAGCACTCAGCGAATTTATCGGAACCTGCGTAAGTGAAGATGTAGTTACATTACTGGATATCAACAATACAGTTCCAAATGATATGTATGCAGATGACATCAAAGGAAAGTTTGACTATACACAGAAAGATACATTCATGGGATTCCACTGCGGAAACACCAGCTCTAAAAAATTATCTTTCTGCGCTATGAAATATCAGATGATCATGGCAAGAGCACTTCCGGAAGAAGTTACACAGGGAACTTTGGAAGGCGATATTGTTCCAGGCGATATTACATTCTACAGACTGCAGAGTACAGCGGATTCCAAACTGCGCGCATACATTGCACATGGAGAGGTTCTCCCGGTAGCAACCCGTTCCTTTGGAGCGATCGGCATCTTTGCGATTCCGGAAATGGGCAGATTCTACCGTCACGTGCTGGTAGAGGGCAATTATCCTCATCACGGAGCCGTAGCATTCGGACATTATGGAAAAGCACTTTATGAAGTATTTAAATTCATCGGTGTAGATGTAGAAGAAATTGGATTTAACCAGCCAAAGGGAATGTTATATAAGACAGAAAATCCATTTGCATAGAAACGGAAGTATCAAGTCAAAAACCCCGATGCAAGCAACGGGGTTTTTGACCCTCGCGGCAGTCGCCAAATGGACGCGCCAGCGTGTCCGTTTGGCTCGTTGCTCGCGGGAATCAAACAATAGGAAGCTCGCAGTGCGGGCTTTCTGTTAGTTTTACAAACGGCAGTCAGGGATTTATTTTGTGAGTAAGCAGAAAACAGGTCTTGGAGTGTAGTTCGCACACAAAGTCTGGCACAGCTGTCAGTAAGTAATTAAAAACACGCTCAGGCGGGGTTTTTGACTAAAGGAAGAGAGGTAACAGTCAGATGTTATATATAGGAGTAGATTTAGGTACGTCTGCGGTAAAACTTTTGTTAATGGAAGCAGATGGTACGATTAAAAATGTAGTTTCAAAAGAGTATCCGCTGAATTTTCCGAGTCCAGGATGGTCGGAACAGAAACCGGAAGACTGGTGGAGCGCAGTAGTTACGGGAATACAGGAACTGACAGCTGATTGCAATAAGGCAGAGGTTGCAGGAATCAGTTTTGGCGGTCAGATGCACGGATTGGTCATTCTGGATGAAAAGGATGAGGTTATCCGTCCGGCGATTCTCTGGAATGATGGCAGAACCGGGAAAGAAACCGATTATTTGAATGAAGTGATCGGTAAGGATAAACTATCCCAATATACGGCAAATATTGCTTTTGCAGGATTTACGGCACCCAAAATTCTCTGGGTGAAAAATAACGAGCCGGACAATTTTGCACGGATTAAAAAGATTATGCTGCCTAAGGATTATCTGGCATATAAACTGTCCGGTGCATTTTGTACAGATGTATCCGATGCTTCCGGAATGCTGATCTTTGATGTAAAGAATAAATGCTGGTCCAAGGAAATGCTGGATATCTGCGGAATTACAGAAGACCAGGTGGCTAAGATCTATGAAAGCTATGAAGTTGTCGGAACCCTGAAGCCTGATGTGGCCAGAGAACTGGGACTTCCGGAAACAGTGAAAGTAGTGGCAGGTGCAGGAGATAAGGGGGCAGCAGCCGTGGGAACCGGAACGGTAGGAGACGGAATGTGTAATATTTCTCTTGGAACATCAGGAACTATTTTCATTTCCAGCAAAGATTTTGGCGTGGATGAGCACAATGCACTTCATGCTTTTGCTCATGCGGACGGGCATTATCATCTGATGGGATGTATGTTAAGTGCGGCGTCCTGTAATAAATGGTGGATGGATGATATAATCGGCACCAAAGAATATGCAAAAGAGCAAAGTGAAATTACAAAATTGGGTGAAAATAATGTATTCTTCCTGCCGTATCTGATGGGAGAGCGTTCCCCTCATAACAATCCCAGTGCAAGAGGCACTTTTATCGGCATGACCATGGATACCACCAGGGCAGATATGACTCAGGCAGTATTAGAAGGGGTTGCATTTGCAATCAGGGATTCGTTTGAAGTAGCGAAATCCTTAGGAATTCATATCGAAAGAACGAAGATTTGCGGAGGCGGAGCCAAGAGCCCACTTTGGAAGAAGATTGTTGCAAATGTATTAAACATTAAAGTTGACGTCATTGCCAGTGAAGAAGGACCGGGACTTGGCGGAGCGATGCTGGCGGCAGTTGCCTGCGGGGAATATAAAAATGTGGAAGAAGCAGCAGCAGCTATTGTACGTGTGGTAGATACAATAGAACCCACACCGGAAATAGCAGCAAAATATGAAGAAAAATACAAAAAATTTGTTAAGATTTATCCAACAGTAAAAGATTTGTTTCAGGAGATCATTTAAATCCTGGAACGCACAGCTGCCAGAAAGCAATTTCCAAACATGCCCTGGCACAGTAAGATCCCCCGGGTCATTGACTCGGGGAATTTTTCGTGCTATTCTAGCTTTTGTAGAAATGACAATATTCACCAGAACAAAGAAAGAGGAGACATTATGATTAAAGTATGTATCTTTGACTTGGATGGAACACTGGCAGACACAGTAGAATCGTTGGCCTATTGTGGAAACCGGGCGCTTGAAGCCATGGGGCTGTCCGCTTTTCCGACTGACCGTTACCGGTATTTTGCGGGAGATGGGTCAGCAGAACTGGTAAGAAGGTGTCTGAGGGAAAATGGAGACTTGGAATGTCAGCGTTTTGATGAACTGAGCAGTCTGTACGGGGCTTATTTTGCAAAGGATTGTATGTATCATGTGAAACCGTTTCCGGGGATTACAGAATTATTGAAGTGGTTAAAAGCCAACCAGATTAAAATCAGCGTTTTTTCAAATAAGCCTCACGAACAGGCGATAGATGTAGTGGAATCACTTTTTGGAAAAGGGTATTTTGATTACATTCAGGGACAGCAGGAAGGAATTCCCAGAAAGCCGGCTCCGGACGGAGCAATGAAGATTGCATCATATTTTCAGGTTCCCTGTGACGAATGCTTATATATAGGCGATACGAATACCGATATGCAGACAGGAAATGCAGCAGGAATGAATACAGTGGGCGTTTTGTGGGGATTTCGTGACAGAGAAGAGTTAGAAGAAAACCACGCCAAAAGAATCGTAAATACTCCTTTGGAAATATCAGCTATGCTGGAAAAGGAATTTCTCAAACCTGCCCAGGATACGAGGAGGTCAAAATGATCAAGCTAATAGCAAGTGATTTAGACGGAACTTTATTACAAAATGGTGCTCAGGATTTAAAGCCGGGAACTGTCCAACTGATTCATGAACTGACAAAACAGGGGCGTATCTTTGTGGCGGCAAGCGGCAGACAGTATCCTAATCTGAAGAGGCTGTTTGCTCCGGTCAGTGATGAGATTGCGTTTATATGTGAAAATGGTTCCCTTGTTGTATATCAGGATAAAATTTTGGCAAAGCACATCATTCCCAGGAATACAGGTCAGGAAATACTAAAGGCCATGATGGAGCGGGAAGGCTGCGAAGCATTGCTCTCAGGTGTAAATACCTGTTATATAGAACCTAAGGATGAGGCGTATATGCTTCATATCCGTGACGTGGTTAAAAATACTGTAACGGTTGTAGATGATATTTTAAAGGTGGAAGAACCCTATCTTAAAATATCTGTTTATGAAAAGAACGGGATTAATAATTCAGAGGATTATTGGAATGAACGTTTTGGAGAGAAAGTTACAGTTGTAACTTCGGGCAATCTCTGGCTGGATACCGTTCCAAAAGGAGTTAATAAAGGGACTGCAATGCAGGATCTTTTCCGGGAACTTCAGGTAACGCCACAGGAGACGATGGCATTCGGCGATCATTATAATGATGTGGAAATGCTTCAAAATGTTTCCTATAGTTTTGCAATGGACAATGCCCAGCCGGGGATTTTGGATATCTGTAATTTTCATACAGATCTGGTAGAGAAAACCCTGGAAGAAGTACTGGAAGGAAAATATGATAACATCCAACATGGAAACAAAACGGATTTGAGCCACAGGAAATGCTGTATGGGAGGAGAACGATGATTAAACTGGTTGCTTCAGATATTGATGGTACACTGCTGGTAGAAGGAAGCGATAAAATAAATGAAGAAATTTTTGATGTAATCCTGAAATTAAAAGACCAGGGTACTCTGTTTGCAGCTGCCAGCGGCAGGCAGTATGCAAGTATCCGAAGATTGTTTGCACCAATTGAAAATGAGATGATTTTTGTATCGGAAAACGGCTCGAATGTGGTCTGCAGAGGCTATGAAATGTCATCTACCGTACTGAACCGCCAAGACGCAGAAGAACTGATCCGCTTTATCCGCACACAGCCGGGGTGTTATCTGACAGCCTCCACCAGAGGTCCTATGTATATCGAAGATGATGATGCAGACTTTTTAAAGTTGCTGACAGAGGGATACCATAATGATATGCGCCTGGTCCAGGATGTGCTGAAAGAAGAGATTGAAATTATCAAAATTTCCATATATAAAAGTACCGGTGTTCAGGATATTGCTGAGGGAGTAATTGCACAGTGGAAAGACAGGTTCCATGTGACGATTGCCGGAGAGCCCTGGATTGATTTTATGGATTTTGATGCAGATAAAGGGAAAGCATTGCAGACCATCCAGCAGACGCTTCGTATTTCCAGAGAAGAAACCATGGTATTTGGTGACAATAATAATGATCTGGGAATGATTGCCAGTGCAGAAGAGAGCTATGCAGTTGCCAATGCCCAGCCGAAAGTGCTGGAAGCAGCAAAACACATTGCTGATGAAAACGTAAATGACGGTGTTTTAAAAGTTCTGAAAACATTATTGGATTCAAAGGGAGGAATACAGATGTATAAATACGATGATGCGTGCCTGAAGGCATTTTTGGAAAAACAGTTACAATTATTTGATGAGAAAGTTGCGGAAACATTGGAAGAAGCAGACGAATTTCTGGATGATGTAATGGCGGTGACGGTTAATACCCTGGAAGAGGTCAGAGATTATTTTGAAGAAGCCGGAATGGATACTTCAGATATGTCGGGGGATGAACTGGAAGAGGCGTCAGAAGTGTTTCATCTTCCGGATGGACGTTATCTGATTGTAGAAGGTTAGAAAGTACAATTTAAAAGCCACTTACGAGTAATTTGGTAACGAAAATTTAAGACACGCAGCAGCGTGTCTTAAATTATTATCTTGGAAAGAAAATCATATTAATGACTGCAAGAATTAAGATGTGTACCGGATAAAACCAGTAGAAAAAATATTTCATGGAACGCCCCCGCTCTCCGTTATAGAACCAGATGGGAATAAAGCCCAGGACAGCTGCAGGTTCCCACAAAACGGAAATTGCTCCGCTGGAAACCTGGTTTTTCCTGTTAAAGCGGAAGAAATACAGGATTTCCAATAAGAAAATGCCCATAAAACTATAGTCTACATTTAGCAGGTAGCCGGCGAGCATTCCGACAATAAAGGTGATCAGCTGAAAGATAACCCTACCTTCAAAGCGGGAAGCGATTATCATGACAACCAACCCGATAAAAAGTGTAAAGAAGATATTCTGCTGGTTGAAATCAAAGAAAGTTCCTCCTAAAGCCAGATCAAAAGGAATTTCTGAGATAAATGCAAAAAGAAGCAGCCTAAGAGCATATTTTTGCACATTTTTTGTATGGATAAATCCTTCTACTAACAGAAAGCAGAAGATAGGAAATGCCAGACGGCCGATTTGGCGCATTACCTCATAGAGGATTTTCAAATTCTCAAAAAGGACGGGATCGGACTGAATATAATCCTGATACAATAATCCTTCCCCCAGTGTAAATGCGCCAATGTGGTCTATGAGCATCGTGATAATAGCGATCATTTTTAATGTATAACCCGTAATCGAAAATGGTTTGTTCAGCTTCATAATATCATCCTTTGCTATCTGTAGTTTTAAGAATTATAGCTTATTTTGTCATGGTTTGCAAGGGAGCGGCTGAAAATGGATAAGAAACAGAAAAAGAGGTAAATAAAATGAAACGAATGATTAATCTGACAGACAGCCCTGATGATCTGGAACGTTTTCACGGTGACCAGGATTTACAGGCATTCTGCCAAAAATTTGGATGCGATGGATATGAGTATATGAATATCGGACTGGATGATACCTGCAGGATCCCGGCTGGTCAGGTAATCGGGGTTCATCTGATCTCATTTAATGCCTGGATGGATTTATGGACAGAAAATGAAGAGGCACTGATCAGGGAATATGACAGCATGGATACCGTAGAAGAAGTATTTGGAGGAAGAACCAAAGAGGCACTTCTGCGTAAATTTCAAAAGAATCTGGATTTTGCCCAGAGCGTCAATGCAGAATATGTAGTATTTCATGTGAGTGAGGTTAAGATAAAGGAGTCTCTTACATATCAGTTTGCATATACGGATGAAGAAGTTATTGAGGCGGTTTGCCAGATCGTGAATGCACTTCTGGATGATAAAAAGTATACTTTTTATTTCCTGATGGAAAATCTCTGGTGGCCAGGATTTACATTTACCAATCCCCAGATGACACAGAAGCTGATGGATGGCATTCACTATGAGAAAAAAGGAATCATGCTGGATACGGGACATCTGCTTCATACAAATTTGGATATCCGGCATCAAAGTGATGGAATCGCTTATATACAAAAACAGCTGGAGGAGCATGGAGAGCTGTGCAGCTGGATCAAAGGCATTCATCTGAACCAATCCCTGACAGGGGAAGCTGTAAAAGAGATACAGAAAACAGAAATAGTCTGGAAGGATCGTTATTATGACCGCTGGTCCCAGATCTTTACTTATATTTTTCAGATAGATCTGCACCAGCCATTTACAGACCCTCAGGTTCCTGGGCTCGTGGAACGAATTAATCCCCTGTTTCTGACCTATGAGTTCATCAGCAGAAGCCGTGAAGAGCATGAAATGCTGCTGGCTGACCAGAAGGCAGTTTTCATGTGAAATAGGCGTGGTGTGCTATTAAGAACCAAGTTACTCAGATAGGCATTATCCTGGAATATGAAAAGGAAAAGCGGACAGTCACAATGATACGACTATCCGCTTCTTTTTATAAATACATTCGATGGAACAGCTGATACTAAAGGTGAATCTAAGCTGCTGTATCTGACTCGCTCTGTGGGGCTTCGGAATCATCAGCTTCGGAATCATCAGCTCCGGCATCATCGGTTTCAGCATCATCCATTGGAGGCTCTGTTTCATCTCCGAATTCATCCCCTTCACCGTCTTCGCTATATTTTTCATCTTCCGTTACCTCTGTAACCTGCGCATTGTCAACCAGGAACTGGCATACTTTATCTTTTAGAAGTTCGCTCATAACACTGTCTTTGTCGTTATTTTGTTCGAATTCTTCTACAGAGGATACTTCGTAATATTCAAGATTATCATTTACATAAGATTTGTATTCTTCATCGGTAACACTGATTTTTTCTTTTTCAGCAATCGCTTCAAGCGCCAGCTGTTCATTTACCGTACTGATTACAGTCTGCTTGATATCTTCTTCGCTGCCTGCCAGATCTTCAATGGTAACCCCAAACAGTTCTGCGTAGTAGGCATTGCTTTCATCAACCTGCTTTTTACATTTTTCATATAATTCTTCCGGATAGCCGTTAAATGTTGAACCTTCAATTACTGCATTGATGGCATCATCTTTTAATGTGTATTCGGAATCCTCTTCTTTGCTTGCAAGAAGTTCGTTTTTCAGGTTCTCTTCGTAATCGGCGGTATTTTTATAATCGGAAATACTGCTGACAAACTCATCATTATAGGTAGCAGGAGTGATCTGTTTGATGGCTTTTACCGTAACAGAAAACACTGCTTCTTTACCGTTTAAAGTGTCATCGCCGTAGTCTTCCGGGAAAGTAACTGTGACATCTTTCTTGTCATCTTTTTTGACCCCGATTAATTGTTCCTCAAAGCCTTCGATAAATTCGCCGCTTCCCAGTTCCAGGTCATAAGCTTCTGCAGTTCCGCCTTCAAATGGAGTGCCGTTTATTTTCCCTTCAAAGTCCATGGTTACGGTATCCCCTTCTTTTGCAGCCCTGTCGGTGATTTCAGTTGAAGTTGCATTGTCTTCCAGGGCAGTGTCGATCTCGCCTTGTACTTCATCGTCCGTGACTTCGGGTACAACTTTTTCAAGTTTCAGACCCTTATAATCTCCCAGGGTGACGTATTTTTTTTGGCAGCCGCTTAAGGCTAAAGATGCTGTCATGCACAAAGTGAGTGCAAAAACAATGAATTTCTTCTTCATAAATGATAAATCCTTTCTTTGGTATGTAGTTTATTTGACTACTATAACACACAAATGTGAAAAAAGTGTATAAAAAAACACTTTAAAAATAAAAAAATATATGTTATAATAGCAAAAGTTCATGAAATAAGGAGGCTAAGACCATGAAACATATTAAAACATTAAATACACAGGTACTTCAGAACACAATGAAAAAAGGTGGCTGTGGAGAATGTCAGACTTCCTGCCAGTCAGCATGTAAGACATCCTGTACGGTTGGAAATCAGAGCTGCGAAAATAATAAATAAGAAAACAATATAAGCAGCGAACATGCGTCGCTGCTTATTATACGAAATGAATACTGCTCTTGAACCCGTCAGGTATTTGCCGGGTATTTTTTTCATGGAGTGGATTTGAAAGGGGATATACAGTGGTCCATCAATATAAAAATAATGGCTATAACATCTTACTGGATGTGAACAGTGGAGCCATCCATGTAGTGGATGACATCGTTTATGACGTGGTTCCTTTTATAGAAGAAGGACTAAATCCAGAAGAAATCGCAGAGCGGTTAAAGGATACATACGGCAGCGCTGAAATTATGGAGGCGGTTGCTGAGTGTGAGGAATTAAAAGAAGCGGGTGTACTTTTTACCGAAGACATCTATGAAGAAGCAATTATTGATTTTAAGAAAAGGCAGACCGTTGTAAAAGCACTCTGCCTGCATATCGCACATGACTGTAACCTCGCCTGTAAATATTGTTTTGCAGAAGAGGGAGAATACCACGGAAGACGGGCTCTTATGAGTTTTGAAGTTGGTAAGAAAGCCCTTGATTTTTTGATTGCCAATTCCGGATCCAGAAAGAATCTGGAAGTGGATTTCTTCGGCGGAGAACCGCTGATGAACTGGCAGGTTGTAAAAGATCTGGTCAAATACGGAAGAGAGCAGGAAAAGATCCATGGCAAGAACTTCCGCTTTACATTGACAACCAATGGCGTTCTTCTAAATGATGAGGTCATGGAATTTGCCAATAAAGAAATGGCAAATGTGGTGCTCAGCATTGACGGACGAGAGGAAGTCAATGATCTAATGAGACCTTTCCGAAATGGAAAAGGCAGTTACGATTTAATCGTTCCTAAATTCCAAAAATTTGCAAACAGTAGAAATCAGGAAAAATATTATGTGAGAGGAACCTTTACCAGAAACAACCTGGACTTTGCCAAAGATGTTCTGCATCTGGCTGATCTTGGATTTGAGCAGATATCGGTGGAACCGGTTGTGTCTCTTCCGGAAGAAGAGTATGCAATCCGCGAAGAAGATCTTGCAGCGATCTGTGAAGAGTATGACAAGCTGGCAGCAGAGATGGTAAAACGTGAAAAAGAGGGTAAAGGGTTTAACTTCTTCCATTTTATGATAGATTTAACAGGAGGTCCCTGTGTGTACAAGAGATTGTCGGGGTGTGGTTCCGGTACGGAATATCTGGCAGTCACTCCATGGGGGGATCTGTATCCATGCCATCAGTTTGTAGGGGAAGAAGAATTTCTGATGGGCAATGTGGATGAAGGAGTAACAAAGACGGACATGCGTGATGAGTTTAAATGCTGCAATGTATATGCAAAGGATAAGTGCCGGAAATGCTTTGCAAGATTTTACTGCAGCGGAGGATGCGCAGCAAATTCATTTAAATTCCATGGGCAGATCAATGATGCCTATGACATTGGCTGTGAACTGCAGCGCAAGCGTGTTGAATGTGCAATCATGATAAAAGCAGCACAGGCGTCTTTGGATTAAAGATTACAAATGAGAGAGAAGGAGAAGCATCATGAACAAGCAAAAAGCGATTATTGTAGTAGTTGCCATGACAATCTTATTGGGGCTTTTGGCATTTACTACATCAGTGGGATTTGGTCCTACAGGAACTGGTTCTGCCAGAAATATTAAGACCGGTCTGGATTTATCCGGCGGTGTAAGTATTACATATCAGGCAGTGGGAGATGAGACTCCGTCTGAAGAAGATATGAAGGATACCATTTACAAGTTACAGCAGCGTGTATCCCAGTACAGCACAGAAGCACAGGTTTATCAGGAAGGCAGTGACCGTATCAACATCGAAATTCCCGGTGTAACAGATGCGAACAAGATTCTGGAAGAACTTGGAAAGCCTGGTTCTCTGCAGTTTGAACTAACAGATGGTACCGTTGTATTAAATGGTACGGATGTTGACAGTGCGGAAGCAAGAGTTCAGAACGATGAGATGGGCAACAAGGAATATGTTGTAGAACTGCTTCTTACAAAAGAAGGAACGACTAAATTTGCAGATGCTACTGCAGCAAATGTTGGAAAACAGATTAAAATTGTCTATGACGGCAATGTAATCAGCGCACCAAAAGTAAATGAAGCAATTACCGGTGGAAAAGCTTATATCTCCGGTATGGCTAATCAGGAAGAGGCAGAAACACTGGCATCCTCCATTCGTATCGGTTCACTTTCACTGGAACTGGAAGAACTCCGTTCTAACGTGGTTGGGGCACAGCTTGGTGAAGAAGCGATTTCAAGCAGTTTAATTGCAGGTGCTATTGGTCTTGCAATCGTTATTATTTTCATGATCGTAGTATATCTGCTTCCAGGTATTGTAGCGGGTATTTCACTTTTAATTTACACAGGCCTTATGCTTTTATGCCTGAATGCATTTGATTTAACCCTGACCTTGCCGGGTATTGCAGGTATTATTCTTTCCATAGGTATGGCGGTGGATGCCAACGTTATTATCTATGCCAGAATCCGTGAAGAAGTTGCAGCAGGAAAATCTGTGAAATCTGCAATTAAATCCGGTTTCCAGAAAGCATTTTCAGCTATTATTGATGGTAATATTACAACCCTTATTGCAGCAGCAGTGCTTGGTTTAATGGGAACAGGAAGCGTGCAGGGATTCGCACAGACACTGGCACTTGGTATTGTGTTATCCATGTTCACCGCACTGGTTATTTCCAGACTGATTATTAATGCATTCTTTACGCTTGGATTAAAGGGTGAAAAGTTATACGGAAAACAGAAGGAAAGAAAAACAATCAATTTCCTGAGCAAGAAAAACCTTTTCTTCATTGTTTCCATTATTCTGATTCTGGTTGGTCCTGCGTCCATGATATTTAACAGCGTACAGGGCAATAAATCATTGAATTACAGCCTGGAATTCATGGGTGGTACTTCTACAAATGTAACATTTAAAGAAGATCTGAGTATCGGGGATATTGATTCTAAGGTAAAACCTGTGGTACAGGGAGTAACGGGGGATGCAAATATCCAGACACAGAAAGTAAGCGGAACAAATCAGGTTATCATCAAAACCAGAGAATTGAATCTGGATGAGAGACAGGAATTAAGCGATGCATTGAAGAAGGACTTTGATGTGGATACCACACTTATTACAGCAGAAAGTATTTCTTCCACTGTAAGTTCAGAGATGAGAAGCGATGCAATTATAGCGGTAGTTGTTGCTACTATCTGTATGCTGATCTATATCTGGTTCCGGTTTAAGGATCTGCGTTTTGCTACCAGTGCAGTTGTTGCACTGCTTCACGATGTATTAGTAGTACTGGCATTCTATGCACTTGCAAGAGTATCGGTAGGAAATACATTTATCGCATGTATGCTGACAATTGTTGGTTATTCCATCAATGCCACCATTGTTATCTTCGATAGAATCAGAGAGAATATGGCGCTCATGAAGAATAAAGACAACATTGCAGATATCGTAAATCTGAGTATCACTCAGACCCTTACAAGAAGTATTTATACTTCCCTTACAACATTTATCATGATTGCAGTACTGTTTGTCATGGGAGTTTCTTCCATACGTGAGTTTGCACTGCCTCTGATGGTTGGTATTGTATGCGGAGCTTATTCTTCTGTATGTATTACCGGTGCACTCTGGTATGTATTGAAGACTAAAATTAAGACAAAGAAAAAGTAATTATAAATAATAAATGTAAGTACCTCTGGTATGCTTGTACCGGGGGTATCTTTCATTTTCAGGTGATATACAAAGGAGAAATGATTTTGGAGAAATGGTTTGTCACAGCAAAAAGAGCTGATTTTCAGCAGATTTCCGGCAAATTTGGGATTAATCCGGTCACTGCCAGGATAATACGCAACCGGGATATAGTGGGAGATGAAGCGATTCAGGAATATTTAAACGGAGGCTTGAAGGATCTTCATGATCCGAAGCTTTTACATGGCGCCAGAGAAGCTGTCATCCTTTTGAACAGCAAGATCAATGAGGGCAGAAAAATCCGTATTATTGGAGATTATGACATTGACGGGGTAAATGCCACCTATATCCTTTATAAAGGGTTGAAACGGTGTAATGCCAATGTAGACTATGAGATACCCGACAGAATGAAGGACGGGTACGGGATCAATGAACAGCTGATTCAGTATGCATACGAGGAAGGCGTGGATACCATTGTGACCTGTGACAATGGTATAGCTGCTATTGATCAGATTGCCTATGCGAAAAAACTGGGCATGACCGTGATTATAACGGATCATCATGAGCTGTTATTCAAAGAAGAAGCAGGGGAAAAGATATGTCTTCGTCCACAGGCAGATGTCATTATTAATCCAAAACAACCGGAGTGCAATTATCCGTTTCCCAGTCTCTGCGGTGCGGCAGTGGCGTTCAAACTGATTTCCTGTTTGTTTGAAGATCATCGGATCCCCCGGGAAGAGGCAGAGGCTTTTATTGAATTTGCAGCAATTGCCACGGTTGGAGATGTTATGGATCTGATCGGTGAAAACCGTATTATCGTCAAAGAGGGACTTAGACGCCTCACCAATACACAGAATAATGGGCTGCGTTCTTTAATAAAAGTAAACGGGCTGGATGAGTCGGATATATGTGCCTATCATATTGGATTTGTTATCGGTCCCTGCATCAATGCAAGCGGTCGCCTGGATACGGCGAAACGTGCCCTGGAGCTGCTGCTCGCGGAAACAGAAGGGGAAGCCCTTCAAATGGCGGAGGAATTAAAAAGCTTAAACGACGAACGTAAGGCCATGACACTGGAAGGATTTGAAAAGGCAGTGGAACTGGTGGAGACCACAGAGTTAAAAAACGATAAGGTGTTAGTTGTCTATCTGCCGGATTGCCATGAAAGCCTGGCGGGCATTATAGCCGGGCGCATCCGTGAACGGTTCCATAAGCCGGTATTCGTTTTGACCGATGCAGAAGACGGCGTAAAAGGTTCCGGGCGTTCCATTGAGGCTTATAACATGTTTGAAGAAATGGTAAAATGCCAGGAATTATTCACAAAGTTCGGCGGTCATCCAATGGCGGCAGGACTGTCGATCAAAAAAGAAGATGTGGAAAACTTGAGAATCCGTCTGAATGAACTTACCACCCTGACGGAAGAGGACTTTATCCCAAGAGTTTCCATTGACGTAGCTATGCCGATCGATTATATATCAGAAGAGCTGATCGGGGAGCTGGAGGTGTTGGAGCCATTTGGTAAAGCCAATCCCAAGCCGGTATTTGCAGAAAAGAATCTGAATGTGTTAAGTGCCAGAATTCTTGGGCAGAATAAGAATGTAATAAAAATGCAGGTTTTAAATTCCCAGGGTATGGTGATGGACGCCATGTATTTTGGGGATGTGGAAAAATTTAATACTTATATAACGGAAAAATTCGGGATGTCAGAGGTTGAGAAGATGTATCAGAACAGGGAAAATGCTGTTTCTATCTCCGCAACCTATTATCCCCAGGTAAATGTGTTTCGAAATGTGAGGAATATGCAGATCGTCATACAGAATTATATGTAAAGCAGTCAGTAAACAGAGTTAGATAACAGGAGGAAACAAAATGTTAAACATAGGTAGCCATATCTCTTCTTCCAAGGGATATTATGCAATGGGAAAACAGGCGGTGAAACTGGGCGCCAACACATTTGCTTTTTTTACCCGTAATCCAAGAGGCGGAAAAGCAAAGGAGATTGATGAAGCGGATGTTGCGAAATATCTGGAGCTTTCCAAAGAACATGATTTTGCCAAAATCGTCGCACATGCCCCGTATACGCTAAACGGCTGTTCGGCTGATGAAGGACTTCGTAAATTTGCAAGAGATACCATGGCAGACGATTTACGGAGAATGGAGTATACCCCCGGGAATTATTACAACTTTCATCCGGGAAGCCACGTAAAGCAGGGCGCAGAGATTGGGATTGACTATATCGCACAAATGCTGAATGAAATCCTGAAGCCGGAACAGACCACAATCGTTCTGCTGGAGACTATGGCGGGCAAAGGAAGTGAAGTGGGGCGTACCTTTGAAGAATTAAAGGCGATTATCGATAAAGTAGAATTGACGGATAAACTGGGTGTGTGCCTGGATACCTGCCATGTCTGGGATGCGGGATATGATATCGTAAATGACCTGGATGGCGTAATTACCCGATTCGACAACGTAATCGGTCTGGACCGTCTTCGTGCCATTCATTTAAATGACAGCCAGAATCCATTTGAAAGCCACAAGGACAGGCATGCTAAAATTGGAGAGGGAAGTATCGGAATCGACGCTTTTAAACGGATTATCAACCATCCTGCACTTTGCAGTCTGCCGTTTGTACTGGAAACACCAAATGACGATGAGGGATGGGCAAAAGAAATTGCCATGCTCCGGGAAATGTTTATACAAAATTAATTTGTATTTCAAAGCTGTATAACGTATAATTGTTGATTATACGAAAAGTTTTACCACAGAGTTGGAGAGGAGATTTTTATGAAAAAGTTTGGTTGGAAAGTTCTGGCGGTCATTGCAGCCCTTTTGATCGCGGGAGTCTATTACTACGTAACTTTGCCTGCTATTAATATTCATGCGTCCGGTTTCTGGACATTTCTGATGGCGGCAGTGGTCATTGTTGTTATTATTTACGGACTGCCCAGAATTCGGACAGTAGAAGATGCAAAAGAAAGCAAAGGACTAAAATTCGGCGTTGGGATCCTGGCGTTGGTAGTGATTGTATATATTGGAGGAAGCATTCTTTCTTCCCCGATTATCAATGCAAATAAATACCAGAAGCTGATCAGCGTTGAGACAAGGGATTTTAATGAGGATATCAAAGAAGCGGATTATTCCAAAATACCTCTTTTGGACAGAGATTCTGCTACTCTTTTAGGAAATCGAAAAATGGGAAGCATGGTTGACATGGTATCTCAGTTTGAGGTCAGTGATCTCTACACACAGATTAATTATCAGGATACTCCGGTAAGGGTAACACCTCTGGTATATGCCAACCTGATCAAATGGTTTACTAACCAGTCAGAAGGTATCCCGGCATATATTAAAATTGATATGGCAACCCAGGATACAGAGCTTGTGAAACTGGATAAACCGATTAAATACTCTCAGTCAGAGCATTTGAACCGGAATATAGACAGACATTTAAGGTTCCGTTATCCGACTTATATTTTTGATACACTTAGTTTTGAAATCGATGACAATGGAACACCATATTGGGTATGTCCGGTTAAGAAATACAATATCGGCTTATTTGGCGGCGTTACCATCGGACGTGTGGTACTTTGCAATGCCATAACAGGAGAAACACAGGATTTTGCAGTAGAAGATTGTCCTCAGTGGGTTGACCATGTGTATTCAGCCGACCTTTTGGTTCAGCTCTATGATTACTATGGAACCTTAAAGAACGGTTATTTTAACAGCGTTCTGGGACAGAAAGGGTGCCTGCGCACCACAAGCGGTTACAATTATCTGGCACTGGAAGATGATGTCTGGGTTTACACCGGTATCACTTCTGTCAGCGGCGACCAGTCCAATGTAGGATTCGTACTGATGAACCAGAGGACGATGGAAACCAGGTTCTATGAGATCAACGGAGCCGAGGAGTACTCCGCTATGGGTTCGGCGGAAGGCCAGGTGCAGCATCTGGGGTATAAATCTACCTTCCCGTTACTCTTGAACATTGCAGGAGAACCGACCTATTTTATGGCATTAAAGGATGGTGCAGGTCTTGTAAAAATGTATGCCATGGTTAATATTCAAAAATACCAGAATGTAGCGATAGGAGATACAGCGGCTGAGTGTGAAAAAGCATACCGCAGTCTCTTGAAACAAAATGGAATAGCAACGGAAGAAACAAGATCCGTTAATGAAGCCAAGGGTAAGATAAAGAAAATAGCCCAGGGCGTAGTGGAAGGCAATTCTCATTACTACATTATGTTAGAGGGCAATAATGAAATCTTTGATGTTTCGGTTGTGGATTATCTGGACATTATTAAATATAATGAAGGGGATCAGATCACAATCGAGTATACGCCGGGAGATCAGGCAAATATAGTTTTAAATATAAAACAATAATAGAAAATCATCGGTATTAGATTTATAGAAAATCTAATACCGATTTTTATTTGCTTCGAATTAATAATAGAAATGCCTTTCATTACATAAAAGCTGCATTTCAATACATCCAACTCCTTAAATTGTGTTTTGGTGTTATAATTAAGAATTAGTTAATTGGTTGATTATATTGTTTCTTAATTGAATATTTCGATTTTTTGAGTAGAAACGTTGAGAAGAAACCATCTTACTGCTGATTAGCGATGGCAATGAACATAAAAAATACAAGAAGAGGGGAATAGGAAAGATGATCAATCCATGGAAATTGAAAAAGCAATTAATTAACACGGAGATATGCAGAGATTGTTTCAATAAAAAAAATAGACTAAATTTACAAAAAGAACACTTTCTTTATAGCTACTATAACTCCAAATGTTGTGAATGTAACGCTCTTAAACATACAGTAAAAGGCATACGGGCAAAAGGAATGATAAAGATCTTCTTTAGCAGATGAGAAAATGCTTAGAGAATAATTATGTTAGATCATAGTTTTGATAATATCTTGTTTGTGGTGAGATATACTGTTTAATTTGAAAAATATAGGGGAAGATTATTTATAAATTTACCAGGTGTAAAATTGCAAGAAGAGTGGGAAAGGCTTGATATATGCGGGGAAAGGAGGATTATGTGGTTAGATGTGAAAATGTAGGGAGGGCTGGTAAAGAATGTGAAAAGGCTTGATTTTGTGGGGGTTTTGGGGTATAGTGTGAAGTAAGAATGTGGGAAATACGTTGGATTAATAGTAATATAGGATGTATTGAAACCAACGGCGATACTGGCCGAAATTCTAGCCGCTTCCGGATTAATAGTAATATAGGATGTATTGAAACCCGTTCATGGTACGCAATCCAGCGCATCTATCTGAGATTAATAGTAATATAGGATGTATTGAAACAAGCTTCAGTAACTAACATAATTTGTTCTCCTTTTTGATTAATAGTAATATAGGATGTATTGAAACGGGGATGACCGGGCCGAATTGCAAAAAGAATTACAGATTAATAGTAATATAGGATGTATTGAAACTCCAGAGACAGCGGAGAAAACGCCGAAAGTAAGGAGATTAATAGTAATATAGGATGTATTGAAACCACACCGGGCAGCCGTATTTTATATAAGGTTTTTGATTAATAGTAATATAGGATGTATTGAAACTGTAAATGCTGCCTACCGGGTAGATAACATTAAACAGATTAATAGTAATATAGGATGTATTGAAACTCGTTTACATGCGGTTTAACGCAAAAGTACAGTGATTAATAGTAATATAGGATGTATTGAAACAAATCCTGAAAACTATAAAAAACTTTTGTAGTATGATTAATAGTAATATAGGATGTATTGAAACTTTAAGGGGAAATTCAAAATTACACTTTTTCCCCGATTAATAGTAATATAGGATGTATTGAAACGGTACAATATGACCTCAGGAGTTTCCTTAATAACCCGATTAATAGTAATATAGGATGTATTGAAACGGATACGTATGCTGAAATTGAATATAGTGACTTGATTAATAGTAATATAGGATGTATTGAAACTTATCTAAATACAATAGCTTTCCTTTTTTCTTTTGATTAATAGTAATATAGGATGTATTGAAACATTTAATCAATTGTATCTATTTCTACAGGAATCCGATTAATAGTAATATAGGATGTATTGAAACTACATCCATACCGGTATAGCATTACATCCACTCGATTAATAGTAATATAGGATGTATTGAAACTTTCTTCTTCCTTGGTAATAGTTGTTCCATACCAGATTAATAGTAATATAGGATGTATTGAAACCGCTGAGAATAAAATCACAGCAGCTTCTGCATTAGATTAATAGTAATATAGGATGTATTGAAACATTTTTACCTCCTTAATTTAGGTGCCTAAATTACGATTAATAGTAATATAGGATGTATTGAAACGACATACTGCTCCTGTATATGCGGTATGTTTCTATGATTAATAGTAATATAGGATGTATTGAAACGCGTTGGACTTTTTGGAATATGCGCCAACCTGAAGATTAATAGTAATATAGGATGTATTGAAACATTCCTCCAGATGTTGTTAATGTGCCACGTCCTTGATTAATAGTAATATAGGATGTATTGAAACTCCGCCAGCCAGGCAATTACACGAGCCTCTATTGATTAATAGTAATATAGGATGTATTGAAACCAATTTCTATCTCTCTTGCATTTGTTTTGCTTACGATTAATAGTAATATAGGATGTATTGAAACATCCCTATTACAGCGCTGGATTGCCCCGAGTGTGACGGATTAATAGTAATATAGGATGTATTGAAACATTAATGGGATTTTTCAATTTCCAGATGGTATCCAGATTAATAGTAATATAGGATGTATTGAAACTCTTACAATTTATAGAAACAGATAACCGGACTTGGTTAATAGTAATATGGGATTTATTGAAACTGATGTCGATATAAAAAATCGGTTGCTCTTGTTGGATTAATAGCAATATGGTATGTATTTAAATCATGACAGACTGATTAAAGCCACCAGGAGTTTTTGATTAATAGTAATACCGTGAATGCTTACTTTTTAATAACATTAAAGAATAGTAAGAATCTTGTAAATGTGTATACAATGAGTTAGTATCCAATAATACCAGTATATTGAAAGAGCCAGAATCAGAGGTGAACCCTAATTCTGGCTCTTTTTACGTATACTCTAAAATTCTACGGGTATTAACATGTTCTAATATTAAAGAATAGAATACTTTTTTCTACTGAATTGTCAGCTGATATTAAACAAAATACGCTCTGGTGCAGGAAAAACAGCATTTTAATACATTTTAAATACTAATGTCATTTTTTTACAGTATAATTAAAAAAAGTAAAAGCGGATGTAATGTTTTGTGACTGTGAGAAATTGGGATTCTCTATCGTTACGCTCTAAAGTTCATTTAAGATGTGTCACATGGCTATCAGAAAGTAATTTTAAAATATGCTGTGGGGTCTTAGAAAAAGTATAAAAGAGCAACTAGTACATTTATAGAATCAGCAATATAGAGAAAAGCAGGTTATCATTATATGAAACACCGCGGAGGGAAAGGGCAATTATGAAAAAGAAAAGTATTTTAAGGATTATTTTATTTGTGGTTCTGATAGCTGCTTTACAGATATCGGTTTCAGCAGAGGCGAAAACAAAAATAAACAAATCATCAGTAACGTTAGGCATTGGCAAGACATATGATTTAAAAATAACGGGTACGAAGAAAAAGGTAAGCTGGTCTGTTTCAAGGAAAGCAGTTTCTGTGAAAAAGCTTACGAAAACCGGGACGAGAGCCAGGGTAAAAGCAGTTAAAGCAGGAAAGGCAATTGTTACTGGAAAAATTGGTAACAAGAAGTATCAATGTAAGGTAATCGTTGTAAATCCAAAGCTGAACAGATCATCTCTTACATTGAAAACAGGTCAGTCATATACCTTAAAAATGTCCGGAGGTACAGGCAGGATTGTCTGGTCATCTGGCAATAGCGCAGTTGCAGGGGTAAGCAAAGGAAAAATCAGTGCCAAGAAAAGCGGGACTGTAATAATCAGTGCAAAGCAGAATGGAATTACGAAAAAATGCAGAGTAACGGTTCAAACCCCAAATAATCCCAAACCAGATAATGGGGGCAGTAATACCGGGAACAATACTGGTAAAAAAGAAGAATGGGAATCTTTTTTACGAAAAGAAGAGGTTATTGAAGCACCTGATTCTTTTGCATTAAAGATGAAAAATATAAGCGGAAGAAATCTGGGCAATGTGATTATTTATATGAATTTTTACGATGCCCAGGGAGTAAAAGTAAAATCGGTATTGGATTTGGTAAATGGGGTACAGGCTGGAACAGATACATATTTTTATTTTAAGAAACCCGAGGCTGCTTACGATAAATACGATTTTACTATACAAAAACCGGAATATGGAGATAAAGACAGAAAAACTGAACTGGTTATAGAAAAAACAGAGATAATCCAGAACAGGTGGGCTAGTCCTGTAAAAATCACAGTATTAAATCAGAGTAAGGAACATAGATTAATGTTTGACACCCTTACTTTTTACTATAAAAATGGAAAATGCGTAGGCTTAAATAAAAATGTATTTCATATAATAGATACTTATTCACGTGGAGAATATAGCTTGGTTGATACACAATTCTCTTACAATCAGGAGCTTGGATACACCGAATTCGACTCTGTTAAAGTGGTTATCATGGTTGCACGGAAATAATGCTGATAATTGTTTTTTGTTATACCTTGACAAATGCTGGATAAATGGTTAGAATAACAGTTAGTCGATATGACAAAAACTGTGATGAGGAGTATTAAGAGTACTTGCGTTTCAGAGAGCTGCCGGATGGTGCGAGGCAGTAACGATAAAACTCCCAACTCGCCTCGGAGTTCCTTAATTGAAATCAGTAGATTAAGGCGGGAATTCCCGTTATAGAATAAATGAGTGCATCCTATCAGGATGAATTAGAGTGGTACCACGGAAAGTAAAGCCCTTTCGTCTCTATAAGAAGACGAGAGGGCTATTTTTATTTAGGAGGAATGAACAATGGCAGTACCTTATAATCATAAGGCGGTTGAACAAAAATGGCGTAAGAACTGGGAAGCTGACCCGGTAAATGTGAATGATGGCAAGAAACCAAAATATTATTGTCTGGATATGTTCCCATATCCATCAGGAAACGGACTTCATGTAGGACACTGGAGAGGATATGTTATCTCTGATGTCTGGAGCAGATATAAGATGCTTCAGGGATATTACCTGATTCATCCCATGGGCTGGGATGCTTTCGGACTTCCGGCTGAAAACTATGCAATAAAGATGGGCGTGCATCCTGCTAAATCTACAGCGGAGAATGTATCAAACATCAAGCGTCAGATTAATGAAATTGCAGCAATTTATGATTGGGATATGGAAGTAAATACAACCGATCCTAATTTCTATAAATGGACACAATGGATATTTGTAAAAATGTTCAAGGCTGGTTTGGCATATGAAAAAGAATTCCCAATCAATTGGTGCCCTTCCTGTAAGACAGGACTTGCTAACGAAGAAGTTGTAAATGGTGCATGTGAGCGCTGTGGTACGCCGGTTACCAAGAAAAATTTAAGACAGTGGATGCTGAAGATTACTGCATATGCAGATCGTCTGTTGTCAGATCTGGATAAACTGGATTGGCCGGAAAAGGTGAAAAAGATGCAGTCTGACTGGATCGGCAAAAGCCATGGTGCTGAGGTTGATTTTAAGGTAGAAGGAACGGACAAAGCGATTACCGTTTATACAACCAGACCGGATACCCTTTACGGTGCAACATTTATGGTGCTTGCTCCGGAACATGCCATGGCGAAAGAACTGGCAGTGGATGCAACCAGAGCAGAAGTAGAAGATTATATCTTCAAAGCTTCCATGAAATCCTCTGTTGACAGGTTACAGGATAAAGAAAAAACAGGTGTATTTACCGGAAGTTATGCAATTAATCCAATCAACGGTGCAAAGGTACCAATCTGGTTATCCGATTATGTACTTGCTGATTATGGTACAGGAGCGATTATGTGTGTACCGGCACATGATGACCGTGATTTTGAGTTTGCGACAAAATTTGATATTCCGATTGTACAGGTCATTGCCAAAGACGGTAAAGAAATTGAAAATATGACAGAAGCTTATACAGAACCGGGCATCATGATTAATTCCGGTGAATTTAACGGAATGAGCAGTCTGGATGCGAAACGCGACCTGCCATCACGTCTGGAAGCCAGAGGCATCGGCAAGGTGACTACGAACTATAAACTGCGTGACTGGGTATTTTCAAGACAGCGTTACTGGGGAGAACCGATTCCAATCATTCACTGTGATCATTGTGGTACAGTTCCGGTTCCGGAAGACCAGCTTCCGCTTACTCTGCCTGAGGTAGAAAGCTATCAGCCGACAGGTACCGGAGAATCACCGCTTGCAGCAATTGATGAGTGGGTAAATACCACATGTCCGGTATGTGGAGCACCTGCAAAAAGAGAAACCAATACAATGCCTCAGTGGGCTGGTTCTTCCTGGTATTTCCTGCGTTATGTAGACAGCCATAATAATGAAGAACTGGTTTCCAAAGAAAAAGCAGATAAACTCTTACCGGTTGATATGTATATCGGCGGCGTAGAGCATGCAGTTCTTCACTTACTGTATTCCAGATTCTATACCAAGTTCTTAAACGATATTGGAGTTGTAGATTTTGATGAACCATTTACAAAACTGTTTAATCAGGGTATGATTACCGGTAAAAACGGTATTAAGATGAGTAAATCAAAAGGAAATGTGGTATCTCCGGATGATTTGGTAAGTGATTATGGATGTGATTCCCTGAGAATGTACGAACTTTTCGTAGGACCGCCGGAATTAGACGCCGAGTGGGATGACAGAGGTATCGATGGAGTATACCGGTTTATCAACCGTTTCTGGAATCTGGTAATTGATAATAAGGATAAAAAAGTGGCTGCATCCAAAGAGATGATTAAGATCCGCCATCGAATGGTTCATGATATTACCCAGCGTCTGGAAAGCTTCAACTTAAATACGGTAATTTCCGGATTTATGGAATACAACAACAAGATGATCGACTTAGCGAAAAAAGAAGGCGGCATCGATCAGGAGACATTAGAGACTGCAGTGATTCTGCTTTCCCCATTTGCACCCCATTTGAGCGAAGAGCTGTGGGAACAGTTAGGAAACAGTGGTTCCGTATTCAAGAACCAGTGGCCAGAGCATGATGAAGATGCGATGAAGGATGACGAGATTGAAGTCCCGGTACAGATAAATGGTAAAACAAAAATAGTTATCAGTGTTCCGGCTGAGATTTCGAAGGAAGATGCGATTGCGGCAGGAAAAGAAGCAGTTGCAGATAAGCTGACAGGTACAATTGTAAAAGAAATTTATGTGCCAAAGAAAATTATTAATATTGTGCAGAAATAAAAGGTATGTGACAGTCATAGGGAACTATGGCTGTCATTTTTTGCTATGTACCATACCTATGCATGAATATAACTAATTTTACAATTATATGCACGAAACTGTTGACAACCTATAAATTTAGTGTTAAATTTGAGTAAGTAGGAAAGCAGTTGAAGGCAACTTTTGAATCTGTCTTTCTTTTTTTACGAATTATTTTACATTTTATTTAGGAGGATTTTGATATGAAGAAGATGATTGTAACTGCACTTGCTGCGACCCTGGTTTTATCACTTGCGGGGTGTGGAAGCAAAGGAGCAGAAACGGAAAAAACAACAGCGGCAGCTGGAGAAACAAAAGAAGCAGGAGCAGAGGCAGCAGGCACAGAAGCAGCTGGCGGTACGTTAGTAATGGCTACTAATGCTGAGTTTCCTCCCTATGAATACCGCGAAGGAGATAACGTAGTTGGTATTGATGTGGAAATTGGTGAAGCGATTGCAAAAAGTATGGGAATGGAATTAAAAGTTGAAGATATGGCATTTGATTCTATAATTGTTGCAGTAGATGCTGGAAAAGCTGATGTTGGGCTTGCAGGACTTACCGTAACAGAGGATCGTCTCATGAATGTTAATTTCTCAGATCCTTATACAACAGCTACGCAGGTAGTTATTGTAAAAGAAGACAGTCCGATTACATCCCCCAATGACCTGGAAGGAAAGAAAGTCGGTGTTCAGCTTGGAACAACCGGAGATCAGTATGCAGGGGATATCAAGGATGCTACGGTAGAAAGATATAACAAAGGTTTTGAAGCAGTACAGGCAATGACCCAGGGGAAAATCGATGCAGTTATTATTGACCGTGAGCCGGCAAAAGTGTTTGTTGAGCAGAACGAAGGCATCAAAATGTTAGACGAAGCATATACAGAAGAAGAATATGCAATTGCAATTAAGAAAGATAATGAAGACTTGCTGAAAAAAGTAAATACAGCACTGGAAGATCTGAAATCCTCAGGAGAACTTCAGAAGATCCTGGATAAATATATTAAGGCACAATAAAACAAAGGAAGATAAGTTATGGCGGAAAAATTTTATCAGAATTTTATTAAAGATGACCGTTGGAAATACCTTACAGACGGATTGTTAACGACTCTTGAAATTACTTTATTTGCAGTACTGATCGGTATTTTATTGGGATTCCTGGTTGCTGTAATACGTTCGACTTATGAAAAGACAGGAAAACTGAAGATCTTAAATTTCATCTGTAATGTATACCTGACCATTATCCGTGGAACGCCAGTCGTAGTACAGTTATTAATTACGTATTTTGTTATTTTTGCTGCTTTTGATATTAACAAGGTACTGGTTGCCATCCTTGCTTTTGGTATTAATTCAGGTGCGTATGTAGCGGAGATCATCCGTGGAGGAATTCTGTCGATTGATAACGGACAGTTTGAAGCAGGTCGAAGCCTGGGATTTAATTATCCCCAGACTATGGTCTATATCATCTTGCCACAGGTATTTAAGAATGTACTTCCGGCTCTGGCAAATGAATTTATTGTATTATTAAAGGAAACATCGGTAGCTGGTTATATCGCATTGCAGGATTTAACAAAAGGCGGAGACATTATCCGCAGCCAGACATATTCTGCGACCATGCCTCTATTGGCGGTGGCTGCAATTTATTTAGTATTGGTTATGATCTTTACGTATCTGGTAAAATGTCTTGAAAGGAGGCTGCGTAACAGTGAGCGATAGAGGAGAAGTTTTAATTCGAGTTCAGAATCTTACAAAAGCCTTCGGTGATTTTAAGGCATTAAAGGAAGTATCCACAGAGATCCGGTCCGGTGAAGTGGTATTTGTAGTGGGACCGTCCGGTTCCGGTAAAAGTACATTTCTGCGCTGCCTGAACCGATTGGAGGAACCTACTTCCGGTCACATTTTATTTGAAGGTGTAGATATTCTGGACCCTAAAACAGATATCAATCAACATCGTCAGAAAATGGGTATGGTGTTCCAACACTTTAATCTTTTTCCGCATATGACAATTTTGAAAAATATGACAATTGCCCCTATGAAGCTTCAGAAGAAGACACAGGAAGAAGCAGAAAAGGAAGCAATGAAGCTGTTAGAAAAGGTCGGTCTTGCTGACAGGGCAGGCGCTTATCCAAGCCAGTTATCGGGAGGGCAGAAACAGCGTATTGCAATTGTCCGTTCTCTGTGCATGAGGCCGGATGTGATGCTGTTTGATGAACCAACCTCGGCACTTGATCCGGAAATGGTTGGAGAAGTACTGAATGTTATGGCTGATCTGGCAAGAGAGAATATGACCATGGTAGTGGTAACCCACGAAATGGGGTTTGCAAAAGAAGTTGCCGACCGTATCCTGTTTATGGCAGATGGACAGATCATAGAAGAAAATAATCCAAAGGATTTCTTTGGTAATCCAAAAAGTGAAAGACTGAAGAGCTTTTTGAGTAAAGTATTATAGCATGTTGATCCAATAATGGGTGTAAAAAAAGTTATTGTGTTGCCGATATGGGCAATGCAATAACTTTTTTTATGAAACACTTCAGCTAACTCTTTGACTAAAGTTGTCAAATTATGAAATTTGTTGAATACCTGAAATGTTGGAATCAATCACCATAGAATAATTTGTATGGTAAATAACAAATCCTGGTTTTCCGCCATTGGTTTTTTTCACATGTTTCTTTTCTATATAATCAATTTCTACTTTTTCTGCATTGCGGTTTTTGGAATAATAAGCTGCCAGCCTTGCTGCTTCTTCAAAAGTGCGGTCCGGAAGTTCTTCGTTGTTTGCTTTTACAATGACGTGGGAGCCTGGAGCTCCTTTGGCGTGGAACCACCAGTCATTTCCGGTTGCAATTTTAAATGTTAATTCGTCATTCTGGAAATTGTTTTTACCAACGTACATGTGGTAGCCATCGCTTGACAGGTAGTGAAAGGGCTTGGAAGTGATCTTTACTTTTTTGCCGGTATACTTGCGCTTGATATAACCGTAATCCATCAGCTCTTCTTTTACCTGAACCAGGTCTTCTTCCGACAGAGCAATGTCCAGAGAAGTACTGATGGACTCCAGATGTGTGATTTCATCCTGTGTTTCTTCAATCAGGTCCGTAAGAGCTTCGTATGTACGCTTTAATTTATTATATTTATCAAAATTCTTTTTTGCATTTTCCTGTGGGGTTAAGGTTGGATCCAGAGGAATCGAGATCATCTCATTGGTATAATAATTGAGTGCCTCTAATTTCTTGGCGCCAGGTTCCAGATTATATCCATAGGTGTTAATCAGTTCGCCATACACCTTATGCTTGTCACGTTTTTCAGTATCCTTAAGCTGTTTCAGCTGCAAGTCGTATTTTTTTCGGTTCCGTTCCAGTGCGGTCTGAACAATTCTTCTGAGATCCGAAGACTTCTGCCGGATACGTGTTATCGTATTTTTGACGGCATAGTAATTCTCCAGCACTTCTGAGATTGTGGGGTAAGCCATCGTGGTCTTATCTTCATATTGGGTCAGCTGGATACTGGAAAAGTCCACTGGTTCTTCACCCTGGAAAATAATATTGGGAGTGAAATTGCCGTTTTTAACATCTTCCATAATAAAGGAAAAAATACGGTATAAATGGGTTAATTCCATTTCACTGAAGCTGTTTGCACTCTGGGCAGATTCCAGGGATGCGCGGTGGCATACTTCTTCTGCCGTCAGGGGACTGATACCTGTGAAGGTGGTATAGAGAGCTTTTGCCAGTGCCATTGGCTTTGCGGATATCTCCGTTACGAAAGTTTCGGCAGATACCTCCAGTGGATTCCATTTATGCTGGGTCTCCGGGATAAAGTAAGTCCGCCCCGGCAGTACTTCTCTAACAGAACTCATTTGCAGGGAAACGTGTTTGATACTGTCAATAATCATGCCATCTTCGCTGCAGAAAATAATATTGCTGTGTTTCCCCATGATTTCCACAACAAGGGTTTTTCTGCATACATCACCTAATTCATTTAAATGTTCTATTTCAAAATTAATGATACGTTCCAGTCCGGGCTGATAAATCCGCAGTATCTTGCCGCTGCCGATATGTTTTCGAAGCAGCATGCAGAAATTCGGCGCAGTCATGGGACTGGGCTTGTTTACCTGGGTCAGGTAAATAAGGGGCAGGCTGGCACCTGCAGAAATCAGCAGGCGGTATTGAGTTTTTTGGTTTTTTATGGTAAGCATCAGCTCGTCATTTTCCGGCTGTGCAATTTTGTTAATTTTACCGCCGCATATGGTATCGTTTAATTCCCTGACCATATTGGCAATTACAATTCCATCTAAAGCCATGTTTGAGATCCTCCTTTTGTGCTGCATATATCCAATGTCAGACACGCTTTAGTATATCAGATAAAAAGGGGAAAATCCAGAGAAATTGAAACTGCAGCTTAAGTCTGGCTGAAGTTTGTTACTGTTCACATCCTTCGGATGCTCACAGTAACAGCATCTGCCCATCTAAAGTCGCCTTTGGCGAGGGGCAGATGCCCGAATGCCGCCACTTTATTGGCTCCGCCCCGTGCAGCCAAGTGCACGGCACGGTCTGAACAGTAACTGAAGTTTATTCTAAAAACTGCTTCTCTTCCATGAATGAAAGCGCTATAATAAAACAGAAACATTTTATAAACACGCAAAAGACCGATAAACGAGGAGACTCATGCAGATTAACAGATTATTTGAAATTGTATATTTATTACTGGAGAAACAAGGGACTACGGCGAGGGAACTGGCGGAGCATTTTGAGGTATCCGTAAGAACGGTGTACCGGGATATTGATACGCTGTGTCAGGCGGGAATCCCCATCTATACAAATAAAGGCAGAGGCGGCGGTATTCATCTGATGGATAACTTTATACTGGACAAATCCGTTTTGTCTGATATGGAGCGACAGGAAATTCTATGGGGGCTCCAGGGGCTCAATGCAGTTAAGGCGGCGGATAATGATGAAATACTATCCAGAATGCGGTCGCTATTTGGTGCTCATAAAACGGACTGGGTACAGGTGGACTTTTCTGACTGGACGGATGAACGGCAGAAGGTCTTCGGGGATATCAAGGAAGGGATTATTCGAAAAAAAGTAATCGAGATTGATTATTACAATTCTGCAGGTGTAAAATCATCCAGGCAGGTTGAACCGCTGCAGCTCTGGTTCAAAGATAAAAGCTGGTACCTCAAAGGATTTTGCAGAAAAGCAGGAGAGATGCGGCTGTTTCGGATTACCAGGATGAAACAGGTTAAGGTATTGGAAGAAAACTTTGAACGGGTACTTCCGGTGCAGGAATCTAACGAGAAAAAAGGATACCGGGATAAGAGCTATATCGTAGAGATTACGCTGCATATAGATGCCTCCTGCGCCTACCGGGTGTATGATGAGTTTGAAGAATCCCAGATTCAGGTTCAGGAGGATGGCAGCTTTCTGGCTAAATTAAATTGTCCGGAAAATGAATGGGTTTATGGTTATATCCTTTCTTATGGACCCTTAGTCAGGGTGACTGCACCTGAGCGGGTGAAAAATCAGGTGAGGGAAAGACTTGAAAAAACGTTAGAATTTTATTCCGGATCATAGTTTTAATATGACATACAGCTGTCAGGTTATACCTGTTATACTCTTTTTAACCGATGAGAAATAATACGGTAAGAAAAATAGAAAAAAGAGAGGTAAAACCATGGACTATGAAATCGTTTATTTAGAAGAGAAGAGAGCAGCAGGATTGAAGACCAGAACCAATAATTCCAGTCCGGATATGGGAGCAGAAATAGGAGGACTTTGGAAGCGCTTTTTTGAAGAGGGCATTTTCTTTCAAATGCCGGGGAAAGTGAATGATAAAAGTATCGGATTATATACGAACTATGCAGGAAACCATATGGACGACTATGACATGTATGTCTGCTGTGAGATAGATCAGGCGGCTCAAATGCCGGAAAATCTGGAAACTACCATCATTCCCAAAGGAAATTATGCCAAATTCATTGTAAAAGGAAATATGGTAACTGCAGTTCAGGAATTCTGGATGAAACTCTGGAGTATGGACTTAAAGAGGACCTATCTGGCTGACTTTGAAGAATACCAGCCGGGAGGAGATATGGACAATTCTGAAATTCATATGTATATTGGAATAGAGTAAGTACGGTTCTGATCCGTATATCTGCACGAAATCCTCCTGTTTGCAGGGGGATTTTTTTGTAAGAGCAGCTGTTATTTCCTTTTAGCCCGGATTTTGCTGTTGACTACACATTTGATATGTTTTATAATGTTTTTAATGTGGCGGCATGTGCCACAAAATTAAAAAAAGAGAGCGAATGAAGATGATTAAGAGCATGACAGGCTTTGGCAGGTGTGAAAACCTCCAGGGCAGCAGAAAATTTACAGTAGAAATGAAGGCAGTGAATCATCGTTACTTCGACGTGAATATTAAGATGCCCAAGAAGCTGAGTTTTTTTGAGTCAGCGATTAGAGGGATGCTTAAGAATTATATTCAGCGGGGGAAAGTAGACGTTTTCATTACATATGAAGATTTTACCGAAGAAAACTATTCGTTAAAATACAATGAAAATATTGCAGGGGAATACATTCGTTATTACAAACAGATGGCGGAGAAATTTGGCCTGGAAAATGATATCAGGACTTCAACACTTGGAAGATGCCCGGAAGTATTTACGATGGAAGAAACGGCAGCAGACGAGAAAGAAATCTGGGCAGTACTGGAAGCTGCTTTGGAAGGAGCCAGCAAACAGCTTGTGGATGCCAGAGTAAAAGAGGGGGATGCGTTAAAGGCAGATCTCTTTGATAAACTGGACAGTATGCTTGCGGATGTGGCTTCCGTAGAAGTACGTTTCCCTCAGATTATGGCAGCTTACCGTGAAAAACTCAGTGAGAAGGTAAAAGAACTGTTAGGGGATTCCCAGATTGAAGAAGGAAGGATTGCGGCAGAAGTAGTATTGTTTGCCGATAAGATCTGTACGGATGAAGAAACAGTCCGGTTAAGAAGCCATATTGAGAATATGAAATCCTGTCTTACAGAAGGCGGCAGTGTGGGCAGAAAGCTGGATTTTATTGCACAGGAAATGAACCGTGAGGCAAATACAATTTTATCGAAGGCAAATGACCTGGAGACTTCTAATACGGCTATTAATTTGAAGACTGAGATTGAGAAGGTCCGGGAGCAGATTCAAAATATTGAATAAGGTGGGAAAATAATTTGGCGAGATTAATTAACATCGGCTTTGGTAATGTGGTAAATACCAGCAAAGTCATAGCAGTCGTAAGTCCTGAGGCAGCACCGATTAAGCGTATGGTCCAAAATGCAAGGCAGACCGGAAAAGCAGTAGATGCTACCCAGGGTAGAAAAACCAAATCCGTAATTGTAACCGTGGATGATTTTATTGTATTATCAGCGTTACAGCCAGATACAATTGCAAAACGATTTTCACTCAATATAGAAGAGAAGCCAAAGGACGAAGAAGATGAATAGAAAAGGAATTTTAATTGTTTTATCCGGTTTTTCCGGTGCGGGGAAAGGCACTTTGGTAAAGGCATTGTTAAGTAAGTATCATAATTATGCCCTGTCTATTTCAGCCACGACGAGAAACCCCAGACCGGGAGAAGAAGATGGACGGGAATATTTTTTCAAAACAGTGGAAGAATTTAAAGAGATGATTGCAGAAAATGCGTTGATTGAATATGCCCAGTATGTTCAGAACTTTTATGGCACTCCAAAAGACTACGTGCAGGAGAAGCTGAATGAAGGAAAAGACGTAATTTTGGAAATTGAAATCCAGGGAGCACTCAAGGTAAAAGAACAATTCCCGGATACGCTGCTGTTATTTGTGACAACCCCTAATGCCCAGACATTAGAAGAGCGGCTGACCGGACGGGGAACGGAAACTGCGGATGTGATTCGTGACAGGCTGAGCCGCGCCAGCGAAGAAGCCCAGGGGATGGAAAAGTACGATTACCTGGTAGTCAATGATAAGCTGGAGGATTGTGTGGAAGAAATGCATAGAATCATTCAGAGTGAACATTTCAAGGCATCAAGAAATAATGAATTTATAAATACCATTAAAAAAGATTTAACGCGTTTTGCCAGATAGACTTCAGGCAGACCTATTTTGAAAGGAGAAATCATATGTTACATCCATCTTACACAGATTTAATGAAAGTCGTAAACAGTGAAGTAGAGGAAGGGGATACACCGGTAGTAAACAGCCGTTATTCCATCGTACTTGCAACAGCAAAGAGGGCAAGACAGTTAATCGGAGGAGCAGAAGCGCTTGTATATGACAATGGTAAAAAGCCGTTATCCGTTGCCGTAGAAGAGTTAAATAAAGGAAAAATCAAGATTTTAAGCGAAGATGAGACACCGGAAGATGAATTAGAAGTTCAGAAACAGACAGAAGAATAAAATAAGACTTAACCGATATCAGAAAAAGGATGTTTCGCTGCAGTGCCATTCAGACAGGCATTTGCAGTGAAACATCCTTTTTTGATGATCAGTTTTATTAGAATATCTTGGTGGTCCACTGGGTGCAGTCCCAGACTTCCGTAACCACATCCTGATAAAATTCCGGTTCATGGCAGATCAGAAGAATGCTTCCCTTATACTCCTTCAAAGCCCGCTTTAATTCTTCTTTTGCATCCACGTCCAGATGGTTGGTAGGTTCGTCTAAAAGCAGAATATTTGTTTCACGGTTTATTAATTTGCAGAGGCGTACCTTCGCCTGCTCTCCACCGCTTAGAACCCTTACCTGGCTTTCAATATGCTTGGTGGTCAATCCGCATTTTGCCAGAGCGCTGCGGACCTGGTACTGGGACAGTGAGGGATAGTCTTTCCAGATTTCTTCAATACAGGTAGTGGTGTTTCCGGGAGCCATTTCCTGCTCAAAATAACCGATATAAAGATAATCACCCAGTTGTACGGAACCTTCCAGAGAAGGTATCTGCCCCAGAATACTTTTTAAAAGAGTGGTTTTACCAATTCCGTTAGCTCCGATCAGAGCTATTTTCTGTCCCCGTTCCATCGCCAGGTTCAGTGGTCTGGACAGTGGTTCGTCATAACCGATCACAAGATTTTCCGATTCAAAAATGTATTTGCCTGCGGCACGGGCTTCTTTAAAATGAAATTCTGGCTTTGGCTTCTCCGCGGCTAATTCGATTTTATCCATTTTATCTAATTTTTTCTGGCGGGACATTGCCATATTTCTGGTGGAAACCCTTGCCTTATTCCGAGCAACAAAGTCTTCCAAATCACTGATTTCCTGCTGCTGGCGTTTGTATGCCGCTTCCAGCTGGGCTTTTCTGACAGCATAGACTTCCTGGAACTTGTCATAGTCCCCCACGTATCTGGAAAGTGCCTGGTTTTCCATATGATAGATCAGGTTAATGACACTGTTTAAGAAGGGAATATCATGTGATATTAAAATAAATGCATTTTCATAGTCATTCAGATAGCGTTTCAGCCATTCGATATGCTGTTCATCCAGGTAGTTGGTAGGCTCGTCTAAAAGGAGAATATCCGGTTTTTCCAGCAGCAGTTTTCCCAGCAGTACTTTTGTACGCTGTCCGCCGCTGAGTTCCGTAACATCTTTGTCCAGTCCGATATCCTCAAGCCCCAGGGCGCGCCCGATTTCTTCCACCTTAGAATCAATAATATAAAAATCATGCATGGTGAGGGTGTCCTGAATAGTTCCCAGTTCCTCCATCATCTGATTTAATTCATCTTCCGATGCATCACCCATAGAATCGCAGATGACATTCATGCGCTCTTCCAGGGAAAAAAGCTGTGCAAATGCGCCTTTTAACACATCACGGATGGTCTGCCCTTTTTCCAGAACCGCATGCTGGTCCAGATAGCCGGCATGGACATTTTTCGCCCATTCTACTTTTCCTTCATCCGGCTGTAATTTTCCGGTTACAATATTTAAAAATGTAGATTTTCCTTCGCCATTAGCTCCAATCAGACCGATGTGTTCACCCTTTAACAGACGGAAGGAAACATCGTGGAAAATCGCTCTGTCACCAAAACCGTGACTTAAATGCTCAACGTTTAAAATGCTCATTGCTGTATTAGCTCCTTAGTAATTATAGTTATCGATTTGATTATACAGGAAAATTCCAGAAAAGCAAGTAGCTGTACAAAAAAACGCACCCTGCTGTGGGTGCGAAGTCTATCAAATAATTCTTAACATTCAATTTTTATGGTCCAGGCGTAACCATTTTTCGTCCAGATATTATAGTCGTTATTTTGTGAATTATAAGCGATATGGTCCAGCTCCGGACAGGAGTTAACATTAATAATGTTTACATATTCACTGGGTTTTAGTTTCCAGTTTTTATTGCGAAGATAAGAATCAATTTCATGACTATGCATTTCTGTTACCTCCTTTAGTTGTCTTATCTATACATAATCATTGACTGTTTTTAAAGTTTTATTCAGTGTCTCTCATGTATACCAATATTATATCAGCAACTGCTTCGGTAGGAAATGGTTAGATGTTAGAAACTATTGTAATAATTTTGGTTATTTTGTCGATTTCATGCAGAAGTCAGTGGATGGGAATGAGATTTTTTTGGGAAAATATCTAAAAATAGACAATAAAAATTGGAACAGGCAATTTTGTGGTTTTGAGAACTTTGCACATTCTCAAGTATTTTATTGACCTTTTAAGACGAAAATAGTACAATAAACATCAAAGAGCAATTTTGCTTTTGGACGATACTAAAAATGAGGAGTAATTTATGAACGTATTATTTGTATCCCTGGGATGCGACAAGAATCTGGTGGATTCAGAAGTGATGCTGGGGCTGCTTGCTAAAAATGGATATGTCCTTACCGATGATGAGACGGAAGCAGATATTATTGTTGTGAATACCTGTTGTTTTATCAATGACGCAAAGGAAGAGAGCATCCAGACAATTCTGGAGATGGCAGAGCACAGAAAAAATGGTAAATGTAAGGCGTTAGTTGTGACAGGATGTCTGGCACAGCGATACAAGAAAGAAATAGTGGATGAGATCGAAGAGGTTGATGCCGTTCTGGGAACCACAACATACGATGAAATCATCAAGGCGGTGCAAACGGCGCTGAAAGGCCAGCAGATGTTAGAGTTTCACGATCTGGATGCTCTTCCTGCAAGGTCAGCAGGGCGTATGCTGACTACAGGTGGTCACTACGCACATTTAAAGATAGCCGAAGGCTGTAATAAGCATTGTACTTACTGCATTATCCCGAAGATCCGGGGGAATTACCGAAGTGTTCCGCAGGAAGAGCTGATCGAAGAAGCAAAAGACCTGGCTGAGCAGGGAGTTAAGGAATTGATTCTGGTAGCGCAGGAGACTACGCTCTATGGAAAGGATCTTTATGGGGAAAAGAGCCTTCATCTATTATTAAAAGAGTTATGTAAGATTTCAGGAATCCGATGGATTCGTATTCTCTATTGTTATCCGGAAGAAATTTATGATGAATTGATACAGGTAATGAAGGAAGAGAAAAAAATATGCCATTATCTGGATCTGCCTATTCAGCATGCAAGCGATGATATTTTGAGAAAAATGGGCAGAAGAACGAATAAGCAGCAGTTGAAGGATATTGTGAATAAACTGCGCAGTGAGATTCCTGATATTGCCCTTCGGACAACCTTGATATCGGGATTTCCCGGAGAGACGCAGGAACAGCATGAGGAATTAATGGAATTTGTAGATGAGATGGAGTTTGAGCGCCTTGGAGTGTTCACCTATTCTCCTGAGGAGGATACGCCTGCAGCAGAGATGGATGGCCAGATTGATGAAGAAGTAAAGGAAGACAGAAGAGATGAATTAATGGAACTTCAGCAGGACATCGCTTTTGACAAGGCACAGCAGATGGTGGGACGCAGTGTAATTGCCATGGTAGAAGGAAAAGTTGCAGATGAAAATGCTTATGTAGCCCGTACTTATGCAGATTCACCGAATATAGACGGATATCTGTTTGTGAATACAGGCGAGATGCTGATGTCGGGAGATTTTGTCAGGGTAAAAATTACAGGTGCGCAGGAATATGATTTGATGGGAGAGATTGAAGATGAATTTGCCGAATAGTTTGACCATATTAAGAGTTATTTTGATCCCTTTTTTTGTAATTTTCATGAAAACTGATCTGGGAGGTTCCGGTAAATATATCGCGCTTGCCATCTTTATTATTGCAAGTCTCACGGACAGTCTGGATGGGTATCTGGCAAGAAAAAACCAGCAGGTAACAAACTTTGGTAAATTTATGGATCCCCTTGCAGATAAACTCCTTGTGTGTTCTGCAATGATTTGCCTGGTTCAGATGAACCGCCTTGCCGACTGGATCGTCATCATTATTATCAGCCGGGAATTTATCATCAGCGGATTCCGCCTGGTAGCATCCGATAACGGAATTGTAATTGCCGCAAGCTGGTGGGGAAAATCCAAAACAATAGCGCAGATGGTTATGACAATTCTGTTAATAGCAGATCTGGGCGGATTTTTTGTTACTTTAGAAAATTTATTCGTTTTACTGGCACTGGTTCTGACCATTATATCTTTGATAGATTATATTGCGAAGAACATTAACGTATTGAGTATGCAAAAGTAAGATTACTTTGGAGGATGAAAAATGGTAGTAGAACTGATTTCCGTTGGAACGGAGATATTACTTGGGAACATTGTAAATACAAATGCAGCCTTCCTGGCGGAGAAATGTGCACTGTTGGGCTTATCGATGTATCATCAGACCGTAGTGGGTGACAATGAGGAACGCCTTGCAGATGCCCTGCAGACAGCCATGAACCGCTCTGATGTGGTTATTTTAAGCGGCGGCCTGGGTCCCACACAGGATGACCTGACAAAAGAAGTTGCGGCGAAGGTTATGGAAATGAAACTGATAGAAGATAAGCACAGCAAAGAACGGATACAGGAGTATTTTAAGAACAGCCAGTTTAAGATCATTACCGACAACAACTGGAAACAGGCTCTGATACCGGAAGGTGCCATTGTTATCGATAATAAAAACGGTACGGCACCGGGGCTTATTCTGGAAAAACAGGGCAAATCCGTAATCCTGCTTCCGGGACCTCCAAATGAAATGATTCCTATGTTTAACCATGATATCTTCCCATATTTAAATAAGCTGCAGCCGGAAATCATCTGTTCCACCATGGTGAAACTCTGCGGGCTAGGCGAAAGTTTTGTGGAAACAGAGATTGCAGATCTGATTGAAAAGCAGACGAATCCTACAATTGCAACTTATGCCAAGACAGGCGAAGTACATCTTCGTATTACAGCCAAGGCATCCGATGAAAAGGAAGCCAAGAAATTAATCAAACCGGTGGTAAAAGAGCTGCGCAGCCGTTTCGGCAACCATATTTATACCACAGAAGAGCAGGATACACTGGAAGAGACCATCATCCGTCTCTTAAAAGAAAAGGAACTGACTCTTACGACTGCTGAATCCTGTACAGGAGGGCTCCTGGCAGCCAGACTTACAAATGTGCCTGGTGTTTCAGATGTATTTAAACAGGGGCTGGTTACTTACTGTAACCGCGCAAAACGCAAGCTTTTGGAAGTAAAGAAAAATACGCTGAAAGAAAATGGAGCGGTGAGCGAAAAAACGGCGAAAGAGATGGCTAAAAACGGTGCATTTATTACCGGGGCAGATGTCTGCGTTTCCATTACAGGCATTGCAGGACCCGGAGGTGCTACGGATGAGAAGCCGGTTGGTCTTGTGTATATTGCCTGTTCTTATAATAACCAGGTGACAGTGCGGGAGTTCCATTTTAAAGGAGAACGTAATAAAGTCAGGGAAAGCTCCGTAGTAAATGCGCTGATCCTGTTAAGGGAATGTATTATTGCAGATACGGAGAAATCAGCGAAAAAAGATTGATGTTGTATTTGTTGGATTTATGTTTTTTTATGCAAGGTTTTATTGACTTGTAAGGACGGGTAGCGTATAATATACGTATAAAAAAGTCCTGCGTCTATGTGTAAACGTAGGTGCAGGGCTTTTGCTTTGCAAATCGGATACATAAAGGAGAAGTGAACGTGAAGAATTTTTACGATGGTGAAATAGAAAAGAGTGCCAGAATTCCAAAATTAATTGAAGACTTGTACGATCATATGCCGGTAATTGAGTCAGAACGTGCTGTCATTTTAACAGAGAGTTATAAAGAGACAGAAGGAGAGCCTGTGATTTTGAGAAGAGGAAAGGCTTTTGCAAAAATCTGTCATGAACTTCCTGTTACGATTCGTCCGGAAGAACTGATTGTAGGCAGTAATACGAAAACTGCACGGGGCTGTCAGGTATTTCCGGAATATTCTTTTTCCTGGCTGGAGGAAGAATTTGATACCGTGGAAAAAAGAAGCGCCGATCCGTTCTATATATCCAATGATACAAAAGAAAAACTGCATGAAGTTTATTTATATTGGAAAGGAAAAACCACCAGCGAGCTTGCCACTTCTTATATGACGGAAGAAACACTGCTTGCCATGAAGCACAATATCTTTACTCCGGGCAACTATTTTTATAATGGGATCGGACATTTTACCGTAAAATATGAAGAAGTACTGGCAATCGGATACGAAGGTATTATTGCGTTTGCCAAAGAGGAACTGGATAAATGCAGTGTGTCAGATGAAGATTACCAGACCCGTTCTGCTTTCCTGGAATCTGTAATAATCAGTTGCACAGCTGCAATTCACTATGCTCAGCGGTATGCGCTTTTGGCATTGGAAGAAGCAGCAAAGTGCCAGGATAACCGCAGAAAGTTAGAATTGCTGGAAATTGCCAGAATCTGTGCGAAAGTACCCGCAAAACCGGCTGAGACCTTTTATGAGGCGTGTCAGTCCTTCTGGTTTGTTCAGATGCTGCTGCAGACCGAATCCTCCGGGCATTCCATTTCCCCGGGACGATTTGACCAGTATATGTATCCGTATTACGAGGCGGATATGAAGTCCGGTAAAATAACGAGAGAGTCAGCACAGGAGCTGGTCGACTGCATCTGGGTAAAATTAAATGATCTGAATAAATGCAGGGATGCAGCAAGTGCGGAAGGCTTTGCAGGCTACAGTCTGTTCCAGAACCTGATTGTAGGAGGTCAGGACGAGGAAGGAAATGACGTTACCAACGACTTGTCCTTTATGTGCATTGAGGCATCCATGCATGTATTTTTGCCGGCACCATCTCTTTCTGTGCGTGTCTGGAACAAGACACCGGACGAACTGATGATTAAGGCAGCCAAACTTACCAGAACCGGTATCGGACTTCCGGCTTACTACAATGACGAAGTTATAATTCCATCCATGGTCAGCAGAGGAGTAGCACTTGCAGATGCCCGTACCTATAATATCATTGGCTGTGTGGAGCCTCAGGCTCATGGTAAAACCGATGGATGGCACGATGCAGCGTTTTTCAATATGTGCAGACCGCTTGAGCTGGTCTTTACAAGCGGAATGGAAGACGGCGAACAGGTAGGTATAAAAACCCGTGATATCCGGGAAATGAAGAGTTTTGAGGAATTCTACGATGCGTACAAACAGCAGATGGAGTACTTTATTGAATTAATGGTCAATGCGGATAATTCCATTGATGTGGCACATGCACAGAGATGTCCGCTTCCCTACCAGTCCAGTATGATTGATGATTGTATTAAAAAAGGTAAATCATTGCAGGAAGGCGGGGCAGTATATAACTTTACGGGTCCTCAGGGATTTGGAATCGCAAATGTAACAGATGCATTATACGCAGTGAAAAAGCTGGTATTTGAAGAGAAAAAGCTTACGCTGGCTGAATATAAGCAGGCATTGGATGACAACTTCGGCAAAGGTCTGAGCCAGTCTAAAGTAGAAGCGCTGACTATACAGATTGCAAAAGAACTTAAGAATGCAGGTCAGAAAGTTGGTGCGTCTGAGATCCGTGTGATTGCTGATACCGTGAGACAGACAGGAACGGAACCAGCCAAAAAGCAGAAATATGATGCACTATTAGCAATGATCGATGCACTTCCAAAGTACGGCAATGATATAGAGAGCATTGACCTTTTTGCCAGAGATGTAGCCTATACTTACACAAAGCCTCTGGAAAAATACAGAAATCCTCGTGGAGGGCAGTACCAGGCAGGTTTGTATCCTGTTTCGGCGAATGTACCTCTTGGTGCACAGACCGGAGCAACACCAGACGGAAGGCTTGCACAGACACCTATTGCGGACGGAGTAGGTCCGGTAGCAGGAAAAGACATCAGCGGTCCTACGGCAACAGCCAATTCCGTTGCCAGACTGGATCATTTCATCGCATCTAACGGGACTTTATTCAATCAGAAATTCCATCCGTCTGCGCTGAGCGGAATGGCGGGACTTCAGAAATTTACTTCTCTGATCCGTGCGTTTTTCGATCAGAAGGGGATGCATATGCAGTTCAATGTAGTGAGCCGGGAAACATTGCTGGACGCACAGGCTCATCCGGAAAATTATAAAAACCTGGTGGTAAGAGTTGCGGGATACAGTGCCCTGTTTACGACTTTGTCCAGAGCGCTGCAGGATGATATTATTAACAGAACGATGCAGGGATTTTAATATGGAAAAAGAATTTTTAAAACAGACAGGACGGATATTTGATATACAGAAGTATTCCATTCATGACGGTCCCGGAATACGGACAATTGTATTCTTAAAAGGCTGTGCCCTTCGCTGCAAGTGGTGCTGTAATCCGGAATCCCAGAGCTTCCAGATTCAGACTATGATGCAAAATGACAGGGAAAAGGTAATCGGCAGGGATGTTACCGTAGAAGAAGTAATGGAAGAGGTTCGTAAAGACACCTATCACTTTAAGCGTTCCGGGGGTGGGCTTACACTTTCAGGGGGAGAGTCACTGCTCCAGCCTGATTTTGCATCTGCATTATTTCAGGCAGCGCAGTACTATGGGATGAATACGGCTCTGGAATCCACCGGATTTGCCAAATTTGAAATCATTAAAGAAAAAATACTGCCGTTTCTGGATTTGTTTCTAATGGATATTAAACATTTGGACAGTGCCAAACATAAACTCTTCACCGGTCAGCCAAATGAATTGATTCTTGATAATGCCAGAAAAATAGCGGCAGAGGGACAGAAATTAATTATCCGGGTTCCGGTTATCCCGACTTTTAACGATACATCGGAAGAGATACTTCAGATTGCCCAGTTTGCCAGAACCCTGCCGGGGGTTGAGCAGATTCACCTGCTGCCGTATCACAGGCTGGGACAGGATAAATACGTGGGACTGGATCGTGATTATACGTTAGGGCATCTGGTACCGCCGGATAATGAGCATATGGAGATGCTGGCTCAGGTAGCAAGGACCTGTGGGCTGTATGTGCAAATCGGCGGGTGATGATAAACGCGTTTGTGAATCGACGGCGCATCGGACGCTCTAGAAGCGGGAGGGAAATGAAAGATTCCCTGCCCGCTTCTTTTTGTTTCTTTTTATCACTAAGACCATAAAGCCTCCGTTTCCTGATCCCTCACCAGAGCCTTTTTAAAACATGTTCTAAGCTTTTCATTTCAGATTATGGAAATGTACTGCCAATACTGGCTGATTCATTATGTTCTAACGCATCATCTTCATCATATTACGTAATTTTTCAATGTTTTGTACTTCTTCTTTGGGTTTCCCCTGTTTCATGACCTCTATAATTAAATCCACTTCCTCGGGAGCAAATCCCTTGCCCTGAGACTTTGTCCGGGATGCGCTCGCCAGCAGAAATGGCAGCAGCTCTTTCGGGGACTTTCCGGAAGACTGGTCCGCAAGTGCCATAAACATCTCCAGTTTTGATCTATCAATATCTTTCAGTGCCGGGTTATTCATCCAATCATTATTACTCATAAAATCCTCACTTTCCTTCTGAATCAAACATTGTGTTATAGGTTTCAAACATTGACTGCTGCTCCGGAGAGAGCATGTTCATAACAAAATCCATGGGATTTTGGCTTTGTCCTTCTCCGTCACCACCATTATCGCTCTGGCTGAACATTTCTTTATAGGTCTCTAATAGTTCCATGGTATTCAGGAGATTCAGGCAATTATCCAGCATTTCTCTTTGGGAACCGCTGCAATATTTTCGCATGTCATTTAGCATATCTTTTGGAGAAAATGATGTATTCTCCATAGAACACGCTTTCATAGGAGAATCGGAATCTTCGTAAAATGTAAGGATGTTACCAAGTTCCAGGACCTTAATATATAACGCCAGAATTTTTTGATTCTTCAATTCTACATATGGTATGATTGCTTTTAACATCTGGAGTTGGTTTCCGTTTGCGATCTGGTCGATGGCTGTTAAAGGCGGTGCAGCATATTCTTCCATATTTTCCTGCCAATGTGTTTTGAAAAAATATATGTGTAAAATCAGGGAAGTATGACAGATGAGAGCAAATTCTCATATATTATATGTATAGTTCATAAAGGAGGATACAAAATGTCGCGTCATATTGTTATAGATGGTAATGCATTTTACGAAGTAGATGATGAATGTATGCAGGTAAGAAAGGCAGACGGAATAAATAGAGAAAATAAAGAAAAGGATAAAGCAGAAAAGATTTCGAAGAAAGAAGATTTGAAAAAATAAAATATGGGCAGGCGCAGACTGCTGCGCCTCCTGTTTATGTAAAAAATATATAACCTAATTCCCCGTATAGTATGACGATTCCCTACTGGGTAAGTTGCCGTTGAAATTGAAAAAAGCCCCCAAAAAGGGGGCTTTCGTGGAAATTAATTAGCAAAGAGATCCTCCGCCACAGCAGAGCAGTAATAAGATGATTAAGATACAGGAGTTGTCGCCGCATCCGCCGCCACAGCCGTTTCCACATCCGCCGCCGATTCCGCCGCCGCATCCGCCACAGCAGAACAGAAGGATAATGATCCACAGACAGGAGCCGCCACCGAATCCGCCGCCGCATCCATTGTTACATCCGTTGTTACATCCACATCCTCTTTCTTCACATCCACATCCACAATTTGTTGCTGCTAAATCACTCATTTATCTTCCTCCGATAATTTTGATTACACTTCATGATATGTCTGGAGGCTTGTTTGGGTTACACTATTTAAAAAAAATTTTTTTTTACCTTAAAATTTCAAAGATCCGGTATACATTTAAGGTTCCGTAACCCCATTCCCGGTTGGGGTAGAGGAGGTTTTCAGATCTGTCTGCACCACGGATCAGAAAATTTTTTACCTCCTGGGTGCTCAGGACATGCGGTGTATATCTGGTCAGGCCCCAATTTATCAAAAGAGCAACCGATCCCGCCGCCAAGGCTGCAGCCAAGCTGGATCCGGTCCTTGGTGAATAGCTCCCGGGTCCTGTGGGACCGTACACATTGACACCCGGGGCGGCAATATCCGGTTTGATGGCTCCGGTACGTGTATAGCCCCGGCTGGAATTGATAAAAAGGCTGTTGTCGTAGGCATTATAAGTACTGATGGTAATTGCGGAATCCGCAGCTGAAGGGGAAGTCAGCGTGGTATCCGGGTTTGGAGTTAGAAATACGGTTCCTGGAGGAATCAGTCCGGTTATAGGCAGCCACATATGGAAGATACCGTTTATAAATATATTATTTATGACACTGATATTCCAAAGCCCGGGAGTGGGATTTTCGAATCTTATCAGTATGAGCTGGCTCCCCGTAGTAAATTCCACAATTTCATAATCAATATAGATCACCGTTTTTTCCAGAACCAGACGTTCAACCGTGCTTTGCCCAAGCCTGGCAGGGACTGCGGGAATAGTTTCACCCAGTGGAGAGGTGACGGATACCGAATACAGCTCCGGTGCCTGTGCCCAGATTTCCAGAGAAAACCCCTTGGTATCCTTATCTACCAGGATTTCCGCTGTCTGGAATTGGTTTTCCCCTGCAATCTTACCGTAAAAGTGATGTCCCATTCCAGCCTCGTTGCCAGCTGCAACCACACAGAAGATCCCGGTATAGTTGGAATAGAAGGAAACAAAACTGTCCAGGAAGGACGCCCCGGAATGATCGCCCTGGTTGCTGCCAAGAGCGATGCAGATCACAAGAGGCATATTGTTTTCAATTGCGAGATTATAGAGATAGTAGATCCCCGTCATGATGTCTGACTCCTGAAATGCCAGAGCATCTTCCGCGACAAAGAAAAAATCCTTCAAATACTGTTTGGCGGTTTTTAATTTTACAACGGCAATATCACTCATAGGGGCGGCACCCACAAAATCCTGATCCGGGTCTGCACTTCCGGCGGCGACACCGGTTAGAAAGGTACCATGTCCGTTTTCATCGGTTTCGGGAACGATACTTATGGGGTTATCAGAGGCAAGGGCTGTATTAATATCATCTCGAGTATATATTTTTCCATAGAAAAGCTCATCGGGGGGATCATCGGTTCTTTCTGTCTGATCCCACATGCCGAGAATCCTTGTTGACCCGTCAGACTTTCGAAAGGTGTCCAGCGTATAGTCAATGCCGGTATCGATAAAGCCCATCAGGATATTTTCTCCTTTCAGATTTAAAATAGGCTGATTTTGTGTTCTCAGGATTCCGGAAACCTCCAGACTGGTGCTGTCTAAGGTGGTATAAAGTTTCGGAATAGTGGTGTATCCTACGGTAGAGAGCACACTGCTTGGAAATAATGTCTTATCCACATGCAAAATCGCATAGCCCCCGCCCACCGCCTGAGATCCCAATAAAGGAAAGTCTCTGGAAAGATTTTCTTCTGTACCCTGATACGCAACGACAAGGTCATAGAAGTCGTTGGAGTATATTTTGTTTTGCATTTCAATTTTGGGCATATGATCTCCAATTCTAATGTTTTTTAATAAGATATGGGAAAAATGTGATTCCTATGTTATACTAATCATATTATGCAAGTCTTGTAACTGGGAAGGTTCTGAACAATTACAGGATTTTAATATTTATACTGAGACAGAAGAGAGGTAGATTAAGTGAGACCGGATTTATTTTCAATTGGACCAATCACCATTCACGGCTACGGTTTAATGATCGGAATTGGATTTCTAGCTGCGATACTGATTGGCATGAAACGAGCTGAAAAGCATGGATTAGATAAGGATATCGTTTTTAACATGGGATTGCTCTGCATTGTAGGCGGAATGCTGGGGGCAAAGATTCTATACATAATAACCGAATGGAACAGCATCATTCATTCCAAAAACTTATGGTCGGATCTGGCTTACGGATTTGTGGTATACGGTGGTATCATTGGAGGAATTCTCATACTTTATGTATACAGCAGATTTAAAAAGCTGAATTTTTTAAAGTATATGGATTTAATAGTTCCGTCGGTATCCATAGGACAGGGATTTGGAAGGATTGGCTGTCTGCTTGCGGGCTGCTGCTATGGACGTGAGACTGATTGCCCAATCGGAATCGTATTCCATAACTCTGAATTTGCTCCCAATGGGGTTTCTCTGCTTCCAACCCAGATTTTTTCCAGCCTGGGGGATTTCCTGATAGCCGGATTTTTAATCTGGTATGCCGGGAAGCAGAAAAAGGACGGTAAAGTCATCAGTATGTATCTGATTCTTTATGGTGTGGGTAGATTTATTGTTGAAATCTTCCGCAATGACCCGAGAGGAAATGTAGGAATGCTGTCAACATCACAGTTTATTTCTATTTTCATGGTGGCTTTCGGAGCCGGCATGATGTACTTTGTAACCCATCGGAAAAAGAAAGAAGAGTAGCCACCTTTTTATTTTTACGTATACTGTTAAAAAAGGGTAAAGCGAAATGAATCGTGCCAGATTGTCAGTAAATGTAGAAAATGTTCACCGCAGAGGCATATTGGGCCAGGGGATTGGAGTGGCGGTATTAGATACGGGGGTTTATCCGCACCCGGATTATAAAGATAGAATTTGTTGTTTCCGTGATTTCGTGGGAGGAAGAGTATCCATGTATGACGATTGTTCCCATGGCAGCCACGTTATTGGTATTGTCGCAGGGAATGGAAAAATGTCAGGCGGCAGATACAGAGGCATTGCGCCTGCCTGCCATGTCATGTCATTAAAGGTATTGGACCGCAAAGGCGGCGGAAACAGAAGAGATGTATTAGATGGAATTGACTGGGTCATTAAAAATAAAGAGCTGTATAATATCCGGATCTTAAACATTTCCGTTGGAACAGAAGGAGAAGGGAATGATGCAGATTTTAAGCTGGTGGACAGCGTGGAACGAGCTTGGGATGCGGGACTTGTAGTGGTGGTTGCCGCCGGCAATATGGGACCGGATCCAATGTCTATTACAGCGCCCGGAAATAGTAAAAAAGTAATTACGGTAGGATCTTCGGATGATTTTATGAAGGTTGGAAGCTATAACAACGAAAAGCTGTACTATTCAGGCAGAGGCCCCACAAGGGAATGTGTCTGCAAGCCGGATGTTGTAGCGCCCGGCTCCAGAATTGTTTCCTGCAGCAATATGAAGGTGGCTGGAAATGGATACTACTGTACCAAAAGCGGAACTTCCATGGCAACGCCTATCGTTTCCGGGGCGGTAGCGCTGCTTTTATGCAGTTCACCGGGGATGACAAATGTAGAAGTGAAAATGAAGCTGAAAGAGACCTGTGATGATATTGGGCGCCCGCACTACCAGCAGGGGTGGGGGCGGATTAACATTGGGGAATTATTGAAATAATGGAAAGCGGATTAAATTTGCTTTCTGACAGCATCACATGATTTATATGTATTGATGACTGGAATGAGTGCAGCCAAGGCATTATAAATGCTGGGGCTGCATTTTTCGTTATTATGGCAGGATTATTTGTGCAACGCTGCATCAGGCGGCAATGACGGCGTGAGATGCCAGACTTTGGCAATGGCGCTTGAATCACCATAATCGGTATGTTAAAATAGAGCAAACGGGAATGGAAAACAGAAAGGAACATTTGAAATTAAAATGTGCAGGTAATGGATATGGCAAAGTATATTATGGCACTGGATGCGGGGACTACAAGTAACCGCTGCATTTTATTCAATGAAAAAGGTGAGGTCTGCAGTGTTGCACAAAAGGAGTTTACACAGTATTTCCCAAAACCGGGCTGGGTGGAGCACGATGCAGATGAAATCTGGTCATCCCAGCTGGGTGTAGCAGTTGAGGCAATGTCTAAAATCGGAGCGGTTGCAGCGGATATTGCAGCGATTGGGATCACAAACCAGAGAGAGACAGCCATTGTATGGGATAAGAAAACGGGAGCACCTGTTTATCATGCCATCGTCTGGCAGTGCAGAAGAACGTCTGAATACTGTGATACTTTAAAAGATAAGGGTTTGACAGAAGTTTACCGGAAAAAAACAGGTCTGATTATAGATGCTTATTTTTCCGCGACGAAGATCAAATGGATTCTGGACAATGTGGAGGGCGCCAGAAAAAGAGCTGAACAGGGAGAACTTTTATTTGGCACGGTAGAGACGTGGTTAATCTGGAAGCTTACGAAAGGTCACGTTCATGTGACGGATTATTCCAATGCTTCAAGGACCATGCTCTTTAATATAAAAGATCTGAAATGGGATGAAGAGATTCTGGAGGAACTTCAGATTCCGGTAAATATGCTGCCAAAGCCGGTACCTTCCAGCTGTGTATACGGGATGGCGGATGCATCTTACTTTGGCGGAGAGATACCCATAGCAGGAGCAGCCGGTGATCAGCAGGCAGCATTATTTGGACAGACCTGTTTTACGGCGGGGGAAGCTAAAAATACCTATGGGACGGGATGCTTTATGCTGATGAATACGGGAGAGACGCCTGTATTTTCCAGCAATGGCCTGGTTACTACCATAGCCTGGGGACTAAACGGCACGGTTAATTATGCCCTGGAAGGGTCTATATTTGTGGCTGGGGCCGCAATACAATGGTTAAGGGACGAACTGCATCTCATCGATTCGGCTTCGGACTCTGAATACATGGCTGGAAAGGTGAACGATACCAATGGATGTTATGTGGTTCCGGCTTTTACCGGACTGGGTGCGCCCTATTGGGATCAATATGCAAGAGGCAGCATTGTGGGGATTACAAGAGGAGTCAATAAGTACCACATCATCCGGGCAACCCTGGAATCTCTGGCTTATCAGGTAAACGATGTCTTAAAAGCAATGGAAGCAGACTCCGGTATTGAAGTGAGGGCGCTGAAAGTAGATGGAGGAGCGAGTGCTAATAATTTCCTGATGCAGTTCCAGTCGGACATGATCGGGGCGCCGGTGCACCGTCCGGACTGCGTGGAAACCACAGCCATGGGTGCGGCATATCTGGCTGGACTGGCAGTGGATTACTGGACAAACAAAGAATCCGTTATCCAAAACTGGCAGGTAGACCGTGTCTTTAAGCCTGGGATGCCTGAAGAAGAGCGGCTTAAGAAAATCAAAGGATGGGATAAAGCCGTGAAGTATGCATTTGGGTGGGCGAAAGAGGAATAGGTTTTTTTAAAAAAAATCTTTTCCCTATTGACAATACGTGTATGATTGTATACAATGATACAAAATAAACCCTTAGGAGAGATTGAATCATGGATAATCGACGCGTTAAAATGGATTCCCACACAAACTTGCTGCAGTTAGAAGAGCATATGTATCATTTAGTTGACGTAGAAACGCCAAATGTATTCCGTAACCTGTTTCCTTATGATGAAGTGCCGAAGATTGCCTTCAATGACCGTATCGTGCCCCACCACATGCCGGAGGAAATCTGGATTACAGATACTACGTTTCGTGATGGGCAGCAGTCCCGCGCACCTTATACCACAGAACAGATTGTGACATTATTCGATTATTTTCACAAACTGGGCGGACCTAACGGTAAGATTCGTCAATCCGAATTTTTCTTATACAGCAAAAAGGACAGAGACGCTGTCTATAAATGTATGGAACGAGGGTACAAATTTCCGGAAGTCACCAGCTGGATCCGTGCCAGCAAAAAGGATTTTGAATTAGTCAAAGATCTGGGAATGAAAGAAACCGGTATACTGGTGAGCTGTTCGGATTACCATATCTTCTACAAAATGAAGATGTCAAGAAAGCAGGCTATGGAACATTATCTCAGTGTTATCAAGGAATGCCTGGAGACCGGTGTCAGTCCAAGATGTCATCTGGAGGATATTACCCGTGCCGATATTTATGGTTATGTAATTCCTTTTTGTCTGGAATTAATGAAACTGATGGAAGAGTACCAGATACCAATTAAAGTACGCTGCTGTGATACCATGGGCTATGGCGTGAACTATGCCGGTGCCGTGATTCCAAGATCCGTACAGGGAATTATTTATGGTATCATGACACATGCAGGCGTGCCTTCTGAATTAATTGAATGGCATGGACACAATGATTTTTACAAAGCGGTGAGCAACTCTACAACTGCATGGCTGTACGGTGCTGCAGGCGTAAACTGTTCCCTGTTTGGAATCGGGGAACGTACCGGAAATACACCAATCGAAGCAATGGTATTTGAGTATGCACAGCTCCGGGGAACTCTGGATGGTATGGATACCACTGTTGTTACGGAAATGGCTGATTACTACCAGAGAGAGATCGGCTATCACATTCCTTCCAGAACACCGTTTGTAGGACAGAATTTTAATGTGACAAGAGCCGGAATACACGCTGACGGACTGTTAAAAAATGAAGAGATCTACAATATATTTGATACGGAAAAATTCCTGAACCGCCCGGTACTGGTTGCTGTTTCCAACACATCCGGACTGGCTGGAATTGCTCATTGGATTAATACATATTATCGTCTGCCGGAAGAAAAACGCCTGTCAAAGGACACACCTCTTGTGGAAATGGTTAAAACCTGGGTGGATAAAGAGTACGAAGACGGCCGTGTAACAGTAATTACTGACAATGAACTGATAAAAGTCATTGATGACTGTTGCAAAAAATTGAATTTTGTTTTAGTATAGTAGGCAGGGCAGGAGGAAACATTTTGAGTAATCATGAAATGCTTAAAGAAGTAAATGATAAATATTCGCTTCGTGGAAGAGTGTTCCACACTATACGGGAAGATATTTTAAATGGCAGATACCGGCAGGAAGAAGAACTGCGGGAAACAGCCATTGGTGCTGAACTGGGCGTAAGCCGCACTCCGGTGCGGGAAGCCTTAAGGCAGCTGGAGCTGGAAGGCCTGGTAAAGATTGTACCCAATAAAGGTGCTTATGTGACCGGAATTACTCCCGCGGATGTGAAGGATATTTATATGATCCGTGCAAGGCTGGAAGGGCTGTGTGCCAGAATGGCGGCAGAGTCCATTACTCCAAAAGAGCTGGAGCATTTGGAAGAAATCATAATGTTGGCGGAGTTCCATGAGAAACAAAAACATTATGAACAATTATTTTCGTTAGACAGCAAGTTTCATGAAACTTTATATGAAGCCTGCCAGAGTAAGATGCTGGAACATTTGTTGTCGGATTTCCACCACTATGTGCAAAGAGCCCGCAAGCTGGCGCTGAAGCATGAGGAGAGGGCGGAGAAGTCCACTTATGAACACCGACAGATATTGGAAGCGATCCGTGAGCGGAATCCGGATAAAGCAGATGAACTGGCTACACTGCATATTATGAATACTATTCATAACATGAATCATTACAAGATAGAAAACATTTTAGATGAAAATGGAGGACAAGCATGAGCAAAATTCAGATGAAGACACCGTTGGTAGAGATGGATGGAGATGAAATGACCAGAATTCTTTGGCAGATGATCAAGGATGAGTTACTGAATCCGTTTATTGAACTCAATACTGAATATTATGATTTGGGACTGGAACACCGCAATGAAACAGATGACAAGGTGACATTTGACAGTGCATATGCAACGAAGAAATACGGCGTAGCAGTGAAATGTGCTACCATTACGCCAAATGCTGCCAGAATGCCGGAATACAATTTAAAAGAAATGTGGAAGAGTCCGAATGGAACCATCCGTGCAATCTTAGACGGAACGGTATTTCGTACCCCAATTATCGTAAAAGGAATTGAACCATGTGTGAAGAATTGGAAAAAGCCCATCACAATTGCCAGACATGCTTACGGAGATGTATATAAAGCTACGGAAATGAAAATACCAGGAGCAGGTAAGGCTGAGCTTGTCTATACAGATAAAGACGGCAATGAATCCAGAGAGCTGATTCATGATTTTACAGGGGCAGGCATCCTTCAGGGCATGCACAATGTAAATGATTCCATTGAAAGTTTTGCTAAGAGCTGCTTTAATTATGCCCTTGACACCAAACAGGATCTCTGGTTTGCTACCAAAGATACAATTTCAAAGAAGTATGACCATACATTCAAAGATATCTTCCAGGAAATCTTTGATGCAGAATATACGAAAAAGTTTGAAGAAGCAGGCATTACCTATTTCTACACACTGATTGATGATGCGGTTGCCCGCGTTATGAAATCCGAAGGCGGTTACATCTGGGCTTGTAAAAATTATGACGGTGATGTAATGAGCGATATGGTTTCCTCCGCTTTTGGATCACTTGCAATGATGACATCCGTACTGGTATCTCCGGAAGGCTTCTTTGAATACGAAGCTGCACATGGTACCGTTCAGAGACATTATTACAAGCACTTAAAAGGTGAAGAGACTTCTACAAATTCCGTTGCTACCATCTTTGCGTGGACGGGTGCACTTCGTAAACGTGGCGAGCTGGATGGAAATAACGAATTGATGGAATTCGCTGACAAACTGGAAAAAGCCACGGTAAAGACTATCGAAGACGGCAAGATGACAAAGGATTTAGCGCTGATTACCAGCACGCCTAATCCGGTTGTTTTAAACAGCCAGGATTTCATCAAAGCAGTACGCGTAGAACTGGAACAAATGTAAAAGTTACAAAAGGCATATCAGATTCTGTTGAATTTTGATATGCCTTTTTTGGGAGGTAGAGTATGGCAGTTTACAAAGAAATCACCTGTGCATCTGCTTGCAACAAATTAAAACGGAAGATTCCCTATGGATGGGATCTGAATATCTATCGGGGATGCGAACATGAATGCAGATATTGCTATGCCATGTATTCCAATCAATATCTGGGATCGGGTGATTATTTTGAAGAAATATATGTAAAAACCAATATTGCAGAGCAGTTGGAAAAGGAATTGAGTTCCCCGAACTGGAAGCGGGAAGTCGTAAATATCGGAGGGGTAACAGACAGCTACCAGCCGGCAGAGTGCATTTATCAACAAATGCCGGAAATTCTAAAGCTATTGATCCGATATAAGACACCGTGTATTATTTCAACAAAATCAGATCTGATTCTCCGGGATTATGACCTGATTGCAGAACTGGCAGAGATCACATATGTAAATGTTGCGGCAACGATTACCTGTATGGATGAGGGAATACGTAAAAAAATAGAACCTAATGGGGCAGAATCCATCAAACGGTTTCAGATGCTGAAAGAGTTTTCCAAAACTAATGCATCCACAGGACTTCATTTTATGCCCATTATTCCTTATCTCACAGACAGCCGTCAAAATGTAGATGCCCTTTACGAGATGGCAAAAGAGAGTCAGGTGGGTTATGTACTGCCGGGAACGCTGTATCTCCGGGGAAAGACGCGGAATATATTTTTTGACTTTATTTCTAAGGATTTTCCTGATTTGTATGAGCCGCTGCAAGCCCTGTATCAAACAGGAGGAGCGCCAAAGACATATAAAAATCAGCTTTACCAGATGGTAAATGAATTAAAAGAAAAATATGGGCTGTCCGGCAGTTATTCGAAATTAATGAAAGAAAAAATGAACCAGCCCCAGTATACTCAGCTTTCGTTGTTTGATTTGTAGAGTGGAAATGTGGGCTGTGGGACTTACTACATTAGTACTATCATTAAATGCATTATTTTGGGGTTTTGCTGATTAAGGACGCTTTGTGTAATATAGGTAGTGTCCGGAAAGATTGGAGTAGGAAAATTGCATGGACTCTGTCAGCTTAACGCAGAACTGTTATTTTCTAACCTTTCCGAAGTCCTTTTTGGCGGCACGCGGGCATTCACCGAGAAATCCTGATGCATTTCTCGGTTCAGTACCCGCTTAGTATCCGATGGGAGCCAGTCGAATACTATCCGCCAAAAAACACTCCGGGAAGCTAAGAAAATACACAGCTCTGCTATACGCTTCCTCCGCCCCCTTCGCTTTCCGTACACTACTTACATCTACAAAGCGTCCTTACTCAGCGAAACCCAAATATAATCTTTTATAACCAGCGTCTGCTATTCAGCCAGCTCCGCCCAGGCTTCATAAAGTGTTTCCAGCTCTTCCTGAATCGCAGCTTTTTCCATATTTAAAGATAAGCATTTTTCCACATCCGTGTAGATTTCTTCCTTTGTCAGCAGTTCATCAATTTCCCCATCTCTGGTTTCCAGCTGGTGAATGCGCTCTTCTGTTTTCTTTAAATCATTCTGGCGCTTGCGGATCCGTGCCTGTTCTTCTTTTTGCTGTTTCCAATCCAGCTTTGCCTGGTTGTCATCTTCCGATGTACCCTCAGTGGCAGTGGAAGAAGCAGCATAGATTCTTGTCAGTTCGTCTTTCTTTTCCAGGTAATAGTCGTAATTGCCGATATAATTAACTAGAGTATTACCGGTCAGGTCCATGATACGGGTTGCCGTCTGGTTGATAAAATAACGGTCATGGGATACATACAGGACTGTTCCGGTATATTGATTCAGCGCATTTTCTAAGATTTCTTTTGATACAATGTCCAGATGGTTGGTAGGCTCATCCAGGATAATGAAATTGGCTTTTGAAAGCATCAGCTTCGCAAGGGAGACACGTCCCCGTTCGCCGCCGCTCAAATCCTTGATCCGTTTAAAGACGTCATCTCCGGTAAAGAGAAATGCAGCAAGGATATTGCGGATTTCCGTATTGGTCAGGTTGGGATATGCATCGGAAAGTTCTTCAAATAAAGTTTTCTCCATGTGTAATACATGGTGTTCCTGATCGTAATATCCAATGTGCACTTTGCTTCCCAGGGTGAACTTTCCAGCATCCGCCTGGATTACGCCGTTGATGATTTTTAAAATGGTTGTTTTGCCGGTGCCGTTGTTGCCGATAATTGCGACCTTTTCGCCGCGTTTGATTTCAAAATCCAGATCCCGAAAAAGGGTGTTGCCGTCAAAAGATTTTTTAAGACCCTCCACAGTCAGTACGTCATTTCCGCTTAAGATCTTTGGCTCCAGCTTTATGTGAATCTCAGAAGTTTCCGTTACCGGTTTGTCCAGGACTTCAATCTTATCCAACATTTTTTCCCGGCTTTCCGCACGGCGGATGGACTTTTCCCGGTTGAAGGATTTCAGCTTTGTGATGACTTCCTGCTGATGCTTGATTTCCTGCTGCTGGTTCAGGTATGCCTTTAACTTCGCATCCCGGATCATCGCCCGTTTCTGGGCATAGTCTGTATAATTTCCAAGGAAAGTGGTAACCTCACCGTTATCAATTTCCACTACTTTCGTCACAACACGGTTTAAGAAATAGCGGTCATGTGCAACGATGATGACGGCTCCGTTATAATTTAACAGGTATGTTTCCAGCCATGCGATGGAATTCATATCCAGGTGGTTGGTAGGCTCATCCAGAAGAATAATGTCCGGGTTCGAGAGGAGCAGCTTACCCAGAGCCACACGGGTTTTCTGGCCTCCGGACAGGGTATTGATGGGTTTGTCAAATTCATCTTCGGTAAAGCCAAGACCCTTTAAGACCCCTACAAGTTCACTTTTGTAGGCATAACCGTTTTTGTGTTCAAATTCCATGGTAAGACGATTGTAGGTTTCCAGGATTTCCGTCAGCCTGGCGCCTTCCAGTGTTTTCATTTCCTGCTCCATAGTCCGAATCCGCTGTTCCAGTTCTATAACATCCCGTTTTACTTCCAATAACTCTGTATAAATTGTATTTTCGTTTGTAACAGACTGGTGCTGTGCCAGGTATCCGATGGATTTTCCCCGGGTAATGATCACTTCACCCGAATCCGCCGGCATTTCCTGCATAATGATTTTCAGGAGAGTTGATTTACCGGCTCCGTTAATTCCCACGATTGCTGTTTTTTCACGGTCTTCTATATGGAAGGAAGCATTTTTGATTATTTCGCTTGTCCCAAATGCTTTGCTTATGTTCTGACATGCTAGTATCATAAGTAATTCACCTAATCTTTCTAGAATGAATTTTCAAATACATTCTAATATTTATCAGAAACTATTATAATAGATATTCCGGGTTTTGCAAATAGATTTCTTCAAAAATACTGGACTTTATGCATGATTTGCGATAATATAGGGATATTGTTACGTTTATGGAGATACAAGAGGAGGAAATTGGTAATGAAGAAAGTAGTAAAATTTGGCGGCAGTTCATTAGCAAACGCAGAGCAGTTTCAAAAGGTAGCCGACATTATCCGCGCAGATGAAGCGAGAAGATATGTCATACCATCCGCACCGGGTAAACGCTTCTCAAGTGATATTAAAGTTACGGATATGCTTTATGAATGCTATGATATTGCAGAATCAGGCAAGAAGTTTACCGCAAAACTGGATAAAATAAAAGAACGCTATAACGAAATTATAAAAGGACTTGGACTGGAGCTTTCATTAGATGACGAATTTCAGGTAATTCACGAAAATTTTGAGAAAAAAGCAGGCAGCAACTATGCAGCTTCCAGGGGAGAGTACTTAAACGGTATCATTATGGCAAATTATCTGGGCTATGAGTTTGTGGATGCTGCACAAGTTATTTTCTTCGATGAAAACGGAAATTTTGATGAAGCGAAAACAGATAAAGAACTGGCTGAAAGATTAAAAGATACAGAAAAGGCAGTTGTTCCCGGATTTTATGGTGCAAAGCCGGACGGATCTGTAAAAACATTTTCCAGAGGTGGATCGGATGTGACCGGTTCCATCGTTGCAAAAGCCATTCAGGCAGACCTGTATGAGAACTGGACAGATGTTTCCGGATTCCTGGTAACTGACCCAAGGATTATCGAGGATCCTGAGGTAATCGAGACCATTACATACCGTGAATTAAGAGAGCTTGCTTATATGGGCGCTACCGTTCTTCACGAGGATGCTATTTTCCCGGTCCGCAAAGCAGAAATCCCCATTAATATTAAAAATACCAATGCTCCCCAGGAAAAGGGTACGCTGATTGTTGCACACACCTGCCATAAACCCAAATATACCATCACCGGTATCGCAGGTAAAAAGGGTTTTGCAGCTATCAATATAGAAAAAGATATGATGAATGCGGAAATTGGATTCGGGCGGAAAGTTCTTGGAGTATTCGAAGAAAATGATATCTCATTTGAACATATGCCTTCCGGTATTGACACCATGACGGTATTTGTACATCAGTCAGAATTTGAAGAAAAAGAACAAAAGGTACTTCAGGGTATCCAGAGAAGTGTACACCCGGATTACATTGATTTAGAGTCAGATCTGGCACTTATTGCAGTGGTAGGCAGGGGAATGCGTTCTACAAGAGGCACCGCAGGCAGAATATTCTCTGCGTTAGCCCATGCAAATATTAACGTGAAGATGATCGACCAGGGTTCCAGTGAATTGAATATAATTATTGGCGTGCGCAATGAAGATTTTGAGACGGCGATTAAAGCGATCTACGATATTTTCGTAACAATCCAGTTATAGCCGGAAGTCCGTCAGGACACCTGTCTTTGTGGTGAGAATGGGTCAAAGAGCCTGTTTAACAGGAAATTTTGTATTTTCTGCCATAATAGTTTGACATGAAATTCACAATTCGTTATAATGTTTATATTAAAGAGTAAACGAGATTATGCATTTGGAGGATGGTATTGTGGAGGAAAAAGAAATTTCAAAAGCCGTCATTAAAAGGCTGCCTCGTTATTACCGTTACCTGGGAGATTTGCTGGAGGATGGTGTGGAGCGCATATCTTCGAATGATTTGAGCGACCGCATGCAGGTGACAGCATCTCAGATCCGGCAGGATTTAAATAACTTTGGCGGTTTTGGACAACAGGGATATGGTTATAACGTGAAGTATCTTTATAATGAGATAGGAAAGATTTTGGGCCTGGATAAAACTTATAATATGATTATCGTAGGTGCCGGCAATCTTGGACAGGCATTGGCAAACTATGTGAAGTTTGAAAAGCGCGGGTTCTGGATCAAAGGTATCTTTGATGTGAATCCAAGGCTTCAGGGCGTGACGGTACGTGGAATTGCGATTCGGATGACAGATGATCTTCCGCAGTTTGTCAGGGATAATGAGATTAAGATAGCAGCGCTGACGCTGCCGAAGGAAAACGCTGAACAGATGGCAAATCTTCTGATTGAGAATGGAGTGAAGGCAATCTGGAATTTTGCTCATATTGATCTGCGCCTGCCGGAAGATGTAATCGTGGAAAATGTACATCTTTCTGAGAGCCTGATGCAGTTATCCTATAACATTAACCGTTATGAAAAGGAACATGAAATTAAAGAATAAGGAAATGGTCAGAATAACGCGTAGGAGGATATCAGAGAGATATTTTTACGCGTTGTTTTGCGTTTGAGCTTGTTTGAAAGTAGGTGATAAATATGGAATATCTGGTAACAGCAGAAGAGATGAAACGATGTGATCAGACTACCATCGAGAAATTTGGGGTTCCGTCCATGGTTTTAATGGAGCGGGCGGCATTGGCTTGTACAGAAGAGCTGACAGATGGCAGCTTTGACCTTAAAAATGTCCTGGTTGTGTGCGGAAGCGGCAATAACGGAGGCGATGGATTCGCCATTGCAAGGCTGCTGCATCTGCGAGGGATAGCAGTTTCCGTATATTTTGCGGGAAAAGAGGCATCTTGTACACAAGAAACCAGATTACAGAAGAATATCTGCGAAAAATATGGTGTGATTTTTGTAAGTAAGTTGGGGGTAGGTGAATATACTAGTATAGTAGACGCTATGTTTGGAGTAGGTCTATCCAGAAATATAGAAGGTTCTTACGCGGAAGTGATCGGTTATATGAATCAGTCAAAGGCAGCCATCCTGGCGGTGGATATTGCTTCCGGAGTCAGTGCAGATACCGGAAAAGTGATGGGAACGGCGGTCAGGGCAGATAAGACTGTAACGTTTGCATTTAAAAAGATCGGCCACGTCTTATATCCTGGAACAGAGTATGCCGGGAGCGTCAGTGTGAAGGATATAGGAATAACCGTGGATGGTTTTGAAAATCAGCTGCCGGATGTCGTCTCTTACACCGAAAGGGATTTGCAGCTGCTGCCTCCCAGATTAGCGTATTCCAATAAGGGCACTTACGGAAAGGTTCTTGTAGTGGCTGGATCTTTAAATATGTGCGGGGCAGCTTTTTTATCGGCAAAGGCAGCATATAAGACAGGGGCGGGACTGGTACAGATCTTCACGGAAGAAAGTAACCGTACCATGCTTCAGACTATGCTGCCGGAAGCAATTCTTACCACTTATGATACCTGTGATTTCAGGCATGAGCAGTTAGAAGAAGCAGCAGAGTGGGCAGATGTGATTGTATTTGGACCCGGAATTGGAAAGAAAGCAGATAAGCGTAAAATGCTGGAACTTCTTGTAAAACTACAGGATAAGCCGCTTTTGATTGATGCGGACGGCCTGAATCTGCTGGCAGAAAATCCACAGCCTTTAGACGATCGGAAACGTCCGGCAGTGGTGACGCCTCATGTGGGCGAAATGAGCAGACTCTGCCATACGGGAAAAAAAGATGTTCTGGATAACCTATTTCAAACAGCGTGTACTTATGCATCGACTCATGGAGTCATCTGCGTTTTGAAGGATGCAAGGACAATTGTATCAGACGGGCATGGAGTCTATGTGAACCAAAGCGGAAACAACGGCATGGCAGTGGGCGGTTCCGGGGATGTACTGACGGGTATTATAGCCGGATTGATGGCTCAGAAAATGCCGGAGCCGGAAGCAGCAAGACTGGGAGTCTATCTCCACGGCATGTCAGGTGATGCAGCAAGGGACAGATGTGGTGCCTATGCTATGCTGGCAACAGATATCATTGAAGGCTTACAGGAAATACTGATCAGAGGAGAAAAGGAACATGCAGAAATATAGCAGGGTCTGCGCTGTCATCAGCCTGGATGCCGTAGAAGAAAACTTTAAGAACATGAGAGCAAATATAAATCCCGAAACGAAAATGATTGCGGTGGTAAAAACCGATGGATACGGCCATGGAGCTGTTCCGGTGGCTAAACTGGTGGAAGACTATCATTATATATGGGGATTTGCTGTTGCAACTGCGGAAGAGGCTCAGATCCTCAGAAGAAACCAAATCCAAAAGCCGGTTCTTATTTTAGGATATACATTTGAAGAGCATAACGAGATGCTGGTGAGGCTTGATATACGTCCTGTGGTCTTTAAACTGGAAACAGCGAAAGCTTTGTCAGAAGAAGCAGCCAGACAGGGAAAGACGGTTAATATCCACCTGGCACTGGACACGGGAATGAGCAGAATCGGATTTACAGACACAAAAGAGAGTATAGAAGTGATCCTGGAAATTGCAAAATTACCAAACCTTAAGATAGAAGGGCTGTTTACCCACTTTGCCAGATCGGATGAAGCAGATAAGACCAGTGCCTGGGGGCAGTTAGCCCGCTATCAGGACTTTTTAGAACAATTGTCTGCTGCTGGTATCAGGATACCCCTGAAACATTGCAGCAACAGTGCAGGGATTATCGATCTTCCGGAAGCGAATATGGATGCAGTGCGTCCGGGTATCAGTATTTACGGAATATATCCTTCTTCGGAAGTAAAGAAGGAAAAGGTTCCGCTTAAGCCTGTAATGCAGCTCAAGAGCCATATTGTTTACATAAAGGAATTAGAAGCAGGAATTCCTGTCAGTTATGGTGGTACCTTTGTAACAGAGAAGAAAACAAAGGTAGCCACGATTCCGGTGGGATATGGAGATGGTTATCCGCGCAGCCTGTCAGGGAAGGGCTGGGTTCTGATCCATGGAAAAAAAGCGCCGATTCTGGGGAGAGTCTGCATGGATCAGTTTATGGTGGATATCAGTGATATTGATGAAGCAAAGGAATTGGATGAAGTTACGCTTTTTGGGGAGAGCGAGGGGGCAATCCTGCCGGTAGAAGATTTGAGCAGTATCTGCGGACGTTTTCCGTATGAATTCGTCTGTGATATTGGAAAACGGATACCCAGGATCTATGTCCACAAAGGGGAGATTGTGTTGACAAGGGATTATTTTGAAGAATAATTCCCGATAAGTTACATACACAAAAATGCATACTCATGAAGAATATGGAAATACTAGAGTTAATCTTTAATTAACCATAACGTATGAATCGGAGTGTGAAATGTGTGATTATTAAACGCGGAGATATTTTTTATGCGGACCTGAGGCCGGTAATAGGGTCCGAACAAGGGGGAATAAGACCGGTTCTGATTATTCAGAACGACATTGGAAATAAGCACAGCCCAACTGTAATCTGTGCTGCAATTACATCAAAGATGAATAAGGCGAAGCTGCCAACCCATGTGGAAATTGATGCCGGAAAATATGCAATTGTAAAAGATTCGGTAATTTTATTGGAACAGCTTCGTACAATCGATAAAAAACGTTTAAAAGACAGGGTGTGTCATCTGGATATGGAAATCTTACGTCAGGTAGACCGGGCACTTAAAATCAGTCTGGAATTATCTACATAACTTGACTAATTCCCGGGAAGATGATATATTTTCTAGTGATAAGTAACTGTTTGGTAACTGTGAAGGTTCTGGACGTACAACAAGAAGGAGTTTTTTTACAAATGGATAGTGGTGGGAGTCCTGCGACAGGATTCATCGTTTTTTTAATATTTATAGTGCTGGATGCAGTATTATTTGGATTTGGATCTGCCGTTCAGGCATTGAATGAAGGCGAATTGGAGCGGGACGAAGCACAGGGCAGCGGTAAAGCCCGAATGCTTCTGCGCGCCAAGGCGGCTCCGGAGCGGCTTATTGGTACAATTCAGGTCACAACGACACTTTTGTGTATGCTGGCAGGCGGTGTACTGCTGCGTCCTGCATCTGCATTGTGGAAACTGCTGCTGGACAAAACTGGTCTTGGGCAAATTCTGCCTGGTGGTCTTTATCAATTACTATACATGTTTCTGGCAGTGATCTGTATGCTTTTTCTCTTGTATACATTTGGCATATTGCTTCCGAAAAAACTGGGAGCGCATTATTGCAGGAAATGGGCATTTGGACAGTTAGCACTTGTGCATATAATTGTGGTTCTGTTTAGTCCTGTTACATATTTATTTACAGCAGTTGTAAATGTAATTGTCCGGCTATTTGGGATTGACCCGAAAAAGCTGCAGGATGATGTAACGGAAGAGGAAATTATCTCAATGGTGAACGAAGGTCATGAACAGGGTGTCCTGGAAGCCAGCGAAGCAGAGATGATTACGAATATATTTGAATTCAGGGATAAAGAAGCCCAGGATATCATGACTCACAGAAAAAATATTATTGCAGTGAATGAGGAAAAGACCCTGAAGGAAAGCCTGCAGTTTATGCTGGACAGTACAAATTCCAGATTTCCCGTATTTCAGGACAATATTGATAATATTACAGGTATCCTGCACTTAAAAGATGCCATGCGTTTTCATACAAAAAACAAATATGATAACTGGGCAGTGAAGGATATTCCGGAATTAATCCGGCCGGCAGTATTCATACCGGAGACCAGAAATATCAACCTTCTGTTCCAGAGTATGCAGTCTAAAAAGCTTCAGATGGTAATCGTTGCGGATGAGTATGGACAGACAGCGGGATTGATCGCGTTAGAGGATATCCTGGAAGAGATTGTGGGAAATATCCTGGATGAGTATGACCTTGACGAAATATTAATCGAGGAACAGCCGGATGGAAATTATATTATGGATGGTATGACACCCCTGGAAGATGTGGAAGAAATACTTCATATCGAGCTTCAGTCAGATGACTTTGAAACACTTAATGGCTATCTGATCTATCGCCTGGATAAAATACCGGATGAAAAGGAAGACTCGGAAATAATAGAAAGCGGCTACGCGTTCAAAATTCTGAGCGTTGCCAATAAAACAATACAAAAAGTGAGAGTCAGTAAATTAAAGGAAGAAGTTCCAAAAGAAATTACAGAAGAATAATTAAAGATAAAAGAAAGATAAAAGGAGTAATCAAGATGTCAGGACATTCAAAATTTGCCAATATTAAACACAAAAAGGAAAGAAATGATGCTGCGAAAGGCAAGATTTTCACCATTATCGGAAGAGAAATTGCGGTTGCCGTAAAAGAAGGCGGTGCAGATCCGGATAATAACAGCAGACTTCGTGATGTAATTGCCAAAGCCAAAGCCAATAACATGCCCAATGATACCATTGACCGAGGAATTAAGAAAGCAGCCGGCGATGCCAACGCAGTTAACTATGAATACGTTTCCTATGAAGGATATGGACCAAACGGAATTGCCATTATTGTAGATGCACTAACCGATAATAAAAACCGTACCGCAGCCAATGTAAGAAGTGCTTTTACAAAAGGAAGCGGAAGCATCGGGACGCCGGGATGTGTATCCTACAGCTTTGATAAAAAGGGCCAGATCATCATTGACAAAGAAGAATGTGATATGGATGCGGACGATCTGATGATGATAGCACTGGATGCAGGTGCTGAAGACTTCCAGGAAGAAGAAGACAGCTATGAGATCATCACAGACCCGGATGAATTCAGTAACGTCCGGGAAGTATTGGAAAAAGAAGGCATTCAGATGGCAGAAGCAGAAGTGACTATGATTCCGCAAAATTATGTGGAACTGACAGATGAGACAGCAGTGAAGAACCTGCAGAAGACGTTAGATCTTCTGGATGAAGATGATGATGTACAGTATGTCTACCATAACTGGGAAGAGATCGAATAAATTAAATAAATATTATTATGGGACTTTATGTTTGTTTCTGATGGAGACAGACATGAAGTTTTTTTACTTTGAATGTTAAAAATATCGTACGCTATATTCTCTAAAATGTATATTTTATTACAGAATTTTTAAGTGTTTAGATATCTATGATATCAAAATTTAAAATGTATGAAAAATAGTAAATAAATGTTGATTTCAGATGACAAAATATGTAAATTGTAGTATTATTGTCCATATAGTAAAACACAACTAATAAATAAATAGGACTAGAATCTATTAGTTAATTTTCATTAAATAGTTCGTGTTTTTATGTATACTAAATTTAGGAGGAAGAGTTATGAACAATGCAAGAAAAAAGGTGAGAGGGCTGTTGGCTGGAGTTGCGGTTGCAGTAGTATTTTTTAACGCTGTTCCTGAAGCAATGCCAGCAAGTCAAAATGTTTGTGAGGTGCAGGCTGCCAGTGTAAAAATTAGTTCCAAAAAAGTAACGCTAATTAAAGGACAGAGCAAAACGCTGAAAGTTAACGGGACTAAGAGTAAAGTGAAGTGGACATCGAATAAGTCAAAAGTTGCCTACGTGAACAAAAAAGGAAAGGTTACTGCACGTTCTAAGGGAAAAGCAGTAATTACCGCTAAGGTCAACGGTAAAAAATATACAAGCAATGTTACCGTAGAATTACCATCATTAAATTTAAAAAGTAGTACATTAAATATAGGTGCATCCTGTAACTTAAAATTAAATGGAACAAAACAGAAAGTTACCTGGAATAGTAGTAAACCAACAGTTGCTAATGTAACTTCAAAAGGTAAAGTAACAGCAAAAAAGAGCGGTAGTACAACTATTACAGCAAAGGTGGCTGGAAAGAAATATTATTGCAAAATAACGGTAAAAACAAAAGCACCCAGTATAGTGAAGGTTAGCAGCGTTCAGTTAAGTCAATCAACCCTTTTATTAAAAGAAGGAGATACAACAAAATTAAACGCGATTGTGTATCCACAAAATGCCAATAATAAAGGGTTGATATGGGGAAGTTCTAATCAAGGAATAATTTCTGTAGATAATAACGGAAATGTTCGGGCTATAGCTGCTGGAACAGCAGTTGTAACGGTTAAAACGGCAGACGGTGGCTATTCAGCTTCTTGTACTTTTACGGTACAAAGAAGAATTAATATTGCTCAAAATCACACAATATTGAAAAATTATATATTGACTTATGGTGGTATGAATAGTTCAGGAAACCGTTTTATAAAATATGTGGATCGAGAGTCGGGATATACATTTGCAATCGTTTATGAAAGTGATTACGATAAGTTTGATTTTATAGGAGTTTTAAGTAATTCTGATTCACAAGCATCATTTTCAATGAGTGTTGAAACCGTTCGATCAAATGTTGTCAGACCAGAATTTATATTTATTTTTAATGATTATTATGCAGGGTTTGAGGCATCTGCAGAATTTAACGCATCAGATTATACTAGAAACTCAAATGTATACTTTATTCTGGAATCTTCGTTGGGTGGATTTACGCAGAGCGGTATACAGGATTTAGCAAATGCCGGACTAAGTTTATCTTTCACGAGCTGGGATTACTTATTGAGAAGTCAGGTAGGGCTTTCCATGATGGACATTGGATTTTTATCATATCAATAACGGGAGTAACCAGGGGGCATCTGTCACAGATGCCCCCTGGTTTTGTCTAAACTTGCAACTTTTACCTGGGAATGTTATACTAAAACCTGCCACAATTAATCAGTTTGGAGGAAAACAGATGGTAAAATTTTTAAAAGAAAACAAAGCAGCCCTTGTTATCATATGCGCAGCCGCAGTATTCCTCATTGTCGGCGTACTTAACGGGGAGGCAGCTACCGTGTTTCAAAAGGCAACCAATATATGCCTGGAATGTATTGGAATCGGATAAGGAGGCGTAAAATGGGAATATTTACAAAATTAAGGAATCATATACGTCTCGTTGTACAGATCGCATTTACGGCTCTTTCAAATGGCTATGTAAATGGGTTTCTGGGTGGGACTATTTTTAAAGGAAGTACAAAAAATCTGTGTGTGCCGGGGTTAAACTGCTATTCCTGTCCGGGAGCATTGGGTTCCTGCCCGATTGGTTCTCTTCAGGCGGTGCTGGGCAGCCGGAAATACCAGTTCTCTTTTTATGTCATTGGTTTCCTGATGGCATTCGGCGCTTTCTTTGGGCGGTTTATCTGTGGGTGGCTGTGTCCCTTTGGACTTGTCCAGGATCTGCTCCACAAGATTCCATTTCCGGTGAAGATTCGGAAGGTTCCGGGAGATAAATTCTTAAAATATCTGAAATACATAATTCTGGTTGTATTTGTCATCATACTTCCCATGTTTGCAGTAAATCTCCTGGGAAATGGAGACCCCTGGTTCTGCAAATGGATTTGTCCATCGGGAACACTGTTTGGCGGTATTCCACTGGTATCAGCCAATCCACCTCTTCAGGAAGCAATCGGATTTCTGTTCAACTGGAAGATGGGGCTTTTGATTTTAATCATTGTGCTGTCTATCGTAATTTACCGTCCATTCTGCAGATATCTTTGCCCATTGGGAGCCATATACGGATGCTTTAACAAGGTTTCTATATACCGCTACAAAGTGGATGATAAAAAATGCATCAATTGCAAAAAATGCCAGAAGGTATGTGAAATGAATATCCCGGTATATGAGACACCAAACAGTGCAGAGTGCATCCGATGCGGAAAATGTAAAAAATCCTGTCCTACGGGAGCAATTTCTTCTACTATGTCGAAATTATATGGGACATTTTACAAAAAATAGTGGGATTTATTAATTTTTTCATATAATATATTGACGTTTTTCTTAAAATAGTGTATAGTCACATTTATGAACATGACGCTTTAATGCGAGAAAGCGTTGATTCGGAAAAGAAAAACAGGAGAGAGAATATTATGAAAAAAGCATTATCTATGTTATTGGCAATGGGTCTTGTTGTTTCTATGGTAGCAGGGTGCGGTTCCGGCAGCGGAAGCACGGAGACGAAAGCTTCAAAGGAGACAAGTGCGGCTTCTACAGAGGGTGCAACAACGGAAGGCGCTGCTACAGATGCAGCCGGAGAAGATGCGACAGAGACAGCAAGTGCAGCAAAAGCAGACACGGATAAGGTATATAAGATTGGTGTCTGTCAGTTAGTGCAGCATGATGCTTTGGATGCGGCTTATGAAGGATTTGTTGAGGGCTTGAAGGAAGCTGGATACGTAGACGGAGAAAATATCCAGATTGATTACCAGAATGCTCAGGGAGACCAGTCCAACTGCAGTACCATTGCGTCCAAACTGGTAAATGACCAGTCTGATCTGATTCTTGCAATTGCAACACCTGCAGCACAGGCATGTGCAAATGCCACAGAGCAGATCCCTATCGTACTTACAGCAGTTACCGATCCGGCAGCAAGCGGATTAGTGGAAACAAACGAAGCACCGGGAGCAAATATTACCGGAACTTCGGACTTAACACCCGTAAAAGAGCAGATGGATTTATTAAAGGAAATGCTTCCGGATGCGAAGAAAATTGCAGTCCTTTACTGCTCCAGTGAAACCAATTCCAAAATTCAGGCAGATATGGCAAAAGAAGCTGCTGAAGCAATCGGACTGGAGACACAGGAAGCAACCGTTTCCAACTCTAACGAGATCCAGCAGGTCGTTCAGAACCTGGTGGGAAAAGTAGATGCTATTTATGCGCCTACAGATAATATGATTGCAGCAGGTATGCAGACCGTTTCCATGGTAGCAAATCCGGCAGGCATTCCGATAATCTGCGGTGAAGAAGGAATGGTTAATAACGGAGGCCTTGCAACAAGAGGTATCAATTACTTCAACCTGGGCAAACAGACAGGTGCACAGGCTGCTAAGATTTTAGCTGGCGAAGGCGATCCTGCATCTATGCCGATCGAATACTTAAAAGATGTTGATACTGTAATCAACAAAGATGCAGCAGAGGAACTGGGACTTGAGATTCCTGCAGACTTAATGGAGTTTGTTAAGACACCGGCTGCAACAACAGAAGCTTCATCAGAGGAGACTTCTGCGACAGAAGAATAAAAAAGATGGCTGTTTCAAAAGGCGTTTTGAAACGGCCATTTTATAACAATGGAGGTAGAGATGAGCATTTTAATGGCGATATTTGGGGCAGTGTCCCAGGGATTATTGTGGAGCCTGATGGCACTGGGGGTATACATAACATTTAAAATATTGGACTTCGCAGATATGACATGCGATGGAAGTTTTGCACTGGGCGGATGTATCAGTGCGGTTTTTTGCGTTAAGCTGCATATGAATCCATTTCTGACCCTGTTTTTTGCATTAGCAGCAGGAGGACTGGCAGGAGCAGTTACCGGCATACTTCACACAAAGCTTAAGATTCCCGCTATATTATCGGGAATCCTGACGATGATTTCTCTCTACTCAATTAACCTGAGAATTATGGGGCAGGCGAATACGCCTATTAATACCAGAGATAAAGGTACGGATACCATAGTAACAATGCTGGTAAAAATTCTGCCGGACAGTCTGCAGAAAAATACAAATATCAATACCATTGTTGTTTGTATTATCGGACTGATTATTGCAATTGCGGCAATCGCATTGCTGTACTGGCTCTTCGGAACGGAAATCGGAAGTGCACTCCGCGCTACCGGAAATAATGAAGCCATGATCCGCGCACTGGGTGTGGATACGGACAAGATGAAAATATTCGGACTGGTTATCGGAAATGCCCTTGTGGGTCTGTCCGGTGCCTTGGTTGTGCAGGCGCAGAAAGTTGCCGACGTAGGTATGGGAACGGGAACCATCGTAATCGGCCTGGCATCTATTGTAATTGGTGAAGTAGTTATGGGAAAACGTCTGAACTTTGCAGGAAAGCTTGGTTCTGCTATTTTAGGTTCTATTCTGTACCGGGTTATTGTAGCCGTTGTGCTGCAGCTGGGTATGGATTCCAACGATATGAAACTGTTAACAGCGGTTATTGTAACAATTGCTCTGGCCGTTCCGGTGTTTTCCAAAAAACTGGTAGTTAAGAATTAGGAGGCGAGCAGATATGTTAACAATAAAAGATGTATATAAAACATTTAATCCCGGTACAATTAATGAAAAAAAAGCACTTCAGGGGCTGAATCTGCATGTTCATCCGGGGGATTTTATCACGATTATCGGCGGTAATGGTGCCGGTAAATCTACAATGTTAAATATGGTTGCGGGTGTATATCCCATTGATTCCGGAAGCATTGTGCTGGATGGGGACGACATTTCAAAGAAGCCGGAGTATCAGAGAGCCGGGAATCTGGGCAGGGTTTTCCAGGATCCCATGATGGGAACGGCATCCAGTATGGAAATTCAGGAAAACCTGGCACTTGCGTATAGAAGAGGAAAGAAAAGAGGACTTGGATGGGGGATCACCAAAAAAGAGAAAGAAATCTTCCAGACTGCCCTGAAATCTCTGGATCTGGGGCTGGAAGACCGTATGACTTCTAAGGTAGGACTCTTGTCCGGCGGTCAGCGCCAGGCACTGACACTGTTGATGGCATCCCTTCAGAGACCGAAAGTACTGCTTTTAGATGAGCATACAGCAGCGCTTGATCCGAAGACAGCGAAAAAGGTACTTGATCTGACGGTTAAAATTGTAGATACTCATAAGCTGACTGCACTAATGGTTACTCATAACATGAAGGATGCAATCCGTATTGGTAACCGGTTGATTATGATGTATGACGGACATATTATTTATGATGTTTCCGGAGAGGAGAAGAAAAACCTGCAGGTTGCCGATCTTCTCAAAAAATTCGAAGTGGAAAGCGGTGGAGAATTTGCTAACGACCGCATGATTTTAGCTTAATTGTGAAAAAATTAATAGAAAACATTGCTAATTTTATGATAATGATTTATTATAAAATTAGCATTTTTTTTGTTAGATAATATGGTATCCTGTCGAAATTTATATTTTTATTATGAAAGGCAGAGAAGGAGGCACGGGTTATGCAATGCAGACGGTGCAAAACAATATTCAGCTATGAAAAGACGGAAGGAATCTGCCCAAAATGTGCAGCATATAACAGACCTGGCGGCGAGCTGGATGAAGATCTTATTGAAAAGAAATATAATAAGGATTTCGGTCAGGAAATATACCGCATGAACGAGGTACATCAAGATCTGCATAAGAAGTATGATACCGGAAAGGATGTCCACAAGACAAGAGCGGATATCTATCAAGAAAAAGAACAGCCCTACAAAAATAATCTGGCAAAAGGGATATTGACAGGGGGAATCATCTTATTCGTTGTGTTTGGTGTGGTTGGGGTTGCAGCATTTTACGGTATGAAGTCACAAACGGAGGTGAATACCGATAGGCCAATCGAGGTAATACAGGCAGATGCGGGTTCTGCTATTGACATAGGCGGTCAGCTGGTTTCTTTTTCGGCCGCCAGAGTTATTGAAACAGAGCAAATAGGAGGTATGCTGCCGGAGGGTAAAAAACTGGTGGCTGTAGAGGAACAGTTGGAAATATCCGATATCTGGGATGCAGATTCCTATTATTATACAGATCCCTATATTGCAGTCAATGGTTTGTTTCAAATGCCGCTTAAATCCTATGATGTAAAGGATTATCTGCCCGGGCTGAATGTGATGGATGATGCATTTGCTTCCTATGAAGGGCAGTATGATGGCATACAAAAGGGCGTCTTACTATATATTGCGGACGAGGATCTGGAACAGATTACACTGCGGGTGCCGGACTGGGGCGGCACAGGCAAGGAGAAAACTCCGGTGAGGATCTATCAGATTGAGCTTCAGATAGAAGAGGGCAGATAGGAGGCAGAAATGGCAATACAGACAAGGAATACCGGAACAAAAAATTCAAAGGCAGTATTTGCAGTGATTCTTTTATTTGTGGTGGTCGGTGTGATCATGCAGGCGTCGGAAGATAAGGAAGCGGACCAGGCAGTGAAAGATTATAAAACTGATCTTGCAGTGGAGGGTATCTCTGCACAGGAAATCGGAACCGTTTATCAGGGAATGGAAGCGGAAGCAGGATACCGCTTTTATTATATCAACTCGGCTGTCCGCAACAATGGAAAAGCCAATGCGGATTCCGTATATAATTATTTGCTCACCTTTTATAAAAACGATGGAGATAATGTCATCGATGTAACGTCCTACCCGGAAACAGATTATGAAAATCCGTTTTCATCTGGCAGCCAGCCCTGTATTCCATCCGGTGAAATTGCCACAGTGCAGCAGGTGGTTCAGGTAAAGGACGGAGTAAACAGTATAACCGGGGATTTTTATAATTATTACCGGGACAAACCCTCCCAGTACACGATAGAGATCCCTTAAAAATTGCAGATCCTGGGATAAAGTGTTAATTATTTGGCAATGCACCAGTTTAGTGAGTCAAAGTGATGTTATATATTTCTAACTATTAGTGAATCTTCTAAAATTATTTAAAAAAATACAATACTCATTGTTGAGAATTCATATATTGTATGTTATAATATCCCCATCTAAGGGTTATGATATATGACTCTGTGAAGTATTTAACAAATAAGAGGAAAGGAGAGTGGATAACAGTGCATTTAGTTAAAGATGAAAATGGTAACATTTGTGCGCATGCGCATGAACATGTCCATCCTCACACCCATACTTACGAACACAACCATGCACATGATCACGCGCATGGCCAAGAAGATGAGCACATGCATTCTCATGATGGAAATTGCAGCTGCGACAGTGCATCCTGCGATGAGAACAACTGTGGATGCGGATGTGGAGCCGGGGAAACAACCCCGAACAAAGAAAATATTGCGTTATTAACCTACATGTTACAGCATAATGAACATCATGCGGCAGAGCTGGATCAGATGGCGGCTAAGCTAAACGAAGCCGGAGCCGAAGGCGCGGCTGAACAGATCAGAAAAGCAGTAGATGAGTTCCAAAAAGGAAACATGTATTTAGGAGTTGCACTTGCAATGGTCAAGGAGCAGCAATAGGAGGTCATAGAGATGTGCTTAGCTACGGCATATAATATCAACAAAGAAGACAGTATCATTTTACAATATGTTAGTATGATCGAAGTGGAAGGCACGAACATCACCCTGACTGATGTAATGGGGGAACGTAAAGTCGTGGAAGGAACCATTGCAATGGTGGACCTGACCGGCGGAGTTGTTAAAATTAACTGCCTTGATTAGGAAGGGCAGTTAAAATAAAACTAAAATAACGGAGGTATTAGTAAGATGAAAAGCGTAGTCGACATTATGAAGGAGAGAACATCATTTTCTTTCGAGGTATTCCCTCCAAAGGCTGAACAGCCAATGGAACCATTATTAAACACACTGGACGAACTCTATCAGTTCGATCCTGATTTTATCAGCTGTACATATGGCGCCGGCGGCTCTAATGCAGGACGTAATGTGGAGATTTGTAAAGCTATTGCGGACAGCGGACACAGAGCAGTAACTCATTTTACCTGTATTGGAAACACAAAAGAAAAAATGAAAGCTGAGTTACAGGCATACCTGGATAACGGTGTAAACCATATTCTGGCGCTTCGCGGAGACTTACCGGCAGGCTGGGAAGGTACACGTGGAGATTTTAATTATGCAAACGAATTAGTAGCTTTCATCAGAGCAGAATTTGGTGATCAGTTTACAATCGCTATGGCAGGAGACCCTGAAAAACATATTCAATGTCCAACCTTTGAAGAAGATATTGCACATCTGAAAATGAAACAGGATGCAGGCGCTGATTATATTATGACTCAGCTGTGCTTCGATATGGAGCAGTTTAAGAGATGGGTACATCAGATCAGAAAAGCCGGAATCACACTTCCAATCGATGTAGGTGTAATGCCTGTATTAAATAAAGATGCTGCTATCCGTATGGCATTATCCATGAACGGATGCTCTATTCCAAGAGATCTTGCTGAAATAATCAGCAGGTACTACAATGATCCGGAAGGATTTAAAGAAGCCGGTATCGATTATACCGTACATCAGTTATACCAGTTCATTGGCGAAGGTGTGGAAGGTATTCATTTATACGCATTAAACAAATCTGCAGCAGTTTCCGAAATCTTAACAAGATCCGGACTCAGAGCAAAAGCAGAATAGACTATAGGAAATGACAGGAGGCACCCGTAATGACACATACAATTGCAGTTGCAGGAAAAGGCGGAGTGGGAAAAACCACAATTTGCGGACTTATTATTCAGTATCTCTGTGAAAAGGGAAAAAGACCGATTTTGGCAGTAGATGCTGATGCGAACTCAAATCTGAATGAAGTTCTCGGAGTGGAAGTTGATATGACTCTGGGCGATATCAGAGAAGAAGTGGCACGTGCGGAAAACAGTGTAAAGAACCCTATTCCGGCAAGTATGTCTAAAGCAGACTATATGGAAATTATGTTCAACCGCTGTATGGTGGAAGAAGATGATTATGATTTACTTGTTATGGGAAGAACCCAGGGAAAAGGCTGCTATTGTTTCGTAAACGGACTGCTTCAGACACAGCTTACAAAATTACTGCCGAATTATAAATACATGGTGATGGATAATGAGGCGGGAATGGAACATATCAGCAGAGGCGTCCTGCCCAAAGTTGATACCATGATACTGGTAAGCGACTGTTCCAGAAGAGGAGTACAGGCTGTAGGGCGGATTGCAAAGCTTGTAAATGACTGTGAGATGAATCCGAAAGAAATGGGATTGATTATCAATCGTGCTCCAAATGGAGAACTGAACGAAGGAACCCGTGAAGAAATTGAAAAACAGGGTTTGAAACTTTTAGGAGTCGTTCCGCAAAACTCGGATGTATACGAATTTGACTGTAATGGAAAGCCGACAGTTGAACTTCCTGAGGATTCACCGGTAAAAAAAGCGGTAAGAGATATTGTGGATGCATTAGGTCTTTAATATTTGAGTTATTAATTCCCCTTGATGGAAGGAATTACCAGACACCAGGGGGATTAATTTTAAAGAGAAATATCCCGTGGGGGCGGATAATACGAAATAAATTTCGTATGTTGGGATAAAAAAGCCCCGGGACAACAACCCAATTTTAAAGGAGGTTTATAATGGGAAACTTTAAATTAACAACAGTAGAAGAATTTGAAGCGGCTACAGCCAGATTGTTGGAAACAGGCGCAAAGGTTGGTGCTGATGCCTGGCAGTTCAGAGTAAAAAACCAGACACCACACTGTAAATTCGGCGAGACAGGTGTCTGCTGCAGAATCTGTTCAATGGGACCTTGCCGTATTACGCCAAAGGCACCAAAAGGAATCTGTGGATGTGACGTTCACGGTATTGTAGCCAGAAATTATCTGAAATTTACTGCAGGTGGTTCTGCAACTCATTCTGATCATGGACGTGAGATCTGCCATACACTTTATGCAGCTAGTCCGGAAGGAAGCTATAAAGTAAAAGATCCTGAGAAATTACTCAGACTTGCAAAAGAATGGGATGTAGAGACAGAAGGAAAAGATATCTACGATTTAGCTCATGAAATGGCTGTTCTTGGTATGGAAGAGTATGGTAAAGTATTTGGTACTCAGAGATTCTTAAAAAGAGCTCCTAAACATACTCAGGAAATCTGGGAAAGAGAAGAAATTGCTCCAAGAGCGATTGACCGTGAAGTTTCATGTTCCTTACATATGACTCATATGGGATGTTCTTCCAAACCAGAAGCGCTGATCAGACAGTCTTTAAGATCCGGACTTTCTGATGGATGGGGCGGTTCCATGGCTGGTACAGAGTTCTCTGATGTTCTTTTTGGAACACCAAAGCCAATTGAAACAGAAGCAAACTTAGGAGTTATGGAAGTAGAAAACGTAAATATCGTTGTTCATGGACATGACCCATCACTTTCTGAAATGATCTGTGAATATGCAGATGATCCGGAAATGATCGCTTATGCAAAATCAATCGGAGCAAAAGGCATTACCGTTTCAGGTGTATGCTGTACCTCCAATGAAGTTGCAATGCGTCGTGGTATTCCAATGGCCGGTAACTTCTTACAGCAGGAAAACGTTGTACTTACAGGTGCTTGTGAAGCAATTGTTGTAGACGTACAGTGTATTTTCCCAGCACTAGGCCCATTAAGTAAATGTTTCCATACAAAATTCATCACTACATCTCCGATTGCCCAGATGCCGGATTCTGAATTTATCCGTTTCAGCGCTGAAACAGCTGGAGAAAATGCAAAATCAATCGTAAAAGCGGCAATTGATAACTTTAAAAACAGAAAGCCGGAATTAGTTTATATCCCGGATATGAAGCAGAAAGCTACTGTTGGTTATTCCGTTGAAGCTATTGTTAAAGTATTAGATGGTGTTACAAACTCTCAGGTAGATGTTACCGGATCAACAAAACCATTACTGGAATGTATTACTTCCGGTGTACTCCGTGGTGCAGTTGCAATGGTTGGATGTAATAATCCGAAGATCAGACCTGACCATGCACATATTGAATTAATGAAAAAACTGATTGCGAATGATATTATTATTATCGCATCAGGATGTTCTGCACAGGCAGCAGCGAAAGCAGGTCTTATGGACAAAGCGGCTAAAGATCTCTGCGGAGCAGGTCTTAAGAGAGTATGTGAATTAGCTGATATTCCTCCGGTACTTCACATGGGATCCTGTGTTGATATCAGCCGTATGATGGTACTTGCTTCTGAACTTGCTAAAGATTCCGGTCTTAATATCTCTCAGCTTCCGGTTGTTGGATGTGCTCCTGAATGGATGTCAGAAAAAGCAGTTTCTATCGGTAACTACGTTGTTGCAACCGGTATTGATACATTCCTTGGAGTTGATCCTTATGTATCCGGTTCTACTGAAGTTGCAGAATTATTAACAAGCGGCGTTAGAGAATGGGTAGAAGCAGCATATACAGTTGAAAAGGATATTGATAAGCTTGTAGATGCTATGATTGATAGAATTGAAGAAAAGAGAGCGGCTCTTGGTATCTAATCAGGAGAACGCTGCTATTGGCAGCAGATAGGAGTTAAAATGAAAATTGCAGTTACCGGAAAAGGCGGAGTAGGAAAGACAACTTTTGCGGCCACTTTGGCAAGGTTATATGCACAGGAAGGGAAGAACGTCCTGGCGGCGGATGTGGATCCGGATGCAAATTTAGGATTAGCCCTTGGTTTTTCTGATGAAGAATTAGATCAGATCGTACCGATTACCAAAATGCGTAAGCTGGTGCAGGAACGTACCGGTGCTAATGACGACAATAAATTTTATAAGATCAACCCAAAAGTAGATGACATCCCGAATAAGTTTGCAAAGTCAGCGAACGGTGTAAAATTGCTGGTTCTTGGAACCGTTGATACGGCAGGAAGCGGCTGTGTATGTCCGGAGCATGTAATGCTGAAAAGGATTATCAACCACCTTGTTTTAAGAAGTGACGATGTAGTTATCCTGGATATGGAAGCGGGCCTGGAACATCTGGGACGTGGAACTACCGAAGGGATGGATCAGTTTGTGGTTGTAATTGAACCCGGTGCAAGAAGCATCCAAACCTACAAGAATGTTAAGCGTCTTGCAACGGACCTTGGTGTGAAGCACGTGCGGGTTGTGGCAAACAAGGTGCGTAATGAAGACGATGAGGAGTTTATAAAATCGAAAATTCCGTCAGAAGATTTATTGGGCTTCATTCACTACAACACGGAAGTGATCGATGCGGACCGCCAGGGAAAATCCCCCTTTGATTTTAGCGACACCGCAACAGAAGAGATAAGAAAAATAAAAGAGAAGATCGATAATACAAGTATCTGATTGGAGGTATAACAGTGACATTATTTGATAGAGTATTTAGTGGAAATGATGCCGTATACGGATTGACAGAACAGGCAATTGACGGTGCAATCGCACAGCATGGCGCTGACAAAGCAGTAAGTTTTCCAAATACAGCATACAGCTTACCTTGTTACTATGGTGTAACAGGAACAAAAATCGCTAATTTAGGTGATTTAAAAACAGCTCTCGGAGTTGTAAAAACTTTAATGACCAGAGAAAAACGTCTGAATGATGCTTTTATGTCCGGTGTTGCTACAGCTCTCTGTGCAGAGTTTATTGAAGTTTTAAAATATATTGACGGCGCTGCTCCTTACGAAGATCCATGCTACGGACACTTAAGCGATGCAATTATCCGTGAACTTGGCGTACCCCTTGTAACAGGAGATATCCCGGGTGTAGCAGTAGTTCTTGGTACTGCACCAACCGCACAGGAAGGTGTTGACCTGATTAAGAGCTATCAGGCACAGGGTATCCTGGTAACATTGGTTGGCGGAATCATTGACCAGTGTGCAGAATTAGGATATAAAACAGGCGCAAATGTTCGTGTAATTCCGTTAGGAAAAGATGTAACAAGCGTAATCCACGTAGTATCCGTAGCAATCAGAGCTGCTCTGATCTTCGGTAATATTACAGCTGGAGATGCAGGCGCATTAATGAAATATACATTTGAAAGAGTTCCTGCATTTGTAAATGCTTTCGGACCTTTAGATGATGTAGTAGTTGCATGCGGAGCTGGTGCTATTGCACTTGGTTTCCCGGTAGTGACAAACGAAACAGAAAATATCTTCCGCGTACCAAAGAGCTTAATCGTTCAGGAAGATGTAGCGAAATTCAACGCAACATCTCTGGAAGCAAGAGATATTAAGATTAAAATCACCAAGATTGATATTCCGGTTTCATTTGCATCTGCATTTGAAGGTGAGATCATCCGCCGCGGTGATATGCAGGTTGAATTCGACGGTTCCAGAGTAGACTGTTTCGAATTAGTTCAGGCTAAAGAAGCAACAGAAATCGAAGACCACAAGATTGAAGTAATCGGACCGGACTTTGACGAATTTGAAGTTGGAAGCAAACAGAGTATTGCTTACATCGTAGAAGTAGCAGGAAAGAATATGCAGTCTGATTTCGAGCCTGTATTTGAACGTAAATTCCACTCTTACATCAACTGTATCGAAGGTGTAATGCATACCGGACAGAGAGATATGATCCGTGTACGTGTGAGCAAAGATACCTTTAATGCAGGATTCAGAGCAAAACATATCGGTGAAGTTCTGTATGCTAAAATTAAGAGCGAATTTGCAGCAGTTGTTGACAAATGTCAGGTTAAGGTTATTACGGATGCAGCAGAATGTACAAGACTTCGTTCAGAACTGGCTGTTCCAAGCTATGACAAACGTGACGAAAGACTTAGCACATTAACAGATGAAGGCGTTGAAGTATACTACAGCTGTATTATGTGTCAGGCATTCTCTCCGTCTCACGTATGTGTTGTTACACCTGAAAGACTTGGACTTTGCGGTGCAGTTTCATGGCTGGATGCAAAAGCTACCAACGAACTGGATCCTCAGGGACCATGCCAGGTTATCACAAAAGGCGGCTTAATTGATGAGAGAACCGGATCTTACCAGGATGTTAACGATGCGGTTAAGAAATATTCCCAGGGTGCTCTTGAAACAGTTACCTTATATTCGATCATTGAAGATCCGATGACTTCCTGCGGATGTTTTGAATGTATCTGTGGTATTGAGCCATTATCCAATGGTGTATGTATTGCGAACCGTGAATATGCAGGAATGACACCAATCGGAATGACATTCCCTGAATTAGCTTCCATGACAGGCGGCGGTGTTCAGACACCAGGTTTCATGGGACATGGTAAACACTTCATCGCTTCTAAGAAGTTCATGAAAGCAGAAGGCGGCGTTGGCAGAATTGTATGGATGCCAAAAGACTTAAAAGACCAGGTTGCTGAGAAGTTGAATGCTACAGCAAAAGAGTTATACGATATCGATAACTTCGTTGATATGATCGGTGATGAAACAGTAGCAGAAGATCCGGAAACATTATTAGCATACTTAGAAGAAAAAGGTCATCCGGCACTTAGCATGGAACCAATGATGTAGTGTATGTGTTCTTAAAGAAATACAAAGATTTTATGGATTTTTAAGACAGACTGTTGTAAAATAAACTTATGTTTTACAACAGTCTAAAAACATGAAGGAGGTTTATTAGAAATGCCATTTAATGCAAAATCAGGAAAGTTCAGCGCAAATATTAACACTGTTGAAATTGGATGCGGGGACAAGAAAATTACCATAGGCGGAGAAAACGTATTACCATTTTACAGCTTCGATGCTCCTATCGAAAACGCACCAAAAGTAGGTGTTGAGATCACAGACTTCGGTTTAGAAAATGAACCGGAATTTATCCAGAAATATTATGAAGGATGTGCAACTGTAGCTGACATGGCGAAAAAAGCCGCAGCTATGGAAGGTGCTGATTTTCTTTGTCTGAGATTAGAAGGCGGAGATCCAAACGGTGCAGACAAATCAACAGAAGAATTGATTCAAATTGTAAAAGATGTTGCAGCAGCAGTAGACGTGCCACTTGTTATTGCGGGATGCAAGAACGTTGAAAAAGATGCAGAACTTTTAAGCAAAGCAGCTGAAGTGTTGGAAGGAAGAAACGCAATGCTTTTAGCAGCAAAAGAAGAAAACTACAAGACAGTCGGTGCAGCAGCAGGCCTTGCGTACAAGCAGGTAGTAGGTGCTGAATCAGCAGTTGATATCAACCTTGCAAAACAGTTAAATGTATTATTGTCACAGTTAGGTGTCAGCAGTTCAAACGTTGTTATGAACGTAGGTACTGCAGCAGCAGGTTATGGTTTTGAATATGTTGTTTCCACCATGCAGAGAGTAAAAGCAGCAGCTTTATCTCAGAATGATGGAATGTTACAGATGCCGATTATTACACCGGTAGCATCTGAAACATGGGGCGTAAAAGAATCAATGGCTTCAGAAGCTGATATGCCTGAATGGGGAGATGTTGAACAGCGTGGTATTGATATGGAAGTAGAAACAGCAGCAGCAGTTTTAGTTTCCGGATCCAATGCAGTTATTTTAAAACATCCTGTATCAGTTGCAACTATTTCAAAATTAGTCAAAGAATTAGTATAATTGCTGCTTAAGGAGGAAAAAGAATTATGGCACTTAAAGGTCTTGATATATTTAAATTATCACCTAAGAAAAACTGTAAGGAGTGTGGATGCCCAACATGTATGGCTTTCTCAATGAAGGTTGCACAGGGCGCTATGGATATCAGCGCATGTCCGCATTTCTCACCGGATGCATTAGCAACTTTATCTGAGGCTACTGCACCACCAATGAAAACAATTAAAGTAGGAACAGGCGAAAACGAATTTACATTAGGCGGAGAAACCGTTCTGGAAAGACATGAAAAAACATTCGTAAGTAAGACAAGATATGCAGTTGCTCTTTGCAATTGTATGGATGAAGTTGCTATTGATGCAAAAATTGCAGCAATTCCAAATGTTGATTACGAACGTATCGGCGAAAGAATGTTTGTAGAAATGGTTTACGTAAACTACAGCGCTGATGGAGCTGTTGATTATGTGGAACTTGTAAAAAAAGCAGCTGGTCTTAACAGAACTTTAGTATTAGGATGTACAGATGCAGAAGTTGCAAAAGCAGCTCTTGCAGTATGCAAAGACAGCAAACCTGTATTAAACGGGGCAGATGCTTCCAATTACGAAGCTATGAACGCAATCGCTGCAGAAGCTGGTGTTGTACTGGGTGTTCGCGGTGAAAATGTTAATGAGTTATATGAAACAGTTGCTAAATTAGAAGGACTTGGAAACAAGAACCTGATTTTAGATGCAGGATGCAAATCCATTAAAGAAGCATTTGCTACAGCAGTTCAGATGAGAAAAGCAGCGATTAAAGATGGTGACAGAACATTCGGCTATCCTTCAATCGTAAATGTAGCAGCACTTGCACAGGGAGATATCCATATGCAGGCAGCTTTAGCATCTATGTTCACAATTAAATATGGTTCAATCATCGTAATGGAAGAAATGTCTTATGCTCAGGCATTGCCGTTATATGGCTTAAGACAGAACGTATTTACAGATCCTCAGAAGCCAATGAAAGTAGAACCGGGCATCTACCCAATTAACGGAGCAGATGAGAACTCAGTTTGTCTTACAACTGTTGACTTTGCACTTACATATTTCGTAGTATCCGGTGAGTTAGAGCGTTCCGGTGTTCCTTGTAACCTGATTATCAGTGATGCAGGCGGATTATCCGTTCTGACAGCATGGGCAGCAGGTAAATTATCTGCAAGTTCTATTGCTAAATATTTTGGCGAAGCTGATATTGAAGGCAAGATTAAAAACAGAAAATTAATTCTTCCAGGTAAAGTAGCTGTTTTAAAAGGTGAAGTAGAAGCGAAACTTCCGGGATGGGATGTCATTGTAGGACCAAACGAAGCGGTTCAGCTTGTAAAATTCTTAAAAGATATGCAGTAATTTTCTCTGTACTTCTATAGTATAGTAGAAAGTAGTAAATGATTTTACTAACAATATGTAACAGTTCAGACAGCATGAACTGTTACACATCCAGCCCATTGAAATTCGCCTGCGGCGAAGGGCTGGATGTCTGCAGGCTCCAGGTTTTCATACGGTCGGCGCAGTAAATGCGCAGACCTGTCTGAAATGTTACAACAATTTCAATTAGAGAAGGAGATTAATCAATGGCAAAATTCGTAACAATTGGTGAAAGAATCCACTGTATTTCCCCAGTTATCCGTAAGGCAATGGCAGAAAGAGATGGAGCTCCAATCATCCAGCGTGCAAAAGAGCAGCTTGATGCTGGCGCAACTTATTTAGATGTAAATATCGGACCGGCTGAAAGCGACGGCGAAGAATTAATGAAATGGGCTGTTCAGCTGCTTCAGAATGAATTCGATAACGTACCGCTGGCTCTGGATACTGCTAATAAAAAAGCGATTGAAGCTGGTATTTCCGTATATAACCGTTCCAAAGGAAAACCAATCGTTAACTCTGCAGATGCTGGAGACAGAATCGAAAATATCGATTTAGCAGCAGCAAATGATGCAATTGTTATCGCTTTGTGTTCCGCAGAAGGCGTTCCGTCCGACAATGACGAACGTATGATGCATTGCCAGAACATGTTAGAGAGAGGTCTGGAACTTGGAATGGAACCTACTGATCTCTGGTTTGACCCGTTATTCCTGGTTGTAAAGGGAATGCAGGACAAGCAGATGGACGTTTTAGAAGCAATTAAAATGTTCAGCGATATGGGACTTAATTCAACAGGTGGATTATCCAATAACTCTAACGGTATGCCAAAACATATCCGTCCGATCATGGATTCTGCTTTAGTAGCTATGGCTATGATGAATGGTTTGACTTCTGCAATCGTAAATCCATGTGATTTAAGATTAATGGAAACAATCAAATCCTGTGATGTATTTAAAAACAATACCTTATATGCGGATTCCTATTTGGAGATCTAATATATGCATAAAGTTACTTTTAAGTTTGAAAACAGCGAAGATATTATTGTCTTCGCTGCTTTCGGTGAAAGCCTTCTTGAGGTAGCGAGAAAAACAAACGTAGCTATCGATGCACCGTGTTCAGGAAATGCATCTTGCGGGAAATGCAGAGTAAAGCTCGTTGGCGGTGAATTAGAATCAAAAAAGACGCGTCATATTACGGATGAGGACTATGCCGAAGGCTGGCGTCTCGCCTGTGTCAGTACCATAAATGCGGATGTGGAAGTACTGGTGCCGGATATAGCCTCTGCTTACAGGAGCCGTATGAAAGTAGCAGATCTAAGTTCGCCGGAAGAATTAAAGATTTTTTCTGATGCCAAGGAACAGATTTTAGAAGCAGGTATTGAACTAAAGAATACATTAGAGATCTTGAATGTATCTATGGATGAGCCTACTTTAGATGATACCATGCCGGACAATGAGCGGTTTACCCGGGCGATTACGGCAATAACAGGTATTGAAAAAATCCGTGTTCCATATTCGGTTCTGAAAAAACTGCCGGATGTACTTAGGGAAAGCGGTTTCCGTGTTAAAATAATTGTAAGAAAAATTGAGACAAATATATTCGTATATGATATTTTCCCGGAAAATGAAGAAGTGATTGTAGGCGGAATTGCAATAGATATTGGAACGACAACTGTTTCTGCAATTCTGATTAATATGCTGGATGGCGCCATTCTTGCGAAAGGTTCTTCCGGAAACGGACAGATCCGTTATGGAGCTGATGTCATCAACCGTATCATTGAATCTGCAAAACCGGGCGGCAAGGACCGGCTGCAAAAAGCGGTTATTGATGAGACCATTAATCCGCTGATTCAGACTATGTGCAGGCAGGCAAAGCTGGATCCTATGAGTATTTATCGTATGTGTGTTGCAGGCAATACCACGATGAACCATTTATTAATGGGGATCAATGCAGATCCGCTTCGTATGGAACCATATATTCCGACTTTCTTTAAAACAAATTCTCTGTATGCATCTGATATTGGAATTCATATTAATCCCGATTCCCATATTATCATAGCTCCGAATATAGGAAGTTATGTAGGCGGAGATATTACCGCGGGTGCTTTTGTAAGTGCTTTGTGGAATAAACCGGAATTCTCACTGTTTATTGACCTTGGTACCAATGGAGAAATTGTATTTGGCAACTCTGACTTTTTAATGAGCTGTGCCTGCTCAGCAGGACCTGCTTTTGAGGGCGGAGACATCAGCTGCGGTATGCGTGCTACGGATGGCGCAATTGAGGCATGTACCATTGATCAGGAAACGATGGAACCTAATCTCTCCGTAATCGGAGACGAAGGGACGAAACCAATCGGAATCTGCGGTTCCGGAATTATTGATATTATCAGTGAACTGTTCCGTTGCGGCATCATTAACCCCAAGGGTAAATTTGTCCGTGAAGGAAAACGTGTCAGACATGATAAGTTTGATATGGGCAGCTATGTGCTGGCATTTGAGTCGGAAGCAGGCTCTGTGAAAGACGTGGAGATTTCCGAAGTTGATATTGATAATTTTATCCGTGCAAAGGGAGCTATTTTCTCTGCAATCCGGACGATGTTATCCTATTGTGACTTTGATATCTCTATGATTGAACATGTCTATGTAGCGGGCGGTATTGGCAGCGGCATCAATATGGAAAATGCAATTCATATCGGTATGTTCCCGAAGGTTCCTTTGGAATTGTACCAGTATATCGGAAATTCATCCCTGTCGGGGGCATATGCAATGCTTTGTTCCACACAGGCTGAACGGAAAGTATATGAAGTTGCTAGAAATATGACTTATCTGGAATTGAGTGCAATACCTCAGTATATGGATGAGTTTGTTGCAGCATGTTTCTTACCACATACAGATACAACACTATTTGAAGATTAATACTTATTAATGCAGTATCTCAGGCGGGTCCTGCGATATGCAGAGTATAAGATTGAAAGAAAATTGGGATATGGAAAGGGCGCCACGCTGTAATTCTTTCAATCTGTTTTATTGTGGCAATATTGCAGGAGGGTCTGCAATATGCAATGGGAATACAGATGAATATTGAGTACGAAAAAGACAACAAAGAACGAATCCCGTTCGAGCATTACCTGGAAGAATTCCGCAAAATAGATCCGATTGAAGCAAGCAGACGCACAGGAGTTCCCTTTGATGAAGAAAAGCAGGTATTTACGCTGCGCATGATGCAGAAAGAGTATCTGATTTTTTATCCCGAATTCCGTGTGGAAAAAGCAGAACCTGATGATGAGGGATATGGTGCCCTTATAGATGAAGTGGCAGCAAAGATTATTGCGATCCGGTTTTTGACAAAAGGCGTAGCTTCCGAAACTACCGGAAAGTATCTGACTTATCGTGAAGTACCCTGGGGAGAAGTTTATTTCAGGCAGTTTCAGGGAAGATGCCTGATGCGCCTGGCTTTTTCCTACGGTTCAAAGTTAGAACTTTTTCAGGCACAGATGAGAAAAGTGGGTGCCTCAAAATTAGAATCAGGCGATGTATCTTACGAGTTTGAATTCATAAATGGATATTTTGTACGTTTTATTCTATGGTCCGGGGATGATGAATTTCCACCTTCATCCCAAATTTTATTTTCTGATAATTTCCCGTTATCCTTTGAAGCAGAGGATCTGGCAGTTGTTGGAGATGTGTCCATCGGCACATTAAAAAAAATATAAATCCGTTCCAAAGAATACGCATAACGGATCGAAAGTACTGTTCAGGCAGTACTGTGCATTTACTGCACAGTGCGTGAGAAAGTGATTCAGGAGTGCATAAATCCCATCGCCAAAGGCGATTTTAAATGGATTTATGCAGTTACTGGTCACGGAGTGAACAGTAACAATCGTAATGAAAGGAGATATTTCTATGGGTTACAAATCAGACATCGAAATTGCACAGGAGACTACTATGTCTCCTATTACAGAAATTGCAGCAAAAGCAGGTATTGACGAAAAATATCTGGAGCAATACGGAAAATACAAAGCTAAAATTGATTACAATCTGTTAAAAGAAAGTGATGCCCCGAATGGGAAATTAGTTCTGGTAACAGCAATCAATCCGACTCCGGCTGGGGAAGGGAAAACTACAACCACTGTAGGTCTGGCTGATGGTTTACAGAAACTGGGCAAGAATGTTATGGTAGCACTTCGTGAGCCATCTCTGGGACCGGTATTCGGTGTAAAGGGCGGCGCAGCAGGCGGCGGCTATGCACAGGTAGTTCCAATGGAAGACATCAATCTTCATTTTACAGGGGATTTCCATGCAATCGGTGCAGCGAACAACTTACTGGCTGCAATGCTGGATAACCACATTTTCCAGGGCAATGCATTAAACATCGACCCAAGAAAGATCACATGGAGAAGATGTGTGGATATGAATGACCGCCAGCTTCGTAATATAATTGACGGACTGGGCGGAAAGACAAACGGAATGCCAAGAGAAGACGGATATGATATTACCGTTGCATCTGAAATCATGGCTGTATTATGTCTGGCTAAAGATATCACAGATTTAAAAGAAAGACTTTCCAAAATTATCGTTGGATATACATATGGAAAAATCGCAGAGCAGAAACCGGTAACCGCTGGTGACTTAAATGCCCAGGGCGCGATGACCGCACTGTTAAAAGATGCGCTGAAACCAAACCTGGTTCAGACACTGGAACATGTGCCGGCAATCGTACACGGCGGACCATTTGCAAATATCGCACACGGCTGTAACTCTGTAATCGCAACGAAGATGGCATTAAAATTAGGTGATTATGCAATCACAGAAGCAGGATTTGGTGCTGACCTTGGCGCTGAGAAATTCCTGGATATCAAATGCCGTATGGCTGGGCTTACCCCTTCCGCAGTTGTAATCGTAGCAACTGTACGTGCATTAAAATACAATGGCGGCGTTCCAAAGGCTGACTTAAATAACGAAAACTTAGAAGCACTGGAAAAAGGTATGCCAAACTTACTGAAACATGTAAGCAATATTAAAAATGTATACGGACTGCCATGCGTAGTAGCTATTAATGCATTCCCGACAGATACCAAGGCAGAATTAGACCTGGTTGAAGCAAAATGTAAAGAGCTGGGCGTAAACGTAGCACTTTCTGAAGTATGGGCAAAAGGCGGCGAAGGCGGCGAAGCACTTGCAAAAGAAATTATCCGTTTAGTAGAAGAGCCAAGCGAATTCCACTATTCCTATGAATTAGAGGGAAGCATCGAAGATAAATTAAATGCAATCGTACAGAAAGTATATGGCGGAAAGAAAGCAGTTCTTACAGCAAATGCACAGAAGCAGGCAAAAGAACTGGAAGGCCTTGGATTTGGAAAATGCCCGATCTGTGTTGCTAAGACACAGTACAGCCTGACAGATGACCAGACAAAGCTTGGCGCACCGACAGACTTTGAAGTAACGGTACGTAACTTAAAGATCTCAGCAGGAGCAGGATTTATCGTAGCGCTTACCGGAGAGATCATGACCATGCCAGGACTTCCAAAAGTACCGGCAGCAGAAAGAATCGACGTAGACGAGACAGGAAAGATTTCCGGCTTGTTCTAAAGCTTATTTGAAAAATGTTTCTGACAGATGGGCGTTCCTGTTTATGGGATGGAATAACTTTTCAAACAGGCGCTGCAGTCAGAGCGATTATATATTAAAGACACCAGGAGGGTATTATGGGATTTTCAACTGTACCATGTAATGAATTTGTAGAAGTATTAGCTTCCAAAGCACCGGTTCCGGGCGGCGGCGGAGCGTCCGCATTAGTTGGCGCTATCGGTACAGCACTGGGCAATATGGTGGGAAGTTTAACGGTAGGCAAGAAAAAGTATGCAGAAGTAGAAGAGGAAATGTATGCGTTAAAAGCAAAATCCGATCAGCTGCAGAAAGATTTACTTACATTAATCGAGAGAGATGCGGAAGTTTTCGAGCCCCTTTCCAAAGCATACGGCATGCCTCGTGAAACGGATGAGGAAAAGGCAGAAAAAGCACGCGTAATGGAAATTGTGTTAAAAGATGCCTGTTCCGTACCCATGGAAATCATGGAAAAATGCTGTGAGGCAATTGATGTGATTGTAGAATTTGCAGCAAAGGGAAGCACCCTTGCAATCAGTGATGCAGGCGTTGGAGCAGCATTCTGCAAAGCAGCATTGGAAGGTGCCAGCTTAAATGTATATATCAATACAAAGTCTATGAAAAACAGAGAATATGCAGAAGAGTTAAATCAGAAAGCGGATGCGATGTTAGAGAAATATACAAGCATTGCTGACGAGATCTTTAAAAGCGTGCTTGGAAGACTGAAATAGCAGAGACGGATAAGTTGAAAGAAAATTATGAAATGGGGATAAAAAATGGCAAAACAATTACTTGGAAAAGAAGTAACGGCTGCATTAAATGAAAAAATTAAAGCAGATGCAGAAATGTTAAAAGGAAAAGGAATTAATCCTACTCTGGGAATTATCCGTGTAGGGGAAAGACCGGATGATGTATCTTATGAAAGAGGTGCAACAAAACGCTGTGAAACATTGGGCGTAGCTTATGAAAAATTTCTGCTTCCTGCTGATGTCACACAGGAAGAACTGATGGAAACCCTGGATAAGTTAAATAAAGATGATAAAATCCATGGTATATTAATTTTTCGTCCGTTGCCAAAACATCTGAATGAGGATGCAGTAATTAAAGCACTGAATCCGGAAAAAGATGTGGATGGAATTACAGACGGTTCTATGGTTGGAGTATTTGCCGGAACAAAACAGGGATTCCCTCCATGTACGCCTCAGGCCTGTATGGAAATTCTGGATCACTATAAAATTGACTGTACCGGTAAAAAAGCAGTCGTTGTGGGAAGAAGCCTGGTAGTAGGAAAACCTGCAGCTATGATGCTGATTAAGAAAAATGCAACCGTAACTATCTGCCATACAAGAACAGTGGATATGCCTTCTGTTGTAAAAGAAGCGGATATTGTCATTGTGGCCGCAGGACGTGCAGGCGTTGTAGACGGTTCTTATCTGTCAGCAGGACAGACTGTAATCGATGTTGGAATCAATGTAAATGAGGAAGGCAAACTCTGCGGCGATGTAAAATACGATGAAGCAGAGCCAATTGTAGATGCAATTACTCCGGTTCCGGGTGGTGTGGGAAGTGTAACTACTTCTGTACTGGTAGGACATGTAGTAGAAGCAGCAATGAGAACTATATAAAAGAATAGGAGATCTGTTTGGATCTGGAAAGGAACGGGAAAGCTGACAAAGCGGAACCGTTCCTTTTTTTATCAATCGATGCCCAGACTTTTGATGTGTGCTTTGAGCGCAATGTTTATGTATTGTGACAAAGAACGTTCATCAGAATCAGCTAGCTGCCGCAGCTTTTTAATGACACTTGTTTCCAGTGTTAAGCTGACCTTTTTTTTCATCATCTCATCTCCCTGTAGTAAAAATTGCCAAAAATATTATATACCTTAGTTTCTGTTTTTACCATGTGCAAATGATACAGGAATATTGGAAATTCATTGTTATTTTATCAGGTTCTTTTTCTAATTTAGCCATCATAATTGAAAAATAATGGGCATTATAGTAGAATATAAGTTTATAATAATGGTACCGCAATCGCGCCCGTTTGGCTCGTTGTTTGCGGGAATAAAAGATACGGGGAGAATATGAATTATGGATGAACGTGATGATGAATATTTATTTATTCATGAACAGTTCTATCAGGAGCTGGATAAATTTGGACCGGTGGAGAAGCTGTGTGTCATGCAGCATATCCTTTTGGATCGTGATACGAGGTATAAGCTTTACTGTATGGCAAGGAACCGGGCGGAGGCTGAAAAATTAAATGATGCCCTGAACACAATTTTCACTTACGGAAGCCAGATTGTGCGCTGAATGAAGAATATATCAGAATGATCGGAAACAGTAGTTTTCATTAAACTTTCTTAAACTTTCTTTAAATCTCAGCGAATGAAGTCAAATAATGTTATAATACCACAGTCATCAGTTTTAAACATTGAATTATCCGCTTTTATGAGAGGAGAAAATTATGAATGATTCAAGATATCAGTATAATAACCAATATGAAGGATATCCGCAGAATGGCAGGATGCCTAAGCGGAGAAAGAAAAGAAGAGTATGGCCGTTTATTCTGCTGTTAGTACTTTTGCTGGCTGGAGCAGCAGCCGTATTTGTACTTGTGAAATTTGCGAAGATCCAGCGGAATGATATTCCCAAAGAGGATCTGGTTATCAATACAAATCTGGATCCGGCAGAGCTTAAGAATATGTCCGGGTATACAAATATTGCATTTTTTGGCGTAGATTCCCGGGAAGGCAGTCTGTCATCAGGTGCCAACAGCGACACCATTATGATATGCAGTATTAATAATAAAACAAAAGAAGTGAAACTGGCATCGGTTTATCGTGACAGTTACCTGGATAATACCCAGGGCGGCTTTCAGAAAGCAACAGAAGTATATTCCCTTGGAGGACCACAGCAGTCTTTGAACATGCTGAACAAGAACCTGGATTTGAATCTCAGCGATTATATTACCGTGGATTTTCAGGCGCTTGTAGCAGCAGTAGATTTATTAGGCGGCGTTGATATAGAACTGACGGAAGGTGAAGTAAAGTGGCTGAATGGCTATCTGGTAGAAGGACGGGAAGTTGTGGGAAAAGACACACCGGATGTCCCGGGACCGGGCATGCAGCATTTGAATGGTATGCAGGCACTGGCATACAGCCGAATCCGGTACATTGGACTTGATTATGAACGTACGGAACGCCAGAGAAAAGTATTGGAACAGCTGATGCAAAAGGCAAAATCCACCGATCTGCTCACTTTAAATAAAGCAATCGATACCGTTTTGCCTATGGTCCTGACAAGCCTTTCTAATACGGAATTAATAAAGCTGGCAACAGGTATATCCGGATATGATATTGGTGAAACCACCGGTTTTCCAATGGATAAGGATACTGCAGATATACCGTCAGCAGGAGACTGTGTAGTTCCTAAGAATCTTGCAAGTAATGTTGTCCAGCTTCATCAGTTTTTATTCAGCGGGGAAAGCTATACGCCGTCATCCACCGTGCAGGAGATCAGTAATCAGATCATAAATAATACGGGGATTCAGTAATTTAATACCACCTGGTCATCGGAAGGCTGTTGTTGATGCCTTTTGAGATCAGGATCTGATCCAGGTCAATGATTCCGTTGTGGAAGGTGGCTGCACATGCATTCAGATATAAATCCCACATTCTGGTGAATTCACTTCCCATCATTTCGTTGATCTCGTCCCGGTGTTCATTGAAATTCTGGCTCCAGCATCGAAGGGTTCTGAAATAGTGGCGGCGGAGGCTCTCTACATCCAGGGTGTAGAAATTATAGTCTCCCAGGATATGAATCATTTCACGCAGGCTTGGAACGGTTCCGCCGGGGAAAATATATTTTTTGATCCATGGGTCTCCGGGATGTTCCAGCAGGGCGCTGATATAGTGCAGCAGGAACAAACCACCCTTTTTCAGAACTGAATCTACATTTTTAATGTATAGTTCATAGTTGTCTCGTCCTACGTGCTCCAGCATCCCGACACTTACGATGCGGTCGAAAGTTCTGCCGCTTTTAGCCAGATCCCGGTAGTCCATCAGTTCCACGGAGATCTGTCCGGTAAGGCCTTCCTCTTTGATTCTGTCCTGGAATTTTTTCTGCTGTTCTTTGCTGAGTGTTATTCCAAGTCCGGAAACACCGTATTTTTTGGCGGCCTCAATCAGCAGAAAACCCCAGCCGCAGCCAATGTCAAGAAGGCTCATACCTTTTTGCAGGTACAGCTTTTCCAGAATGTAATCCACTTTATTTACTTGTGCATCGTACAGGGTATCATTCGCGTTTTTGAAATAGCCGCAGGAGTAGCTCATGGTATCATCAAGCCACAAACTGTAGAAATCATTACCGATATCGTAATGAGAAGATACTTCTTTTTGCTGATTTTTTTTCGAGTGTGAAGAGAAGATCAGTTTTTTAAGTGCAGAGTGATTGGTAGAGAATTTCCCCATCTGCCCCAGAAAGTGATCCAGTGCATCAAACAGATCCCCCTCTATGTCGAGATCACCCCGCATATATGCTTCGCCTAAGGCGAGAGAAGTACTGGTGAGCAGTTCCTGTTTTGGAATATCATTTTGCAGTTTGACCGTAAAGGCGGGTGTCCCGTCACCGATTAAATGTTCTTCATCTCTTAGTTTCACTAAGAAAGGATATTCATCAAATCTTCGAAGAAATTGAATTAAAAAGTTTTCCGTTAATGTCATTGAATTTACCTCCAGTCGTTTATAGATATTTCGTATAATACCAAAACAGTATGATATTATTTACAAAATAATTATAAACTTATTAAAATACTTTACAAGATGAAATCTGTACAATATTTCAGGATTATATCCAGAAAATGAGGATAATATGCAGAATTAGAATGTGAATTTGTTGTGAACAATTATGTTTTCGGGATAAAACACTTGACACAATTGTTAAGTAAGGTATACTAGTATTATGAATTATTTACATAATTATATGGAATTCAATTTGGCATTTAAGTATTAAATCGAAATTCGCAGCAAGAGACAAAAGGAGAATACGAAAATATGCATTATAAATCATTGTGCAGGGTTATGGTTGCAGCCATGTCGCTATCCCTGGTAATTCCCAATGTTTCTATGGCAGCAGAACCCACGACGGCAGCATCAGAGAACGTTACAGAGGCTCATTCACAGCCGGTTACAGACCCGGAGACTGAACCATCTTCACCAGAGACTAATCCGTCAGAGACAACGCCATCAGAATCAAATAAACCTTCAGAAACACCAACTGAGCCAACGACTCCGACTGAATCGGAATCACAGCCAAATACCAAGCCGGAGACAGAGCCGCCTTCTGAGTCTGAGACGCCTTCAACCGGTGGAACAGGGGATGGCACCAATGGTTCAGAATCCAACTCGCAGGATGGGTCAGAAGATACAGAAAAGCCTACAGAAAGTGAGACGGAAGACTTACATAAGCAGCCTCAGATTTTAGGGACAGAAGAAGAAGAGAGCGAAACAAAGAAACAGACTGAAAGTAATGATCAGACCGAGTCCAATAATAATAATGTCACGAACAATTCCCAGTATGGCAGTAACCAGGAACTGGTTGCCAACCAGCAGATCGTGATACCGCCTCAGATATTATCTTCTTTCCGTTTTGTTACGGTTAAAAAAGTGTATGCGCTGTCAAAACAGAAAAATTTAAAAGTATACAGTGATAAAGACACTTCTTCAACGGTGGTAGGAAAGCTGCCAAAGAATGGTCTTTGCTATGTACTGCAAAGCGAAGATGAAGAGTGGACATACATTGAGTCCGGATCCGTCAGAGGTTTTGTAAAAGCAGATAAACTTACCACGGGTAAAAAAGCCAATAATTATGTAAAGAAAAAGACAGAGAAAAAGTTGCAGAAAGCAACTGCATTAGTTAATCCGTTAGAAAATCCGGCTTTAACTTTTACAAAAACAACAACTAAGACGACAGTTGTGAAGAAGAGATATGCAATCGCCAAGACAGAAGGATTGAATATCAGAGAAGGTAAATCAGAAGAATCCCGTGTCCTTGGAAAGCTTCCCAAAGGTGCTCTTTGTTATGTATTGAAAGATGCAAAGAAAGAATGGGTATATGTTGAGTCCGGTGATGTAAGAGGCTTTGTAAGCAGCAAGCTTCTTATACAGGGAAAAGAAGCTGAAAAGCTAGTAGAAGAAACCGGTGAAGATGAGATTGCATTAGCAGATGAGTTGATTGATGCGGAAGATAATGAAGTACTGTACTATACATTGACTTCAACCAAAGAAGGTGCTATCTCAAGTTCTATCCGTGATTCTATGGTTCGGTTTGCGCAGCAGTTTGTAGGAAATGCTTATGTCTGGGGTGGTGTAAGCCTGACGAACGGAGCGGATTGTTCCGGATTTGTTCAGAGTATTTATGCCCAGTATGGATATAGTCTTCCTCGTGTTGCGGAAGACCAGGCACAGTATGGTATGAAAATACCAGTTGAAGAAGCTGCTCCTGGCGATTTAATTTTCTATGCAAAGGATGGTTATATTCACCATGTGGTTATGTACATAGGAGATGGTAAGACGGTAGAAGCACAGAGTACGGCTACCGGTATTGTAAATGCCAATGTTAATGAAGGGGAAGCCGTTTGGGCAACGAGAATCATTTCGGATGATGATGTAGCCAATGTGGAACTGGTTTCCAATAATACAGGTCAGTATACGTCAGCAAGCGACTCCGATATCGGACAGCTTTTAGGAACATTTAAACTGACGGCTTATTGCAGCTGCCCGATCTGCTGCGGACAGTGGTCCGGCGGTCCTACAGCCAGCGGTGCTATGCCAATTCAGGGAAGAACCGTTGCTATGGCAGGTGTTCCATTTGGTACCAGACTGGTTATCAATGGTCAGATTTATACGGTAGAAGACAGAGGAACTCCTTATGGACATGTGGATATTTATCTGAACAACCATCAGGAGGCAGTAAACTTCGGCGTACAGTATACGAACGTTTATATGGCAAATTAATTTAAGATAAAGATGATACTATTGAGCGTCGTATTTCAGAAAATGAAGTACGGCGCTTATCATTATGATTAAGATAGTAAGTTTGTTCTAATTATGAATATGATAGTTAGTTTGTCTAATTAAGATAGTAAGATTGATAAGTTTGGGGGGAGGATATGAAGGCACATCAGACGGACTTTTCCAAAGGAAATGTTTATAAAAATATCTTAGAATTAGCTGTGCCTATGACCATGGCACAGCTAATTAATCTTTTGTACAATATCGTTGACCGGGTGTATATTGGGAGAATACCGGAACATGGTACGCTTGCCCTGACGGGCCTTGGGCTTTGTTTCCCGATTATCACAATGGTATCGGCATTCGCAAATCTATTTGGAATGGGCGGTGCCCCTCTGTGTTCTATTGAACGTGGCAGAGGGGATGTTAAGGAAGCCGAGAAAATAATGGGCACATCATTTTCCATGATGGTTCTCTGCGGGGTTGTGCTTACGGTTTTGGGACTGGTTTTTAATAAGCCAATTTTATATGCCTTCGGTGCCAGCGATGCCACCTATCCTTTTGCCAGGGATTATATAATGATTTACCTGTGTGGAAGCGTTTTTGTAATGATTGGGCTTGGAATGAACAGTTTTATTAACAGCCAGGGATTTGGTCAGACTGGTATGCTGACAGTTTTATTGGGGGCTATTACGAATATAATACTGGACCCTATTTTTATATTTGTATTTGGGATGGGGGTGAAGGGAGCGGCACTTGCCACAATTATATCTCAATGCCTGTCTGCGGTCTGGGTTCTGAAATTCCTGACGGGGAAACGGGCGGTCTTAAAGCTTCATTTGGACACGATGAGGGTGAAATGGCATCGGCTTAAGGCTATTGTAGGCCTTGGGTTGTCCGGATTTATTATGTCGGTGACAAACAGTGCCGTGCAGGTGGTATGCAATGCAAGCCTGCAGTCCTATGGCGGAGATTTATACGTGGGGGTCATGACGATCTTAAACTCCATACGGGAAATTCTCAGTATGCCGGTTCAGGGAATTACCAATGGGGCAACCCCGGTATTGGGCTATAACTATGGTGCAGGGGCTTTTGTCCAGGTGAAAAAAGCAATTCGATTTATGTCTGTAGTGTGTGTTGTCATTACCACCGCATCCTGGCTGATACTGATACTGTTTCCGGAATTTTTTATCCGCATCTTTAATAATGAGCCTGAGATGATACAGGCAAGCGTGGAAGCCATTCAATTGTATTTCTTTGGATTTTTTATGATGGCACTGCAGTTTGCCGGACAGACAGTTTTCGTGTCTCTTGGGAAAGCAAAACAGGCAGTGTTCTTTTCCCTGCTGCGTAAAGCCGTTATTGTCATACCACTCACCCTTTTGCTTCCGAAGATTGGAAACCTGGGGGTAAAAGGCGTCTTTATTGCAGAGCCTATTTCAAATTTTATCGGCGGTCTGGCGTGTTTTATTACGATGCTCTGTATGGTACTGCCGGAATTGTCTGGGAAAAATAAGAAAGTGAAAATAAATAAGCTGTAAAATATAAATAAGCAATAAATATATATAAGCAGTAAATATGTAGTGGAATATCATGCACTATTTTAAGTACGAAAAAGAAACAGGTTGTATATTTTTACGTCAATCGCTATAATAAGTTAAAAAGAGAGACTGAAGGTGTGGGATTATGCAGGAATATAAATACGTAAAACACAGTGATAAACAAAGGGCATTCATACTGGAAAAGGCAAAAGAACTATTTTTAGAGCAGGACATCAAGGATGTCAGTATGTCACAGATTGCCCAGCAGAGTAATCTGATGCGTGCCACAGTCTATCGGTATTTTGAGAACCGGGATGCCATTGCCTGGGAAATCTATATTGATTTTAACAAGCAGGTGAATCAAATGCGGCAGGAGAAATATAGAGATAGAAAACTGTCTACTTATGAAAAGATAGCGTTATTTTTGCAAAATATGGCAGATGTCTTTGAAGAGCTGCCGGATTATTATAAATTCTTTTTTCATTTCAGTAAAGAATACCTGAACAATAAATTGTATCCGGATACCCGGTATACGAAGGAACTTTATGAGACAACCGGCTTAACATCGGGGTCTACCGTGGCATTTCTTATGGAAAATTTTCATGATGGTTCTGTCCGTGAGGATTTGGACAGCAAAGAATTCTGTGTCTCCCTGGTATATGGTACGCTTGGGGCGATTCAAATTGTGAATAATAACCGGGACAGTCTTCCGCTGAAATACGATCTGTCAGCGCTTCAGGTATTAAAAGGAATTCTGCGTGGATATCTAGAGGCCGTTAAAAAAGATGGGTACGAATCAGAGCTGGCGAAAAATCTGTTGCGGTAAGAGGTGCAGCAGATGACAGCATAGAAACAGTAATAGATTTTAACGTATTACCTGGAACAGGGAGTTCTCAGAACGTTTCATTCATTTAAAATAATGGTTCATAACAGAAACAGGACGATCTGCTTCCATCCAATTGCAGATCGTCCTGTTTTTATATGCAGAAATATATATTTTAACCGATCTTAAATGGAAAAGATAATTAAATTTGAAATAGCACTAAATGTAAAATAACTAACATGCAAAATAATGTGAAAAATGAACACTATGTTTAATTTACAAAAATTTAACATTGAACAGCATGTATAATTTACAAAAGTTCATTAAGATAGGAGTGTAGATAAGAACAAGCAAAGAAATATCCCAGGAGGAATATATGGAAAAAATTAGATTTGCACATTTATCAGACACTCATATCTGCAAAGACTATAGTGGGAATCAGATGAAAGATTTGTTTGAAAAGGCAGGAAGCCCCGGGGTTAATCTGGAAAAATGCCTGAGGGAATTGGAGACAAGGCAGCTGGACTTTGTCTTAATCAGCGGGGATCTGGTACATGAAGGAACCAGCGAAGATTACCGGTATCTGAATGACATGATATGCTCCTGCATGCCAACGACCCACGTTATTTATGCACTTGGAAATCACGACAAAAAGCAGGAATTTCGTGCAGGGCTTCAAATGAATCCGGATGACCGTTCCCTGCACTATGTAAAGGAGATAAACGGACTGCGGGTAATTGTTCTGGATTCTGCGGTACCCGGAAAAGAGAGCGGCAATATCAGCGAAGAGCAGGTGGAATGGCTGGAAGGCATTCTTTTGGAAAAAGCACCGAAAGGTTCCATTATTACCTTTCATCATCCGGTGGAATGGGAAGTTGAGGAACTGGGGATGCAGATCACAAACCGGTTGTGGAAACTACTCAAAAACAGTGATGTACTGGGGATCTTTTGCGGGCATACCCATGCCAACAGTTTAAATTATCTGGAGCATATCCCCCAGATCACGGCAGATTCCATGGCATTTGGACTTGGAATTGAGGGAGATAAATTAAGTTTTACTGATAAAACAGGTTATTGCCTCTGTGAAATCAATGATGGCAGGCTTCAGGTGCATTATGAAACAAGTTCACCAAAACCGACAGCATTTGTGACCTTTGAACTTTCGGCACTAAAGAAAGCAATGCAGTAATTCAGGAGGAGAGATAAAATGGGCAGAAATAAGAAAAATTTTATATGGAAAAGGATGACAGCGCTTGCCGCAGCAATTTTAGTAGGAACCACAGCACTTACGGGATGTGCACCAAAAGGCATTCAGGCGGCAGGGACACAGACCGGAAGTGAAACCGGAGAACCAGCTGCAGCAACAGACAAGGTGGCAGATCAGAATCTTCTGGACCCGGCGAATCCTACAAAAGTTACTTTTTATAGCTATAGTCTGAATTACCCCACCATGAAAGCGGGAATGGAGCACTTGATCCAGGAATTCAATGATACCATTGGAAAAGAAAAAGGGGTAGTAGTTGAGGGTGTCCCGGATGATATGACAAAGTTTAAAACGGATATCCAGGCTGGCAATCAGGTAGATATTATCCAGCATACCTTCGGTACACTGGATGCTTCAAGGGAAGCTCTGGGAATAAAAGCTTATGAAGATGTATTTCCGGCAGAAGAGTTAAAGGAGCATTTGAATGGTATCTCTGAAAATGCACTGGCGCTTGGGAAGATTGATGATAAAACTTATGGCCTTGCATTTACTTTCAGTACCCCGATTCTCTATATCAACGGAAAGTTATTTGAGGATGCCGGTTTAGATGCTGACGCACCGCCTAAGACCTGGGATGAGATGCTTTCCATGGCGAAGACGATTAAAGAAAAGACAGGCAAGGATGGTTTTGGTCTGGCGGCTGATAATGGCTGGGTGACAGAAGGAATTGTATACAGCAGCGGTTCGGATATGATTAGTGTAGACCGGACGAAAGCCACATTTGCTACGGATAATACGGTGAAAGCCTTTGAAGTATGGAAACAGTTCTTTACGGAAGGCTGCGGGGCAAAAGGTACGGATAACGATTTGATGCAGCAGTTTATGGCGGGAAATGTGGCAATGCATATCCAGTCCACCTCAGTATTAAGCGGTTTTGCAAGTGCAGCAAAAGCAGGAGGCTGGGAATTATATGGCTCTGCGATGCCTGGATTTGACGGAAATGAGGCTGTACCGGTCAATTCAGGGAGCTGTCTTGCTGTGCGCCCGGATTCCGATCAGAAAGAACAGGCTGTCTGGGAGTTTATCAAATTTGCAACGGGAAAGAGAGGATATACGATCATCACCTCGGAAATCGGATATCTCCCACTTCGAACAGAACTTGCTGACGATCCGGAATATCTGAAAGATTTTGTGGACCAGTATCCGCTGCTTCGCGTGAATCTGGACCAGCTTAAGAAGATCAGACCGGTTACCATCTGGCCAGGTGATATTGCAAACGAAGCCTTTACCATTTTCAGAGATGCAACGGTGGAGGCGTTAACCACAGATGCTGATGTAAAAACTGTTTTGGAAAAAGCCCAGAATGACATCGACCAGTTGTTGGAATAGGAGGAACGGATGAGTACATTATCTCTGGAGAAAAAATATGCGGCAGCAGCATCATCAGCTGCGGACCGTACCGTAAGAAAGAGAATTCCCGGCGGGGTAAAACCCTATCTCTTTCTCCTGCCGGCTATTGGACTGATTCTTTTCTGGACGTATAAACCATTGCTGCAGACGCTGCAATACAGCCTGTATAAGTGGAGCATGGTACCTGGAACCGTGCCGGAGTATGTGGGATTTGAAAATTTCATAAAGTTATTTCGTAACAAAGACTTTTTGCCTGCTCTTAAAAACACCCTTATTTATATATTGGGGATGCTGCCGTTTTCCATTGTACTGCCGCTTTTTATTGCCGCAGCCACCCAGGATTTAAACGAGAAGGCAAAAAAGATTTACCGGGCAATCTTCTTTATTCCCATGATTATGGCACCCGTAGCAGTAAGCATTATTTTTCAGTGGCTTCTGCATCCAAGCAATGGATTAGTAAACCATCTGCTGCAGACGATGGGACTTACCGGAGAGAGCATTGCATTTTTTGCAGACCAGAAGTTTGCCAGGCTGATGATCATACTGATTTCAGGGTGGAAAATGATTGGATTTAGTACGCTGATGTTTTCCTCTGCCTTAAGCGGGATTGATACCCAGTATTACGAGGCTGCGAAACTGGACGGGGCAGGAAGTGTACGGAGGTTTTTTGATATGACGCTGGTATTGCTGTCGCCTACGGCAATGCTGATGCTCATGGTCAGCGTGCTGTTTTCCAGCCAGTGGTCCTTCGCATACATCGATGTATTAACCCAGGGGGGACCCTTTGCAACTTCAACCAACATCTATTATATGATGTATAAGTTTGCATTTGGAGATCTGAATGTAGGACTGTGTGCGGCGGCAGCAACGCTGTTTCTCATTTTATTTGGGATCATCGCGCTGACTATGCAGAGGCTTACGAAAAAATATGCCTTTTATGACAATTAGGAGGACACCCAGATGGTAAAGCGTAAAATGTTAAATGGCGTCAAGCACGGTCTTTTGATCCTGTTATCTTTTCTGGCAATTTTTCCATTATACTGGATGATTATATCCTCATTAAAAGGGGAGGCGGAGATATTCAACTACCTTCCCTTTCCCAAAGATTTTACTCTGAATAATTATTTTTATGCATTTTCCCAAATGCCTATTATAAAAATGCTGTTTAATTCTGTCATCATCAGTATCATTGAAACTGCCGGACAGGTATTTACCTCGGTATTGGCAGCCTATGCCCTTACCAGATGGGAATTTCGGGGGAAGGGGCTGGTCTATGGAATGTTGACTTTAACCTGGCTGATCCCCTTTCAGGCGATTATGGTACCCAATTATACCCAGATCAATAATATGGGTCTGAACGGACAGATGTTCGGAATTGTACTTCCCTATCTGGCATCGGCATTTGCCTGCATCTCTATGTACCAGGCATTCCAGTCCTTTCCAAGAGCCTTAATCGATGCGGCAAGAATGGATGGAAGCGGGGAGATTCAGATCTTAAAAGACATTGTTCTGCCCAGCATGAAAGCATCCATCGCATCCCTTGGAATCCTGTTATTTATCAATTCCTGGAATGATTACATGTGGCCCATGCTCATAGCGAAAAAGCTGGAAGAGGCGCCGATTCAGATCGGACTTAAAATGTTTGTAAGTTCCGATGTAAATCTGTGGGGATCTATGATGGCAGCCACAACGGTATCCTGTATTCCAATTTTTCTGATCTATATGGTCTTACAGAAGAATATTGTGGACTCTTTTATGAAATGGGGAATCAAATAAATAAATTGACGGGAGATAAAATACACCCGGACAATTACAGACGGAGGATGAAATTATGTTAAACAATCAGGAAGTATCAAAACCGCTAGATTTAGAAATGGCATACAATGTCAGAGATCTGGGTGTGTATACCAATTGCAGGGGGAAGAAGTTAGTACAGAACCAACTGTACCGGGCAGACGGGCTGCACAGCCTCACCGGACAGGATCAGGAAAAATTAAAACAAGCCGGTATAGCGGCAGTCATTGATTTGAGGAGCTGCCAGGAAGTGCAAATGCTTCCCTGTGTTTTTTGCAATGCAGCGGATGTGGATTATCACCAGGTGCCGTTACTGGATCAGATCCAGTCAAATGGGCTGCAGGGAGGATTTCCGGAAAGTATGGCGGGTCTTTACATTGACCTTTTAGAACACAGTAAGGAAGAGATTGCAAAAGTACTGAGGATTATCGCAGGCTATCCCAACCAGGCAGTGGTATTCAACTGTACCGCAGGTAAAGACCGGACGGGAGTCATTGCCATGCTGTTATTGGACCTGGCTGAGGTAGAGGAAAAATGGATCATTGCGGATTATGCAGCCAGCGAAGAAAATATAAGGCCGCTGTTTGAAAAACAGATGGAACAGTTATTAAGCGCAGGGATAAAAATGCCGGAGTACCTGTTTGCCTCCAGACCGGAAGAGATGGAGAAGACCATTCAATATTTGAATAAACAGTATGGCAGTGTGAGAAAGTACACGGAAAGCCTGAATCTGGATAGGGAAGAGATCGGTGTGATTCAGAGGAAAATGGAGGGAAGCAGAAGATGAGCAGTGTTGCAGTAAAAAATATCGTAAAGAATTTTAAGGACATTCAGGTATTAAAAGAGATATCCATTCAAATACCGGACGGATCCTTTACGGTATTGTTAGGACCATCCGGGTGTGGGAAATCTACGCTGCTCCGAATCATTTCCGGATTGGAAAAAGCCGATGCCGGGGATATCTGCATTGGAGAGCGCATGGTCACGAAGGAAGAGCCAAAAGACAGGGAACTGGCGATGGTTTTCCAAAACTATGCGCTGTACCCTCATATGACGGTGCGTGAAAATGTAGAATACGGATTAAAAGTGAAGAAAGTGCCTAAGGCAGAGCGGAAAGAAAAGGTGCAGCAGGCGCTGGAAATGGTAGAGCTCACGGATCAGGCGGATAAACGTCCCGCACAGATGTCCGGGGGCCAGCGGCAAAGAGTGGCCCTTGCAAGAGCCGTGGTCAAAAATCCAAAAGTTTTTCTCATGGATGAACCCCTGTCTAACCTGGATGCAAAACTGAGAAACCAGATGCGGGAAAAAATAACCCTGCTGTATGAACAGCTTAAAACTACGTTTTTGTATGTAACTCATGATCAGGTGGAAGCGATGTCTATGGGGAGCAATATTGTGATCATGAATCAGGGAATTGTCATGCAGCAGGGGACTCCAAGGGAGATTTATACCAATCCGCGCAATGTATTTGTAGCCGGATTCATAGGCTCGCCCCCGGCTAATATCATCCATTGGAATATGGGAAGCGTTGCAGTCAGACCGGAACACATTATCTTAAATCAACCGTTGATGGAGGGAATCCATCTAAAGGGAGAAATCAAGACGGTAGAGCAGCTGGGCAGTGACAGCATTTACAATGTGAAAACCGAGATCGGCAATATCAAGGCGAAATCCGTCTGCTTGTGGGAAGAGCAGGATAAGCTTACAGATGTTTGTCTGCCGTATGAACATATTTTTTATTTTGATGAAGCAGGGGACCGGATTCAGGGGGATAAGACCTGCCAGAGGAAGTTTGAGGATTTTATAAATGGTGTTTAAAGAATATCCCAAAAAGCAGCTTCAAATGGGTAAGATCCTGTTTGCAGCTGCTTTTGTTTTGAGAAAAAATATCATTGTTGCCCCGGGACAACCCTGATTTCATCAGCAACTGCGGTGAATCATGGAAATTTATGGGATTAACCGGTGCGCAAAAGCAACGAAAATAAGTATTGCAATTAAAAATATCCGGTTATATAATGACAACCAGTTAGCAGGTGCTAATTAAAACTAATAATTTATATTTAACCCAAATAGGAGGGAACACATTATGAACAGAATTGCAAAAAAATTATTCGCAGTAGGATTAGCAGGAAGCATGACACTTGGTATGGGACTGACTGCATTTGCAGCAGAACAGCAGGGACCATTTGATGCAAAACTGTATAAAACAGGTACTACGACATTATCCATGGGTGATGGGGCACTTTTGGATGCTGTATATACTGAGACTGCAGGTGGGATTCAGGTTACGGTAAATGTAGATGAAGGTTTTAAGGCTTATGGGATGAGCGGGTCTCTCACAAAAGTATATATGGATACGGACGGGGATGGAGTAATCAATAAAGATGTGAATGTGGTTGCAGACCGGGACGGTAATGATAAAACGGATGCCCTTATCTTTACTTACACAGGTCCTGTATCCGATACAGAGAATTTAAAGATAACAGGTGATTTTACAATCAGCGTATTGAATTTCATGCCAATGAATTCAATTGGTGATTTGGTGATTGAAAACCATGCAAAATAGCAATATTGCATTCATTTAAATCAGTATTGGCTGTGTAAGATGGAAGTAATCATATAAAATATTTTGTAAATATATATGATTATTGAAAGTACAGATTGAGAAGAATTTTCGTTTATACGTGAATTCTTCTTAATTACTGTTTAGAAAAGAAAATTAACGGGAGGAAATCATGAAAATAATACTGAAAAGAAGCATAGCTGTTATGCTGGCATTCGTCATGATTATGACTTGTTTTTCTTTGGATGTATCTGCAGCGGAGGATAAAACCGTTTTGGAACAATTTCAAGAAAAACTGGAATATGCTTTGACGCTAAAAGAAGAAGATTATACACCGGAAACGTGGAAACCATTTAAGGAGAATGTATTGGATCAAATGGCGGTGAATCCGGACATCCCCACTTATCCGGAGGCTGTAATTAAAAATTTCCTGAATTCCATTACAGCGTATTTGGATCAGCTGGAAAAAAAGGAAAAGACAGTTTATGAACAATTGCTGGAGAGAATTAGTTATGCAAAAACCCTGAAGGAAGAAGATTATACACCGGCTTCCTGGAATTATTTTTCGGAATTTATGCAGGGGATAGAGGGGAATGAGTATCTGGAGTCCATGGCAGCCATGTTTCTTGGCGGTTTAAATGCAGCCATCGATCAATTGGTGCCGGTGAATTCAGATACTACCACATTAGAAGACGGAGTGTATTCCGTGGGCTTATCCCTTTGGAGAAATTTTCAAAAAAGTGTTGATTTTTACACACAGGAAATTCCGGTCCCGATTGTGAAAAATGGGATGATTACAGCAAAAGACGGTAAATATACATTAACATTAAAGATTTACCATTATTCTGATATGAAGTCCATAGAGGTATTAAAACCCGAATATCAAAAAAACCAGACAGCTGATGACTGGACTTTACTTTATCACTACGGAACGAAAGGATTTTTACATAACTTCAATCCTTTGGAGAGCAATTTACATCCAAACGTTATAAATAGATTTTCTGCTGAAAATGATAATTACTGGTCGGATTTGAAAATGGAAGAGGATTCTGATGATTCCGTTTATGTTTCGTTTGAAGTGAACGATTTATCCCAGGATATCTATGGAGACATTGTTTATTCTGTAGAGAAGAATGATGAAGAATATTATCTGTCCAATTATTTTTTGGCATCCTTAGATGTAAGCAGCATAAAGCAAATGCAGGAGCTTCCGCTTGCAGATGGTGAAGGAGAAGCGGGCTGCAGTAAAGGTGTGCTTTATGAGACTGACGCACTATGTTTCCCGGATGAGTTGGGGAGATATACAATTTCCCAGGGAAAGATGACTCTGACCTACCGGTTTGATAATAAAGAGCAGCAGGAACAGATTAAGGATCCGGTAAATTTATACGACTGGAATAAGAATCTGATAGACTTGACAGATGATGGTGAATTTTCAGCTGTTTACGAAGATTATAATGATTTAATTTTTGGAAAAAGGTACTTGCTGATATCGAATCTTCTCAGTACCACATATCGCGCCTATGATATGATCCCTCAACTGGATGTCAAAACAATTTCATTGGAAGATCCCCAGTCAGGCACCATATTGGAAAGCAACAATTATGTAGTAGCTGAAGATGCCGTGCTGAAATCAGAAGAAGTTACAGATAATCCGGATGAGTGGGATTTATACGACGATATCGACAATAATATTGGAGGCATAGCTAAAAATATACGGGCTTTCCGTTATTATATACAAAGTGGCGGGAACAAGATAACACAGCCAACACAGAAAGTAACCTTAAAGTTTCAGATTCCGGATGACTGGGATAAGACAAGAATCCAGTTGTTCAGAATGGCAACAGAGGGTCCGGACTTAAGCGTTCAGGGCGGAAAAGTGGAAGGGGATTATTTTGTAATCCAAACCAACGACATATCAAATTATGCCCTGTATGAAGTGAAAAATGCAGACCAGGATGCACCGGAACTTTCGGACGGAACCTATACCGTTCCCATTACCGTATGGCACATGGTGGAAGAAGGAAAACAGTCCATGTCTTCTAAATGCGTTGGCAAAACAGCCAAAATCGTAATGAAAGACGGTGTGAAGACCATGTGGCTGGATTACCGCATGGTAACCAATGGATTGCTCCAGTCCTACATGACCGATATGTGGTACTATGACAAGGATGTCACTTACGATGCCGCCGGATACCCCCAGGGTGACATACACCGGGTAACCTTTAACTCTTATTTCAAATACGATGACGGCTCTTATTTTACGGATATATTCAATGAAGGCACGGGAAGATATTATCCGAAGACCGGATATTTTGTATTGCCAAGCGACAAAGCCCAATTCCCGGTGAGGTTCCGTGTTCCGGTTATGGATGGATTCTCTGCATCTGGAGATAATTCCCAGGATGCCAGATTCGCGATTGATTATGCAAATATTAAAAAAGTAACCGATGAAACATCAGATCCAGCGCCGGAAGAGATTCCGCCAACAGAACAGCAGACAATCTCTGTAAAAGATGGGGTTTATACCACAGACAGTGCACTCTGGATCAGGCGTTCCAACAGTGAGAGCGATTACAATGGTATCCTCCGGGGAGCGCGCCTTGCAGTAAAGAATGGTAAAATTACCGCATATCTGGATCTGCAGTCTGTAAAATCAGGAGCGGATGATGTGTGGCTGACAAGCTTAAGCTATCAGGATGGAGAAGCCTATCAAGATGCAGAGGTTACACAGAAGGATTCTGATGGGAATATTACACAGGTGAAATTTACACTCCCGTCCAGTGTGACATGTATCAACGTAAAAGCAGCATTCTCCAAGATCAGTGAAGAAAACCGTCTGTTCCTGGATCTGAGAAATGTAAAGGAACAACAGTCGGATAAGACCGGATTGCTGGCTAAGCTTAAAGAAGCGAAAGCTTATGAGAAAGACGGGTTTACGGCTGACACCTTTGCAGTCCTTGAAAATGCAGTGAAAACTGCACAGGAGACCGCCGATCATGGTGCTCCAAATCAATTTGAGATTGATGCACAGATCACCTTACTGGAAACGGCTATAGCGGGGCTGATGCCTGCAGATAAACCGGGAGAAGTTAAAAAAGTGGCTCTTAGAGAAGCCATCAGAGAAGCGAAAACATATGAGGCAGAGGGCTATACAGAGGAAAGCTTTGCTGACTTGCAGGCAGCGATTACAGCCGCCCAGAAAGTGGCAGATGATAAGAATGCAGATCAGCAGACCGTAGATGCCCAGGTAACTGCCGTACAGGCGGCGGCAGCATCCCTCGTAAAAGCGGCAGCACCGGAAGCAGCAGATAAAACAGTGCTGGAATTGTCACTGGACAAGGCAAATGCCTATACGGAGCAGGGTTCCTATACCACAGAAAGCTATCATACCCTTCAGACGGCGATTACTGCGGCATCTCTTGCAATGGATCATGTAAATGCCTCCCAGGATGCGGTTGACCGGCAGAGTGCTCTATTAGAAGCAGCCATAAATGCTTTGACAGAGAATACGAAAGGTGTATTAAAAGACGGTACTTATACCATCCGGGCAATCCTGCGCCATTCCAACAACCAACAGGATTCAATGGGTAATGCAGCCCTTCTAAAACCCTCCACACTTACGGTGACCGATGGGAATGGGGTATTAACCATGGATTTTGAACCTTTGACGATTGCAGCATTTGGAAAAGGATATTTAGCAAGACTACAATATTTGAATTATGAAGAAGATGAATATCCGCCGGAAGGCAGTGCATTAATCCCGTTAACCGTGGATGAGCAGTATACCGGCATCTACGATGCTTACAATGATCCGCAAACCGGTCTGGATGAGAGTATGAAAGGACAGTTCTATCCGAAAACCATGTCGATGCCGGTTACAATTGATGATTCTGAAATCTGGATGCAGGTGTACGTTCCTATTATGGAAAGCATCAGCGAAGGAGCGGGAACACAGTATGCAAGACTGCAATTAGACTGGGATAATCTGGCTTGGAAAGATGGCGGAGGAACGGATACCACCGCATTGAAGGCCCTGATTGAAACAGCAAATGCCCTGGAACAGGGATCTGCATCGGATGAACTCTTTGGAGTACTCACCGCAGCAATCCAGTCATCCACTGCACTGGTGAATAACATCCGTGCAGAAGAACCGCAGATCCAGGCACAGGAAAATGTTCTGAGACTTGCTGTGGAAGCGGTAACAGCGGATGCGCAGCAAGCGGATAAAACAGTTCTTTTGCAAAAACTGGAAGAGGCAGAGGGGTATCTGGGACAGACACGTATTTACACAGCCCAGTCACTGGTGGTATTGCAGAATATTTATGATAAGGCAAAAGCGGTCTATGACAAAGAAGGGGCATCTGAGTCTGAAATCACTGCAAAAATAAATGCTCTGAATATTGCGGTTCAGGGGCTTCATGAAATCGTAAGACCGGACGTGACAGCTCTGAATCAGAAAATAAACAGTGCAAAAGCAATCCAAAACACCGGCGGAATTTATACAAAGGCAAGTTTTGCGGCTTTGCAGACAGCAATCCAAAAAGCACAGGCAGCAGCAGAAGATGATAACAGAACCCCGGAAAGCGTTCAGGCGGCTATTACACAGCTGCAAAAGGCTGTCACAGGACTTGTAAAGACCACCATAAGTCTGGATAAAACGGCAGTTTCCTTAACTGTGGCAGAAAGTATGACGTTAAAAGCTGTCACAAATGACAGCGGAAGTGTTATTCAATGGTCCTCATCCAACGTTAAGACCGCAACGGTCGGACAAAACGGTGCCATAAAAGCAATTGCACCGGGAAGCGTAACCATCAAAGCAGCTGTAAACGGAATCAGCGCCATCTGTAATGTTACAATCAAGGCAAAAGAAGTGAAACCAGTGCCGGCCCCGGCGGCATCCCTGAAACTGAGCAGCAGCAAAATTACTCTTTATACCAAAGGCGCAAAAACGGTAAAACTAAAAGCGACAGTGACAGGAAGCAGTAAAAAGATTACCTGGAAATCCACTAATACAAAGGTTGCAACCGTAAAAGACGGCAAAGTTACCATTAAGAGAAAAACAGGAAGCGCCAAGATCACAGCAACCGCAAACGGAATTACCAAGACTTGTAAAATTACCGTTAAAAAACCAAGCTTGAAGCTGGTGAAATACAGTAAGACCCTGAAGAAAGGGAAAAGCATCCGGATATCGGCGAAAGCTTTGCCCAGTGGGAAAGTGAAATATAAGTCTGACAATAAAAAAGTAGCAACAGTAACCAGCAAGGGACTTGTGAAGACACACAAAAAAGGAACTGCGAAGATTACGGTGAGCTGCAATGGAGTAAAGAAAATTTTCAAAGTAAATGTAAGATAGTCTGTTAAGCAGAGCGTACAGCTGGAGAGAATCATAAAACATTCTCAAAAGCGGTGCGCTCTTTTAAGATTTCAGGGAAAAGAAGGGGCTGAATTGAGAAAATATATCACAAGTTGCGCATGAGCAACTCGTGAAAGCCTTGTAAATAAAGGAAATATCGGAATCAGATGGAAAAATAGATGCGTTTGAGCAACAAAATTAAGATTGCAAAATATTCCAAGTGGCTATATACTGTTGAAGTCAAAGTTAGCTGTGGCTAATTAGAACCATACAGATAGATACAAGGAGGAATCAGTAAGATGAAAAGGACTACAAAAGCAAAGAGCCTGTCGGTGCTTATGGCAGCGATGGTGGCAATGAGCTCGTTTTCAGTAGAGGCATTTGCAGCCGGGCAGGATTCGGCAGATTCAATTGTGGCACAATATCAGCAGGCAGCGGCAAACAGCGTGCAGGCAGATTTATATCAGGTCAGCGCTGCGTTTTGGAAAGCGGACAAGGATGAAGTTTCCATGTCCAATGGAATTATAAAAGGTGCCAGATACATATTGGCAGATGGCGGGATGCAGTTGTATCTGGATGTACAGAAATTAACCATCAGCATGGGTGGAAATGAAATCAGTGCATATATGCAGGGCCTGCAGTATAAAACGGCAAGGGAAGGCAGCTCCTCAGAAGAGAGTTATACGGATGCAGAAGTAACGGCTTATGATGAGGATGGAAACATCGCCCAGGTAAAACTGGTACTTCCAGAGAATGCAGAGCTTACAGACATTATGCTGGACAGCGGAATGATGGGAACACATGCGGCGAGATTATATCTGGATCTGGAAAATGCGGAGGTTCAAAATGTGGATAAGGGCGGCCTGAATGATCAGATTCTGACTGCGTCCGGGTATACAGCTTCCGATTATACGGATGAAAGTTTTCAAAATCTGCAGACAGTCCTGCAGGCAGCGAGAGCAATAGCCGAAAGCCCGATTGCGCTGCAGAGCGAAGTCTCTGACCAGTCAGATGCACTGGCAGCAGCAGTAAAGGCACTGATAAAAAAAGTGGCAGTGGCAGATGGAAATTATACCATTCCGGTCAGCATGTGGCATGCATTGACAGAACAGCCCTCCATGGGAAATGATGCCATTGTAAGCAGCGCCGGATTGACGGTAAAAGACGGAAAAGGGACCTTAAATCTGACACTGATTCCACTTGATCTACAGGGATTAAAAGGTTATCTCGGCTGGATGAAAAAAGTAACGCCGGATGGAAGCGTAGATGCAGAAGTGCTCTCCTCCTACGATGTTTATGACAGTTTTAACGATAAGGAAAACGGAACCGATCCCCAGATGAAAGGAAAGGCATATCCAAGCAGTCTGTCACTTCCGGTAGAAATCAACCAGAATGAAACGGAAATTCAGATGTACATACCGGTTATGGAAGGAATACAATCCGGAGCAGGTACACAAAATGCCCGCTTAAGATTAGACTGGACAAAGCTTACCCCGGTTAAAGAGGAAGAGCCGGCAGTAGATTTTTCTGCTTTAAACGCAAAGCTTAACAGTGCCAGAGCAATCAAAAATAATGGGATTTATACAAAGAGCAGCTTTGATGCTTTACAGAGTGCCATTGCCAAGGCTCAGGCGGTTGCAGGCAATCAGAACAGCAAGCAGGCGGATGTGGATCAGGCACTTCGGGAACTGCAGAATGCGGTGAACGGACTGGTAAAGGAAAGCCCTGTGCCCGCAGCAGCTCTGGCATTGGATAAGAGCAATATCACGCTCTATACCAAGGGCAGTACTACAGCTACATTAAAAGCTGCTGTGACAGGAAGCAGTCAGGCAGTGACATGGAAATCCAGCAATACCGCAGTTGTGGAAGTCTTAAATGGAAAGCTGACAGCAAAAAAAGCAGGTACTGCAGTGATTACAGCCACAGCCAATGGCATCAGCAAGACTTGTACGGTAACCGTAAAAGCACCGGCTTTAAAATTAAGCAAATCCAAAGCAACCCTTTATATCAATGGAAATAAGACAATAACCCTGAAGGCAGGCGTAACAGGTGCAAGCAGCAAAGTGACCTGGAAATCAGCCAATAAAAAGATTGCAGTGGTAAAGAACGGAAAAGTAACGGCGAAAAAGACCGGGACAGTTAAAATAAAAGCCACCGCAAACGGTATTACGAAGACTTGTATGATCACAGTGAAAAAACAGAAGTTGAATCTAGCAGCATCTGCACTTGAATTAAAGAAAGGCAAACAGGTTAAAATTGCGGCAAAAGCAGTTCCAAGTGGAAAAATCACCTATACAACCAATAAGAAAAAAGTTGCCACGGTAACCGGCAAGGGCGTTGTAAAGGCGAAGAAAAAAGGGACTGCAAAGATTACAGTACAGTGTAATGGTCTGAAAAAGACAGTTACCGTAAAAGTGAAGTAATTCCGGATATTTTAACTTAGACAGGGATGCGGCATAAGTTATGCGGCATCCCCTTTTCGGGAGGAGTGAGCGTATGAGAACAGAGCTGACACCGGTACGTGTGAAAATTCTGTTAAATATTTTGAAAATGGAAGAGAAGGAACTAAGTGCGGCTAACATAGCAAAAAAGCTGCATATTTCCAAGTCGACGGTAAGCCGTGCAGCAGACAGTTTTGCAAATGAAAAAATATTGTATGAGAAAGAGTTAAAATTTACGCCCTATGGAGAAAAGCAGATCAAAAAAATAGATCACGAAAAAGAAATTCTCCAGAACTGGTTTATCAGTGAGGGAGGGATGTCTTTTCAGGAGGCGGAGGATCAGGCAATTCATCTATTGCTGTGTACTGCTGACCAGACCAGGGAACTGCTGATCGAGAAACTGGCGAGTGCGGCTAACAGATGTGCCCTCTGTGATGTGGATGGATTCTGCGAAAAGTGTATCGATTATCTTCTGGCTGACGGGGAGTATTCCATTGCCTATACGATTTACAAAGATCATTCCCAAGAACATCTAAAGGTATCCATGGCAAATGAAGGCTTCTGCCACCCGGGCGTTTTGCGTGTCAGGGATGGTGTGGGATACGTCTATCTGAAGTCAAAACGACTGGTCCGCCCCCTTCCTACGGGGAAAGGAATGATGTCCGGACAGGTAGATGAGGTGGCGTATCTGATGAACCATCAATTTCAGACAGCTGTACGGAATAATAATATCTGGAGCTTTCCTACTTCCTGTATGAAATTTACCTACAATAAAGGAGAAGGGGTCTTACTGGGCAGTGCGCCCCTGAAAATGAAATGCTCTTCAGGCAGTATGTATATGCCGGAAAGTGTAGCAATATTTACCATGGCACTGGTGCTGTAAAGAACACCTAAATGATTAGCGAAGACTAACGTCAGTGCAGAGATTATAGAAATAGGAGCGTGAAACATGAAAGGTATGATAAAAAGAGCCATTGCAGTACTTTTGGCATTATTTGTGGCAATTACTTCCTGTCCTTATGAGGCGATGGCAGGGGAAAGGGGAAGCCTGCAGAAGCTTCAGGGAAAGCTGATTTATACGGAAGCTTTCATGGAGGAATTGGGGAGTGATGTCAAAGCTCAGATGCAGTCATATATTGACGCAGCTCGTGGGGTTGCGGAAGATCCGTATGCTGGCGAGGAGGAAGCAGCAGCCCAGATGGAAATATTGGACATGGTGATTGAGGCCTTAAATACATATGAGGAAAGCCAGGAGCAGACAACACAGGCTGAAACCGGCGGGGTATCCAAAACAGAGAAAATGGAAGGCTTCAACCGGCAGTCCCAAACGGACCGGTCTGCTTTAAATGCAGCGATTGCCCAGGCTTGTGGGATTGCCCAGGGGAATTATACCGATCAGAGTTATGATGCTCTGAATAAAATAGTGACAGCGGCAGAATCAGCGGTAAATGACAGCTTGCTTACTCAGGAGACGGCGGATATTTATACATCAGCAGTCCGGGGGGCTATAGCAGCGCTGACTGAAAAAGCGGAGGAAGGGAAGTTACTGGACGGTACATATGCCATTCCATCTATTTTAAAACATGCGAATAACAGGCAGGATTCCATGGGGAATGCAGCCTTGAAAAAACCATCCTATTTAACAGTGAGCAGCGGAAAAGGAACCCTGACTCTGGATTTTGTATCCCTGTCCATTGCCCTTGGCACCGGTTATCTGGGACAGTTTTATTATCTTGCCTATGACCAGGATGGTTATCCGCCTGCAGGCACCCAGGTTTTTTCACCAACGGTAACGGCTTATTATGAGGGGGTATACGATATCTATAATAATCCGTCAAATGGCATTGATTCGCTGATGAAAGGAAAGCTTTATCCCAAATCCATGACCATGCCCGTCACACTGGGAGACAGTGAAATCTGGGTTCAGGTATATGTGCCCATTATGGAAGGTATTTCAGCCGGTGCGGGAAAGCAGTACGCAAGGCTGCAGCTGGATTATGGAAATATGGAGCAGGTATCCGGGCTGGATGCGGATAAGTCCGTTCTGAATGCAGTGATTGCCCGTGCGAAAAACGTGGCTCAGGGAACTGCTTCCAATGAGGCGTATGCGGCTTTACAGGCGTCCATTGCAGCAGCGGCAGAACTTGCATCCGATATGAATGCATCCCAGGATCAGGTCAATAACCAGGCGGATGCACTGCAGTGTGCAGTCGAAATCATTACCGGTAAAATATTAATAACCGATAAAAGTGCCCTGGAAGCAAAGATTTCAGAGGCAAATGGATATCTGTCAAAGACGACAGAATATACAGCCCTGTCTCTGGCATCTTTAAAAACGATGATTGAGACAGCCAATACTGTTTTCGGGAATTTAGATGCATCCCAGGCGGAAATTGACGGACAGGTTACAAGTCTGGACCAGGGGATTGCAGCGCTGGTTAAACTGGCTGATAAGACGGCACTAACGGCGAAGATCAAGGAAGCGCAGGGGTATCTGGAACAAACTGGGGTCTATACCGAAGAGTCCCTGAATGTCCTGAAAGGTGCAGTGGAAGGTGCCCAAAGGATTGCTGACAATGCCCAGGCGGTTCAAAGCGAGGCAGATGAAGTTGTGAAATCCCTGAATTCTGCAATTGCCAATCTGGAAAAAAAGAAAACGACGGATAAGAGCAAGTTAAAATCGAAACTGGAAGAAGCCGCAAAGCTGGCTGAACAAAGTGATCTTTATACGGCATCAACCATAAAAGCGCTGAAAACGGTGATGAAAGCGGCACAGGCAGTGTATGACGCCAAGGATGCTTCCCAGACATCCATAGATGCACAGACAGAGGCTCTTACGGCTGCCATCAGCGGTTTAAAGAAAACCACAGATGAAACCCTGGACTATAAGAATTTAAAAGACGGAGTCTATTCTGTTTATACCGATATGATCAAAGTGGACCGGGTTAGTAAGTCCATGTCCAACGATGCCATTAACCATACGGTCAAATTAACGGTAAAAGACGGAACATACAGTCTGACTCTGGATTTTACAGGTCTTAAAATTAACGGAAGCTTTGGTTATTTAAGCAAATTGAAGTACTATGCGGATGGTTACACTTATGATTCTCTTGGAACTCCCCAGGGTACTTTAAAGGATGTAACGGTACTGACTACCCAGAAGGACAGCGATGGAAATGTGGTTGTAGATATCTATAATGATGCGGCAAGCCCCTACCCGGACACCGTTTCATTTGAACTGGTGAAAACGGCGCTAAACGATGAAAATGGTTTTGTACCCCTACAGGTATTTGTACCCATTATGGATGCCATTTCAGCAGGAGCAGGTACACAGAATGTGTTGATGAAATTAGACTGGACTACGCTGAAAAGCACCACGGAGGATGATCCCGATTTACAGCCCGATGACCCCCAGGAGCAGTCTCCGGCATTTGATAAAACGGTCAATGGAGTACGTATCGCAGCCGAAAAAGGGATGATTCCAGAAGGCGCAAAGGCAGAGGTTACAGAGATCAGCCAGGGACAGGATTATACCAGTGCCAAGACTTCACTTTCATCGGTATTTAGCAGTTTTAAGCTTTACAACATCATTCTGACTCTGGACGGGAAAGAAATACAGCCCGAAGGATTTATAACCATCAGTATTCCTCTTGGCAGTTTATCCAGCACCAAGGCGGGGGTATACCGTGTGAACAGTGACGGAACGAAATCCCTTCTGTCAGGCAGCGTGGAAGACGGGATGTATGTATTTAAAACAAATAAGACAGGGTTGTTTGCTATTGGAGAAAAGACAGCTTCCGCTCTTACACCAAATACCAGTAAACCCACTGTAAATACCCCGAAAACAAACTCCGGCACAACCCCGAACACAGCCAGTACAGCTGCAAAAACCGCAGCAAATGCAAAAACCGCAGCAAATGCAAAAACCGGAGATACTGCACCAATCCTGCTTTTTGGAATATTGTTTGCAGCATCACTAGGCGCATTAATCGTATTCGTGGGCAGAAGAGTGAAAAGAAGGAACCGGTGATGAGTATGAAAGAAAATTTTATGATAGAAAGGGTGCCACAAGTAGATTTTTTCAGCCGGTATCATTGTGGCAGTATTGCAGATAAGACTGCAATATACAGCGGGTGAAAAGTGTGAAAAAGAGTTTGAAAAAAATGATAGCGGTATTTGCGGTAATTGCAGTGGCAGCCGGTTTGACAGGCTCAGTGCTGCCGGTTCATGCTGCCTTGGCAAATGGTGTCTATACCGCAGCCGTACATCCCAGTTACAGCCATCCGGTATCCGGAGAAATTGAAGATTCCGGAGGAGAGTCGTCTCAGGTTCTGGGGCAGTCTATGGTGGAAAGCGTATTGTATACCCAGGCACTTTTAGAGGTGGACGAAAACGGGAACACCTATGCCAATGTGCGATATTATCTGGCGGATCAGATCTCCGATGTGCAGTTTGCAGTCCAGGAATGGGGAGATAGCAGCTGGATGAGTACGGATGGCAGCGTGATGCAGGAAAACGCAGGCGGAACCTATTGTACGGATTACCGCATCCTGCTGACTTCTGAAACCACAGTGGTCAGGAGTACGTTTTATGTGGAACCAATGGGAAGATATGTCATCTTTTACTATTATTTTTCCGATCTGACCCAGGGTAATAACACGGATTTCATACAGTCTGTCACGGTTTCAACTGAAACCCAGGCTCCAGAGACTCAGGCACCTCTGCAGGCACAGGCACAGACACCTCAGACCCAGGCTCCTGAGACACAGGCGTCAGAGACACAGGCAACAGCGCCCCAGACGTCAGAGTCCCAGGCATCAAAGTCCACAACAGCCACACCCCAGACAGAAGCATCCCAGACAGAGACCGGGAAAGATCCGGCAGCTGTTTCGGCAGCCGCCCAGGTAACGGAGGCAGCAAAAAAGACCGGAGAGCAGAAGGAGACAGCCAATAACCAGGACAAAGTAAAGTCCGATAATCCCCTGGACGGAGTAGATGGCCTATCGGCATCCAAAACGATTACAGACCCGGAAGAGGAGAGTGAAGAAGAAACGGCTTTGCGCATAGATAACGAGGACCGTACTGTGGGTTCCAGCAGCAGCACAGGCGATATGGGACAGATGGTGAAACTGACCATTGTAACAGTTGTCTCCGGCGTTGTGACAGGAGTAGTATTGATGGCAATTGCAGGCGGAATTCTATATATGATCTACAAACGCAGGAAGGAAGATGACGATGATTAAAAGCACCATACTGAAAAAAGCCGGAATCCTTATCCTGGGACTCTGTACCCTGATGTCTCTGGGCGGCTGCGTAGATCAGACACAGGGAAGCAAGGCTGTATCCCAGACCGTGAATACGGAGGTAACAACTACAACTGACTACCGCATTGCAGCAACCTCCATGGCAACCGTTGCCATCTGCGAAAAGCTGAATCTGGATCTGGTGGGGGTGCCGAAAAGCAGCCTGACGGCACTGCCGGAGCGATATCAGGATGTGGAAGTAATCGGAACGCCTATGTCCCCGGATATGGAGATTTTAAAATCGGTAAAACCGGATTGGGTATTAAGCCCTTCCAGCCTGCAGTCGGATCTGCAGAGTAAATACGAAGCGGCGGGCATGGATTTTGCTTTTTTGAATCTGAAAAGCGTTCCCGGCATGTATAAGTCTATACAGGAACTGGGGCAGCTCTTTAACCGGGAGGATGAGGCAGAGGCGCTGGTTAATGAATTCCTGGATTTTTATAATTCTTATAAAGATAAAAATGCAGATCTGGAAAAACCACGTGTGCTGGTATTGATGGGATTGCCCGGTTCTTATATTGTAGCTACAGAAAATTCCTACGTTGGCAGTCTGGTGGAGCTGGCAGGCGGATTCAATGTTTATGCAGGAAGCGACCAGGAATTCCTTACCGCAAACACAGAAGATATGAAGAGTAAAGACCCGGATATTATATTGCGAACAGCCCACGCCATGCCGGACCAGGTTGTGAAAATGTTTGCAGAGGAATTTGAGACGAATGATATCTGGAAGCATTTCCGTGCCGTCAAAGAAGGAAGGGTTTATGATTTATCCTATGACAAATTTGGGATGAGCGCTACCTTTAATTATCCGGAAGCTCTGGAGGAATTACAGCCGCTTCTCTATCCGGAAAGCGAAAGCAGCTTAGAAGAGAAGGATACGGTGAAAGAAACCGGGGACAGCACGGAGAACGAGAACAAGACAGAAAACGAGGAGCAGACACATGGAAATAGTTAAAGAACAGACGACACAGGAAGCAGGCAGGAAAAAGAAGATATCCAGGTCCGGGCAGAGGACCGTTTCTTTTGTCGTTATGACGATACTTTTAATGGTACTGTTTTTTCTGGCAGTCAACATCGGAAGCCTGAAAGTATCGTTTGTACAGTTATTAAAGGGGCTGTTTGTGGCGTTTGATGAACAGGTTGCGACTGTATATGACCTTCGCTTTCCCAGGATCATGATCTCCATGCTGGCAGGAGCGGCAATATCCGTTTCCGGCGTGCTGTTCCAGGCAGTTCTGAAAAATCCCCTGTCGGATCCGGGCATCATCGGTATTTCCAGCGGCGCCAGTTTTTCGGCAGTGCTGATTACAGCATTTGCGCCTCAGTGGTTTTTCTTTACCCCTGTATTTGCATTTCTGGGCGGCTTACTTGCTTTTTTGCTGGTATATGGACTTTCCTGGAAAGGGGGGCTAAGCCCTCTACGTATTATCTTAGTAGGTGTTGCCGTAAATTCCATGTTTTCCGGGCTTTCCAGTGCCTTTAATTCTATGAACGGCGGAAATATGTCCGGGGTAGCAGCTATTGTAAATGGAAATATTACCATGAAGACCTGGGATGATGTCCATACACTTGTATGGTATGTTGTGGCTGGACTGGTCTTATCCATGGTATTTTCCGGGAAATGCAACCTGTTATCCCTGGAAGACAAAACGGCTAGAGGACTTGGGGTAAATGTCAATACAGTCCGTATTGTAATCTCCTGTGTAGCTGTGCTGCTCGCCAGTATTTCTACAGCAGTGGCAGGTGTGATCGGATTTTTAGGGCTGATCGTTCCCCATATCGGAAGAATTCTGGTGGGATCGGACCATAAGGTGCTTCTTCCCTTTTCCATGCTGCTTGGGGCGTTTACGTTTCTTCTGGCGGATACCATCGGTAGAACCGCAGCCGCCCCCTATGAGGTCTCCGCCTCTATTATCATGTCTGTGGTGGGAGGACCATTCTTTATAGTTCTGTTAAGGAGGAGTTCAAAGTATGGAAGTTAAAAACCTATCCTTTTCCTATGGGAAAAACAAGATTCTGGATGATATATCATTCCAGGTGGAAATGGGGAAGATTACAACGATTATGGGGGCAAACGGATGCGGCAAGTCAACCCTGTTTTCCCTCATGACTAAAAATCTGGTGCCGGACAAGGGGAAGATTTATCTGAATGGAAAGAATGTCCGAAATATGAAATTAAAAGACTTCGCCAGAAAAGTGTCTATCGTCCACCAGTACAATTCCTCAAGCAGTGATATAAGCGTAGAAAAACTGGTTTCCTACGGACGAACCCCTTATGCCAAAATGATGCAAAGCCGGAATGAAGAGGATGAAAAGATGATTTCCTGGGCGATGGAAGTGACAAATATTGAAAAATATAAAGAGCGGGAAGTAGCAAAGCTTTCCGGTGGACAAAAACAACGTGTCTGGATTGCAATGGCGCTTGCCCAGAATACCAAGATATTATTTCTGGATGAACCTACAACGTATCTGGATATCCGATACCAGATCGAAATTCTGGAATTGGTAAAGAAGCTGAACCGGGAGTATGGAATCACGATTATTATGGTGCTTCATGATATCAATCAGGCTATGTACTTCAGTGACAACGTAATCGGCTTGAAAAAAGGGAAAATTGCAGTTCATGGAAAGCCGGAAACAGTAATTGACTCCGATGCAATCCAGTCTCTCTATGGAATCCGGCTGGATATTGCTGATGTTAAAGGAAAAAAATTTGTGCTGGCTGTATAGACAGCGTTTCCGTAAGCCAGTTCATTCGACAAATCTTCATAAAATTCATGGATAAAGGAAATTTAAAGTGTTTATCTCTTGCAATTATTCGAATAAATGTTACAATCTAAAAGGAAAGTATTGAAGTACAATATAGAAGCTGGAAAGGAACGTGGTGATACCTATGCATTGCACAAGAAAAGTAACGGACAATATTTATTGGGTAGGCGGAAACGACAGAAGACTTGCCTTATTTGAAAATTTATTCCCGATTCCAAGAGGAGTATCTTATAATTCCTATTTAATTATGGATGAAAAAACAACACTTATGGATACCGTGGATTTTTCCATTAGCCGCCAGTTCATTGAAAATGTTCAATATGTGTTAAACGGCAGAAATCTGGATTATTTAGTAATCAATCATATGGAACCGGACCACTGTGCCAATATTGAAGTTCTGGTAAGATTATATCCGGAAATGAAACTGGTTGGAAATGCAAAGACAGTACAAATGATCAAACAGTTCTATGAAATGGATCTGGAAGGCAAAGTGATTGAAGTGAAAGAAAAAGAAGAACTTTCACTTGGAGTACATACCCTGCAGTTCTTTATGGCACCGATGGTACATTGGCCGGAAGTCATGGTGGCTTATGAAAAATCTGAAAAAGTACTGTTTTCCGCAGACGGATTTGGAACTTTTGGAGCATTAAACGGCAATATCTTTAATGATGAAATGAATTTTGACCGGGACTGGCTGGATGATGCAAGGCGCTACTATACCAATATCGTTGGAAAATACGGGGTACAGGTACAGGCACTGCTGAAAAAAGCAGCAACACTGGATATCGAAATGATCTGTCCCCTTCATGGACCCGTATGGAGAAGCGATCTGGGTTATTTCATAGATAAGTATGATAAATGGAGCCGCTATGAGCCGGAAGATAACAGTGTGGTGATTGTCTATGGTTCCATGTATGGCAACACGGAAAATGCAGCCAATGTACTGGCGATGTCCCTGGCGGATGCAGGCGTGAAAAATATTGCTGTTTATGACGCTTCCGTAACACATGTGTCCCATTTAATTGCAGAAGCATTCCGCTGCAGCCATATCGTTGTAGCTACACCTACCTATAACGGAGGAATCTATCCAGCTATGGAATCTTTCCTGCTTGATATGAAAGCACTGGGACTTAGAAACCGTAAAGTTGGTATACTGGATAACGGTACCTGGGCACCTACCGCTTCCAAACAGGTGAAAAAAATCCTAGAGGAAATGAAAGAAATCGAGATCCTTGGAGAAGTTTCCATTAAATCTACGCTAAAGCCGGCGGGGCTTGCAAATGTAGCAGAATTAAAAGATGCGATTCTAACATCATTAAATCAGTAATATAATGCAGCAGTAATATAAAACATATAGTAATTAAAAACGTACTTTGCACAGTGAGTTTTCCTCACTGGCGAAGTACGTTTTTTGATGGCTGGAATGAATTTCAAGCACGTGCCAGTTCATATTCTGCATCCAACAGCAGATCCCTGGCTGCCAGAATGCCGTAGCCCCGGTTGCCGGCAGTAGTACCAGATCCCGTGGATTAGCGCCTACCTTTCCGGCTCCTGGGTCCGGTGATGCCGGAAATGAATTTTCAATCATACGCTTTTAAATATTATAAATTAATTTGTATTCTACAGCTGAAATAAATTTTCGTTTTTGGTAATAAATAATAGATAATATAAAATAATTCCAAAAAATATGTAATTTCTTAAAATTATAATTGACAAATCCAGGATACATGCTTATAATATAGTTGTGTAATTTAATATTGCTATATTAAGTGCTAAGGTTAATATCAGGACGAAGGGTATTAATTTTAGAAGAGGGAATTAGGTGAGAATCCTAAGCGATCCGGTCACTGTATTCAGGGAGTGAACCTTCATAATCCATTGCATAACCCATTGTGTGAGAAGGAGAAGGCAAACGATGATCTGTAAGTCAGGAAACCTGCTTAATGTATGAGATGCGCTTCCGTGAAGAGCGAAACATCCAGCCAGTTTTATGTATATACATATTTTATTTGTAATACATGAATCTGTATCAGGTGTCGGCTTAGGGTGAGCAGGCATATTTTATTGTAGTAACTGATGAGAGCCTAGTTTATCAATTTGGAAAAGATTGATAGACACGCAGATTGCGATGAATCTCAAAGCATATATAAATTCACAAAATACCTCCTTCATGACCGTTGTATTCATAACATCTTTTAGATGACCTCCGCAAAGATTCTAAGAGAATAAGTGTCATGACCAAAAGATGTATGCAGGTTCCCGCAAATCTGTATATATCAGAAGAACAGCTGATTTCCCGCAAAAATCAGCTGTTCTTTTTTTGTGCATTTATCACAAACTAATTTCTGTTTGAAAATCTATTTCTCTCATCTGCACACCCTGATTTGTTGAAATTAAAGTTAATTTATTAACTTTTGGAATTGGTATTGTGCAATTTAATGATATAAGGTATAATATGATCAATATATATGGACAAGATATATAATGACATTTTAGAGGAAGAAGGAGGATTGCGGATGCTTGATCAGTCATTTTACCAAAAAACAGACGAAATCATCGCACATTATGGCAAAAAGGCCAGTTCGTTAATTCCGATTATGCAGGATATTCAGGGGGAATACCGATATCTGCCGGGCGAACTGCTTACGTATGTGGCAAAAGAAATAGGAGTTAAAGAGGCAAAAGCTTATAGTGTTGCTACCTTTTACGAAAATTTTTCTTTTGAACCAAAAGGGAAGTATGTCATCAAAGTTTGTGATGGGACAGCATGTCATGTGCGAAAATCAGCACCCATATTAGAAGCGCTTTTTAAAGAGTTAGGGCTTAGCCAGAAAAAGCATACAACCGATGATATGCTTTTCACGGTAGAGACAGTATCCTGCCTTGGGGCTTGCGGACTGGCACCCACGCTGACTGTTAATAATGAAGTACATCCCACAATGTCACCGGAGAAAGCATTGGAATTAGTTGCGGAATTGAGAGGTGCAGGCGTATGATCATTGATAGCAAAAAAACATTAGAAAAACATAGAAAAGATTCCAAAGAAGTGATTAAATCTTTTTCCAGCAGAATTCTGGTCTGTTCCGGCACCGGCTGTATCGCAACCGGTTCTGAAAAAATATACGAACGTATGAAAGAGCTTTGCGGCGATTTGGAAGGCGTTGTAGTAGAGATGCAAAGAGAAATTCCACACATCGGCGTAGTAAAAAGCGGATGCCAGGGAATTTGTGAATTAGGTCCTTTAATGAAAATCGAACCATATAATTTCCAGTATGTAAAGGTACAGTTAGAGGATTGTAAAGAAATATTCGACCGTACCATTATGAAAGGGGAACCGGTTGAACGTCTGTTTTATCATAAAAAGGACAAAGTATTTGCCCATCCAAAGGATATCCCGTTTATTTCAAAACAGACACGGATTGTACTTGAGAACTGTGGTAATATCGATGCTGAATCGATAGATGAATACATAGCATGCGGCGGATTTAATGCCCTTGCAAAAGCGATATTTGAAATGAAACCGGAAGAGGTCGTGGAAGAGGTTGATAAATCCGGACTCAGAGGCCGCGGAGGCGGTGGTTTCCCGGCTGGAAGAAAGTGGAAGCAGGTAGCGCGGCAGAAAGAAAAAGTGCGCTATATTGTATGTAATGGTGACGAAGGTGATCCCGGTGCTTTTATGGATGGAAGCGTTATGGAAGGGGATCCGTTTAAATTAATAGAAGGTATGATTATTGCAGCCTATGCGGTAGAATCCCACGAAGGCTATATTTATGTAAGGGCAGAATATCCATTATCCGTAGCAAGGCTGCGTATGGCGATTCAGCAGGCAGAAGAATACCACCTTTTGGGTGATAACATTATGGGAAGTGATTTCAGTTTCCACCTTCATATAAACCGCGGTGCAGGCGCTTTTGTCTGCGGCGAGGGCAGTGCACTGACGGCTTCAATTGAAGGAAACCGTGGAATGCCTCGTGTGAAACCGCCCAGAACGGTAGAAAAGGGACTGTGGGAAAAACCAACCGTTTTAAATAACGTAGAAACGTTTGCCAACGTGCCTAAGATTATTTTAAAAGGCGGCGAATGGCTTCGTACCATTGGCTCAGAAGGAAGCCCTGGAACCAAGACATTTTCCATTACCGGAGCAATCGAAAATACAGGGCTGATCGAAGTTCCAATGGGAACGACCCTGCGTGAGATTATTTATGATATAGGCGGCGGTGTGAAAAACGACGGAGTATTTAAGGCTGTTCAGATTGGAGGTCCCTCCGGCGGATGTCTGACAGAAGAACATCTGGAGGTAGGACTGGATTTCGATTCCGTTAAGAAGTTTGGAGCAATTGTAGGCTCCGGCGGACTGGTTGTTATGGACGAACATACCTGTATGGTAGAAGTAGCCCGTTTCTTCATGAGCTTTACCCAAAGAGAATCCTGCGGCAAATGTGTACCCTGCCGTGAGGGAACAAAACGTATGCTGGAAATTCTGGAAAGAATTGTAGCCGGTGACGGAAAACTGGAAGATCTGGATCAGCTGGAAGAACTGGCTGAGATGGTTAAGAGTATGGCTCTTTGCGGACTTGGCAAGAGTGCCCCGCTGCCTGTTTTAAGTACCCTGAAAACTTTCCGTGAAGAATATGTAGAACATATTGTTGATAAGAAGTGTGCATCTAAGACCTGTGAGGCACTGCGCTCCTATCACATTAATCCGGAATTCTGTAAAGGATGCAGTAAGTGTGCGAAGTTCTGCCCTGTAGCAGCAATTACTGGAAAGTTAAAAGAAGCATATACGATCAACAATGACCTTTGTATTAAGTGCGGTGCCTGCAAGGACAACTGCGCATTTGATGCAATCTACATCGAAGCATAGGAGGGATTATATATGGGATTTATGACAATAGACGGTAGAAAAGTAGAATTTACCGACGAGCGGAATGTCCTTTCTGTGATTAGAAAGGCCGGTATTTCATTACCAACTTTGTGCTATCATTCAGAAGTTTCTACTTTTGGCGCCTGTCGCTTGTGTACCGTAGAAGACGACAGAGGAAGAACCTTTGCATCCTGTTCAGAAGAACCAAGAGACGGGATGGTGATCTTCACCAATACCGGAAGAATAAAAAAACATCGTAAATTAATCGTGGAACTGCTGCTAGCTGCCCACTGCAGAGATTGTACCACCTGCGTAAAGAGCGGGGAGTGCGTACTGCAGGAATTAGCCCACAGAATGGGTGTTACCAATGTACGTTTCCAGAATACCCGTGAAATCAGACCGGTGGATAACAGTTCACCCTCCATCGTCCGTGATCCGAATAAATGTATTCTCTGCGGCGACTGTGTACGTGCCTGTGAAGAAATTCAGGGAATCGGAGCATTGGGATTTGCATTTCGTGGAACAGATGCTATGGTCATGCCGGCATTTAATAAAACCATTGCTGAAACCGATTGTGTAAACTGCGGACAGTGCCGTATTTACTGTCCTACAGGAGCCATCAGCATCCGTACCAATGTAGATGAAGTATGGGATGCAATTGCAGATAAAGATGTGCGTGTAGTTGCACAGATTGCACCGGCTGTCCGGGTTGCGGTAGGAGATGCATTTAACCTGACAAAAGGCAGAAGTGTAATGGGTAAGATTGTAAATGTGCTTCACCGCATGGGATTTGATGAAGTTTATGATACTGCATTCAGCGCAGATCTTACTGTTATGGAAGAATCAGAAGAATTCCTGGAGCGCATCGAAGAAGGCGAGAACCTTCCTCTGCTGACCTCCTGTTGTCCGGCATGGGTAAAATTTGTACATGACCAGTATCCGGAATATGTGAAAAATATCTCCAGCTGCAGATCTCCTCAGGGAATGTTCTCCGCAGTTGTGAAAGAATTTTACCGTCATCCCAAGAATGCAAACGGGAAAAAGACGATTATGGTATCCATCATGCCATGTACGGCGAAGAAGATGGAAGCCAACAGACCAAATAGTTATACAAAAGGGAAAAAAGATACCGATTTAGTTATTACTACAACAGAGCTAATACGAATGATCCGTAATTCCGGCATTGAATTTGAAACCCTGGATCCCGAGGCATGTGATATGCCGTTTGGATTCGGATCCGGAGGAGGAATGATCTTTGGTGTAACGGGTGGTGTGACAGAAGCTGTTTTAAGGCGTCTGACAGATGAGCATGACAAAGCATCCCTGGATGCAATTGCAGAATGCGGGGTACGTGGAGAAGACGGCATCAAAGAAGTTACGGTACCGTATAATGGCACCGATTTAAAGATCTGCATTGTAAGCGGTCTTGCCAATGCAAGAGATGTGATGGAACGCGTGAAAAACGGGGAAGCAGATTATCATTTCATCGAGGTAATGGCGTGCAGGAGAGGATGTATCATGGGAGGCGGTCAGCCTACCAGAGCCGGAGACCGGACTAAGAATGCCAGAGAAAGAGGATTATACAACGCAGATAATATCACGATTATCAAGAAATCGGATGAGAATCCGCTGATTGCTCCCCTTTATGATGGATTGCTAAAAGGAAAAGTGCACCAGCTGCTGCATAATCAGGAAACATAATTCATGTAAATAAATACAATTTGGGACTGCCCGAAAGGGTTAGTCCCTCCTTGTGTTATTTAAATAACCAAAGAAAATTTAAGAAACGGAGATGGAAGAAATATGAGCAGGCTTAGTATTATTACTAGAAATCAGGCCCAGACCACAGTCGAAGAGCTCTACAAGGACTTGGAACGCAGAATCGTAGCCAGTCCGCCTGGATTGTGTCCGGTAGACCTGGCGGTGTCTTTCCTTAAGGTCTGTCATGCACAGACTTGCGGGAAATGTGTTCCCTGCAGGGTAGGTTTAGGGCAGCTTCAGTGTTTGCTGGAAGATGTTCTGGATGGAAAAGCAAAGATGGAAACGATTGATTTGATTGAAGAAACAGCAAGAAGCATTTATTATTCCGCAGATTGTGCAATTGGCTACGAAGCCGCGAATATGGTGCTAAAGGGAGTTCATGGATTCAGAGATGATTTTGAAGAGCACATACTGCGTGGAAGATGTACTTGTGAATTAAATCAGCCGGTACCATGTGTTGCCCTGTGTCCGGCGGGAGTAGATATCCCCGGATACATTGCCCTGGTGGCTGAAGAACGGTATGCCGATGCAGTAGCATTGATTCGTAAAGATAATCCTATGCCTTCCGTTTGTGCGTTGATCTGTGAACATCCCTGTGAAGCAAGATGCCGCAGGAATATGATAGATGATGCAGTCAATATCCGTGGACTAAAACGCTATGCAATTGATCATGCGGGTGATGTTCCGGTACCGAAGCCGGCGAAAGCAACCGGTAAAAAGGTTGCAATCATTGGAGGCGGACCGGGCGGAATCAGTGCGGCTTATTATTTAGCCCTCATGGGACATGAAGTCACGATTTATGAACAGAGAAAACAGCTGGGTGGTATGCTTCGCTATGGAATTCCTAATTACCGGCTGCCGCGCACTGCTCTGGATAAAGAAATAGAGGAACTGTTATCCATCGGTGTCAAAGTTAAAACGGAAGTAACAGTTGGAGAAAATCCCAATATCGTAGATATCCGCAATCAGTTTGATGCAGTCTATATTGCCATTGGTGCTCATATTGATAAAAAGATCGGAATTGAAGGTGAAGAAGCGTCAGGAGTCGTTTCTGCAGTTGAAATGCTCAGGAGTATCGGTGATAATGAAATGCCTGATTTTGACGGAAGAGATATCATTGTAGTCGGCGGCGGGAATGTTGCCATGGACGTTGCAAGGTCAGCCGTACGCCTTGGTGCAAAAAAAGTAAGAATTGTATACCGCAGGCGTATTGAAGATATGACAGCAATGCCGGAAGAAGTACAGGGCGCCATTGCAGAAGGCTGCGAGGTACTGGAGCTTCAGGCACCGCTGCGCATTGAGCAGGATGAGGATGGAAATGCCTGTGCACTCTGGGTGCAGCCTCAGATTATAGGGCTGGTACAAAGAGGAAGACCCGCACCAGCCACCGCTTCCCAGGAAGAAGTACGCCTGGACTGCGATATGGTGATTGTGGCAATCGGACAGGGGATCGAGTCAAAGGCATTTGAAGAATATGGAATTCCGGTAAAACGCGGGGTTATTGAAGCCCTCAGCTGGAGCGGAATTAAAGATATTCCCGGTGTATTTGCAGGCGGTGACTGTGTTACCGGACCGGCTACGGTTATTCGTGCCATTGCAGCCGGAAAAGTGGCTGCTGGCCATAACGATGAAAAACTTTTTTTCTATC
>UQGG01000018.1 GCA_900540475.1 uncultured Robinsoniella sp. | reverse complement strand
GCCGCATTTCTGCGGTTTTCAAGGGTTTTTATTTCGTTCAACTGTCAAACGCCCGCGTCTTAATCAACGAAACCCAAATATAAGTCTTTTAATAGAACACTCTAAAACGTTCGCTGTAGTACTGGAGTGTGTTTATCTTCCCATTCCTCAATTAACAGTTGTCTATTTCAGCTTTAAATGTTATATTATAATTAACAAGAATTAAAACATTTGTAATAAATACATTTTGAGGGGAAGTTTATGCAGCGAAAGAAATATGACGATGAGACACTTCGCAGGCTTCAGGCAACGGAACTGGAGATGCTGGAGGATTTTGTGAATTTTTGTGAGAAGCATAAGATACCATATTTTGGGATAGGCGGAACTGCAATCGGAGCATTGCGGCACCAGGGGTTTATTCCCTGGGATGACGACATTGATCTGGCGTTTACCAGGAAGAACTATGAGCGGTTTTGTAAACTTGCAGGCGAGGAACTAAAAGATAAATACACCATTTTACGCGGAGATTCTGATGAAAATTATCCGCTTTTTACTGCGCGTATGTGTAAAAACGGAACGGTTTTCAGAGAATATGCAATGAAAGATGTGGATTGTGAGTTTGGTATCTTTTTGGATCTGTATGCATATGACAATGTTCCGGACTGCCAATGGAAGATGAAGCTTCAGGCATATGAAGCATGGATTTACAGCAAATTGTTGATCCTGTGCAGTATATCCAAACCCAGCCTGCTGCTGGAAGGAACAAAATTAAAATTGGTACTGGCTGCTTGCCAGGCTGGAAATAAGCTGATGAAGGTGATGCATATTTCTAAGAGAGGCGTTTTTTTGCGTGGAAAAAGATGCTGCATGAGATATAATAAACAGAAGACGAAAAGGCTTGCATATCTGCCGGAGGCGAGGCCCTTTGCAAGCATGATTGACCGGAAAGACCTGTATCCATTGAAACGGATGAAGTTCGAACATCTGGAGCTTACGTTTCCAAATGATATGCATGATATGCTGTATGCCTATTATGGAGATTATATGCAGCTTCCACCGGAGGAGAAAAGGTATAATCATTGCCCATACCAGTTGGATTTTGGAAATCCGGAAACAGAGTGAAAAGTAAGGGATGACTATGGAAGATAAAAAAATGTCGATTAAAACCAGCATTCTTTGGAATACCTGGGGAAGTCTGGTCTATCTGGGGTGTCAATGGCTTTTAAGCGTTCTGGTGATCCGTATCTCCGGATTTGAAAATTCCGGTATTCTGACACTGGCTATGTCTATTACAAATATGTTCTATAGTATAGCGGTCTATGGGATGCGTACATTCCAGGTAGCAGATACGGAGAATGAATACGGGCAGGGAACCTATGTGATAAGCAGGATAGTGACCGGATTAACAGCATTTATTCTGTGTGCGGCATTTGTAGTTGCAAACCGGTATGATCCGGTGTCAAGTATCAGTATTATTATTTATATGATCTTCCGGTTAGGAGAAGCACTTTTTGATGTCTATGCCGGATTTTTCCAAAAATACTGGCGCATGGATTATCTTGGGAAATCTATGGTAATCCGTGGCGTGGCAATGCTGGGCTCTTATATTGTTTTTCTGGGATTATCCAAAAGTCTGCCGGTTGCCTTTGGAGCAATGGCATTTTCCACATTTCTCGTGATTTTATTCTATGACCGCAGGCATGTGAAGAGGATTACCTCAATCAAATTTGACGGCAATTTTAAAAAAGTACAGGAATTGCTGATCCGGTGTTTTCCATTAGTGGTTTATTTGTTTTTAAACGCCGGGATCAGTTCCATTCCAAGATACTTTCTGGAAAAGTTCTGCGGAAATGACAACCTTGGCGTATATGCGGCGATCGCTGCACCTACCCTGGTGGTGCAGATGGCTTCCACATATATTTTCAATCCTTTTGTAACGGCATTTGCCGAAAAATACCACGCAGGAGACCGGGATGGATTCTGGAAGCTTTTGTTTACTTGCGGAAAGGTGGTAGGAGCAGTATCGGTTGTGGCTTTGGCGGGTGCTGCACTTTTAGGAAGATGGGGACTTTTGCTGTTAATCGGGGAAAAGATTCTGCCCTATACAGACCTGTTACTGCCACTGGTAGGCTGTACCATACTCACTGCATTCAGCTGGCTGCTGTGCGGGGTACTTACCATTGTGAAGGATTTTAAAGGACTGATTATCAGCAATGTAGCGGCGGTTGTTTCAGGCTCTCTGTCCTCCGTGGTATTTATCCGCCTGTGGGGCATGCAGGGGACAAGTTTTGCCACGATTCTGGGGCTTACGGTAGAGATTGGGCTTTTGTTTGTATTTTTGCAGAAAAGGATCGGAAATACGGCAGCGTTGTCAAGAACTTAATTTTATGATACAATGACTCACGAATTACGAATGATTTGCAGAACATTTCCGGGTTGAAGAAAATTGAAACATAAAAGGATGCCACGCTGTAATTCTTTGACCTGTTTTAGTGGCAGTATTGCAGAAAGCCCTGCAATACAGGTATTAAAATGAAAGAAAATGAGAAACACACATTTGCCATATGTGCCTATGGGGACAGCCCCTATCTTACGGCATGTATCCGATCATTGAAAAAGCAGTCCCATCCCAGCAAAATTATCATGGTAACGTCTACACCCAGTTCCTATTTAGAACAAATCTGCAGAGAGAATGATATTTTGCTGTTCATAAACAGAGGGGAGAAGGGAATCATCCAGGACTGGAATTTTGCATATGATAAGGCAGAAACCAGGTATGTTACAATCGCACATCAGGATGATATCTATCATGAAAAATATACCCAGACCCTTTGCGGTATGATGGATCATGCAAAGCGGCCACTGATTTTTTTCTCGGATTACGGGGAGATCAGAAATGGGAAAATCGTAATATCCAATACGTTGTTAAAAGTTAAGCGTCTGATGCTGATTCCGATGGAAATAAAAGCGGCGCGAAACAGCAGGTTTATCCGAAGAAGAATTCTTTCCCTGGGTTCGCCGATCTGCTGTCCGTCCGTGGGATTTGCAAAAGAAAATATAAAAGCGCCTGTGTTTCAGCCGGGATTTAAGAGCAATGAAGACTGGCAGGCATGGGAGAAGATTTCCAGGGAGGAAGGGGCTTTTCTTTACTGCAGGAAGAGGCTTGTGTATCATCGGATACACGAAGCATCTGCAACCACCAGAATTATTGAAGATACGGGCAGGCGGGAAGAGGATATAGCCATGTTCCGTAAATTCTGGCCTGTGCCGGCTGCAAAGCTGCTGGCTTCTGTTTACGGGAAAAGTGAGGAATCAAATAATATGTAGTTGGGGAGCACCTATGAAGAAACTGATTATTATACCAGCCTATAACGAAGGCGCCAGTATTTATACAACTGTCCGAAGTATTCAGGAACAGGCACCGGATTATGACTATGTCATTATCAATGACTGTTCCACAGATAACACCAGGGCAATTTGTGAAGAACATGGATTTTCCGTGATTCATCTGCCGGTCAATCTTGGGATTGGAGGGGCAGTGCAGACCGGTCTTCTCTATGCCGCCAGCAGAGGTTATGATCTGGCGGTGCAGATGGATGGAGATGGGCAGCATGATGCGCGCTTTTTAAAAGAGATGGAGCAAAGCCTTATCCAAAATCAGTTTGATATGGTGATCGGATCAAGATTTATAGAAAAACAGGGATTTCAGTCTTCTGGAATCCGCAGAATGGGAATACGCTATTTTTCCTGGCTGATTTATGTAATGACCAGAGTGAGGATTACAGATCCCACATCCGGTATGCGGATGATGAGCCGGAATGTAATCGATACATTTACCAGAGATTATCCAAAGGATTATCCGGAGCCAGAAAGTGCAGTTGCAATTATTAAAGCAGGCAGAAAAGTCAGTGAGGTTCCGGTTGTCATGAAACAGCGTGAGGAAGGGGTATCTTCCATATCACCTTTGAAATCGGTGTATTATATGATAAAGGTAACGCTGGCTATTTTTATGGCGGCGTGGAGAGGTTAGCGAGGTGTGGATATGAGTATCAGATCGCAGATTATCATTATGATTGCTGTTGCTGCAGCACTGATTGTGCTGGCATGTATGGTAAAAAGAAGAACGATAAGTTTAAGATATGCGTTGCCGTGGACGCTTCTGGCAATCGGTGTTACGGTACTGACCTGTTTTCCGGTGCTGACCGAAAGGTTAACGAATCTGCTGGGCGTGTCTCTGCCGGTAAACATGATATTTTTTATGGGCTTTTGTTTTTCTCTGGTCATTATTTTCTCTTTAAGCCTTGCAGTTTCCAGGCTTTCAAAACGGGTGAAAGATCTCGCCCAGCACCAGGCGCTGCTGGAACGGACGATACAGGAAATGCAGGTAAAAGAGATGGGATCAGATAACATGAAATATAAAGATATAAAAATAGGGGAGCAGGTAAATGTATAGGGAGAAGAATAAAAGTAAGCAGAATATTTTCTTTCCGATACTGATCTTTGTTATTTTCCTGATGCTTATCTTTCATACGGTATTGATGTATCAGGAATACGTCAGTCCCAATCTGGACCGGCCCAGGGAGATCCATAAAATAGGAAGCAACAAAGCAGTAACAGGCGAGATAACCAAAGATTCAAAAGTGGAGCAGAGTTTCACCATGGAAAACGTGAGCTTTTCCGGGATCCGTCTTACTTTTGCCACTTATGACAGAAAAAACAGTTCGCATTTAAATATTCAGCTGAAAAACAGAGAAACGGGGATCGTGCTTGGAAACTGGGATCTTTCCAGTGGAGATTTAAAGGATAATACTCCGGTGGAACTGGTTTTGAAAAATACGGTTGATGTAAAAGAAAAAGAATCATATATTTTAACTATTGCGTCTCTTGATGCGGCTGCAGGAAATGCAGTTACGGTATACCAGTCGGATAAATCCGTAAAAGGGCAGCAGTTAATTGTGGGCAGAGAGAAAAAAGAAGGAAGCCTGCATGTGATCTTTACTTATGGAAACCAGTCTTATCTGAGGGTTTATTTTGTGGGAATCACCGTTGTACTTTTTGCAATGCTGGTTTTGACCTGGTTCTTGGGATACGGCATGAAATGGGAGGCACACAGGCTGTTTCTGCTAATGGGAATCTGCCTTGGGGTGCTCTATATCTTTATTCTTCCGCCGTATTCTACGCCGGACGAACAGGCGCATATCTATACTGCCTATGCATATTCCAACAGCTTAATGGGAAAAGAAGCGGTGAATGAAGAAGGCAACACCATCGCCAGAGAAGAAGACCTGTTAATGGGAGTTCTGGAGAAACGTCCGGATACGGAGACCTATGGAATGGTGGCTGATCATCTCTTTGATACGGCAAGCAAAAAGGAAATGTCTGCATTTCCCGGCGGTCCATTGTCCGGTGTTCCGGCATTCGTATATACGCCCCAGATTATAGGGATTTCCCTTGCGCGTCTGCTGAATATAGGGAATGTGGGAATGCTGATGATTGGAAGGCTGTTTGCATTAGCTTTTTACCTGACTTGCGGATATTTTGCAGTGAAGAAGATGCCCTTTGCAAAAGTGCTGATGCTCACCGTTTTACTGCTGCCGATTTCACTGGAATTGGGAGGATCTTTTTCTTACGATTCCTTTATTATCGGAGTCTGTGCCTGGTTCACCGGACATTGCCTCTACCTTGCCTATGAAAAGGACAAGGTTCTGCGCTCAGACTGGATATTGTTAATTGTCCTGGCTGTTTTAATGTCACCCTGCAAGATCGTCTATGTGCTTTTATGCCTGCTGGTACTCTTGATTCCGGTTAAAAAATCTGCAACCAGAATTGGCTGTATACTGGGAAGGCTAAGCGTATGTGCGGGGGGACTGCTGTCCCTGGCGGTGGTCCGCCTTGTTACCATGACAGAATATTTGAGCAGACAGGAAAATACCCTGTCTTATATAGAAACTTCCGGGTACACTCTAAGTGGGTTGTTATCACAGCCCCTTACCATCATCCAGATGTATTATGAGTCCTTTCGGAAATACGCGGATTTTTATTTTGAAACAATGATGGGCGGGCAATTAGGCTGGCTGGATATTCAAATATCCGATGTTCTGATATATGCACTGGCGATTATATTGGTCCTGGCTGTACTTGCAAAGGAAAAAGAACCGTTTTACCTGGAAAAAAAGGATAAGTGGATTATGGCTCTGATCAGTGCAGGCGTGATTGGTGCGCTGATGATGGTATTTTTATTAACCTGGACGCCATATGGTTCTAAAGTTATTGAAGGAACCCAGGGAAGGTATTTCCTTCCGGTGCTGCCGCTTGTGGTGCTGCTGCTGCGAAACAGGAACCTGACCCTGAAAAAGGGCATTCAGATGAATCTGATCATGAGCGTTGGACTGATACAGTTTATGGTAGTCTGGGAAATATTCCAGAAAGTGATAACCAGATAAATATAGATGTACATGAAAATAAAAGGAGAATAAAAACATGAAAATTTTAGTAACAGGATGTAATGGACAATTAGGAAGAGCAATTAATCAGCAGTATGCAGGCGATACCGATGTGGAAATGATTAATACGGATGTATTCCAGCCGGATGTAATGGAACTGGACATAACCAACATAAACAAGGTTCTGTCTGTGATCCTGGAAGTAAAGCCGGATGTTATCATCAACTGTGCGGCTCATACCGCGGTAGATCTCTGTGAATCCCAGCAGGATGCGGCATATCGGATCAACGCCATCGGTCCCAGAAACTTAAGTATTGCAGCCGCAAAAGTTGGAGCGAAAATGGTTCATGTTTCTACGGACTATGTGTTTGAAGGAAACGGAACAAAACCATATATGGAATTTGACACACCCAATCCCCAGGGGATGTACGGTGCGACAAAACTGGCGGGAGAACAGTTTGTTCAGCAGTTTGCGAAAGACTACTTCATTATCCGTACTGCATGGCTCTATGGAGAAGGCAAAAATTTCGTGAAAACCATGCTTCGTCTTGCTGAGACTAACGATACGGTAAGGGTTGTGGGTGACCAGTATGGCACGCCTACCAGCGCGGTAGAACTGGCGAAAGCAATTAAATACCTCATTCCAACCTCCAATTATGGAATTTTCCACGGAACCTGCGAGGGCATGTGCAGCTGGGCAGATTTTGCAAAAGAAATTTTCCGCCAGGCAGGCAAAGATACAAAGGTGGATTATATTACAACTGCAGAATACCCCACGCCGGCGGTACGACCGGCTTATTCCGTACTGGAAAACTATATGTTAAAGCTCACAACTGATTTTAGCTTTGCATCCTGGGAAGATGCCCTGGCTGCTTATATGAAAACACTGTAATTATTCCTAACAGGACGGTTTACAAAATACTTTTATGAAAAAAGAAAAAGGTGGTAGGACGTGTATCTGATAAAAGCCTTGCTCATCCTCCTGTGGTTTGCGGTGGTTCCGGTGTGCATCGGTATGCTGTTTACCCGGGCGGAAGACAGAGAAAAAAATAGTTTAAAAATGGCAGCGCTGTATGGTTATATAACTATGTTTGCCGTGTTTGAAGTGCTGGCGCTGCCCCTGATCTTTGCAGAGGTCAGCTTTCATGTACTGATGTATGTCTATGGCGGAAGTATGCTGATCCTTGCAGTTATTTCGATTGTATTAAATGTAAGAAGAACGAAAGAGATGGCTGCATTCCAGTGGAAAGGCATGAAAGAAACGCCCTGGTCTGTCTATCTTGCGCTGATTCTCATTGCAGTGCAGATAGGAGCATACCTGATTTTCAGGCTGGATGATCTGGATGATGCTTTCTATGTGGCAACGGCGACCACTACTGTGCATACAAATGGGATGTTTCGTTTTGACGCTTATACGGGAGATCTGCTAAAGAGCCTTCCATCCCGTTATGTTCTTTCGCCCTTTCCGATTTTTCTGGCGTTTATCAGTGAAAGCGTGCAGATGCATCCGGCGATCGTTGCACATACAATTATGCCTGTATTTTTTGTACCTCTGGCATACATCGTATATTCCCTTCTGGGTCAGAAATTATTTTCGGGAGACCGTAAGGCCAGTGGAATATTCCTGTGTTTCCTTTCTGTAATACACCTGTTTTCCTATTATTCGGTATATACCCAGGGGACATTTATGCTGGTGCGGATCTGGCAGGGTAAAGCGGTACTGGCGGCAATTCTGCTTCCGGCGCTTTTCTATCTGTGTATCCGACTGCTGAAGGAAAAAGGAAGTCTGCGGGAATGGTCTTTACTGTTTGGTATTCTGCTTTCCTGCTGTCTGGTTTCATCTATGGGAATCATGCTGGCACCGATTATGGTGGGGATCTTCGCGATTCTGTACGGAATAGGCGGCAAAGATCCGGGAAAATTTATAAAAGCTGTCATATGCTGCATTCCCTGCCTGATCTGTGCGGGAATGTATCTGCTGATACGTTAGGAGGCTGTATACATGCTGGAGATATTTGGATTGACATTAGAACGATACAGGATGTATGTGGCTGACAGCATGCATGTGGGATTATTTCTTGCAGCAATTATCTACATTGCCTGTAGCAAAGCGGAAAAAGAAAATAAAAAATTATTTGTGGGTTATGCGGTTACGTTTGGTTTTATCTATTTTTGCCCGCTGACTGCCAAAATTATTATGGACTACTGTGTGGGAAGAGATGTTTACTGGAGAATGTTCTGGCTGCTGCCCATTCCCCTTGTTCTGGCATATGCAGGGGTTAGAGCCTGGTATTCACAGGATACCAAATTGAAAAGAGGGGTTATGTTTGTGGCTTTGATGGGAGTTCTGGCTGTGGCCGGGAATTTCGTCTATGTACCTGGAACCGTTCTTCATAAGACTGAGAATCTGCAGAAGCTGCCATCGGCGGCAAATGCGGTCAGCGATATTATCGTGAAGAACCGGAGTGTTGGTGAGACGGTGAAAGCGGTGGTTCCCGATGATCTGGCGGGCTATATACGCCAGTACGATGCCAGTATTGGTCTGGCATACGGCAGAAAGGGAAAATTCAGCAAGAGAGACCGAAAGATGCATGAACAGATGATAGCGGAAAATCCCAATTTCAGGATCATAATCAGGCAGGCGAGAAAAGCCGGATGCAATTATCTGGTATATTATGACACGGCGGATTCCAAAAAGAAAATAGAATCCAGAAACTTTAAGGAAATTGGACAGACCAATGGTTATATAATCTATAAGGATACTGCACCGTTACCGCCGAAAGAAGAGACAGGGAATAACAGTACTACCTAAGATTGCCACGTCTTTTTTGTTGTATTTTTGTAAAATTTGTTGTAATATAGAGTCTGGTAATGAAGTATCGGTATAAGGAACCATTGAAAAATAAAGAGGGGTAAATATTAGTGGAGAGAAGAGAACAATATAAAAGAGTCATCATGTTTTTTGCTTCTGCGCTTATTCTGGCAGTACAGACAGCAATATATGCATATGTCTGGTTTTCCTATTATGACTCCAGAGGGGTTATCCGCACGACGTTTGTAAGGGGTAACTGGGTAGTTGTGGGAATGTATGCACTGATGCTGTTTTTCTTCTACAAGTTGTACGGGGGATTCAAGGTTGGATATTTAAGGGTGCTTGATGTACTCTACTCCCAGATTGCTTCCGTATTATGTGTGAACGGAATAACCTATCTGCAGATGGCATTGATTGGGCGCTGGACTTTAGGGGCACATATACTGCCCATGTTCTATGTTACGGCTATCGATCTGGTGATCGTCGTATTGTGGGTGCTTATGATGCGCTGGATTTATGTGCATATATACCCGCCGAGGAAGATGCTGCTCATTTACGGAGAAAAAAATCCAAAAGATCTGATCCGCAAGATTTCCTCGAGAGAAGATAAATATGATATCTGCGAGTCCATCCATTTAGGTGACGGCATGGATAAGCTGAAAAGCAAAATTGACTGTTACAAGGCAGTAATTCTGGGAGATATGCCTTCCCATGAAAGAAATCTGCTGTTAAAATACTGTTTTGAAAAAGATATCCGGTGTTACTGTATTCCAAAGATATCGGATGTTATGATTATGAGCTCAGACAGCATCCATCTGTTTGATACACCGCTTCTGCTGTTTCGTAACAGAGGCCTTACCATTGAACAGAAGATGGCAAAGCGGCTCACCGACCTTATCATATCCGGTATTGGCGTGGTAATCGCATCACCGTTTATGCTGGTTATAGCACTATTAATCAAGTGTTACGACAGAGGTCCTGTATTCTATCGCCAGGAGCGCCTGACGGAGCGCGGCAGGACATTTTATGTACTGAAGTTTCGAAGCATGAGAGTAGACTCTGAGAAAGAGGGAGCGCGTCTTGCCATGAAGCAGGACAACAGAGTTACACCGGTTGGAAGGGTGCTGCGCAATATTCATTTCGATGAGCTGCCTCAGCTGTTTAATATTTTGAAAGGGGATATGTCTCTGGTAGGACCAAGGCCGGAGCGTCCGCAGATTACAAAGGAATACAAAGAAAAGATTCCGGAGTTCGATTACCGGTTAAAGGTAAAGGCCGGACTCACCGGATATGCACAGGTGTATGGTAAGTATAATACCACTCCCTACGATAAGCTGAAACTGGATTTAGCGTATATAGAAAATTATACCTATCTTTTGGACTGGAAGCTTATGCTGATGACAGTAAAAATTCTCTTTCAGAAAGAAAATACGGAAGGAGTAGAGGCATGGCAGGTGACAGCGGCGACAAAAGAGGAAGAAGCAAAAAAAGAGAACAAATAGAAAAGAAAGATGCGAAACAGTTACAGCAAATAAGTAAATACTCTGTTTTGATGTCTGTTTATAAAAAGGAAGAGCCGGCGTTTTTAAAAGCGGCGATTTCCAGCATGATGGAGCAGACGGTACTGCCGGACCAGTTTGTGCTGGTCTGTGACGGACCGTTAACAGAAGCATTAGATGAAGTAGTGGAACATTTCCAGGAGCAACATCCGGAGGTGTTCCTTGTTGTACGTTTAAAGGAATGCGGAGGGCTGGGACCTGCGCTGCAGATCGGAATTAAGCATTGCAGGAATGAACTGATCGCCCGTATGGACAGTGATGATATCAGCCGGTGTGACCGCTGTGAGAAGCAGCTATTTATATTTCATAAAAAACAGGTGGATATGGTTGGCGGGATTATCGAGGAATTTGCAAGTGATGTTCATGAGATCTCAGGGAAGAGAGTTACACCCAGAACCAATGAAGCTATCTTAAAGTGTGCAGGCAGAAGGAATCCGTTTAACCACGTAACGATGATGTACCGTAAGAGTGCGGTGACAGGAGCCGGCGGATACCAGGACTTCCCATATTTTGAAGATTATTACCTCTGGGCGCGGATGTTGAAAAATGGCGCGGTTGGATATAATATACAGGAACCATTGGTTTATGTGCGGACCGGTGAAAGCATGTTTGCCAGAAGGGGCGGCATGGCGTATGCAAAACTTGCCGTAAAATTTCGCTGGTATTTAAAGAAGAACGGGCTGTCCACCTGGATTGATTTTGTAGTTTCGGCAGGCGGGCAGGTTCTCATCTGTATTATGCCCAATGGCTTCCGGAAAAAATTCTACGAAGTAATTTTAAGAAAGACAAAATAGGAGCGTTTATGGTTAAAGGAAGAGCAAAGCGGAAAATATATTTTGCCGGAGGATCCGTGTTATCGGCAGTGAATAAAATAATTCCCAAAAATAAAAAGAAAATTCTGATCTTCTGTAAAGGAGAACTTTACGATAACAGCGAAACACTGTTTGGCTATCTGATGAGTCATAAATTTTATGAAAAATATGAGATTGTCTGTGCGGTTGGGAAACCACAGGATTATCAGAAACTGGTGAGAAAAAATGTGCGGTTTGTGAATCTGGCGGGAAGCTTAAAGGAAATCATGACCGCAGGATTTATTTTTTACCATGGGGAAATACTGGCGATTATGCCGACCAAAGACCAGGTGTCTATCGACTACTGGCATGGGACCCCCTTAAAAAAGATCAATCATATGCTGGAGGACAAGCTTGGGGATTACCACTATGATTTTTTCACGTACTTAACAGCACCAAGTGAAATGTTCCGCCCGATTATGGCGGAGGCATTTGACTGTAAACTGAATCAGGTAATCATTGCCGGTCATCCCAGAAATGATGATCTGTTTTCGAAAAAAGATGAATTTCATAAGCTGGACATTGTAAAAGAAGATTATAACAAGGTATTTGCATGGATGCCCACTTACCGCATTTCACATGATAAACTGATTATGGATTCCAGTGAGGATTTCGTGAAAAATGCCGGGATTCCCCTGTTCCATACAGCAGAGAGCTTTACAAAGTTAAATGCTTATATGGAGGCGCAGAACAGCCTTCTTCTGATCAAACTTCATCCGGCACAGAATCTGGAGGCGCTGGCGGTTAAAGATATGAGCAATATTAAAATTTTGACTAACGCTTATCTGGATCAGAAAAGAGTCCGGTTATACCGTCTGTTAAAAGACACAGATGCTTTGATAACAGATTATTCCTCGGTTTATTTTGACTATTTACTGCTGGATAAACCGGAGGCTTTTATCGTAGAGGATATGAAAGAGTACGGAAGCCACAGAGGATTTGTAGTGGACAATCCCCTGGATTATATGCCGGGTGAGATTATTGAAAGCCAGGAAGGTTTCTATAAATTTTTAGAAAATTGTATGGAAGGCAGAGATGCCTATAAAGATAAACGCCGGGAAATCAATGACAAGGTAAATCATTACAAAGGCGGGGGAAACTGTCAAAGACTGTTGAAATTTGCAGGAATCAGCAAATAAGAGTGTGGTAAGACAGGCTTTAGTGCGTTTTGAACAGGAAAGTAAAAGAGGAACCCATGAAAAAAGAAATACTGAAAATGCTAAGTGCCAATCCGGCTGTAAGGGAAGCCTGTGTAAGGCTGCGCAGTTTTTACCGGAGGACGCGGAATAAACTGGAGTATGAAAATCGATATGCAACCCAGGAAAAATTGATTTTATTTGAATCATACAAGGGCAGGAGTTACAGCTGCAGTCCCAAGGCGGTATATGAAGAGATGATCCGGGACAGCAGGTACGATGACTATAAGAAAGTATGGGCTTTTGAAGATCCGGAGTGTTACCGGGAATTGGCAGAACGGAAAGATACCATTGTAATCCGCCATAGAAGCAAGAAGTATTTCCGTTATGCGGCTTCAGCGAAATACTGGGTGACAAACAGCAGAATGCTGGATGAAATTCAGAAAAAAAAGGATCAGGTCTATATCCAGTGCTGGCATGGCACTCCCCTTAAGCGGTTGGGATTTGATGTTAAGGTGCATAAGGGTGGAGCCCAGGAAGAACGGGAACTGAACAGGGAGTATGAATACGATGCGATGAAATATGATTATATAATTTCACCGTCCCCATTTTATACAGAAAAGATTACCTCCGCATTTAACCTGAAAGCCCTTGGAAAAGAGCATATATTTGTAGAAAAAGGATATCCCAGAAATGATTTTCTTTATCAGTATACAGAGGAACAGGCAGAAGCTATTAAGCGGAAACTGCGCATCCCCCAGGGGAAAAAGGTGATTTTGTACGCACCTACCTGGCGTGACAGCATGCAGGAGGTGGGCGTTGGCTGTACCTACAGTCTGGGACTGGATTTTGCGGTTCTCCAGGAACGATTCCAGGAGGAATGCGTCATCTTGTTTCGGACCCACTACTTCATCAAAAATGTTATTGATCTGAAACAGTATGACGGATTTGTAATCGATGTTTCGGAATATGGGGATATTAATGATCTGTACATTGTCAGCGATCTGCTTATGACGGATTATTCCAGTGTCTTTTTTGATTACGCCAACCTGAAACGACCAATCATTTACTATATGTATGATTTTGAACAATATAAAAACGAGATGCGGGACTTCTATATTGATATCGATACCCTGCCTGGGAAAATTATAAAGTCAGAAGATGAATTGCCCGGTGCTATCCGGGAAGCCATGGAAGAATTCCAATATGATGAAAACTACAGACATTTTAATGAAATATACAATCCCCACAGCGGAGAAAATGCAAGCCGCGCCGTGCTGGAAACCTGTATTAAATCCTGAGCGTAACAGCTTCCAAGCTAGTCGCAGCCCACTGCGCCGTCGATTCACAGACGCACACCTGACGCAGATATCAGACATTATATATCGACGTATTTACGCTGGGAGCCACTAGCCGGGAGTTGCGCCGGGAAATGTTGTATGATATAATATCTGGAATGTCTGGATTGTTTTGGAAATCTTAAGACTTACCGTTAGATGAAGTGAAACGTTGAAAGAAAAAAAGAATTAGAAAGGAAGCCACACTGTGATTCTTTCAACCTGTTTTATTGTGGCGGTACCGTAGTTTAACCTGCGGTATGCGATGGGCATAAAGATGAAAAAAATTATAACCTACGGAACATATGATTTACTCCACTATGGACATGTGAATCTGCTTCAGAGAGCCAAAGCGCTTGGAGACTACCTGATTGTAGCTTTGTCTACAGATGAATTTAACTGGGATGAAAAACAAAAAAAATGCTATTTTCCATACAGTGAAAGAAAAAGGCTGCTGGAGTCAATCCGCTATGTAGATCTGGTAATCCCCGAGAATTCCTGGGACCAGAAGATCAGCGATGTGAAAGAATTTAAAGTGGATACGTTTGTAATGGGAGATGACTGGGAGGGAAAGTTTGATTTCCTGAAAGAATACTGCGATGTGGTATATCTGCCCAGAACCCCAGAGATCTCCACTACTCAGATAAAACAGGATTTAAAGAAATAGGAGCCGGAAAATTCATGAAACGATTTATAAGTGATATTAAAAAATTTTATCAATATACCATGTATGCTGCCAGATCGGAGCTGAAATCGGAAGTAGCCAGTTCCTATTTAAACTGGCTGTGGTGGATATTAGACCCGCTGCTTTTTATGATGGTATATACTTTTATTGCCCAGATTGTTTTCAGCAATAAAAAAATAGATTTTTTCCCGATCTATGTATTTATCGGTCTGTCTGTCTGGAATTTCTTTAACAAAGTCGTGATCAGCAGTGTAAGGGTTGTAAAAAGCAATAGTGCAGTAGTTTCAAAGGTTTATGTACCCAAGTATATGCTGATATTAAAAAATATGCTGGTAAATGGATTTAAAATGATGGTTTCTTTTGGACTGGTTATTATCATGATGGTCATCTGGAGAGTACCGTTCAGCTTTAAGATCTTATATTTCTTTCCGCTGATTATAATTTTGTGTCTGTTTACATTCGGGATTAGTGCAATCGTATGCCATTTTGGTGTGTTTATTGAAGATCTGCAGAATATATTAACGGTATTTTTAAAATTGATCTTCTATATGTCAGGTGTGTTTTATGCCATCGATTCCATGAGCCAGATTCCGGTGCCGATTAAGAATCTGCTGCTTAATTTTAACCCTGCTGCATTTATCATGTACTCCCTGCGACGGACAATGCTGTATTCCCAGTTCCCTCATCATAAATTTATGTTAATGTGGCTGGCGGTCGGATTTATTTTGTCTTGCATAGGAGTGCGGGTGATTTACAAATATGAAAACAGTTACGTGAAGGTGATATAGATGAGTGTTGAAAATGCGATTAAGGTGGAAGGTCTTAATATTTCATATAAATGCTTAAATGCATATTCCATCAAAAAGAACTTTTTTAAATTAAAGAAGACAAAAACGGAAGTTCATGAGGCGGTAAAAAATGTTTCATTTCAGGTACGGGAAGGAGAAATTCTCGGGATTGTAGGGAAGAACGGCAGCGGTAAATCCACAATGCTCCGTGCTATCGCAGGAATATTTTCACCGGATGCTGGAACAATTGACCTCTATGGGCATTCCGTATCCCTTCTGTCCATTGGAGTCGGTTTCCAGAAAAGCCTGTCCGGTAAGGAAAATATTATGCTTTCCGGAATGCTCCTTGGCTTCTCAGAGGAAGAAGTGCGCAGACAGATGCCGGAAATCATAGAATTTGCGGGACTGGGCAAGTTTATCAACATGCCGGTTAAGACCTATTCCAGCGGTATGTATTCCAAGCTTGCGTTTTCCATTACGGCTATTTTAAAGACCGATATTATGTTGATAGACGAGGTTTTAAGTGTCGGTGATGCAAAATTTAAAAAGAAGAGTTACCGCAAGATGAAAGAGCTGATCAGTGAAAAGGATCGGACTGTTGTAATTGTTTCTCATAATAACGATACGCTTCGTTCCTTGTGCGACCGGATTCTCTGGCTGCATGACGGAGAAGTGAAGATGCTTGGGACTGCAGAAGAAGTACTTCCGGTGTATGAAGAATTTATGCAGTAGACCAAAGCGCGTCTAACGAAATTATGATGATAACATCGCGGGAGCCGGGGGTATCCCGGCAGCTGCCAAATGGATCTGCAAGGATTGCCATTTGGATTGCTGTCCGCTGGAATAAAAGCAGGAGGCATGTGCATGTCAAAGAACAAAAGTTTAGCAGGTAGACTGCATGGTAAAATCAAAAGAACTCTGAAAAAGTGCAGCAACAATCATCCGGCGGTATTAAAATTCTACCGGAAATATGTGTATCTGATGCGGAGGCTGAAATGTACCTGGTATGGTATGAAGACGCCTACAGACAGTCATATGGTTATCTTTACCGGATTTTTCGGTTCCCAGTATGGAGACAGTCCAAGAGCACTTTATGAGGCGATGCTAAAGGATGAGGCATACAGGGATTTTCAATTTGTATGGGTGTTTAAGAATACAAAGAACTTTGAGTTTCTAAAAGAGAACAGGAATACGTTCATTACGAAGGTACGTTCCAAAAAGTATTATGAATATCATGCGAAGGCCAAATACTGGGTATGCAACGCCTCAGTAACGAATTATCTCTATCCGAAAAAGGATCAGGTTGTCATTCAGACATGGCATGGAACGCCTTTAAAAAGGCTGGGACTGGATATTGAATTTGACAGTGATAAAAAACGTACACTGAAGGAAAACTATAATAAATATAAGCAGCATGTGAGGAAGCTGGATTATTTTCTGTCCCCTTCCAAGTTTGCAAGTGAAAAATTTGATACTTCTTTTGGAATTTCCAAATTTGGCAAAGAAGGAATCCTTCTGGAAACCGGATATCCCAGGAATGATTTCCTTTTCACCCACACCAGTGAGGATGTGGAACGATTAAAAGAACTCTTCCACATTGGTAAAGATAAAAAGGCGATCCTCTATGTTCCTACCTGGAGAGATAACCAGTATGTGGAAGGGCAGGGATATCTCTATCAGCAGCACGTGGATCTGGATGCCCTGGTGGAGAAGCTGGGAGACGAATACGTGATCTTATTCCGAACCCACCATCTGAATAAATTTACGGGAGAATACCGCTATCCGGAAAGAATCGTGGATGTATCGGAACACAATGACATCAATGAACTGTACGTAGTCAGTGATATGCTGATAACCGACTATTCCAGCGCATTTTTCGATTTTGCCAATCTGAAAAGACCGGTATTATTCTACATGTATGATCTGGACGAGTATATGAATCAGATCCGTGGCTTTTATCTGGATCTGAAAGAACTTCCGGGACCGATTATCCAGGAAGAGAACAAACTTGCACAATCGATTACAGACCTGTTCGCAGACTTTACCGTGGATGAAAAGTATCAGGCATTTAACCGGAAATTTAATTATCTGGACGGACCGGATACCAGCAAGAAAGTATTGGATATCTGTATTCCGGCTAAGCAGTAATTACAGCCAGACAGTACTAATAACATGTACTAGGAATTTAAGATTCGATAAATGGCAGGAATAAATTAAAAAATAGTCAAAGCATGTATTTTAAAGAAATTAATAGAAGTCAGAGGTGTAATATGGGATTCACAGAAAAACTGAAAGTCGGCATTGGCTGGCGCGTGAGAAAGGTAATTAAAGTTATAAAAAAAGGTTTTCGGCAAATTAAAAAGTTTTTAAAACTGGTATTTAAGAAAACAAAAGAAGGTTACTTTCGATTATCCGGTGTATTTCGCGGCAGAGGTATCTGTCTGTTGGCAAACAGTAAGCGTTTAAAGTCCTATAAGGATAAGCACAAAGGGGAGCGCTGCTTTCTGGTAGGCAATGGTCCAAGCTTAACCAGCAGTGATCTGGATCTGATCAAAGATGAGACGACGATTGGCTGTAACATGGTTTATAAAATATTTAACCAGACGAAGTGGAGACCCACATATCATTGCCTGATCGATGTAATGTTTGCGAAAAATCTGTCAGAAGAGATCGCAGAACATGTGGAGGCACCTTTCTTTGTGAATCTGACTGCTTACCACTATATGAAAAAGAGACCGAAGGACAGCACCTATGTCTACAATGTGGCAAAAGAACCCTATAAGATCAGCGATAATTTCCTCTCTTATTATGTTCCGTCAGGTGCTACCGTTATGTCCTTTATGATAGAACTGGCTATTTACATGGGATTTAAAGAGATTTATCTCATCGGTGTGGACTGTACCTCCAGTCTGGCTAAAGACAGCCATTTTATTAAAGATTATCTGAGCGATGATATGAAACAGATGGATGTAAAGCGGATTGAGAACCGGTTGAAAGCACAGGATCTGACCAAAGAAGAAGTTTCTGAATATTACAGGCAGAAAGCAATTTTTGCTTATAATAAATTAAATGATTTTGCAAATGAGAGAGATGTCAAGATTTACAATGCAACCAGAGGAGGCGCTCTGGAGTCATATGAACGTGTAAACCTGGATGACATAATAGGAGGCGTGAACGCATGAAAGTAGTAGGAGTAATACCATCGAGATACAAATCAAGCAGATTTCCGGGAAAACCATTGGCGGATCTTCACGGCAAGCCAATGATCTGGTGGGTATATCAGCAGGTAAGCAAGGTAAGCAACTTCGATGAAGTATATGTGGCAACTGACAATCAGGAAATTTATGACGTCTGCACCGGTTATGGATTCAAGGTACTGATGACAAGCGAAAAGCACACCAATCCCACAGAGCGGACACATGAAGTATCCGATAAGATTCCGGCAGATATCTATGTGTTTATCGGCGGAGACGAACCGTTAATCGAAGCCCAGGCAATTGAAAAAGTAGTGGAAACGGCAAAAAATACGCCGGGATTCTTCGTTGCCAATGCAATGACCACCATTAAAACAGGACCGGAAGTCATCGATTTTACGAACATTAAAATGATAGCAAATGAAGCAGGTGACGGACTCTATACATCCAGAAGCCCCCTCCCATATCCAAAAGGAAGCCTGGAATTCGATTATAAAAAATTTGTTGGAATCTGTGCATTTACAAAGGAAGCACTGGATTTCTTTGTAACCACCCCACAGAGCATGCTGGAGAAAGTGGAAGAGTGCGACCTGATCCGCTACATTGAACATCACAAAAATGTAAAATTTGTGGATGTAGACTGCAGAACGGTGTCTGTGGATACACCAAAGGACCTGGAAATGGTAAAAGACTTAATGGTTGCAGAAGGAATCGCAGAATAGGAGTTTTTATGTATAAAGCAGTAATATTTGACCTGGACGGAACTCTGCTGGATACTTCCGCAGGTGTATTAAAAAGTGTGGACTATACCATTGATAAGATGGGTTACAGCCCCCTTGAAAATGAAGTAAAACGCACCTTTATTGGACCGCCGATTAAGAAATCACTGATGAAACAGTATGGATTATCAGAAGAAGAAGCTGACCGTGCAACGGAAATTTTCCGGGACCGGTATAAAAATCATGATCTGTTTTTGGCAAAAGCGTATGACGGCATCTATGATTTGCTGAAAGCTCTGCGGGCAAATGGCTATAAAATTGGGGTTGCTACCTTAAAAAGAGAGGATTATGCAATCGAGATATTAGAGCATTTCAATATCGCGGAACACTGTGATGTGATCTGCGGCTCCGATTTTGCCAGCAAAATGACAAAAAAGGATGTACTTATGCGCTGCGAATCCCTCATGGGGCTTGCCTTTTCAAAGGAAGGCATTCTCATTGGGGACACAACTTCCGATGCAGTGGGAGCTTTTGAAGCAGGGGTTGACTTTATGGCAGTCACATTTGGCTTTGGATTTCGAACTGACGGAGATGTAAAAGAGCATCCCCATGTGTTTACGGCGGATACGGTAGAGGATATAAGAGCGTTTTTTGGTATATAGAACCTCGCAGACAGACATGCTTTTTCCAAAGGATGTCTGTTTGCGGGGTTTTTTAAACAGGCACTATAGTCTATAATAAAAGGGAGATTAAGAGAATGGATAAAAAAGTACTGATTTCAATCATCATACCGGTTTATAATGTGGAGAAATATTTGAGAAGATGTCTGGATTCTGCTGTGGGCCAGACCATGAAAGACATAGAGGTAGTGGCAATTGACGATGGATCTACCGATAGTTCCGGCGTCATTTTGGATGAATACAAAAAGAAATATCCGGAGCTTATGCAGGTGCTTCATACAGAAAACCACGGACAGGGAATTGCAAGAAATCTGGCAATAAAGGAAGCAAAAGGTACATATCTTGCATTCTGTGATGCGGATGACTACATGATAGAGAACTCTCTGGAGCGCATGTATGCACGTGCCCAAAAAGAAAATTGTGAACTGATCTATGGAGCTTCTTACCGGGTAAGGGGTAACGGAAAGTATCTGCTGGGATTGCTGCCCGGTCCGGTTACCAAAGAAAGCATGCTTCTGGATATCACACCGTTTACGCTGTGGAGTCTTCTGGTAAAAAAAGAACTCTGGGAGAAAACGGGTGGAACTGCAGACATGATCTACCAGGATGTAGCCTATATTCCGGTTCTGATCGCAGCAGCAGCAAAAGTTGGATATGAGCCATCACCTGTTTATTACTGGATGGATCGGGAAGATTCCACCGTGCACCGCACAAAAGAAAGAAAAATTTTGGATTTTGTAAAAGCTGCAAAAATGGCAATCGGAAATATAGATGCCAAATACCGTAATGAAATTGTAATGAATATGGCAGAAAAGACCATTGATAAATCCAAAGCAATGTGGTATTTTGGGGATGAGTTCTTTTCGTATTTTAAGTCACTTGCACCAATGATTGAAAAGAATCCATGCTATCTGGCAAATCCGGACAAATATAAGGAAATTACCTATTATTTAGGATTGACAGAGCAGGCAGTCCCAAAGAAAATTTATCTGGACGGATTTTCCCAGGAAATCACATCCCAGCAGGCCGCAGAAGTGGCAAAGCAGGCCTTTCGTGAAGAGGGGGAGGCAGTTGTGTTAAGCCCAAAGAACTGTGATGTGCAGGAAAATCAGATGATAGAGCAGGCATTTTTACAAAAGAATTATAAACTGGCAGCCGGATATTTCGCACTGAAAAGAATCTATGCAGAAGGCGGTATATATCTGGGCTCCAATATGAAAATAAACGGACCATTTGACTGTATGCGCAGTTATCCGGCGTTCTTCAGTTTCTTAGATGAAACGCATTTTTCGGATAAAGTATTCGGTGCAGCAAAAGGGAATGAAGTTATAAAAGAAATTATGAATGGGCTGGTAAATAGTAAGACTCAGACTGAAGCAGACCCTGTGAGACAGATTGAGAGCGTGCTAAAAGGCAAGTACGGGGTAGAGATGAACGGAAGAACAACCTACTCCAAATATCCGTTTGTACTGTTGTCACCACTGGCGGTAATGACTCCTGTCAGCGGAACCGTAATCGATCTGTGTCAGTGCACCCAGTTTGATATGAACCCCAAAGAATTATTTACAATTCCGAAATCCACTCTTGCCGGGATTGCAAATTATCCCGTACCTTGGCAGGGGACTCAGATCAAGAACTGGAAGTTTAAGTATGGGGAGTCGAAAAAGCAGTGTGAAGAGCTTCGTAAAAAGTATAAGAAATGTACAGCGGAACTGAAAGATATAAAGAATACAGATGAATACCGGGTAGGCAATGCGTTGAAAAAGAATGGATTAGGCAGACTGATTATGCGCATGTGTTTAAAATTACTGGGCAGTAAATAGCTTCTTTTTATAAAATCTGGCAGCAGAGTGAATGCTGTAATAACGAAAAAGTAAATGATTTGGACACAATAAATAACTACGCGCTGCAGGGGCGTTCGGCTTACCGAAACGAAAATACTTCACAAAATGCAAATTTACCTGTATAATAAGTGCTGAATGCAGTAACTTATATTGGATTATATGGAAATTTACATCAAAATTTGTTGGTACACCAATAAGTTTTGAAGAACAGGAGAATAAAAAATGAATAATATAAAATTGTTAGATTGTACTTTACGTGACGGTGGTTATGTCAACGACTGGAATTTCGGACACGACAATATCGTAAGTTTATTTGAAAGACTGGTCAGCACAAATGTAGATATGATTGAAGTCGGATTCTTAGATGAAAGAGAGAAGTTTAATATTGATCGTACCATCATGCCGGATACGGACTGTGTGGGGAAAATCTTTGGCGGTCTTGACAGAAGACAGGCTATGGTAGTTGGTATGATCGATTTTGGTACCTGCGGCATTGAAAATTTGTCCCCTTGTAAAGACAGCTATCTGGACGGTATTCGTGTAATCTTTAAAAAACATTTAATGCATGAAGCAATTGCTTTCTGCCGCCAGGTGAAAGATCTGGGCTATCAGGTATTTACCCAGGCAGTTTCCATTACAAGTTATTCGGACAGAGAGATGCTGGATCTGATCGATCTTGTAAACGAATTAAAACCCTATGCAGTATCTATTGTAGATACCTATGGACTGCTTCATCAGGAACATCTGATGCATTATTTTGAATTATTAGACCACAACCTCGTACCGGAAATCGGTGTGGGATATCATTCCCATAACAACTTTCAGCTGGCATATTCCAACTGTATGGAAGTACTGAAGGCGCATACGGACCGTATGGTAGTCGTAGATGCAACTCTTTACGGTATGGGGAAAAGTGCGGGAAATGCACCAATGGAATTGCTCTCCATGTACCTGAATACTAACTGCGGAAAGAATTACGATATCAGCCAGATGTTAGAAGCTATTGACATCAACATCATGAACATTTATGAAAAGAGTCCATGGGGATATAATCTTTTCTTCTATCTGTCAGCATCTAATAACTGTCATCCAAGTTATGTAAAATATTTAATGGACAAGCACACCTTATCTCTGAAGTCCTTAAATGAAATACTGAACAGCATTGAATTTGAAAAGAAATTATTATACGATCAGAAGTATATCGAACATCTGTACAATCAATATCAGAACGCAGAATGCAATGATGTAAGTGATCTGGCAAAACTGGAAGAACAGTTAGCAGGAAAGAAAATTCTCTTAGTTGGACCAGGAAAGAATGTACAGGCCCAGGAAGAAAAAATCAAAGCTTATATAGACGAAAATCATCCGGTTGTGATATCCACAAATTATATACCGGGAGCCCTGATGGTGGATTATGTATTCTTAAGCAACTCAAGGAGATACGTTCAGTTGAACAGCGTCATCACAGAATATAAGAACCGTGATACCAAAGTCATTGCCACATCTAATGTGACCAATACCAAGGGAAGCTTTGACTATACGCTAAATTACAGTTCTCTTGTGGATGAAGATGCGGAGATCATTGATAATGCATTTATCATGCTTCTGAAAACATTGATGAAAGTAAAAGTGGAAAACGTGGCTTGTGCCGGCTTTGATGGTTACTCACCGATTGAAGATAACTATTACAATTCCAGCATGGAGTACCGGATCGAGAAAGAGAAGTCTAATAGTATGAACCAGTATGTGGTTGACTGCCTTAAGAAGATGGAAGATAAGATTTCGGTGAAATTTATTACAGATACATTCTATGTGAAATAGGTTTTCGCTTTTTTAATTAAAAGCAAGCATTTGGAGACCGCAAATTCGAAATATGAAAAACTTATAAAATGCAGGCAAGAGCTATCGGTGATAAAATTTGACCTGATAGCTCTTTCTATGAAAGATAGATTTTTTAATGTCAATCATACTTTTCTGATCTCGTTATGAAATGAAATATGAAGCAAATATTATGAAAGTATGAACGGAAATGCCTCAGAATGTCAAAATTAGCAAAAAATATGTAAAAAATAACCTTATATAGGGTGGTAAATTTTTAAAACATATGATATAATTTAAACACTATATTGTGAATAATATGCGGAGAAGATAAAATGAAAATAGCAGTTGCAGGAACCGGTTATGTCGGACTTGTCACAGGCGTCTGCCTTGCGAGTAAAGGACACGATGTAACTTGTGTTGATATTGATGAAGAAAAAGTTGAGAAAATGAAAAAGGGGATATCCCCTATCTATGAGCCGGGACTGGATGAATTAATGCAGCAAAGTATGAATCATTTACAGTTTACGACGGATTATGGCGCTGCATATAAAGATGCGGAGGCCATTTTTATTGGCGTGGGAACTCCGGAAAAACAGGATGGTTCCGCAAATTTATCCTATGTTTTTAAAGTGGTAAAACAGATTGCACAATCCGTAGAGAGAGACTGTGTAGTTGTTGTAAAATCTACTGTGCCGATCGGTACCAATGATAAGGTAGAAGCCTATCTGCGGGAGCGCCTGACACATGATGTCAAAGTGGATATCGCATCCAATCCTGAATTCCTTTCTCAGGGAACGGCAGTTCCGGATACCCTTCATGCTTCCCGTATCGTAATCGGTGTGGAAGATGAAAAAGCAGGGGAAGTCTTAAAGAAAGTTTATGAACAGTTCGATGCGCCGGTAATTGTAACAGACCGAAGAAGTGCAGAGATGATTAAATATGCATCCAATGACTTTCTGGCACTGAAGATCTCCTATGTAAACGAAATAGCGAATCTGTGCGAAATCGTGGGTGCAAACATAGAAGATGTTACAAAAGGAATGGGATATGATGCGCGTATCGGCAAAAGGTTCTTAAATTCCGGAATTGGTTACGGCGGCTCCTGTTTTCCAAAAGACACAAAAGCCTTAAGCTGGCTGGCAAGCTTTAATGACAATGAAATAAAGACAATCAGAGCAGCTATTGATGTAAATGAAAACCAGAAATTAAAACTGGTAAAAAAAGCAAAAAAATACTATGAAGACTTTACCGATCTCAATGTGGCAGTACTGGGACTCACCTTTAAGCCTGGAACGGATGATCTGCGTGAAGCAGCATCCCTTGTAAATGTTCCAATCCTTCTGGAAGACGGTGCAAACATAAAAGCCTGGGACCCGGTTGGTACTGAGAATTTCAAAAAGCTCTATCCAAAGAAAGTGGATTATTGTTCAAGCATCGAAGACACCTTAAAAGATGCAGACATCTGCTTTATCTTTACGGAGTGGGACGAAGTAAAGAATTTTGATATTAAGAAGTATGAACAACTCATGAGAAAACCTATCGTATTAGACGGAAGAAATTGTTACTCCTTAGATGTATTTGAAGGCACAAAAATAATTTATAATTCGATTGGACGTAAAACAGTGAATAGTGAGTTAATGTAGGACAAGGAATTACGGATATCCGTTTTTGCAGATATCCGTTTTTTGGGTGGTTGGAAGAAAATGAGAGAACGAAGGAAAGGTTGATAAATAATTATGAAATTGATTATTCAGATTCCATGTTATAATGAAGCACAAACCTTGGAAATAGCACTGAATGACTTGCCAAAGCAAATTGACGGGATTGATGAAATCGAGTATCTGATCATAAATGACGGAAGCCAGGACAATACAGTAGAGGTTGCAAAAAACTGGGGAGTCCATTATGTTGTGAACTTTAAAAGAAACAAAGGGCTTGCAAAAGGCTTTATGGCCGGACTTGATGCCTGTCTTAGGAACGGCGCTGATATTATTGTGAATACTGATGCGGATAATCAGTATTGTGGGGAAGATATTGAAAAGCTGGTAAGACCAATATTAAATGGGGAATCAGATATTGTAATTGGAGAAAGACCAATAGACAAAACCGAACATTTCTCTCCGTTAAAGAAAAGATTGCAGCATTTTGGCAGTTGGGTTGTTCGTAAGGCGTCAAAGACAGATATTCCGGATGCACCTAGCGGATTTCGGGCATATAGCAGGGAAGCTGCTATGCGCATGAATGTTATTAATGAATATACTTATACCTTGGAAACGATTGTTCAGGCTGGTAGAAATAAGATGGCCTGTACATCAGTACCGATTAGGACCAATGGAGAGCTCAGACCATCAAGGCTGTTTAGCAGTATGTTTGGGTATGTGAAGAAGTCTATGCTGACGATTGTGCGGGCTTTTATGATGTATCGGCCGTTGTATTTCTTTACGATAATTGGAAGTATTCTTTCTTTTATAGGCGTTGCAATTGGGATCAGGTTTATTTATTTCTTCGTAATAGATGGAGGACGTGGTCATACACAATCCCTTATTTTAGCAAGCATGATGATTATTTTAGGTGTTATGACGGGAATAGTGGGCTTGCAGGCAGATATCATTTCCGGAAACAGGAAGTTATTAGAGGATATACAATATCATGTGAGAAAGTTGGACTATGACAATGGTAATAAGAAAGTTGCGGATAGTAATGATAAAGATTACGCAGCTGTAAAAGATGATTTAAAAGAAAGGGCGTAATGTTTGCTCATGAACAAACGGATTAAAAAAGACAGCCAAAAGATGAAATCAATTATAATGCATTATATGAAGAAAAATGACATAGAAAGGGCATTAAAGGCAACAACGTTTTATGGCAGATATATGTATCAATTAAATCAATGTTATTGCGATGATTATGTAGAAGAAATAATCTGCAAGGTTGCTCAAAATATTGGGTCTGTAAATCAATTTTTTGAAAAAAAAGCGAATAGCATTTTATTTTATGATGGATTTGGACTTGATAATCGTGGGTTAGCACTTATTTATGTTAAGGCGTTGGTGAATCTTCAGTTTGACATTGTATATGTGACATTCAGCGATAGAAAGAATTTTATACCTGGCATTTCTAAAGAACTGGGGAAAAATAAAAACAATAAAATGATCTTCATTTCTGAAAAAGATATAATACAAAGTATAAAGACGATAAATTGTATTGTGGAAAAAGAAAATGTTTCAAAGATTATATTATACACAACGCCATATGATTTGATTGGAATAACTGCATGTACCGGGCTGGAAGGTCTGCTTGACAGGTATTTGATAAATTTAACTGATCATGCTTTTTGGCTGGGAAAAAGATCCTGTGATTATTTTATTGAATTTAGAGATTATGGTGCATCAGTTTCGTTTTATAAAAGGAAAATTACTGAAGACCGTATAATCAAGTTGCCGTTTTATCCTATGATTGATGATAAGGCTGAGTTTCAGGGGTTTCCATTTCAATGCAGAGATAAGAAAGTTGTATTTTCAGGAGGTTCCCTGTATAAGACATTAGGAGCTGATAATCTATATTACAAAATAGTAAATCACATATTAAAAAGACATTCAGATGTTATATTTTTATATGCAGGTACAGGAGATGGAAGAGAGCTTAAAAAGTTGCAGGAAAAATTTCCGAAAAGAGTATATTGGATACCGGAAAGAAGTGATTTGTTTGCAGTAATGAAAAATGTTACTCTATATCTTAGTACGTATCCAATGATTGGCGGGTTAATGTCACAATATGCAATAGCTGCAAAAACGTTGCCAATAACTCTCATTTACGATGAATGTTCAACAGGTGTTTTGCTACGGCCAGAAGAATTGAATATTGAATTTACTTCAGAAAATGAAATGATAAGTATGGTAGATCATCTTCTGGATGATGATGTTTTTCTGCAACAGCAAATAAATAAAATTGATCATCAATTGATTTTACCTGAAGAGTTTGAAGAACAGTTATTGAGGCTTTTCACTGAGAAAAGGACTAAGTTTCATATAAATAAAGAAGATTTCGATACGTCATCTTTTTTAAATACGTATCTTGAAAGAATAAACTATATGGAATATTGCAAATTATTTGGCATTATGAAAATAAAAGTTATGTGGAGATGGTTTCCTAACTACACCATTACTGGTATAATGGGTAATATAAGGGAAAAAATAAATCATAAATAATTATTGTATAAAGCAATTAGTGAAAGGATTTTAACACTATGGAACATGTGAGTTTTGTGGTTTTACATTATGTTGTTTATGACTATACGATAAAATGTATTAATTCAATTTTGAATAATATAGAATATGATAATTATTCTGTTATTGTTATTGATAATGGATCACCTGATGATAGTTTTAAAAAGGTTGAGCAAGTTTTTTCTAATAATGAGTATGTGATTTGTATAAAATCAGAAAAAAATCTTGGTTTTGCAAAAGGAAATAATATTGGGTACCAATATGCGAAAAATAATCTTAAGTCTAGTTTTATAATAATAGCAAATAATGATACAATATTTGAGCAGAAAAATTTTGTGAATATATTGAAAAAAGAGTATGAGTACGAACAGTACGGGATATTAGGACCGGATATTGTACGTATAGATGGATATCATCAAAGTCCTTACAGATCTAGAATTATTAATATAGACCAGGTGAAACGTTGGATATTTAACAGAAATATTTGGTATATTTGTTTAAGAATTAATAAATTGATTTCAAATGACAATGAATCTTTATTTCTACAGAGAGTTTACAACAAAAAAGATAAGAAGAACAGATCAGATATAAATCATTCTCAAAGACAAAAACATGTAGTACTACAAGGTGCTTGTGTTATTTATTCTCCGCTTTATATTAATATATTCGATTATGGTTTTTATCCGGAGACATTTATGTATTGTGAAGAAGATATTATAGCCTATCTTTGTGAAAAAAAAGGATTAATGACAGTGTATACGCCGTCATTAAAAATTTTACATGCAGAATCAGCAAGTACCTCAGCGAATACTGCATGTAAGATTGATAAAGAACTCTTTGTGACTAAAAATATATTAAAATCATTAAAGATACTACGTAAGCTTATGAATTAGTTTAAATGTTTAGAAATTATATCGGGGAATAATTTATAACCCAACAAACCAAGATAGTATATTATTGTAGGACTCATATAAATTATAATAGCTGAGATTTTTTCTAAAACACCAGAATGTTTGCTTTTTAAAAAAGGATACAAATGACCATGTGTATTTTTCTTGATACGTTTAAATAGCGTGGTATTGTAATACTTACAGCAAATCATGTTAAAGAGCATCCAAAGTGATGTTCTGACTTTTCGATAGGAACCTTGGGACTTAATATTTTTATTTTCTAATTCTAAAATATTCCAAATAAAATCTGCAGAATCCATATTGCTGGTTTTTTTAGGATCGAATACACCTGTAGACTTCATTTTTTGTAGTGCAGATACTTCATTCAATCTGTAGTTGTATAGGGGTTGATTAACATATCGTCCAGTCTGACATGCACTGTAATATTGGATTATCCATAACATATCTTCTCCGACCTTTAAATTTGTATTAAATCGAAGCTTAAGTTTTGAAACAATCGAAGTTCTAAACATTTTTGTGCATAAATATCCGCTAATATAATTGCTGCAAAGAGTATATTCATATAATTTTTCCCGGGTCATTTTACTATTATGTGGAAGCACCATAGATATAGTATTTCCATTTTTTAAGCGATTATATCCACAAAGTGATACATCTGATTTTTGAATACTGTTTAATAATTCTTTTACAAAATACGGAGAAATAAAATCATCAGAATCAATAAAAGTCAAAAAATCACCGGTAACATGATCAAGACCAAGATTTCTGGCAGAGGAAACGCCTCCATTATCCTTGGTTAAAAATTTTATTCTACTGTCTTTTGCAGCATATTTTTTACAGATATCTGGTGAAGAGTCATTCGAACCATCATTTACTATGATGATTTCCAGATTTTTATAAGTTTGTATCAAAACAGAATTTAAGCATTCTTCCAGATAAGATTCAGAGTTATATACAGGAATTATTATACTTACAATTGTATTGTCTAAATTATTTTGATTATTCATAAACACCTCACAAATTATTTAAAGATAGGTTTATTTTATCATAATAAATTTATCATAACAAGACTTTTATATTCTTCTTGGTAAGTTATGATAAACTGATTTAAATTTTATAATGAAAAGAGATAAAAAAATGAATTTTGATAATATTGCTAAAAAAATTGCTCATATTTGTTCTTATATATATCCCGAAAGTATGATTAGGGGATTTAGATACTTTCATAGATTAGTATTAAGTGAAGTGTACAGCAGAAAATTTAATAAAGTTGGTGCTGGTATTTATATTAAACCACCAATCCAAATTAAAGGATGGAAGTATATTAATATTGGTAAAAATTTTAGGTGTGGCTATCGATTGCGTGTAGAAGCCTGGGATGAATATGAGAACGTAAAATATCAACCACAGATAATAATTGGTGATAATGTAACTGTTGGGGATGATTGTCACATAGGTGCTATTAATAAAGTAGTTATAGGTGATGATGTTTTAATGGGGAGCAAGATTTATATAGCTGATCATTCTCATGGACAGTTGACAGCAGAAGAAAAAAATATAAAGATGGTTAAGAGAATTTTATATACAAAGGGTTCAGTGGATATTGGAAGTAATGTTTGGCTTGGTGAAGGAGTAGCAATTCTACCAAATGTGAAAATAGGTAATGGTGCTGTTATAGGCGCGAATAGCGTAGTTACTAAAGATATACCTGGGAATTCAGTTGCTGTAGGAGCTCCTGCCAAAGTAATAAGAACTTTTTAAAACAAATCAATTTTAAGAGATAATTATATGATTAGGAAAGTTGGACTAATATGAATATCGGGTTTAAGCATAATTTTTTCAAGGGCAGGAAGTACAAAATAAATATCTCTTGGATAATTCAAACAGTTATGTGCATTATCATACTAGGAACTATATTATATAGGATTCAAGATTATGATCAGATTATATATATAAAAGAAGAGGCAAGAATATGGGGTGGCATGTTTTCAATTATAGGAAATAATTGGTCGGATTTTTCATCAAATCCCTCTCTTTTTTCATTTGGGTACAGTTTTATTTTATTACCTTTAAATCTATTAATAAAGGAACCAGCCAGTATGTACAAAGCTGCAATTATCTTAAATGCAGTCTTGTTATGTTGCACATTTTTAATCTCAATAAGAGTTGCATGTCGTTTGTTTCCAAAAAAAAATCAGATTCAAATTGTGACTGTATGCTTTTTACTAATTCTTTATCCTGGATATTCGATTGTGCGATCATTATCAGTTCCTGATATAATGTTATTATTTCTATTCTGGATAATAGTATGGCTGTATATATCAATAATAGATCGTGTCACTAATTATAAACTTATACTATTTGGTTTAACAGTCGTTTTAGCCGTAGCGATAAAAAGTTCTTTTATTATTTTAATGTTAGTTAGTGGATTTTCTATATTAATATTATTTAAACGACAGGTGATTGATGAAAAGCAGAGTGCTTTACTTGGATTAGAACTAATAGTAGGTCTTATAGTTGTTAGCCTAATAGAAAATTACTGGTTGAATTTAATTGTTTTTGATAATAAAAATGTAGAAGCAAGTAGTTTACAAGTACTTTTAAATGGTATAGTAAAAGGTTGGAATGATTACGGTATTGTTGGTTTTCTACAGGAATTATTAGGTAAACTTTTTACTTTAAGTGCAAGTTCTTTTATGTTCTGTATTCCCGGTATCTATTATGGATATAAAAAAATAAGAAGTGATAAAGGGTCGGAAAATAAAAATTATATGGTTGTTTTGTTTATAGGTTTAATATTCATTGGTATGCTGATTCTCTCATGTTCTTATGACCTTTCAAATAATACGCTTGATTCTCTGGTTAATATAAGAGATTTGCAGATTATTTCCGGACCTATTATATTATACGGGATCTTAGAGGTATTAGATCACAAATACTGGTTAAAAGAAATGATTATATATTCTATCCTTTTAACTGTGGGGACATTTTCGCTCTCTAGTATTTTGAATTCTCTTGGAAATAGGACTGTTGACGAATATAATTGTGGTATCCTATCATTGTTTTATCTTGAAGATGTAAGTTTTTCAACTGTATTATTTCCAATAACTATTCTGGTAATAGTTATTGTATATATTAATTTATATCTATACAAACTAAAAGGTGTCAGAATATGGTTGAATAAACTTAGAAGCTTTTTATGTGTTTTCATAACAGCTTTTATTAGTATTTATATAGCTAATTATTTGGATACAACATTGATAATTGATAAAATTAATGAATGTAAAAAGGATACGATGCAGATTGTAGATTTACTGAAGAACAGTTCAAATGATGGAAATATTTATTACGTGAAGACTGAACACGAACAAGATAATAATATTTCAAGCCTGCAATTTTTATTACCAGATAAAAAGATAAATATTATAGATCCTTTCAGCATAGATAATGAAGCTTCTTCTTTTAGAAAATACGAAGAATATATAAAATATAAAAAAAGCAAAAAAATTATATATTTGATAACTTCAGGCAAGTCTGATAAAATATCTAAGCTCTCAGATGAATATACGGTATTGGAGAAAAATAAAACTTTTGCCTTACTTACTCAAAAGGGGAACGGTGTAGCTGAGGGGATTACTCCTTATTATAAGGTAAGAGAGTACAAACCAGAAAATAAAAATATGGAAGATGATAACTTAAGTATTATTCAGGATGAAGAAGAGATAAATGATAATAATATTTTATTATCAAATGGTACTTACTTGTGTAATGTTCAAATTACTTCTAATAATGTATCAGATTTGCAGGTAGGGTATGTAGAAGTTTTGGACGGTGATGATATCATGAATCGGGCCTTTTTTGATCTGAATGAAGTAGAAAACCCAAAAGATTTTAATGTATCAATAAGAATATCTAGCGCTACTGACGAAAAGGATATACACTTTAGGATTTCAGAAAATTTGTCAGATAAGCTGTCTATTAATAGAATTGAGATTCAAAAGACATCGCCTTATTATACCATAGGTTTAGATTCCTATGATAATCTTCATGATATCTTGAATCAGGTAAAAGAAATTGATCAATATTTTAAAGATAAAGGTACAATTAGTTTTGCTTATGATGGCAGCATTGGTGATAATAATAATTTATTAGATCATATTAATGAAAGTCTACCAGATTATCAGATTAGAAAGGTTGATTTAGAAGATATTAATAGTGATGATTCACAGTATTTTTTGTTTTTTGCAAGAGGAAAGAATTATAGCGCATATATGGATGATTTGTCAATTATTGCTCGAAATGAAGATTATATTTTAATGTGTAGGAATGGAAATAAAAGAATTACTTACATTAAAAATAAAAACGGTTACGTAATTTCTCAGGGGAGAGAAATGGATATTAGAGGATTTTTAAATAAGGAAAATGGTATTTACAATTATCAGCAACCTATAGAAATCCCCGGTGGAAATTACAATTATATATTCAAGTTGAGTGTTAACGGGCATTTACTTTCGGATGAAGAGATAGGTCATATTACATTGAAAAGCAAAGATAAAATTATTGAGGAAAAAACCATCTATAGAAGTGATTTGACTAATGAAAGCGATAAAGTGAGTTTCCGGATACCCGTTGCAGCCAGAGCGAAACTATCAAATGTTACTTATGAATTCACATCTGCAGGAACAGATGATTTAAAAGTACAACCGGTTGCTCTTGAGCTTGAGTCTAGCAGGCTTATGATAGGTACAGAGGAGAAAGATGGCTTAAAGCAAATGATTAGTTTGCTAGCATCTATTTCAGAAAAAAGTACTAATCCATTGAATCTCTACTATGTTGCCACAAGTGGGGAAATAGACAATAATATGTTATCGACAGATTATTTGCAAAGTGAATTAAAAGATGTTAAAATAGATAGTAAAACACAAAATGAAGTCTTAAACCTTACAGAAGATGTTTTTTTATTAAAATATAATTTTAATGGCAGTAATCTTGGTCTGACTAAGAAGTATACGATTATTGCTCAGGAAGGAGCATATACTCTATGGGCTTCCAGTCAGGGCAAATTGTTATACGATGCAATTGAGTCCGGAGGAAAAGTATTATCTAACGGAGGAAGGGTACATGTAAGTTGTTTTAGTCATACAGAAACATCAGCAGATAATCAAAATGCGTTGGAGAATTTAAAGAAGGGTAACTATGATTTTTATCTGAACCTGATAAAAAGTGATTTAGATAAAGAAGCAAATGTAGTTATTCAAGTTAAACAGATAAAGTCCAATTCTGAAATAAAAAGAGAGGTTGACGAGAAGATCCAAGATATGATTGATGCTGGAGAGGTGGATGAAACTGCATTTGAGAACAAACAGATAAGAAAAGATGTAAAAGAGACGATAAACAGTGAAGAAGTATTAAAGACGTATGAAGTAAATGATGCTTTATTTAAAGAAGCTTTTTCTGTCAATGAAGTTGTTTCTCTTAGTTTAGAGAAAAATATAAGTAAATTAAAAGTTGAAATACTCAATCTTGGGGACAGCAACTTTTCTGCAGAATTACAATGGGTAGAGAAAAAAAATTAGGGTGATTGTATGAAAAAAAAATTATTAGTTACTGGGACAACTTTTCCCAGATGGAAAGATGATACGGAGCCAAGATTTGTTTTGGATTTATCAAAAGCATTAACGAAGTATTATGATGTAACAGTGTTGGTGCCAGCCACTGAGGGAGCAAAAACTCATGAGATGTTGGAAGGAGTTAATGTAATTCGCTATCATTATTTTCCTATCCATAAACTGGAAACGTTATGTTATCCAGGTGCTATTGTACCCAGAATAAAAGAAAAAAAGGTTAGAGTTTTATTGGTACCATTTTTATTAATTGGATTATTCATTAAGTTAAGAAAATTGTTGCCGGATTATGATCTTGTGCATGCTCATTGGGTTATACCACAGGGAATTATACAAAGCTTGTTTAGTAAACCCTTTATCATAACCGGGCATGGTGGAGATATTATGTCTATGAATCAGGGTATTATTAAAAAAATAAAGACCAGAGCATTAAAGAAAGCTTCTTATGTTACAACCGTATCAGAAGAATTAAAAAGGAAAACGCAGAGTATTACTAATTTGGATAATATAGAAGTAATTTCAATGGGGTGTAATACGGAGCTGTTTGGTAAGAAATATGCTGTCAAAAACTATTTTAAACAAGACGATAAAAAAGTATTGCTTTTTGTCGGAAGACTTGCAGAGAAAAAGGGAATCAAATATCTGATAGAGGCTATGTTTAAAATAGATGCCTTATTGTTTATTGTGGGTGAAGGTCCACTTAGGACGGCACTTCAGAAGCAAGCCGAGCCATTAAATAACAAAATTAAGTTTTTGGGAGCTAAGACACACGAAGAATTGAAAGTATTATTTGCCTCGGCAGATATTTTTGTTGCTCCTTCTGTAACGGCAAAGGATGGCGATACAGAAGGTGTTCCAACCGTATTAATGGAAGCAATGGCATCCGGGCTTCCGTGTGTGGCCAGTGATTCTGGTGGAATCAAAAGTTTGATTTCAGACGAAGAGGAAGGTTTTTTGGTTGAAGAAAAGAATGTCAACCAATTGATCGAACGGATTAATGTATTAGTTCAAGATGATAATCTGAGAATCAAGTTATCTAAAAAGGCGAGATTAAAAGCAGAACAGTATGATTACAATAAAATAGCAGGCAAATACAAAGAAGTATTGGAAAAAGCACTTAAGAATCAGGGAGCAGCAGTACATTAGTATCTATAAAGGAGGAAAAATATGCAAGTAATAAAATATGCATTTCAGCAGCATGGTGACGAGCGTGGCCAATTAGTGGCATTGGAGGAACACAAAGATATACCCTTTGAAATTAAAAGAGTTTATTATATGTATGATACTGGTATAGATGTACATCGCGGATTTCATGCACATAAATCATTAGAACAAATTATGATTTGTATCCATGGATCTTGCAAGGTGTTGTTGGATAATGGCAAAGAAAAAAAAGTGGTGTTTCTTGAAAAACCATATGAGGGCCTTTATATAGCCAATAATATGTGGAGAGAAATGTATGATTTTTCAAAAGATGCTGTTCTTATGGTTTTGGCTTCAGATTATTATGATGAAAAAGATTATATAAGAAATTATGATGAATTTTTGAAAACTGTTGAGCAATATTCCAAAGGAGAGGAGGCAAATAAATGAATGTACCATTTGTTTCTTTTGAACCGATGCATAATGAATTAGATACGGAAATATCAAATAAATTAGTAGATGTTTTTCATAAGAATTATTTTATTGGGGGAAATGAAATACAGGAATTTGAGAAGGAGTTTGCAGATTATTGCGGAGTAGATTATTGTATTGGTTGTGGGAATGGTCTGGATGCATTATATTTGATACTAAGAGCATATGGTATAGGTGCAGGTGATGAAGTTATTGTTCCATCAAACACTTTTATTGCAACTGCTTTGGCAGTATCTTATACAGGTGCAACACCGATATTAGTTGAACCAAATATTGAGACTTATAATATTGATTGGACTAAAATTGAGGAAAAAGTAACGCCAAAGACGAAAGCGATAATTGCCGTTCATTTGTATGGCTGTCCTGCAGATATGGATGAGATAATGGATATTGCTGGAAGATATGGATTAAAAGTAATAGAAGACAGTGCTCAGGCACATGGGGCACGATATAAAGGAAAACGTACGGGTAGTTTAGGGCATGCAGCAGGTTTCAGCTTTTATCCAGGAAAAAATCTGGGGGCTTTGGGAGATGCAGGTGCTGTAGTCACAAATGACAAGGCTTTAGCAGATAAAGTGCGAGCATTAGGGAACTATGGGTCATTGGAAAAATATCATCATATATACCAGGGAAGTAATACGCGGCTTGACGAATTACAGGCAGGGGTCCTGCGGATTAAATTAAAAAGATTAGATGCGTGGAATAACTTTCGAAGGGATTTGGCGTCAAAATATAATAATGGAATTCAAAATGGGCATATAGTATTGCCTGAAGAGTCTATGAATCGAGATCATGTATATCACTTGTATGTCTTACGTACTAACCGGAGAGATGATTTAGAGAGTTATTTAAGTAGTAAAGGAATAGCAACAACAATTCATTATCCAATTCCTATTCATATGCAGGAAGCATATAAGGGGTTAAATATTAAAAAAGGAAATTTACCAATTGCAGAACAAATTTCTGATACAGTTATCAGTATACCTATGTATTATGGATTGGATGAAAAACATGCTAAATATATCATTGATACTTTGAATATGTTCCAATAGGTGTGCTATGAACAGACTAAAACTATTTTTAGAAAATTTTTTGATTTATGGTTTAGGAAGTGTATTAAGTAAAGCGGTTCCACTATTAATGCTGCCTATAATAACAAGATTAATGCCAGATACTTTTTATTTTGGGTTAAACGATATGTCATCAGTTGTTATATCTTTTGGCTCAGCACTGGCGATAATGGGTATGTATGATGCAATGTTTAGGATGTTTTTTGACAAAGATGATAAAGAATACCAAAAAGAAATATGTTCTAGTGCATTTGTATTTACAATCATGACATCATTTTTTATTTTTGGAATTATGATTATATTTCGTAAACAGTTTGCAAGTTTATTTTTTGATTCTCCTAAATATATGAATCTGCTATTTTTATCTGCTATAAGTATATTAATAGGTTCTACAAACACTATCGTTTCTGCACCGACAAGGATGAATAATCAAAGAAAAAGATTTTTGATAATTAATACGATAAGTCCTATTTTATCATATAGTATTTCTGTTCCATTGTTAATAAATAAGATGTATCTTATTGCTATACCGCTGGCTGGAGTAATATCGGTTTGTTTTACTGAAATAATTTTTACTATTTTAAATAGAGAATGGTTTAGCTTTAAAAGTGTTAAAGTCAAATATATTAAACAAATGCTAGTGATTGCATTACCATTAGTTCCGAATTTTCTTATATACTGGATCTTTAACTCAAGTGACCGTTTAATGATAACAAAATTAATAGGTGCTGATTATACGGGTATTTACGCTATAGGTGGAAAGATTGGACAGATAAGCCAACTTATTTATACGGCATTTGCAGGAGGATGGCAATATTTTGCATTTTCAACGATGAAAGATAAAGATCAGGTGGAACTGACATCTAAAATATTTGAGTATTTGGGAATAATTACATTTTCATGTAGTATTATTATGGCTGCATTCAGTGAAATAGCTTTTAAAATTATTTTTACAGGATCATATGTAGAAGGTGCGATAGTTGCTCCATATTTGTTTGCAGCACCTTTATTACTGATGTTATTTCAAATTTCTTGCAATCAATTCCTCATTATAAAGAAGACCTGGCCAAATATGTTTATTTTGCTAGGAGGAGCTTTGCTAAATGTATTAATAAATGCAGTGCTTATACCAAAGATAGGAATAGAAGGTGCAGCTATTGGTACATTGGTTGGGTATGTGGTTTCTGTTGTTGTCTGTATTATTGTATTAACAAAAATGAAATTGATGAGAATTTCTAATAAATTTTTGAATTGTACGCTTATAGTTGTTCTTTATTGTGTATTATGGAGGATGATATTCAAAAGCAGCGTTCTTATCAGTGGTACCTTAGCTTTTTGTGTAATTGGTATTATGATCTATTTTTACCGCAAAGAATTAAACTTTTTATTTAAAAAGAAAAGCTAATATTAAAGGAGATTTATGCATAGTTTTCTCAAATTAAAAGAAATGAAAACAAATCATATTATATTATCTGGATTATGTTTATTTATAATATTCTTTTTCTTAAAAGATATTATTAAATTAAATGGAATAGTAGTTATAAATGATGAATTTGGGTACTGGGGTATTGCTTCACATATGGCTGGAAAATCCTGGTCCGGACTGTTGCCCACTGCACCGTATTATGCATTTGGTTATAGCTTGTTGCTGGTTCCGTTATATTGGCTAAATATAGAACCTACAGCTATGTATCATATAGCAATTATATTTAATGTAGTATTTATTTTGGCCAGTTACATTATTTCAATTTGTTGTATAAAAAAACTATTTCCTCAAATCTCAAATCTGAAGTCTTATTTTATTTGTTTTGCATTAACTTTTTATACTAATAATATTATTCAAGCTCAGGTTGCTTGGTCTGAGACATTATTATACTTTCTGGTTTGGTTACTCTTTTACATTTTTATCTTAAATGTTGAAAAACCAAAGTTTTGGAATTATTCAGCTGGAATTATAGTAGCTGTTTATATGTATTATGTCCACCAGAGAATGATTGGTGTAGTTTTGGTTTATATAGTATTAATTTTATTTAATAACTTAAGTAAAAAAGAAAATAAAAAAATAATCTTTAGTTCCGTTATTATTTTTGCAATATTATTTGCTATTGGAAATTTAGTAAAGGTAAATATTATAAGCAACGTTTTTACAAATCCTGAATTAGCTTCTATGAATGATTTTGGTGGTCAGGCAGGTAAAATACAAACTATACTATTCACAAAAAATGGTTTTTTAAACTTTTTGCAGAGCATAGCAGGAAAATTTTATTATATAGGTATTTCTACCTTGCTTATTGGCTTGGGAGGCTTGTGGGTATTGGGTGGGGACGTGTTAACTCTTGTGAATGATCTATTTAAGACTAAATTTAAGTTGTATAATAACCGCCAATTAATTTCTTTATTTGTTTTTATGGCGTTTCTTTCTCTATTTTTAATTGATGCAATTTCTATGTATAATAATGCTGGAAGATTAGATGTTTTGGTTTATGGAAGATATATGGAACCGGCATTTGGTTTAATTATATTTTATGGATTGACTGATTTGATTGCAAGTCAGAAGTCTAAAAAGTTTGTAATTCCTCAAATTCTTGTTTTGCTAATACTATCTTTTGTAGTAAATAAAGGATTTATTGAAGCAAACTCTAAGATATTTAATGGGTTTTGTTCTTCTACCATTTATTTTTTCTTCAAATACGTATCAGATATACCAAATCTTTCATTTTATATTACTTTGATGTTATTAATACCAGGATGTATGATATGGATTATAAATATAAAGGAAAATAAAAAGACAATCTATAATTTTTTGACTACTTTATTAATTATTATTGTTTCGTGGGGGTGGCTATCTAGTTTCTCCGGAGCTCTTTATCAACAAGAAGAAGCACAAAATAACATTGGACTAATAATTGAAAAAATAAAAGAAAATGAAAATGGTGATTATAAAATAATCTATGTAAAGGATTCAAATGATGAGATTTCTAGTGTGGGTGATATTAATATAAAATATTTACAATATTATTTTCCCAATAAAACGATTGAAGTTTTAGATATAAAGGATATTATTGATATAAAAGAAGAAGGTGATCTGTTTTTGGTAATGGATAACAACTCTAAAGCTTTTGACAGGTTGGTAACTAGATATGAAATTATCGAAAATACAAACGTGTTCACTCTTTTTTATGATAATAAAAATGCATAATGAGAGTGCATTTGTTTATTAACTAAATTGTCTTAACAAGGGAGGATTGTGTATGATACTTAGAAAGTTAGAAATAAAAGATGCGCCCTTCATGTTGGAATGGATGCATGATAGCGAGGTAACATATTATTTAAGAAACAACTTTTTAGACATGAAATTGGAAGACTGTGAACTATTTATTAGAAAATCTAAATCAGACGAGAATAATTTTCATTATGCTGTCTGTAATAATCTCGATGAATATATGGGGACAATTAGTTTAAAAAACATAAATAAATTCGATGCGACAGCAGAATACGCAGTTTCGTTTAGAAAGATTTCAATGGGTAATGGGATTGCTAAAGAAGCAACAGAGGAAATATTACGTATTGCTTTTGAAGAAATAAAATTAAACAGAATATATCTGGATGTTTTATGCGAAAATAAGAGGGCTATAAGGTTTTACGAAAAAATAGGTTTTATTAAAGAAGGTATTTGGAAAGAACATTTCTATATACATGGTAAATATCAGGATGTTTTGTGGTTGAGACTACTGAGAACGGAATGGGAAGAGAAAAGGGAGATGAATATATGATGTACGATTATTTAATAGTTGGAGCAGGGATTTTTGGATCTATATTTGCTCATGAGGCTATAAAAAAAGGAAAAACCTGTCTTGTTATTGACAAGAGAAATCACATAGGTGGCAATATTTATACAGAAGAAGTTGAAGGTATTCAAGTACATAAATATGGTGCACATATATTTCATACAAGTAATAAAAAGGTATGGGATTATATAAATCAATTTGCAGAATTTAATCGTTATACAAATTCACCGGTTGCATATTATAAAGGTGAAATTTTTAATATGCCTTTTAATATGAATACATTTAATAAAATGTGGGGTGTTATTACACCTGATCAGGCAAAGAAAAAAATTGCAGAGCAGATTGCAGAGAGCGGGATTACAGATCCACAGAACTTAGAGGAGCAGGCAATTTCCCTGGTTGGAAAAGATATCTATGAAAAATTAGTTAAGGGCTATACTCAGAAACAATGGGGGAAATTGTGTACGGAACTTCCGAGTTTTATCATTAAACGGCTTCCGGTTCGTTTTACGTATGATAATAATTATTTTAATGATTTGTATCAGGGTATTCCTGTTGGGGGATATACTCAAATTATTTCAAAAATGTTAGAAGGAAGCGATGTTCGTTTAAATACAGACTATTTTGCTAATCGGAAAGAACTGGAATCATTGGCAGAGAAAATAATTTTTACAGGAATGATTGACGAATTCTATAATCATTGTTACGGTACTCTGGAATATAGAAGTCTGCATTTTGAAACACAGATATTAGATAAAGTAAATTATCAGGGGAATGCCGTTGTTAATTATACAGAATTCAATGTTCCATATACCAGAATAATTGAACATAAGCATTTTGAGTTTGGAGAACAAGAAAAATCTGTTATTACGAAAGAATATCCCAAACAATGGGAAAATGGTGTAGAACCTTATTATCCAATAAATGATAATAAAAATGAGAACTTATTCTTAATGTATAAAAGGCTGTCAGAAAAAGAAAAGAAAGTAATATTTGGTGGGCGATTAGCTGAATATAAATATTATGATATGCACAATATAATTCAACAAGCTTTGGATCGTGCTGAGAGGGAATTGTAAGAAGTGGATAAAATAAAAAATATAATAAAAAAAAATAAAAAAATAATTTTATTATTGATTATAATTTTAGCAATCCAATCAGTTATATACATATATGCAGGAAGCAAAAAAGAAGCATTTCATATTGATGAATATTTAACTTATCAGTTATCAAATGGTGTATTTGGATTGAGTGACCCAATAGAAAATGGAAAAATCTATAATACAAATCCTTTTAAAAAGTGTTTTGTTGTTGATAATGAGACTCGGTTTAGTTATAAAGGAGTTTGGGAAAATCAAAAAAGAGATGTGCATCCTCCGTTTTATTATACACTAGTTCATACTGTATCTTCATTTGTGCCAGGGGTATTCACTAAATGGATTGGAATAGGTATTAATATATTTTTAGCTATATTTGTTACTTTATTAATTTACTTTATAGCAAAAGAGTTAAGTAAATTAAGTATATTATCATTGGTTGTAGCAGCTACATTTGCCGTGTTACCAGGTACAGTAAATAGTATACTATTTATAAGAATGTATGTGTTTTTATCTATATGGGTTTTAAGCATATCCCTTTTACATTTAAAATACTACAATAAGGAAAGAATAGATAATAAATTCTATGTTCTACTTACCTTGATCTCTATATGTGGAACTATGACTCAATATTATTTTCTGATTTTTTTGTTCTTTATATGTTTATATTTTGGTATACATTTGATATTAAAAAAGAAGTGGAAAGATGTTTTGAAGTATATTACTTCATTGGCAATTGCAGGAATTATATCTATAATAACTTTTCCATCTATGATTATTCAAATTTTTGGAAGTGGATATAGAGGAATAGAATCATTTGAAAATTTATCAAGTTCTGATTTTGGAAGTAGATTTGCTACTTATTTTGAGATTATTAAAAACCAGATATTTGGAAGTAGATTAAGTACAGCTTTCTTAGTAATTTTAATTTTGGTAATTGTCGGTCTGAATCTAAAAAGAATAAAGGTAAAACTTTTTTGGTGTTTCAAAAATTTTATGATCTTAGCCTTTCCTGTAATTACTTATTTTCTATTGGTTGTTAAAATATCGCCATATCTAACTGATAGATATGTATTTTGTATTTATCCTTTTATATGGATAGCATTTATATTATCTCTTTATTGGGTAATAAATCAAATAACAACTAGTAAAAAGATGCATAGAGAATATATAGCCCTTTTATTAATTAGTTCTTTTTTTATAATTTATGGTTATAAATTAGGTATACCATATATGTATAAAGATGAAGCAAAAAATATAGAGATTTCAAAAGACAGTGGTGCAAATACAATACTTTGCATTTATGATAATCAACAATGGAAGTTAATGTCTAGTTATTTAGAATTAGATAATTACGAGAATATGGTTTTTATGGCAAAGAATCAGATTAATAATCTTGAGTTGAGTAAATACAAAAAACTTGATAATATACAGATTTATATATCTGCAACGTTAAATCAAGATGAAATAATACAACAAATATTACAATTGTACACTAAGTATTCAACTGCACAATATTTATATAGCCCTAATTATGGAAATGTATATCAACTTCAATAGATATTGTATACAAGGAGAGAGAGAAATGGAGAAAATATCAGTTGTAGTCCCATGCTACAATGAAGAAGAAGCGATACCATATTTCTACAAAGAAATATGTGTAGTCGAGAAAAATATGAGTGAGTTTGAATTTGAAATTATTTTTGTAGATGATGGTTCTAAAGATCAAACACTAAAAATAGCAAAAGGATTTGCAGAAGTGGATAATCAGATTAAATATATATCTTTTTCCAGAAACTTCGGAAAGGAAGCGGCAATCTATGCAGGGATTTCGAAATCGACAGGTGATTATGTTGTAATTATGGATGTGGATCTGCAGGATCCTCCTCGACTTTTGCCAGAAATGATGAAAGCAATTAAAGAGGAAGGATTTGATTCTGTAGCTACAAGACGTGTAAGCCGAAAAGGTGAACCGCCTATCAGATCATTTTTTGCCCGCAGATTTTATCGGATTATTAATAGAATATCAAAAACAGAAATTGTAGATGGTGCCAGAGACTATCGTTTAATGACTAGGCAGTTTGCAAATAGTCTGTTAGAAATAAAAGAGTATAACCGTTTTTCTAAAGGATTGTTTGGATGGGTTGGTTATAAAACCAAGTGGCTGGAGTTTGAAAATGTAGAACGAGTCGCAGGAGAAACCAAGTGGTCATTTTGGAAACTTCTGCTTTATAGTATTGAAGGAATTGTGGCATTTTCAATAGTACCATTGTCTATAGCAACAATTTCCGGTTTGTTATTTTGTTTATTGGCTTTTTTGTTTGTTATTATAATTTTCCTTAGAGCTCTGGTCTTTCAGGATCCAGTAGCTGGATGGCCATCTTTGGCATGCATTATCTTATTTGTAGGTGGGGTACAACTGTTTTGTATGGGTATACTGGGAGAGTATTTAGCAAAAACTTATTTGGAAGTCAAAGACCGCCCAATTTATATATGTAAAGAAACGAATTTATGCTCGAGAGCAACTAGCCAAATGGACACGCTTTAGGTTCTATTTGGCTATAGGCATGAGGGGATTAACTAATCAAAAAGTTAGTGATGAGTTATTTGTGTTTATATGCAGCGTATTTGAAGTTAGCATAGATGAAAGGAAATAGACTGTGAAAAAAACAATTTTTAAACATAACAGTATATATTTGATCATAGCCTTTTTAATTGCCTTTTTACCAAGGGTCTATTTGTGTTTACAGGAATATCCGGTACGTATGATATCAGATGAGATAGCAACTTTGTCAGGGGCAGCTCATTTTGCCGGATTAGATTGGTCAGCGGTGATTTCGAAAGCGGGATATTATGGAAGTGGGTTTTATGGATTGTTTTTCTGGCTGTTTCAATTGACTGATAATCCTTTTATCATATATAAATGCATGTTGATGGGGGCAGCTTTGGCACAGGCCATTGTGGCTATTGTTTCTTTTGTTATTATGCAGCGCCATTTTGAAATTAAAGATGGAAAAGTTTTATGTATCTTTTCTGTAGCGTGCTCTTATATGGCAGTAACATTTCCAAACAGAACATATAATGAACATATATTGATCCTGCTCACATGGATAGTAGTTTTACTTTTTTTTGAATTAAGAATGTGTGTTGGACAGAAGGTTAAAACTGGTATCCTGACAGCAATTTTAATGTTAACTCTTGCATATGGCCTGACCGTTCATACTCGTGCATTAACCCTATGGATAGCCTGCGCATTTGTAATACTTCTATACTTTTACCTGTATAAAAAATGGCTCATATCAAGACTTGTTGTGCTTTTCGGCGGCATCATCAGCTATATTGCCGGGACTCAGTTTGTTGCGTTGGTACAAAAGACTGTTTGGGCGGCTGAAAATGGTGAAACGGTCCGTAACGGTGCTATCAATGTTTCAATCAACTTCAAAATATTGGATCCTACTACCTGGTTTTCGGCGTTATCTGTGGTATTGGGCCAGCTAAACACCATATCCGTGTTTACCGGCGGTTTCATGATCTTGTGTTTTGTCTTTATGACCTGGCTATTTTTTGGCATGCTACGTGATAGACTAAAAAACAAAAATCTTATAATTTTACAAGATAAAGAACTTTATTTTATAATTTCAGTCTATTTATTATCCTGTGTCGGTATGACCATTGTAGCCCAGACGATTAGCTGGCTTCCCGGTGTAATTGAAGGGGTCAGGGATGGTTTTGGCACAGAAATATACGCAATGAAAGCAATCACATATATACGCTATTTCGGACCATATCTGGGACCGGGAATTATGGCTGGCTTTGTATGCGGATACAAAAACAGAGAATGGTTTAAACGGTATTTTAAGCCGGCGCTGATTATCTTTTTTGTACTGCAGGTATTTTGGACGGCGGCAATTTTGCCTTTTATAAAGAATAATGGAGTTACAAAAGAAGTATTTACAGCGTTGTCGCTCTCAAAACCGGGACAGAAAGTTGACTGGATGACGTATTTGCCGGGTGTCATTATTACCATTGTTGTTTTTTTGCTGATTATATATCTATATAAAAAGAATAAAACAATTATTCCGGTATTGATTGTGTGTGGTCTTTGTATGTTTCAGTATATATATACAAGCGTTTATTTTGATCAATATGCATCTAAAAAGAATATGAAGAAAGCGAATGCCGGATATGCTTTAGTGCAGAAAATGGAAAATAAAGTGGAGCTGCCAAAGAAATTATATGTTTATGATGCTACGGAAAAGACGGATCATCAGATTTTCTATCTTTATCAGTTTATGTTAAATCGATATGAGATCATACCGGATATTCCTGTAAAAGAAGATGACCAGGCAATTATCTTTAGTAATAGCGCGGAAGTGGAAAAGCTGTATCAAATGGGTTATCAGTGTATTCCATTAGATAAAAATGAATTTGTCTATGCCATGGGTGATTGGACCGAGGAAATACAGAAATATTGGAAAAAGTAGAAATAGTAGAAAAACAGAAAGACTTTATTTTCATATAAAAATAAATGGGCTGGTGGATCATAGTTAATATGATCCATCGGCCCATTATTCTCACCTACTGTCTTAAAATGGTAAGCGTATCAAATAGCTTGCCTGGTATTCTCTAAAAAAGTAAGCGTCAAACGTTAAAACGAGTGTAAAATCAAAGATTATAATTTGGTGTATTATTTGGTAATACTCTTCACCTCAGAATAAGCCCCATATACTTTCTTACCCTTCACAACCCGGTAAGCCCTCACTTTATAATAATACGTTCCATTATCTTTCAGTTTATTATAATAAGTAGTACTTGTTTTGCCGGTAGTGGTTCGGACGCGCTTATATTCACCATTTTTAGCGTTACTGCGGTAAACCTGATAGCCGCTGGCGCCGGAGACTGATTTCCAGGTTATTTTGGCTTTTGTGCTGCCGGATAAAGATAGCTCGTATAATTTTGGAGCCTGTGGTGCTGGCTTACAGGAACTGATATAGGACCGGTTGCTGTAAACATTTTTCCCTCCTGAAACTTTATAAGAGCGGAGTTGGTAGTAGTAGGTCTGCCCTGTTTTCAAGCTCTTGTCTATATAGGTCGTTGTTCCGGAATTTTTAATGGTGGCTATTTTATTATAGGGTCCATCTTTGCTTGTACTGCGATAAATTGCATATCCTTTTGCTCCATATACTTTATACCAGCTTAAATTGATGCTTTTATATCCCCTGGCAGATACCTTTTCAAAGTTAGGTCTGGTTACTTTGATGGTAATATATTTTGTCAGGCCATTTGATGTAGTTGCGGTAATCTTGGCGCTGCCATAGCCAACAGCTGAAGCAGTGGCTTTTTTGCCTTCGGAAGAAGTTATTTTCACAACTTTTGAATTGGATGACTTCCAGGTAATGGAAGATACGGTGCTCTTCTTTGGTGTAAACGAAGCATCCAGGGTGATCTTTCTACCTACATAAGTAGATGTTTTACTGGCTTTTAGCGATAGGCTTCTGGGAGAAACGGTTTCTAAATCTGAGGTAAATGCTTTGATTCGTACCGTATCACCTTTGGAACCGGTCATACTGTGTGCATCCTGCCAGGTTTTGTCGGAAGTCTTTTTCACAAAGCTTTGATTTTTGGCGGAAGAGGAAATGAATTGTATCCAGGAGCCATTGGTATAGGTGCGGTCCATAAATATATACAGCGGTGAATTGCCGGGAGGTGTTAATTGAATAACTATAGCAAAGGTATCTCCCTTTGACAAGGTAACCGGCTGTTTCAGTGTAATTGTCTGATAGCCTGCGTATTGGCTTACACCTTTTTGCGGCTTTGTCAACATTTTAGTACCGCTTGTAGGATTGGATGCATCCTTAAGGTTTTTATAAATCTGGATGGAATAGTTTACTCCAGGTGTATAATGAGCAAAAGATACGGCCTCTAAGAGTTCATCCGCCCCTTTTGGGTTTCCTTTTGCGGTATAAACATTCGCAATGGACATACTTCCCTGATACATGTTATAGGAGTTTCCACTGGAACCATCGTACTGATAATTGTGATCATAGTTATCGGCGGCTTCAAAATCAAAGGCAACGCCGGTTGCATCTCCATTCCCGCTGCTTATAAAAGCATCTTCGTAAGAGATCCAGAAGTAACCGTCTTTTCCCCAGTTGCTTCCCCAGCTGTTTTTGGCCAGCCATGCACCATTGCGGGATGGCTGCTTTCCGGAAAGGAAATTGGTTCTCTTATAATTATCATCCCAGCCAACAATTTCTACCGTATGGTTTTGACTGTTAACATTTCCTTTTGCCACATAGCAATAGGCGGCGGTATTAGGGTTATAATAATTAAAATAGTTATAAGGATCAATGTATAGATTTGCGGCAATGGCGCCCTGGGACAAAATCAGTGACTTCATATCATCCATGGAGGCCGATGGAATAATATATGCATTTTGCAAGTGTGCTTTGTCAGAATAGGCTAAATTTGAATCTAATCCACCGGGAAATTTAGAGGAGTCGTTGATGTAAGGAGCTACTGATTCATCTGCCGCTCCTAACCACTTCGCCAGTGTAAATATGGTGAATAAATTGTTTCCCCCTGTCTCCAAATAGTTTAGATTCGGGGAGATCGGTAGGTTTCTGTCATTTAGAGTAAGCTGAAGAGGATCAATTTTCGTATTATAGAAAAAATATGCCAAATGGCGTTCTGAAAGATCCAGGGATGATGTAGCAAGCCCTTTCTTTAATAAGGATGTTTCCCCGCAGGCGAGAGAAGCGAATGCCCAGCAGGTGTCCCAGGGTCTCTGATCCCGTACTCCTGTAACAAATCCCAGATCCCGGCTGCTGTAATAAGACGGGAAGGATGCTCTGGCGCGGCTTGCAGAGCTGTCGTTTGCATTTAAGGCTGGCATTCCAAAGGAAGGAAGCGTAATCATTTGGGGAGCCATGGAATGCTGCTGATCCAGCTCATCCTGGGTCATGGGCCGTCCCAGTACGTAATCCAAGTCCGGAATTTTCTTTGTCTCGGTTTCCGTGCTGCCGGCACGATTGGCTTTTTTCTTTAAAGAACCGGATTCTTCAGTTCCAGGTTCTGTAACCGTGTCCGATTCTCCCTCTGTAATCGTTTGGGGTTCGGTCTGTATGGAAGACTCCGGTGAACCTGGCTGTTCTGTTTCAGGGGCTTCTGTAAGGACAGACTCTGTTTCTGTTATAAATTCTTCCGGTATTTCGGTTTCATCTGATGTATTCGATGTTTCAGCTTTGCTGTTTGTTTTGGCATCACTGTTATATTCTGAGTTGATTTTTTTCTGAGTGGTATTGGATTCGTTCGATTTATTTACTGTGTCAGTATTTGTTAATATTTCAGATTCGAATTCAGCTGTCTGGGCTGCTGAAGCTTTTTGATTTTGAGCATTGACACCTCCGGGAGAACCGGCAGCCATTATAAGGTCTGCCGGGGCCATGGTGGTAAGTGAAATACTCAAAATAAGAGATAATGCTAATTTTGATTTTTTCATTTAAATCACTCCTAAAGTCAAAAACCCCGCCGCAGGCAGCGGGGCATCACATTTGTTACCAAGCAGCGGGGGTTAAAACCCGCGCCGCAGTTGCCAAATGAATTCACAAGTGCGAGTGTCCATCCGGCTGTTTGCTTACGGCAATAAAGGATTTGAGTAAACGCCTTCAACAATCAGTTTCCGGAAGGATTCCACTACGGTTTCCTTGTCTTCTTTATATGTAACTCCAAACCATTTATCATTTGTTTCCAATAAAGTAACCTGAGCTTTGTCAGATTTGATCAGCTGGTCAACGATAATCGGAAGCAGGTATTCTTTTTTTATATCCCCCTCTTTGACGTCAGAGAGGAACTTCGCAAAGCCAGTTTCCAGCTCGTCCAGTAAATCAGGTGTAAAGCCCCACATATTCATGGAAACATAGCTTTTTGCATCGATAGGTTTCAGGGAGCCATCTGCCATACGGATCGCAGCACCCTCTTTTGTTTTTATAATATCAGAAGTTTCATCTACATCTGCGAGATGGTAATTTTCATCGATGTTGCAAACGCCTCTGGTTACGCCGCCATTGTCGCTTAAGGTATTGCCTAAAATGAATCCCGCCATGCAGAAATTAAATTTGCCGTGGATGGGAGTCCAGTTTACCAGATAGTCGTGAATTTTTACAAATGCTTCTTTACCATAATAGTCGTCTGCATTGATTACAATAAATGGATCATTCAGCAGGCCTTTACAACAGAGAATCGCCTGTCCGGTTCCCCAGGGTTTTGTCCGCTCTGCGGGTTTGGAAAATCCTTCCGGTAGGTCGTCTAATTCCTGAAATGCATAAGATACGTCAGCGATTTTTTCAATACGCTTCCCAATGATTTCCTTAAAATCCTTCTCCAGGTCTTTGCGGATAATAAATACGATTTTATTAAATCCTGCTTCCAGGGCATCATGTATGGAGTAATCCATGATGATCTCTCCGGCGGGTCCAACAGGTTCCAGCTGTTTGATTCCTCCCCCAAATCGGCTTCCGATACCGGCAGCCATGATTACCAGTGTTGTGTTTTTCATAATTCTTCTCCTTGATTTTGTTTTTTCATAATAGAAACAGTATAGCATATATAAGTTGAAATGAACATCCAAAATGGGGATCTTAAGAAAAATTAATGTTAAAATCTTTGACGATGTCTATTTTTTGGTGTAATATTAATCCAAATGCTATATATAACTAAATTTGGAAAGGAACATAATATTATGGCTTTATTATCCGTAGTTATTCCAGCGTATAATGAGGAACGCATGGTGTCAAAAGCGGCAGAAGCGATTGGAAAAGTACTGGAAAAAGAACATATAGTCTATGAAATAATTTTCGTAAATGACGGCTCAAAAGACGAAACCTGGAAAGAAATAGAAAAGCTGAGCAGGGAAAAGGATAACATCGTTGGAATTCATTTTTCCAGGAATTTTGGAAAAGAATCTGCTATATTTGCAGGGTTGGCGAATGTCTGCGGGGATTGCTGTGTAGTGATGGATTGTGATTTGCAGCATCCGCCAGAGACTTTGGTAGAAATGTATCACCTGTGGGAACAGGGGTATGAAATTGTTGAGGGTGTGAAAAAAAGCAGGGGAAGGGAAAGCGTACTGCACAAAGCCAGTGCCGGGATGTTTTATAAGATCATGTCCCGTGCGGTTAAGATAGATATGTCCAGGGCATCAGATTATAAACTGATGGACCGCAAAGCGGTTAATGCCCTTTTGAATATGCCTGAAAAAAATGCGTTTTTCCGTGCATTGTCTTCCTGGGTAGGATATCGGGGCACCACGGTAGAATTTGATGTCCATGAAAGAATGGATGGGGAATCCAAGTGGTCCACCTGGTCACTGGTCAAATATGCAGTTACAAATATTGTGGCATTTTCAACAGCACCTATGCAATTTGTCACAGTAGCGGGAGTGTTTGTATTTTTACTGGGTGTGTTTCTGGGAATTCAGTCTTTATATAAGTATTTCTCAGGACATGCTGTGGAGGGATTTACTACAGTAATCTTGTTAATCTTGCTGATCGGCAGTATTATCATGATGAGTCTGGGTATCATAGGATATTATATTTCCAAGATTTATGAAGAGGTAAAGGGAAGACCAAGATATTTAATATCAAAGAAAGTTGGCGGTCAGGGAAGTGTAACTGAAGATTAAATAAGTGATACGGTTAAATGGTCATTTAGAAGAGGAATGTAACAAAAGGGGACAAAATGATTTTAAGTAACAAAACAGGCAAAGTATTGTTTATGGGAATTGCAGTGGTTATTTTTCTGCTGATTCCCATGAAGAACGTTTTTGCGGCAACATTGAAAAGCCCGGATGGATTTGATGGCATACAGTGGGAATACGATCATGAAGCTTCTGTTGTGGATGAGAATGGATGGACACAGGCAATGTGTGCAACGGATAAATATTTGGTGTGCCTGGAAAATGGACAGGATGGGCAGCCGGATACGCTGATTGCGTTCTATAAAACAGATAAAGATGAAGATGGATATACGGTACCGCAATATAGTTATGCGCGCCATACCAGAGCAACTGATTATGAACATGGAAACGGAATGACCTTTAATCCCAATACAAATGAATTGTATATTGCTACTGGAAATCCGGACAATCCGGATAACTTCGGAAGTCTTATGGTAGCAGATGCGGATACATTAGAATATAAGAGAACGGTAAAAATATTAGAGGAAGAGATATTTTTTTCGGGAGTTGATTATAATCCTCAGACAAACCAGTACATATTACAGATGGGACGGTCCGGAGGATATTCTTTTCTGGTAACAGATGCAGATTTCAATATTTTATCAAAGATTGAAGGTGTAAAGCGTACAACAGGAACGACCTTCCAGGACTTTTGTGTATCAGGTGATTATATCATAAGTGTATCTTACGAATTAAGTTCCGGTGTAAATAATTATATTCAGGTTTATTCAATTTCCCAGGGTAAATTGTTAGGTAGATATTATATTGATTTTGCTGATTATGAAGAGAAGCGGGAAGCAGAGGATATCTGCATGGTGGAGCCCGGAAAATTTATTATCAGTACGGGTGTGGCGTCACCCAGAAGAATCCGTTTTTATTCGGCAACTGTACCGATTGTATATAATATAGAAGGGAAGGCAAAAAATGGTACGGTAAGTGAAAGCAATGCCCAGGTGGAACCGGGTGGAGAATACAAGATTGCATATCAGCCGGATAAACATTATGAGGTGAAGACTGTTATCGTAGATGGGAAGGAAGTGGATATCCAAAAATATCCTTCTGAATATACCTTTTCTAATGTGAATGAAGATCACAGCATTTCTGTTGAGTTTTCTAAAATACCAAAATTCAAAATTGAGACTGAGGTTTCTAACGGCACCATACAGAAAACTAAATCCGTGTATCGTGATAAGAGTTATACGGTTTCTTACCAGCCGGATGAACATTATGAGTTAGATTCAATATTGGTGGATGGAAAAGCGATTGACATAAAAGGACACGATACGGAGTATACCTTTGAGAATGTCCGGGAAAAACATAGCATTGAAGTGAAATTTAAAGAAATTCCTACCTATGAAATTACTACGAAGGTCACTAACGGAAAAATAAGTGATGGCGCAGCGAAGGTTTACCGGGATACGGGATTTAATGTGGAATACCAGCCGAAAGAAGATGCGGTGCTATTGGGAATTCTAGTGGATGGCAGGCTGGTCAGCAGAAGTGAATTCCAAAATTCCTATAAATTTGATAATATCCAGGAAAGCCATAGCATACACGTTATTTATATATCAGATTTTGTGCCATTGTGCATTATAATCGGGATCATCATTTTGATATTAGCCATTGGATATACGGTTTTGACGATTAGAAGAAGGAAACGCAGGATTTTTAAAGACAGGCGCAGAAGAAGGCAAAGACCTGAACAGAAAGAAAAAAAGGAAGATGACACATTGTAATATAATTGTTATAATTCTGTAATATTTAAAAAAGACCGGGAATTACAGGGAAAAATGAAAAGCCCGGATGTAGGATGCAGAGGCATAGACTTCTGCATCCATTTTTTATGTTCTAGCAGGAAAACAGAAGTATCGTATAAATATTCAGCTCTGAAGGGAAAAATGAGTTACAAATTATTGCAAATATATTAAAAATATGTTATTGTAATATGAATCATGTTTGATCAGGGAGGTCATAATGCAGAGGAATATATTAGATTTTCTGGAGAACGCTGCCAGGCAGTATCCGGAGAAAATAGCATTTTCAGATGAGTTACAAAGTATTACCTATAGAGATTTACAGCAGCAGGCAAAAGCGGCAGGCAGCCGGTTAACAAGAGAACTGGAGAGCAGAACAGGAAAACCGGTCGTGGTTTTAATTGACAGAGATATTGACAGTATTAAAGCGTTTATGGCTGTGGTTTACAGCGGCAATTTTTATGTGCCAGTTGACGGAACAATGCCTGCAAAGCGTATAGAACTGATTTTGGAAACCTTAAAGCCCAAATTAATGATAGCACCCGAGAAATTAAGGAAAAATTTATCAGATGTTTCATTTAATGGAAAGGTCTTTGCCTTAGGGGAATTGTGCTGTGACACCGTTGATGAAGAAAAACTGGAAAGAATCCGGAAAGCAGGACTTGATACAGATCCTTTGTATGCTATCTTTACGTCGGGATCTACCGGAGTGCCAAAAGGTGTGTTAGTTGGCCATCATTCGGTAATCGATCTGGTTGATAATTTTGCCAAAGAGTTTCATTTTGGTCCTGACTGCATATTTGGAAATCAGGCACCCTTTGATTTTGATGTGTCAGTGAAAGATATTTATTCAACTCTTAAAAATGCAGCGACGATGTATATTATTCCAAAGGTAATGTTTTCATTTCCGGGTAAATTGATTACATATCTGAATGAAAAAAAAGTAAATACGGTAATCTGGGCGGCATCAGCCCTTCGTATAGTGCAGAATCTCAAAGCACTGGATAAGGAATTACCACAGCATCTGCGTACCATTATGTTTTCCGGTGAGGTGATGCCCAACCGGGTATTGAATTATTGGCGCCATTATCTGCCGGAGGTAAAGTATGTTAACCTTTACGGACCTACTGAAATTACCTGTAACTGTACGTTTTATAAGGTAGACAGGCCGTTTCGGGATGAAGAAGTGCTTCCCATAGGAACGGCATTTGAAAATACCGGGATTATCTTATTGAATGACAAAAATGAACTGGCGCAGGAAGATGAGACGGGAGAAATTTGTGTAAGAGGAAGTTCTCTTGCGTTGGGATATTATAATAATCCCGAGAAAACCAGGGAGGCATTTTGCCAGAACCCTCTGAATCAGATGTATCCGGAAATCATCTACCGAACCGGGGATTTAGGAAAATACGATAAGGACGGAAATTTAATGTTTCTGTCCAGAAAAGATTATCAGATTAAGCATATGGGACACCGGATTGAACTTGGAGAGATCGAAGTGGTAGCAAATGCTCTCCCGGTTTTGGATGCTGCGTGCTGCATATATGATGAAGTTAAAGAAAAAATTGTCATGTTCTACCAGGCGGGAGAAAAGTGTGACAGAGAGGTTCTAAAATCCATGGGACAGAGTCTTCCGAAATACATGTTCCCGAATAAATTAAAGTTTTATGAGACACTGCCCCTTAATAAAAACGGTAAGATTGACCGCGTATTGTTAAAGAAGGAATATATGGAAAATGAATAAGATGGATATTGGTTATAAGGAAATTATCGTGGTGGGAACGACCCGGCTCGCCTGTCAGTGCCTGTCCTATGTGCGTAAAATGGATGGAGGTCTTTTGGTTCATTTTTGGGATACGGGAGAGGAAGCAAATGATGCGGCAAGGGAATCATTCCGTAATGATAATATATCTTATCTTGCGAAAACGAAAACAGAGATTATGGATGAATTGAAAAACTGGGGGCGGAAAACGCTGGTTTTCAGTATTATGAATCCGTATTTGTTTCCGGCTGCTGTAGTGGATAATAATAATCTGAATATCATCAACCTTCATCACGCTTTACTGCCCCGTCACAGAGGGCGAAATGGTGAAGCCTGGGCAGTTTTTGAAGGGGATCAGGAAGCAGGGATAACCTGGCATCGCGTAACGCCTGGTGTTGATGATGGCGACATTGTCATACAAAAACAAACACCTGTTACAGAAGATATGACTTCGATCAAATTACTGCGTCTGCAGAATCGGCTTGCTTATGAAGGTTTTGAGGAAGTATTCATGGATTTGCTGACGGACCGTGTAAAGTATCGAAAGCAGATGATTCCTGAGGACAGTAAAATTAATCTGAATAAGACTATTCCCGGTGGGGGTTATCTTAATCTGCAGTGGACAGGAGAGCAGATCAGCCGTTTTCTAAGAACTATGGACTATGGAATTTTGAACACTCTTGGAATTCCGAAGGTTGAGTTTGAAGGCAGGATATATGCCTGGAAAAAGTACAGGATTGAAAAACCGGGTACCATACAAGATTCCGTTGTATTGCAGGAAGACTGCTTACATATAAAGAAAGATGGATATAGTTTTACATTAAAAAAAATATTTGACACAGAGAAAGGAAGTAAATAGCAATGAAAGAAGAATTGATGGAGATTTTAACGGAATTAAGGCCGGATGTAGAGTTTGAGGCGGAAACAAAACTGATTGATGACGGAGTATTGGATTCTTTTGATATTGTTTCTTTGGTGGGAGAACTGAATGATGCTTTTGATATTGAAATTAATGTAGAACATCTCATGCCGGAAAACTTTAATAATGTGGAAGCGATGCTGCAGCTGATTACATCTCTGCAAGATGAGGATTAAAACATGGCTTTTGTATCAGGCTCATTTTTAGTTTTTCTTTTCCTGGTATTTGCGGCATACTTTTTAACACCAAAGAAATACCAATGGGTCATACTTTTACTTGCCAGCTATATCTTTTATGCATTTTCAGGTGTAAAGTTACTGTTCTTTTTAGTACTGACCACCATTGTGACTTTCATGACGGGACGATTACTGGGCAGTGTAAACCAGCAGACTTCTCAATACCTGGCAGCTCAGAAGAAAAGCCTCAGCAGGGAAGAAAAGAAAGAATATAAAAGCGGGCAGACAACAAAAAAGAGAAGAATACTATTTTGCGCAGTTCTGGTAAACCTGGGCATTCTGATCTTTTTGAAATATTTTAACTTCCTGGCAGGGAATGTGAATTCTGTAATTTCTTTATTTGGGAGCAATGCTAAGATTCCGGTATTGAATTTACTGCTTCCACTGGGGATTTCCTTTTATACACTGCAGTCAATTGCTTATGTGGTAGATGTGTATCGGGGGAAGTATGAACCAGATGGAAATATAGCAAAATTTGCATTATTTATGTCATATTTTCCACAGATTGTGCAAGGACCAATTGCTCGTTATGATCAGCTGGCGCATCAGCTCTATGAGTCCCATAAGTTTGAATATAACCGTGTTACACAGGGAGCACAGCTGATTCTGTGGGGATTTATCAAGAAACTGGTAATCGCTGACCGGCTGGCTGTGATTGTAAATCCTATTTTTGACAATTATCAGAACTATGGAGGAATTTTGCTGTTTATAGCAGCAGCCGGCTATGGATTTCAGGTATATGCAGATTTTTCAGGCGGAATGGATATTGCCAGAGGAGTATCGCAGATCCTTGGAATTGATCTGGTTCTGAACTTTGAACGACCGTATTTTGCCCGCTCTCTTGCTGAATTCTGGCGCAGATGGCATATAACTCTGGGAAGCTGGATGAAAGATTACGTATTTTATCCACTATCTCTTTCCAAACAGTTTTCCAAACTGGGGAAAGCTACCAGAAAAGTACTGGGTAATTATATCGGCAAAAAACTGCCAACATTTTTAAGCATGTTTATTGTATTTATGCTGGTAGGTGTCTGGCATGGTTCCAGCTGGAAATATGTGGGATACGGTCTGTGGAATGCTGTAATCATTGTAAGCAGTATCTTACTGGAGCCTTTTTATATCAGTGTGGCACAGAAATTTAAAGTAAACACGGAGTGTTTCGGATGGCGTTTTTTTCAAATGGTACGTACATTCCTGATTTGCAGTTTTGGGAGATTCTTTTCCAGAGGCTTGTCATTTCTGGTTGCGGTGGACATGATTAAGAGAACATTTACGGAATTCAATCCATGGGTTTTATTCGATGGTACGCTGTTGAACCTGGGTTTATCCATATATAATATTTTAGTTCTGGTTTTCATGATCATTGTAATGTTAATTGTTGGAAACTTACAGGAAAAAGGAATACATATCCGGGAAACAATTGCAAGACAGAATCTGTATTTCCGGTGGATGATATATCTGGGTGCACTGGTATTAGTATTGGTGTTTGGTATATATGGTCCGGGTTATTCAGCGGCAGAATTTATATATCAACAATTTTAACAAGAAAAGAGCATGTTTGAACAGGCTCTGAGAAGGCTATTGGAATCAGAAGCAGGAGCTTTTGTGAAAGGTAGCCTTTTCTTTACATCTGAGGGAATGAAAAGGGGAAGAGCAGTATCAGTTTAAAATGAAGTAATGTGGGGTACTTACTTATGATACTTACTTATGATACTGAATGATTTAAAGTTTAAAGGGAGAGTCAAAAAACAAAAGTGAGGTTATGAAATGAATAAAATATTTCGTGGGTTAAAGTGCGCTGATTCCAAAAACAGAAGGAGTCAACGTCTTCATTACTATGCAGTTTATACGATATTGTTTGTTCCGGTTGCTTTTATGTGTTTCTTTGGTTTTTTGCTGGATGATAAGTCTTTGATATGGAAAGTGGACGGCTTAAATCAGCATTACAGCGCCCTGGTATATTTGGGAAAGTATCTGAGAAATATTATTGCTACTCTGTTTTCAACAGGGAAGCTATCCATACCACTTTGGGATGCAAATATCGGCTATGGTTCTGATATTTTGAGTACCTTAAATTATTATGTGATTGGAGATCCGCTGAATCTATTGTCTGTATTTGTGCCGGAAGCCTTAACGGAGTATCTTTATGAATTTTTAATTTTTCTCCGGATCTACCTTGCCGGGATTGCATTTTCGGCATATTGCAGGATGATGAAAAAAGGCAGATTTGCAACTCTTTGTGGAACCTTTACATATGCTTTTTGCGCATTTGCACTCTATACGGCAGGCAGGCATCCGTTTTTTATTAATCCGATGATATATCTGCCTTTACTTTTAATTGGGATTGAAAAAATTTTTGCAGGTAAAAAACCTTATTTTTTTATCGGTATGGTATGCATTTCTGGAATCAGTAATTTTTATTTTTTTTATATGCTGAGCATTCTTATTTTTATTTATGCGGTAATCCGTTTTTTTGGACTTTATCAGGAACATCGTGTTAAAAATTTCTTTTTATGCCTGAGAAATTTTACGGGTTATTATTTAACCGGTGTGCTGCTGGCGTGCGCGGTTTTTCTACCCAATGCACTGGCATTATTATCCAGTGAGCGTTTTCGGGTAGACAGAGCTTTTCAATTGTTTTATGACAGAGATTATTACAAAGCACTGCCCTTTAATCTGCTGTCCTATAAAATGATAACGAATTGGACGCTGTTTGGCTGTGCGGCTATTGTGATACCTGCACTTTTGCTGCTATTTTGGGAGTGGAAAAAACATAAAGAACTGGTAATCGGTTTTGTAGTGTTGTCAGCATTCTTTTTATCACCGGTTATAGGCAGGGTAATGAATGGATTTTCCTATGTTTCCAACAGATGGTCATGGGGGTACTGCTTTTTGCTGGCTTTCATCCTGACCACAATGCTGCCGGATTTATTACATTTAAAGAAAAAGCAGCTGGTACTGATATCTTCTCTGATTGCCGGCTATCTGGCGGGTTATCTGTTACTTTTTAGCAAGTCCGGCATCGATACGTCTTTGATTCCGTCATGGCTTATTTTGATTATCACAATTGCTGTCCTGGCAGTTATATCTGTCCTGGGCAGAAAAGGCAGAATTTCCGGAAGTAGATTGAAAATATACTCCTATATTTCCGTATTTGCGGTGATAGTATCCAGTATCGTGTTATATGGAAACCTGAATTATTTTCCCCGTAATCACAATTGGGATGTTTATGTGACTAAAGGAACTGCTTATGAGGAGGTGATTAACAGCCAGTCGGGGGCGGTAAGAAAGATTGGAGACGGAGAGTTTAACCGTTTTGAAATACTGGATCAGGATTCTGACTCACCGGCAACGAATATGGCAATGCTAAATGGTGTAAGCGGCACCAGTTTTTATCTCAGCCAGTCAGACTGTAATGTATACAGAGCGTTAAGCGAGAATGCTAACCGCTTTAATCATAGTTTCTCCTATAAAAGCCTGGATAACCGTGTGATGCTGGGGACTTTGTCTAATGTTAGATATGAGATCGCAGACAAAGGACAGGTCGATAATATTTTTTACGGTTATGAGCCGTATGAGGATAAAAATACCGGTAGTTTGAACTATCAGATATATAAAAACAGATACAGTCTGCCTTTTGGGTATACTTATTCCGGATATATTCCGAAACAGGAGTATGAAAAGCTGAGCCCGCTTAAGAGACAGGAGGCAATGATGCAAGGGGCAGTTCTGGATCATGAACAAACTGATTTTAATAAGGCTGATCTTGAGTTTACGGAACGTGAACTTCCGTTTCGCATGAAGTGTTCCAAAAATGTTTCCTATAAAAATGGAGTATTTGACGTGAAAAAGCCATCTTCCGTGACAATCGAATTTGAAGGTATGGATGCAGCCGAAACCTATCTTTATTTTGAAAGCCTGCTGTATCATGGGAAAGGGAATGGGAATTCCATGGCTTCCGTAAGTGTAAAAGCAAATGGTGTAAAAAAATTTATTTATTTATTAACACCGGGGCGAAGATATTTTGAAGGGGTACGTGACCATGCGGTGAATTTAGGATATCATCAGAAGGCATTGAATTCCATTAAAATTAAATTTAAGAATAAGGGGAAATACTCCATCAAAGACCTGAAAGTGCTTTGCCAGCCAATGGATCAATATATTGGGCATGTAGAAGCATTAAAGGAAAATTATCTGCAAAACACGGAATTTGCTGCAAATAAAATTTCAGGAACTATGAAACTGGATTCCGCTAAGCTGCTCTGTCTGACTATACCATACTCCAAAGGCTGGACGGCATATGTGGATGGGAAAAAGACAGAGATTCTATGTACGAATACGATGTATAGCGGTATTTTATTAAAGAAGGGAACCCATTTTATTGAGTTAAAATATTTTACGCCTGGATTGAAAGCCGGACTTTTATGTTCCCTGCTGGGAATCATGTTTCTGATCTTAATTAAAATGGGAAGATATAATAGAAACCATAAGAAATATAAGAAATGACCCGTGCAGTTTTTCTTAATATTTCTTAAAAAAGTAAAGACAGATTGCATGATTTGAATAAGTTTGATAGAATTATGATGTTTGAAAGTTTTTAAAACAAAAGAGAAAAGTGTGCATCAGATATTACAAGTGAGGGTATGAAATGAAAGAGATGGTAAACAGGTTAAAGAAATTTGATTCGGGAAGCGCAAGGAATCAGCGTATCAACTATTATGTGGTTTATACGATTTTATTTATTGCAATTGCACTGGCATGTTTTTTGGGGTTTCTGCTGGACGGGAAATCCATGATTTGGAAAGTAGATGGACTGAATCAGCACTATAGTTCCCTGGCGTATTTTGGCAAGTATTTAAGAGGTATTATTACCAGATTTTTTTCCACAGGTAAATTGTCCATACCACTTTGGGATCCCCATATAGGATATGGTTCAGATGTAATAAATACCTTAAATTATTATGCGATTGGGGATCCCCTCAATCTTCTGGCTGTATTTGTACCGGCATCCAGAGCGGATTATCTCTATGAATTTTTAATTCTATTCAAGATGTATCTTGCAGGTGTCAGCTTTTCAGCCTTTTGCAAAATGATGAATAAGGGAAGATTTGCAACGCTTTGCGGTGCATTCACGTATGCTTTTTGTACTTATGCACTTTATACAGCAGGGAGACATCCTTTTTTTATAAATCCAATGATTTACTTACCTCTGCTGCTAATTGGAATAGAAAAGATTTTTGCAAAGAAAAAGCCTTATTTTTTCATTGCAATGGTATTTATATCCGGAATCAGTAACTTTTACTTTTTTTATATGCTAAGCATTTTGATTGTAGTCTATGCAATCGTCCGTTTTTTTTTCATTTACCAGGAGCACCGGATCAAAAATTTCTTTTTATGCCTGAGAGATTTTGCCGGATACTACATTACGGGAGCACTCATGGCATGTGCTATATTTTTGCCAAATGCACTGGCATTAATGTCCAGTGAACGATTTAGCGTAGACCGTGCTTTTCAACTGTTTTATAACAGCCAGTATTACAAAGCACTTCCATTTAATATGTTGTCTAATAAAATGATTGGCAACTGGACGCTTCTTGGTTGTGCTGTTATCGTAATACCGGCAGTACTTCTCCTGATCGTGGAATGGAAAAAACATAAAGAGCTTGCAATTGGGTTTGTGGTTTTATCTGTATTTTTTATGTTCCCGATGATCGGACGCGCCATGAATGGATTTTCCTATGCTTCTAACAGATGGGAATGGGGATACTGTTTCCTGCTGGCATTTATATTGACGGCAATGCTGCCGGACTTACAGCGTTTGAGAAAAAAGCAGATTGCATTTATTTCCGGAGGAATTATCTGTTACCTGTTATGCTACCTGATTGTGACGAGGAACAGGGGGATAGACATCTCTCTAGTACCTTCGTGGATTATCCTGTTCATTACCGTTGGAGTGTTGGCTGCCGTATCATTAAAGAGCAACAAAGGGAATGCCTTAATTAGCGAAAAAAACAATGCTACCCGATACCTGCCCTACTTATCAATATTTGCGGTAACGGCTGCCAGCATTGTGGTGTATGGAAATCTGGATTATTTTCCGAGAAAGGATAATCTGGATATTTATGTGACAAGAGGAGAAGCTTACTCAGAGGTAGTGAACGGACAGGCAGGGGCGGCAAGTAAGATTGAAGATAGAGACTTTAACCGCTTTGAAATTCTGGACCAGTCCCCCAGTTCTACCGCAACGAATATGGCAATGCTGAATGGCGTCAGCGGTACCAGTTTTTATCTCAGCCAGTCAGACAGCAATGTATACAAAGCATTAAGCGAAAATGCAAACCGTTTTTATCACAGCTTTTCCTATAAAAGCCTGGACAACCGTGCAATGCTTGGAACATTGTCAAATGTAAAGTATGAAATCGTAGAGAAGGGGAAATCCGATAATATTTTCTTTGGATATGAGCCTTATCAAGATGAAAAGACGGATGGGTTGAATTACCAGATCTATAAAAATAAATACAGCCTGCCTTTTGGTTATACTTATTCCGAATATATCACAACGGATCAGTATCAAAATATGAGTCCGCTAAATAGGCAGGAAGCAATGATGCAGGGAGCGGTTTTAGAGCAGGAGATAACCGATTTAAATAAGGCAGATCCCAAGTTTACGGAAAAAGAAATACCGTTTGAGGTGCAGGACTCTAAAAATGTATCTTATAAAGACGGCGTGTTTCGGGTAAAGAAGGAATCTTCCGTAACCATTATATTTAAAGGGGCAGAAGCATCCGAGACCTATCTCTATTTTGAAGATCTGTTATTTGAAGGTGGCAGTGACCGTAATTCCAAGGCGTTAGTCAGCATAAATGGAAATGGGATTCGCAAATTCTTATATCTGCTGTCACCCGACAGGAGATCTTTTGAGGGAGTGCGGGATCATGCTGTGAATCTTGGATATAGCGAAGACGGGTTAACCTCTATCAAAATTAAATTTAAAAATAAAGGTAAATATTCGTTTCAGGACTTGAAAGTAGTCTGCCAGCCAATGGAAAAATATCCGGTGCAGGTAGAAGCGCTCAAAGCAGACCATCTGGAAAATACAGAATTTGCAGCCAATAAAATATCCGGAACCATTGATCTGGATACTTCAAAGCTCTTATGCCTGACGATTCCTTATTCAAAAGGATGGACAGCTTATGTGGATGGTAAAAAAACGGAAATTTTACGTACCAACACCATGTATAGTGGTATTGTACTGGATAAAGGGAATCACTTGGTGGAATTAAAGTATTTTACGCCTGGTCTTAAAGCCGGACTCCTGTGTACGGGAATAGGTGTGATTTCTTTTGTGGTTATGATCTTTTATAATAAAAAGAGGAAGAGAGTATGACAAAGAAGGAGGCTTTTCGGGCATTTGTTTTTCTCTGCGTTTCCATCTGTGTTTTTTGTGGACTTGCATCCGTGTTAAAGATTAAAAATACGGATGGTGCGGAACGATTTAATACCTTTTATAAGGAAGAGAAGAATAGCCTGGATGCTGTTTATATTGGTTCCAGTGGGACGGATCGCTACTGGAATGCCCCTATGGCTTACCATGATTATGGGATAGCGGTGTATCCGCTGACTACAAACTCCCAGCCGGTTGCGGCTATCAAAGGCTGTATCAGGGAGGTTCTCAAAACGCAGAATCCGGAAGTATTTATTGTTGAAATTAGAAGCGTGAGAAAAGTAGTGGATCAGATCACTGACTCCACGCTTCATCAGGCCGTGGAATTTATGAAACCCTCTTTTAACAGACTTAAAACTACGAAAGAGATTATGGATTTCAGAGGTTATGGATTAGCTGAAAGTATGGAATTTTATATCCCGTTTATCAAGTTTCATTCCAGATGGGAAAAGATAAAGAAAACAGATTTCGTTAAAAAATATAGCGATCTGAAAGGAACTTGGGTAGGGAAAAAAGCATCCTTTATGCGTAACGGGAAGGAGATGATTTCAAAGCCTACCCGGGATCAGGCCCCGGTCCAGGAAAAAGTAGAGACTGTCCTGAGAGATTTGATGGAATTCTGCAATGAGAACAATGTAAAGATATTATTTGTAGCGTCCCCATTTAATGTGGATCTGGAAGCGCGCAAAGAATTTAATTATACGATGGATCTGGCATCGCAATATGGCTTTCCGTCTATTGACTTTAATCAAATATATGACGAAGTGGGGATAGACTTTTCCCATGATTTTTATAACAAAGAGCATGTAAATATTTATGGCAGTGAGAAGTATACAAGATACTTGTCAAATTACCTTATGGAACATTATAATATGCAGGATAAACGCAATGACCCGGTCTATGCATCCTGGGAAGAATCTTATCAGAAATACGAAAAGATTATCAAAAAAGGAAAACAGACTTGGGGCGAATAGCATTCAATTGTGTAAATTTGCCGAAAAGAAATATTCCTTGCTGTAATCTGCAATATTTGATATAATACCCGTAGCGCAATTCAAAAACGGCGCATTTTTGCGCTTTATAAACAAAATCTGGAGGAAATAAAAGTGAGAACATATCTGGTAACAGGAGGAGCAGGCTTTATTGGCTCTAATTATATTCACTACATGTTTAAGAAATATGACAGCGAAATTCGAATCATCAATGTGGACTGTCTGACATATGCAGGAAATCTGGAGAATTTAAGAAGTGTAGAAAATCGTGATAATTATACGTTCGTAAAAGCAGATATCTGCGATAGTGATGCCATTACGAAGATTTTTGAAGAAAATGAGATTGACCGCGTAGTACATTTTGCGGCTGAGAGTCATGTAGACAGAAGCATAAAGAACCCGGAAGTTTTTGTTAAGACGAATGTATTAGGAACGCTGGTTATGTTAAATGCGGCAAAGGCAGCCTGGGAGCTTCCGGACGGAACATTCAAGGAAGGTAAAAAGTTCCTGCATGTATCCACAGATGAAGTATACGGCTCTTTGGAAAAAGAGGATGAGTTCTTCTATGAGACAACTCCTTATGATCCACACAGCCCGTATTCAGCAAGTAAAGCATCTTCCGATATGCTGGTGAAATCCTATATGGATACTTATAAATTTCCTGCTAATATTACGAACTGCAGTAACAATTACGGACCTTACCAATTCCCGGAAAAGTTGATTCCGTTGATTATCAACAATGCTCTGCAGGGTAAGAAACTTCCTGTATATGGTGACGGTAAGAACGTAAGAGACTGGTTATATGTGGAAGACCATGCAAAGGGTATTGACATGGTACAGGAGCAGGGAAGACTTTTTGAAACCTATAATATTGGCGGACATAACGAAAAACAGAATATAGAGATTATTCATATTATCCTGAACACGCTGCAGGAAATGCTGCCGGAAGGTGATCCGAGAAAAGAATTAGTCAGTGAAAACCTGATTACTTATGTAGAAGACCGGAAAGGCCATGACAGACGATATGCAATTGCACCGGATAAGATTAAGGCTGAAATTGGCTGGTATCCGGAAACGAAATTTGAAGATGGCATTAAGCTGACAATCAAATGGTTTTTTGAAAACGAAGATTGGATGAAAAATGTGACCAGTGGTGATTATCAGAAATATTACCAGGAAATGTACAAATAAGTAAGCATATAGCAGTGCCGTACCAAGGCACTGCTCGTTTGCGTTAAATAGGAGGAAATAAAAATGAAGGGTATTATATTAGCGGGCGGTTCCGGAACAAGACTGTATCCACTTACAAAGGCAATTTCAAAACAGATTATGCCGGTTTATGATAAACCGATGATTTACTATCCATTGTCTATCTTAATGCTGGCTGGAATCAAAGAAATTTTAATTATATCCACACCAAGGGATCTTCCGGTTTTTGAAGATCTGCTGGGAGATGGTTCACAGCTGGGACTGCAGATGACTTATGCCGTACAGACAGAGCCGAGAGGATTGGCGGATGCATTTATTGTTGGCGAAGAATTTATTGGAAATGATAGTGTTGCGCTGATTTTGGGAGATAATATCTTTTATGGACAGAGTTTCTCCAAAATTTTAAGAGATGTAGCTGCCAGAGAAAAAGGTGCGACTATTTTCGGATACTATGTAAGAGACCCAAGAGAATACGGTGTGGTAGAGTTTGATGAAGATGGAAAGGCATTGTCCATCGAAGAGAAACCGGAGCATCCAAAGTCTAATTATGCGGTTCCGGGATTGTATTTTTATGACAACGACGTGGTAGAAATAGCAAAAAATGTAAAACCTTCCGCCAGAGGGGAAATCGAAATCACCAGTGTGAACAATGAGTATTTACGGAGAGGCACTCTTCATGTAGAGACTCTTGGAAGAGGATTTGCATGGCTGGATACGGGCAACCATGACTCCTTATTAGATGCAGCAGACTTTGTTGCAGCATTCCAGAAACGTCAGGGACTTTATATTTCCTGCATTGAAGAAATCGCTTACCGCAGAGGATTTATAAACAAAGAGCAGTTGATTGAACTCGCTCAGCCGCTTCTTAAGACGGAATATGGACAGTATCTCATGGAGATTGCAAACGGTCTGTAATTGATCTGTTATTTCCGGGATGAGGCAGAAGTGAAAAGCTGAAAGAAAATTATGATACAGAAAGGAAGCCACGATGATTCTTTCAGCGTGTTTGATTGTGGCAGTATTGCAGGCAGTCCTGCAATAGAAATGGGTAAAAAAATGGGTAAGATTACAGTAGAGACATGTGAAATAGAAGGTTTAAAAGTGATTACACCTGCCGTATTCGGCGATGAACGCGGTTATTTTATGGAAACATATAATTTAAATGATTATAAAGAAGCAGGGTTAGATATGGAATTTGTCCAGGATAATCAGTCTATGTCTAAAAAAGGCGTACTGCGAGGCTTGCATTTCCAGATTAATTTCCCACAGGATAAATTAGTGCGGGTCGTTTCCGGTGAAGTATTTGATGTTGCCGTGGATTTAAGGGAAGGCTCCAAAACTTATGGAAAATGGTTCGGTGTGGTACTTTCAGCGGAAAATAAAAAACAGTTTTTTATTCCGAAAAACTTTGCACATGGCTTTGTAGTATTGTCTGATACCGCGGAATTTGCTTATAAATGTACGGATTTTTATCATCCGAATGATGAAGGCGGACTGGCATGGAACGATCCTGAAATAGGAGTAAAATGGCCGATCCCAGCTGATATGCAGCTTATCATTTCTGATAAAGATCAGAAGTGGGGCGGCATTGCGACACTGAAGAAATAATAGAGGTAGTTAAATGTTAAGTAGAATAATTTCCCTGCCGTCAGAGCTGTACCATAACCGTAAACTGATCATGCAGCTGGCAAAAAATGATTTTAAAACGAGATTTGCAGGTTCGTATCTTGGGATTATCTGGGCATTTGTCCAGCCCATTGTAACCGTTCTTGTCTATGCATTTGTATTTTCCAAATTAAGGAACGGTCCGGTTCGTGATGTGCCTTTTGTATTGTGGCTGGTTGCAGGTCTGGTTCCCTGGTTTTTCTTTTCGGAAGGACTGAACAACGGGACGAATGCTTTTATTGAGTATAGTTATCTGGTTAAAAAAGTAGTTTTTAAAATCAGTATTCTTCCGGTGGTAAAAGTAATATCGGCACTGTTTGTACATTTGTTTTTTATTGTAGTAGTTCTTGTTATGTATACGGTGTCCGGGCATTATCCGACCCTCTATGCATTGCAGATTATTTATTATTCGTTTTGTATGTTTATGATGGTATTGGCGCTGTCCTATGTTACCAGTGCCATTGTAATCTTTTTCAGGGATCTGACTCAGATTATCAATATTATCCTGCAGGTAGGTGTCTGGATGACGCCTATTATGTGGAATTTTGAAGATCTGAAGATTACCGGGATACTGGCAGTGATTTTTAAACTGAACCCGATGTATTATATTGTGTTTGGCTACCGTGAGTCATTAATCGATAAAGTGGGCTTTTGGAACCATCCCTGGCAGACGCTTTATTTCTGGGTATTTACGGCAGTTTTATTCTTTATAGGTGCCAAACTATTTAGAAAATTAAAGGTACATTTTGCAGATGTTTTGTAGGAAGAGGTAGAATGAATGGATGAAATAGCGATTAAGGTAGAAGACCTTACGAAAATATATAAGTTGTATGACAAGCCTACCGACCGGTTGAAGGAATCATTGGGCCTTAGCAGGAACAAAGTTCTTTCCAAAGATCACTATGCTCTGCAGCATGTCAGCTTTGATGTAAAAAAAGGTGAGACGATTGGCATTATCGGAACCAATGGTTCCGGGAAGTCTACGATTTTAAAGATCATTACAGGTGTATTGAATCCCACCGGCGGAAATCTGACGGTAAACGGCAGAATTTCAGCGTTGTTAGAGCTGGGTGCGGGTTTCAATATGGAATACACCGGAATTGAAAATATATATCTGAATGGAACCATGATTGGGTTCACAAGAGAAGAAATTGAAAAAAAGATCGATGATATCCTGGAGTTTGCCGATATTGGTGAATTTATTCATCAGCCGGTGAAGACTTATTCCAGCGGTATGTTTGTTCGTCTGGCATTTGCAGTTGCCATTAATATAGAACCGGAGATTTTGATTGTGGATGAAGCCCTCTCTGTTGGAGACGTATTTTTCCAGACAAAGTGTTACCGCAAGTTTGAGGACTTTAAGAAGATGGGCAAGACCATTCTTCTGGTAAGCCATGACCTGAGCAGTATCAGTAAGTACTGTGACCGGGTTATTCTCCTGAATAAGGGTAAGAAGCTGGCTGAAGGCGTGCCGAAACAGATGGTGGACATGTATAAGAAGGTTCTTGTTAACCAGCTGGATCTGGATGACCAGGGGAAGCTTACGGAAGTCGTACCGGAGAAAAAGATTGTATTGGCAGCGGATATAGAGAATCAGGAAGAATGGAGTCCGTCTTTTGAAGTGAATCCCCATATTAACGAATATGGAGATAAGAAGGCTGAAATTGTCGGTTTCAATATTTTGGACGAAAAAGGACTGTCCAGTAACACCATTGAAAAAGGAAGCACCTGCACCGTAAAGATGCGTGTGAGGTTTCATGATAAGATAAATGATCCGATTTATGCATTTACGATCACTGATCTGAAAGGAACAGACATTACCGGTACCAACAGTCTATTCGAAAAAGTGAATGTACAGAGCAAAGGACCGGGAGAATATCAGGAAATAGCATTTACCCAGCGTATGGATATGCAGGGAGGAGAGTATATGCTCTCTCTTGGATGTACCGGATATGATCAGGTGGATTTTGTTGTACATCACAGGTTATATGAGGTATGCAATATGACCATCGTATCAACTAAGAATACCGTTGGTTTCTATGATGCGAATTCGAAAGTTGCGTTATTGAACTAGTGCCTGTTTAGCACAGCTGGCAGAAAGCAATTTTCAAACACGCTCTAATGCGGCATTTCCAATACAGGGAAAGGAAAAGGATTGACAATGGAGGAACAGGTGGGAAAAGTCCGGCTGGATTATAAATATTATCCGGGCGAAGATTTGTACAGCGACGGCAAAATTGAAGATATGCTTCTGGAAATTGCAAGCCGTTATGAAGAAGAGGAATTAAATCAGGTGATTGCAGACAGCCGGGACTGGTCGGTGTTATACCACATGTCTCATATCAGACAGAACATCATTGACTGGTTTCCCTTTCAAAAAGAGGGAGAGGTTTTGGAAATCGGCTCCGGTTGCGGAGCGATCACCGGTGCACTGGCACGAAGGGTAAAAGAGGTTACCTGCATTGAACTGTCTAAAAAGAGAAGTCTGATCAACGCTAACCGTAACCGGAATTATGACAATATTAACATATGTGTGGGGAACTTCGCAGATATTGAGAAAAGCCTCGATAAGAAGTTTGATTATATTACATTGATTGGTGTCTTTGAATATGCGGAGGGATATATTGGGACGGATGAACCATATACCGAGTTTTTACGTTTAATCGGAAGCCATTTAAAACCCCAGGGAAAACTGATTATTGCCATTGAAAACCGGCTGGGACTTAAATACTGGGCGGGATGCAGGGAAGATCATGTGGGAACCTATTTTGAGGGATTGGAAAATTATCCGAATACCAGCGGTGTGCATACTTTTTCCAAACCGGAACTGGAAGATATCTTTAAAGAGGCCGGCTTTGCAAATGTGGATTTCTATTATCCATACCCGGACTATAAGCTTCCAATGACGATTTATTCAGATGAATATCTTCCCAAAAAGGGAGAATTGAATAAAAATATCTGGAATTTTGACAGAGAGAGGCTTCTTTTATTCGATGAGGAAAGAGTGTTTGATTCTTTGATAGACAGCCGCTTGTTTCCGCTGTATTCCAATTCATACCTGACGATCTTAGAGCGTGTTTAAACAGATATGCTCCAGAAAGGAACAAATAATTATTATGAAAAAAGTGGTATATTCCAAATTTTCAAATGAAAGAAGTAAAGCATTTGATATTCGTACAGATATCCTGATTGACGAACATAAGAAAAAAACAGTCCGGAAGGTACCCTGCTATGAAGAGGGAATTTCTCATGTCAATAATATAAAGAGATGGTACGATGAACTGTCCCGGATGTTTCAGGGTACGAAGATTTCGGTTAATCACTGTGCATTGACCGAAGAAGGTGTAGAACTGGAATATCTGGAGGGGATGTATACTTTAGAAGAGGGTCTGCATCATCTGTGGCAGTCCGGCAAGAAAGAAAAAGCCATGAAGTATCTGAATATCTATATTGAGATCATACGTGAGAGTGCTACAGAGCCTTTTAAAATGACGGATGAATTCAGAGAAATCTTTGGTGAACCGGATCTTCCGGCAGACTTGTATTCCATGCCGGTATCGGATATAGACATGGTACTTGGCAATATTCTGGTGGGCAAAGGCTGGAATCTGATCGATTATGAATGGACCTTTGCCTTTCCCATTCCGGTTGACTTTGTAATATTCCGTGTTGTGCATTATTTTTTACATGGGAATGAAGATATCGCGAAAACCGATCAGGCACCTTATTTTCAGGAAGAAGGGATCAGTCCGGAACAGATACCGGTTTATCTGGAAATGGAAAAAGCCTTTCAGGACTATGTAGTACGGGGACACGTACCAATTCGTGAGATGTACAGCTCGATTTCCCAGGGATTTATTGACCTGAGAGGTGATGGACTGGGAGTGAATTATCACCCTAAGACGAAGTTTGTAAGTACCTTGTATCATTCCGGGGGAGAAGTCTTCTCCGAGGAGCGGTCCGAACATCAGAAATTATATCTGGATAAAGACGGCTGTTTTTCCGTTACGTTTAAAATTGAGAATCCGGGAGACATCAGTATGCTCCGGTGGGACCCTCTGGAGCGGGAAATCTGCCGCTGCAGAATCGACAAAATTATTTCCGAGTGTATGACACAGACTGAACCTCTAAATGGATTCCACCAGGGAGACTGGGAGGTTTTCTGGGATTATGATCCGGCGTATGTGATCCACGGTGATTTTAAAGAACTGCGTACAATCACAATTCAGGGACATATCGATATTCTGGATGAACGGGAAATGGTTAAGAATCTGGCAGCCCAGAGAAAAGAACTGATTACACTGCGGGAGAAGGCACAGCGCTATCATGACAAGGGAAAAGACCTGCAGAATCAGCTGCATGCCCTGAAACAGACAAAAGGTTTCCAGGCGATGGAAAAGATGCGTACAGCGCGAAACTATGCCAAGTTCAAGGCAAAACAGATGATGCCGCAAAAGCCGGATATACAAGTGGTAAAACCGAAAACATCTTACCAGATCTGGTTCGAAGCACAGCTTCTCACTGAGGCTCAGTTAGAGAGTCAGAGAAAGCATCAGTTTATCTATGAGCCGGTGATCAGCATTTTAGTTCCCACGTATCATACGCCGCTGAATTATCTCCATGAGATGATCGGTTCCGTCCAGTCACAGACCTATGGAAAATGGGAATTGTGTATTGCAGACGGCAGCTGTGGGAATAAAGAGCTGGAAGAAGCCTTAGAGACCTATGCAAAAAAGGATGCCAGAATTAAATATGTTCTGCTGGACAGCAATAAGGGCATTTCCGAGAATACCAATGGTGCGGTTCCTTTGGCAACCGGTGATTATATTGCGCTGCTGGATCATGATGATGTTCTGGCGCCAAATGCCCTGAGTGAGATGGTACAGGCACTGCAGGATAAGAAGACGGACATCGTTTACTCGGATGAAGATAAAGTAAATGCAGATCTCTCCGAACATATGGATCCCAATCTGAAGCCGGACTTCAGCCTGGATCTGCTGCGTTCCCATAATTATATCACCCATCTTTTTGTGGTGAAAAGCACGATCTTTCATGAAGCAGGCGGATTTCGAAAAGAATTTGACGGTGCCCAGGACTATGATCTGATGTTCCGTTGTATTGAAAAGGCAAAAGTGATTAAGCATGTGCCTAAAATTTTATATTACTGGAGAATGCACAGCAATTCTACTGCTGAGAATCCGGAAAGCAAAATGTATGCTTACGAAGCGGGAAGAAAAGCCATCGAGGAACATCTGAAACGCGTTGGTGTGAAAGCGGATGTGGAAAGAATGAATCTCTGGGGAATGAACCATGTGAAATACCATACACCGGGTGATCCCCTGGTTTCTGTTATTATTCCAAATAAAGACCATACGAAAGATCTGGATCTTTGCGTGCGTTCTGTCATGGATAAGAGTAATTATAAAAATATAGAATTTATTGTTGTGGAAAATAACAGTGAAAAGAATGAGACATTCTCCTACTATGAGAAACTGCAGCAGGAATTTCAAAATGTCCATGTGGTTACCTGGGAGAGTGGTTTTAATTATTCAGCCATCAATAACTTTGGCGTAAAACACGCAAAAGGTGATTATCTGCTGTTTTTAAACAATGATACGGAATTAATCAGTGAGGACGGCATTAGGGAAATGCTGGGCTGCTGTATGCGAAAAGAAGTAGGATGTGTTGGTGCGAAATTACTGTTTGCGGATGATACGGTACAACATGCCGGTATCGTACTGGGATTTGGAGGATTTGCAGGACATGTCTTTTCCGGAATAGGGAAGGATGACCTGGGCTTTATGCTCCGGCCTGTTATTAACTGTAATTATAGCGCCGTAACGGCAGCCTGCTTGATGGTTCGCCGCGAGGTATTTGAAGAAGTAGGACGTTTTAATGAAGATTTTGCCGTTGCGTTAAATGACGTGGAATTCTGTATGAAGGTACGGGAGAAAAAGTATCTGATTGTTTATAATGCTTTTTCTCTGTGGCATCATTACGAATCCAAGTCCAGAGGCTACGAGGATACGCCGGAAAAACAGGAGCGTTTCCAGAGAGAAGTAGAGAAGTTCCGTTCCATTTGGGGACCGGTTGTAGATGCAGGCGATCCTTATTACAATGAGAACTTCTCAGTAAACCGCGCGCCGTTTACCCTTTGGTAACCGGCAGTATGCGGTAATGAATTAGGAGGATACGGATGGAGCAATTATTTCATGTACAGATAGCCAGATTTCATCTGGAACACAGGGACTGCTATGTATTGCAGGGAATTTGTGAGGGAGATGAAATCACCGGTAAGAATATTTTTGCATATATGGATCGGGAGCGGCTTCCCGTGAAAGTTACGGACTTATCGGGGATAGAGGTGCGGAAAAAATATCTTGCAAAGGGGCTGGAAATTGACCGGGAGTATTATATATGGATTAAGCTTCCAAAAGAAATCGGCTCTTACAAAAAGTTATCCGTATTCCAAAAGGTGGAGGAGGAACAGAAGCAGATTTACCGGCTTCCGGCTTCCAACCTTTTAAAACAGCAAAAGGAAGTAAACTTCTGTATAGATGCCATCAGCGAAGGTGACGGAGGAAAAATGTCTGTCAGCGGCTGGGCGGCATCCAAAGAGCCTTATCAAATTGAAGTACAGGACAAAAAGGGCGCCAGAATAGAAGCAGAAATAAAATTCCACCAGCGTGTGGATCTGGCAGGTAATTTTCCGGAGGGGCAGCTTTGCAGTCAGGCAGGCTTCCAGATCGAATATCAGAAGCCAGCCGCCGCAAAGGTGAAGATCACGGTATCTGCATGTGGACTTCAGTCAGGCTATACGGTGGGTTCTTCCGCTGCCGGAAAGGCTGGACAGCCATCTTATTTTACAAAAGGTGTGGCATACCTGAAACGAAACGGCCTGGAGCGTGCCATTAAGCGCACGATCGAAAAAGTAATGCGTGTGGATCTGCATATTGAAGAGAACTATGGTAAATGGCGAAAGAAACACCTGATTTCCAGAGAGGAATTAGAGGAACAAAGACGTACCAAGTTCGAGAGAAGACCGCTGATCAGTATTGTGGTTCCTTTATATAAGACACCGATTCCCTACCTGAAAGAATTTGTGGAATCCGTGCAAAACCAGACTTACGAAAATTTTGAATTATGTCTTTCCGATGGAAGCGGAGAGGATTCGCCTCTTACCGGCACATTGAATGAATTGCAGAAAAAGGATACCAGAATTAAGGTAATCTATACGAAAAGGCAGATGCAGATTTCAGAAAATACCAATTGTGCAATTCAGATTGCAACGGGCAATTATATTGCGTTTGCAGACCATGATGATCTGCTGGCGCCAACTGCACTGTTTGAGTGTGTAAAAGCGATAAATGAAAATTCCCGTATTGACGTGCTCTATACGGATGAAGATAAAATCACCATGAATGGAAAGGAATATTTCCAGCCTCATTTTAAATCAGATTTTAATATTGATTTACTATGCAGTATGAATTACATCAGCCATTTATTTGTTGTAAAAAAAGAGCTTTTAAAGCAGGTTGGCTGTCTGCGGCAGGAATTTGACGGAGCACAGGACTATGACTTTATATTAAGGTGTGTGGAGCAGGCGAAAGAGATCTGCCATATTCCAAAAGCGCTTTATCATTGGCGTGCCCACAAGGATTCCACGGCGGAGAACCCGGAGAGCAAGCTCTATGCTTTTGAGGCGGGAAAACGCGCGGTACAGGCACATTATGACAGGATTGGTATCGAAGCAGTTGTTACAAACGGGGAATATCTGGGGCTGTATAAGACCAGATTTGTCATACCGGATGAGAAGCCGCTGATTTCGATTATTATACCCAACAAAGACCATTCTGCGGATCTGGATAAATGTGTACAATCTATTTTAACCAAATCGGCTTATCCCAATATAGAGTTTATTATTGTGGAAAATAACAGTTCGGAAAAAGAAACATTTGAATATTACCGGAAACTGGAGGCAGAACATGAGTGTGTGCATGTTGTCTGCTGGGGAGATGTATTTAATTACTCCGGGATCAATAATTTTGGTGTTCGGCATGCAAAAGGAAAATACCTGCTGTTTTTAAATAATGACACGGAGATTATCAACAGAGACTGTCTGGAGGAAATGCTGGGTTATTGTATGCGGGATGACGTGGGAGCAGTGGGAGCCAGACTCTATTTTGAGGATAACACCATTCAGCATGCAGGCGTTGTCATTGGCTTTGGCGGAATTGCAGGACATGCATTCATCGGCAGCCTGCGGGAAGATAACGGATATTTTTCCAGAATTATCTGTGCTGCTGATTTAAGCGCGGTAACAGCGGCGTGCATGATGGTAAAAAGAAGTGTGTTTGAAGAGACAGGCGGGTTTGATGAGCGTCTTCAGGTTGCATTTAATGACATAGACTTCTGTCTCAAAGTCAGGGCACTTGGTAAGTTAGTGGTGTATAACCCATATGCAGAGCTTTATCATTATGAATCCAAATCAAGGGGATATGAGGATACTCCGGATAAAGTCCAGCGTTTTAACAGGGAAGCCAACGTATTTCTGCGGAAATGGCCGGAAATTCTGGAAAAAGGAGATCCGTATTACAACGTGAATTTATCGCTGGACAAGGCGGATTTCTCGTTGAAGGTTTAATTGGCAGTATCGCATGTGGACCAATATTGCAGCAGCAGGCTTTCGTCATTGAAATTTGGCGACTGCCGCACTTTTGGCACAGCACATGTATTATAAAGGGAGGAACGTATGGTACAGGGGAAAAATACAAGCAGTTTTAAGACGGCAGGAATTCTGAGCCTGATCATTTTAGGTGCCTGCCTACTTGTTTTTCAGAGTTATCTATTTGGAAATGAAACCTTTGTCTTTGGAGACATCGGTTCTGATACAAAGCAGCAATATCTGATGCAGTACAATACCATCGTAAATCATTTGAGAAATGGGAGTTTCTCACTTTGGGATTTCAATAATGGATTTGGGGTAAATATGTTTGGCTTAAACCTGACGGATCCTTTTCTGATGGTGCTTTACCTGCTGGGCGTGGTATTTGGGCCGGAGCATCTGGCATCTTATCTGGTCTACTTCCAGATTCTCAAGATCGTTCTTGCGGGGATTGCCGTATATTATTATTTATCCTGTTTTTCACTATCCGAATATGGGAAGATGCTTGCGGGATTTATGTATGCATTCAGTGGTTTCATGGTGGTATGGGGACAGCATTACCAGTTTGCAACAGTAGTGGTGTTCTTTCCGCTGCTGTTATTCTGTTTAGAAAAAACACTGATTGGGAAAAAATACAAGATGCTGCTTGCGGCAGTCTGCGGCGTCATTGTTTTTGGAAGCTTATACTGGGGCTATATGTGTCTGCTGGGAGGCGGTATCTATTTGTGTTTCCGGCTGATTCAGCTGAATGGCAGAAAAATCAAAGAAAAAATTATTTTATTAATCAGTGACGGATGCTTTATGCTATTGGGTGTGGGAATGGGAGCGATCAATCTGTTCCCGGTTGCGGCACTGCTGTTTGGAACCAGTGCAAGACTGGATGCGACCACTAGCCTGTCACAACGTCTGCTGGAGTCTGTGAGTTTATGGCCGAAAGATTACTATAAGACGGCAATATACAATCTGTTTTCCAGTAACCTGCAGTCGGGGTCCACTTACTCCTACAGTGGATTTTCAAATTATTATGAAGACATTCATTTGTTTATGTCCACTCTGTTTGTCATTTTGCTGTTCCAGTATTTGTTTACCATTCACAGGCAGAATACAGATAAAAAGCATAAAATAACCCAGTATGCGGCAGTTGCACTGGTTGCTTTCAGCATAGGGCTTAAATGTGGCAGTATTGTCTTTAATGGGTTTTCATATGAATTTTCCAGGCACAGCTTTTTATTCATGCCGCTTTTTGCACTGGTCAGCGCGATGATGCTGGATCGGATTATTCAGGAGAAAAAATTGAATATTTTGGGGCTTGCAGCAGCCTGCCTTGGAATTCTGGCGGTATATGGCAAGGCTTATACTTATCTGGGGGAAGCAGGCTACGCAGAAAATGCCTTTTATATGCTGGTGAGCGGAATCGGCATGGCGGTGATCCTGTGGCTGTTTGTACAGAAAAAGTGGAAGGTGCCCTCCGGGAATCTCTATCTGATGCTGGTGGTACTGCTTTTCTTTAACGTCACCAGCGATACGGCATTGAACTATAGAAACCGGGACACCGTTAAGAAAGACGACGCTTCATATTTTGAAGATACCTATCATTCTTCGGTTGAGGAAGCTCTGGCATATTTAAAATCCATTGATTCTTCCTTTTACCGGGTAGAGAAAGATTTCGTGTCTGCATCCCACAGTATGGATTCACTGACGCAGTATTATCATGGAGTCAGCACTTATAATTCTACCCAGAACGGAAATATAGCAGCATTTGTGGACCGGGTATGGCCCCAGCTGTATAGTCTGGGTGATATTAATCACTATCAGTTTAAAAATGCAGTTCATGACAGCAGTCTTGCAGCCCTCTGTGATGTAAAATACATCTTGACAAAGACCAATGACTTAAAGGTAGACGGCTATCAGTTTTTGCGTGAAGTGGGAGACATCTATATTTATAGAAATGAAAAGACATCCTCCCTTGGCAAATTCTTTACCAAGACCATGGAGGAACAGGAATTTACAGCCAAACGCACCCAGCTGGATGTGGAGGGATTATTGTCAGAGGTACTGGTATTAGATGACCCGGACGAAGAGTTTGACAGCGGAATCCGTATATCGGACGGGCAGTTAAAGAAATACAATAAGAAAAAAGCCGCAGATTTGATTGACTATGATAAAATAGACCCATCGGTATGCCAGATTTCCGGAAATGAAATTACGGCCTATGACCAGCATTTTATTCATCTTCCGGTTAATCAAAAATCATTTGGAAAATACCAGAGAGCAAAGCTTGAATTTACATTAACGGTGGATTTCCCCACCTATGTGGAGATCACTACCAATGACAACCGCCATTATAAAGTATATGTGAGAAAAGATGAACCGAAAGATATTACATTTAACATATTGCCGGACACGGAGAAGATCACGATACAGATAAATGAAGGAAAAGTCAATGCAAAGCTGACGAATCTGGCAGCATACGGATATAAAGATGCCATTGCATATAATGAAGAAGCGAAAATTGAAATTACAGATCCAAAAAGGGACAGCATGCTTACAGGCAGTATAGAGGTGCCTGAAGACGGCATGGTGATGTTGGCAATTCCTTTTGAAAAAGGCTGGTCTGTATATTTAGATGGAATGAAGCAGGAAATAAAAAGGGCAGACTATGGATTTATTGCATTTCAGACACCGGAAGGCAGCCACGAGATCAAAGTTGTTTTTGAGGCTCCGTTATTCAAAACAGGTGTAATTGTAAGCATGATCAGCTGTATCATATTTATTTCAATGCTGGTATGGAACATAAGGATAAGCAGAGAAAGAAGAGTAGTGAAATGATCGATTTTAACGTACCACCATTTACAGGAAAAGAACTGGACTATATAAAAGAAGCGATTGATGCGAGAAAAATCAGCGGAGACGGGAAGTTCACCAGACAGTGTTCAAAATGGATGGAAGAGCGCTTTCAGGTAAAGCATACACTGCTCACCACATCCTGTACCCATGCACTTGAAATGGCGGCTTTCCTGGCTGGTATCATGCCGGGAGATGAAGTGATAATGCCGGCATATACATTTGTATCCACAGCGGATGCCTTTGTACTGCAGGGCGCGAAGCTGGTATTTGTGGACATCCGGCCGGAAACCATGAATATGGACGAACGGCTGATTGAAGCAGCGATAACGGAAAAAACAAAAGCCATTGTACCGGTTCATTATGCAGGAGTTGCATGTGCCATGGATGAAATTATGGCAATCGCGAAGAAACACCATCTGGTTGTAATTGAAGATGCGGCACAGGGCGTGGATGCTTATTACAAAGGCACGGCACTTGGCACAATCGGGGATTTTGGCTGTTACAGTTTTCATGAGACGAAAAATTACTCCATGGGAGAAGGCGGAGCGATTTTATTCCAGAGGGATGAATATCGTGAAAAAGCGGAAATACTAAGAGAAAAGGGAACGAATCGAAGTAAGTTTTTCCGGGGACAGATCGATAAATATACCTGGGTGAATTATGGGTCCTCCTACCTGCCAAGCGATATGAATGCGGCTTATCTCTATGCCCAGCTGGAAATAGCGGATGAAATTACAAAGGACAGGATGAGAAGCTATACATACTACCAGGAAGGCTTAAAAGGACTGGCGGATCAGGGTTATATAACCCAGCCATGGGTGCCGGATTATGCAGTACACAATGCCCATATGTACTATATAAAAGTGGAGAGCCTTAAGGTTCGGAGCAGATTAATCGCCTATCTTCATGAAAATGGCATACATAGTGTATTTCATTATATTCCTCTGCATACGGCGCCTGCAGGTATCCGGTTTGGACGGTTTTCCGGCGAAGACCGGTATACTACCGCCGAAAGTGAACGCCTGTTGCGGCTTCCGATGTATTATCGTCTGGAAGAAAAGGATTTGGAACATGTGGTAAAAACAATCAAACGCTTCTTCACAGGAAGTGGCATTATTGCAGGACAGACTGCAATAGGCAATGGGGACAAAAATGAGTAAACATGCAAAGGTTGACTGGGGAAAGCTGGTAAAACGTCTTTCACCATATAATATAAAAAAGGCTTGCCTGTATTTGAAGCATTATGGTTTCAAAGAATTTACCGTAAAGCTTACAGAGCGTTTTGAACATTCTGATGTGGACTATCCCGTCTGGTTTGAACGGCATAAAGCCACAGCAGAAGAACTGGAACGGCAGAGAAAACAAAACTGGAAAAATCCGGTGGTAATCAGCGTTGTGGTACCGGTTTACCGGACGCCGGAGTTGTTTCTGCGCCAGATGATTGAGTCGGTGCTGGAACAGAGCTATCCCCACTGGGAACTGTGCATTGCTGATGGCAGCGGTGACGATATACAGACCGGTGAGATCATTGCAGAATATATAAAAAAGGATGCCAGAATCCGATATGAGAAGCTGGAAAAGAATCTGGGGATTGCAGATAATACCAATGCGGCATTTGCCATGGCTAAAGGAGACTTCCTGGCGCTATTTGACCATGATGACCTTCTGGCACCAAATGCGTTGTATGAGGTGGCGCTGGCAATCGGGAAAAATAAAGAGGCAGAGGTTATCTATACAGACGAAGACAAAGTAACCTCGGATCTGTCGGAACATTTCCAGCCTCATTTTAAGCCGGACTTTAACCTGGACCTGTTAAGATCCAACAACTATATCTGCCATCTGTTTGTGGTAAAGAGAAGTCTGGTGGAAAAAGCAGGCGGACTAAACAGTGAATTTGAAGGTGCACAGGACTATGACTTTGTATTCCGCTGTACGGAAGAGGCAAGTAAGGATGCAGGATCTGGTTGCAGCGGGGATAATAAGCAGCTGTTACCGGATGATGATAAAAGTATCCCGGTCCGCTTGGCAGGATGCAGAGGAAGAAAAGTCATCCATATTCCCCGGGTACTTTATCACTGGAGGATCCACAAGGCGTCCACGGCAGATAATCCTGCCAGCAAAGCTTATGCTTTTGACGCCGGAAAACGGGCAATTGAAGCGCATCTGAACCGGTGCGGGGTAAAAGGCAGCGTCAGTCACACGAAAGATATGGGATTTTACAGGGTAACTTATGAAGTGACATCCAAGCCGCTGGTATCCATTATAATTCCAAACAAAGATCATGTGGAGATCCTGGAGAGCTGTCTAAATTCCATCCGGGAAAAGACAACCTATCCGAATTATGAAATTATTATTGTAGAAAATAACAGTAAAGATGAAAAAACATTTGCATTTTATAAAAATTTGGATGGACAAAAGGGGATTCAGGTAGTATATTGGGACAAGGCAAGTTACCTTGCCTCGGAATGTAGCCATACCTTGGAAATGAACTTTAATTATTCGGCGATCAATAATTTTGGAATTGCTAAATCTTCAGGCGAGTACATTATCTGTCTGAATAATGATATTACGGTTATAACGCCGGGATGGGTGGAAGAATTTTTAGGCCATTCGATGAGAGAGGAAGTCGGCATTGCAGGTGCAAGGCTTTATTATCCGGATGATACGATCCAGCATGCCGGAATTGTACTGGGAATCGGCGGAATAGCGGGCAGCATGTTTACCGGCCTGCCCAGAAGCCATAGCGGTTATCTGCATAAAGCAAGGCTGCAGCAGGATTTAAGTGCGGTTACGGCTGCATGTATGATGTTCCGGCGCACTGTCTATGAAGAAGCCGGCGGATTTGAAGAGAAGCTGGCAGTTGCTTTTAACGATGTGGACTTCTGTCTGAAAGTGGGAAGAGCAGGCTATCTTGTGGTCTACGATCCCTTTGTGGAAATGTACCATCATGAGTCAAAGACACGGGGACCGGAAGATACCAAGGAGAAAGTGAGACGTTTCCAGACGGAGATCGAATATATGAGAAGCCATTGGCTATCCCTGCTAAAACAGGGAGATCCTTATTATAATCCTAATTTTTCTTTGAAAACCTGGAATTATGAATTAAAAAATGACTAGTGCGGCTCTGCCGTACTGGCCGGAAATAGCGTAAGAGGACTAGTTTATGTGTAAAGTATCAGTGGTGATACCAAATTTTAATGGAATGGTTTATCTGAATGATTGTCTGGATTCACTGCGCAGGCAGACAGAGAAAGACTTTGAGATCCTTCTGGTGGATAACGGGTCCGAAGACGGCAGCATTTCATATGTAAAAGAAAAATATCCGGAAGTGAAGTGTATCGCGTTAAATCGAAACTATGGTTTCTGCAGAGCGGTGAATACCGGAATTAAGAAGGCAAAGGCCCCTTATGTAATACTGCTGAACAATGATACAAAAGCAGAAGCGGATTTTGTGGAAGCGATGATTGCCGATATGGAAATGCATCCAGGCTGTTTTTCCAGCCAGGCGAAATTGCTGCAGATGCATAACCCCACTTTGATGGATGATGGCGGGAATTATTACTGCGCATTGGGCTGGGCATTTGCCTGGGGAAAAGATATGCCGGCAATCCTGTACGATGAGCCCCGCAGAATTTTTGCATCCTGTGCAGCAGCAGCCATTTACCGCAAAAGTGTCTTTGCAGAGATCGGATATTTTGATGAAAAGCACTATGCATATTTGGAAGATATTGACATCGGATATCGGGCAAGAATAGAAGGCTATGAGAATCGATACGCACCTGGTGCTGTCGTACATCATGTGGGGAGTGGAACAACCGGTTCCAGATATAATGAGTTTAAAATCGGCTACTCAGCCAGAAATAATATTTATTTAGTTTATAAAAACATGCCTTTTCTGCAAATACTATTCAATATACCTTTCTTAATTGCGGGTATTCTGGTGAAAACAGTATTTTTTGGCAGCAAAGGATATCTAAAAGAGTATTTACAGGGAATCTGCAAAGGTTTCTCACTGGCGGCAAAAGGAAGTAAAGTTAAATATAAAAAGAAAAATATTAAGAATTATGTTAAAATACAATTTGAATTGTGGATTAATATCATAAAACGTCTGAAAAATACGAGATAAGTTCTAAAAAAGTTAGATATCAAAACGAAAAATGACAGTTGCCCTTTTTAGGGAGATATTGTATTATAGAACGTATGGATAAAGCGAGGAGTGAAGAGGAGTGATTAAAGATAATCAAAAGTATTTAAATCGCTTTCATGTTGTAATTGATGGCTGTGTAATTGCGGTCAGTTACGTGGCGTCATGGTTTATTCAGTTCTGGATTCTGGAAGATCCGGATATTGGAAAGCTTCCGATGGAAACTTATATGTCCGCATTGATTCCATTAATACCGGGATTGCTGCTGCTTTATTACGCTTTCAGCCTTTATACTCCAAAAAGGGTGCAGGGCAGGCGGTTAGAATTTGGTAATATCATGAAAGCAAACAGTATTGCACTGTTGCTGTTTATACTTATTTTATATATGATGCATGAAAACGACTTTTCGCGAAAGATGCTTTTCATTTTCTATGGCTTGAACATCGGCATGGAAATTCTGGTCCGGTATTTTATACGTAAAGTATTAATGAATATGCGGGCAAAGGGAATGAATCTGAAGCACATCATACTGGTGGGATACAGCCGGGCTGCAGAAGAATTTGTGGATCGGGTAAAGGAAAATCCCCAGTGGGGATATCTGATTCGCGGTATCCTGGACGATAATGTGGAAAGTGGAACCATGTATAAAGGAATTAAGGTAATCGGGCGCATCGATAATCTGCTGGTAATCCTGCCTCAAAACAGGCTGGATGAGATCGCGATTACTCTTGGACTAAACGAATATTACAAACTGGAACGTATCGTTTCCCTGTGTGAAAAGTCAGGCGTCCATACAAAATTTATACCGGATTATAATAATATAATTCCTACCAAACCCTATACAGAAGATCTTCTGGGACTCCCGGTTGTAAATATCCGGCATGTCCCGCTTACAAATACATTTAACATGATGGTAAAAAGAGCGGTTGATATTCTTGGAGGAACCTGTGCAATCATTTTGTTCTCTCCGATCATGTTAATCGTAACCGGGGTCATTAAACTGACTTCTCCGGGACCTCTCATATTTAAGCAGGAGAGGGTAGGGCTTCACAATAAGTCATTTATGATGTACAAGTTCCGGTCCATGGAGGTACAAAAGCCAAACACAGAGAAACGCGCCTGGACAGTAAAAAATGATCCGCGTGTTACCGGAATCGGAAAGTTTATGCGGAAAACCAGTATCGATGAACTTCCGCAGCTTTTTAATGTCCTGAAAGGCGACATGAGCCTGGTGGGACCAAGGCCGGAGCGGCCGCAATTTGTAGAAAAGTTCAGAGAGGAAATACCTCGTTATATGATAAAGCATCAGGTACGGCCAGGGATGACCGGTTGGGCACAGATTAATGGTTATCGTGGAGATACTTCTATCAGGCGCCGTATAGATTATGACTTGTACTATATTGAGAACTGGACTTTGGGATTGGATATTAAAATCCTTTTTTTGACGATTTTCAAGGGATTTGTCAATAAGAATGCATATTAAAGATTAATTAGAGAAGGGGAATGAAATGTCAGATCGAAAGAAAAACCGCGAAAGCCAGAATAGAAACCAGGGACGTCCAAACAATGGTTCGTATCAGAGCGGTCCGTATAATGGACCATATCAGAACGGGCCTTATAATGGACCAAATAACGGATATCAGAATGGACCATACAACGGACCGAACAACGGGCCGAACGGACAGTACCAGAACGGACCTTATAACGGACCAAATAACGGATATCAGAACGGGCCTTACAATGGACCGGGTAACGGATCATATAACAATGGCAATACCAGCAGAACGGACCTTATAACGGACCAAATAACGGATATCAGAACGGGCCTTACAACGGACCCGGCAATGGAGCGCCAAAGGGCAGAAAATCGAAAAACAGCAATGGAGCACCAGCCGGTGGATATCCGGGTGGAAAAGACAGGAAATCTTCCAAGAGAAAAACCAGAAGAAGAGTTATTTTTGTAATTGAAATTCTTGTTCTGGTGCTGCTTGCGGTAGGATTATTTGTTGCTGCCAAATTCAGTAAATTAAAAACAGAAAAGATTGCAGAAGGGGATATCATCATTAACTCCGAGATTCCTTCTGAGCAGGCAGCGGTCATGAAGGGATACCGGAATATAGCGCTGTTTGGTGTGGACTCCAGAGATGCATCCACAACGGATTCCAGAAGTGATACCATCATGATTGCAAGTATTAATAACGAAACCAAAGATATTAAACTGGTTTCCATTTACCGGGATACTTATTTAGACAATACCAACGGCGAATACCGGAAAGCTACCGAGTGTTATCAGTACGGCGGGCCGAAGCGTTCCATGAATATGATTAATAAGAATCTGGATATGGATATCACCGACTATGTAACGGTTAACTTTAATGCGGTTGCAGAGGTGGTAAATGCACTGGATGGTGTGGAAATTGATATTCAGGAAGATGAGATTGTGCATCTGAACAATTATCAGGTGGAAGGATCTGAGGTGACTGGACTGCCTATCATACCGGTAGAATCTACAGGCCTTCAGACTTTAAATGGTCTACAGGCATTATCATACTGCAGAATCCGTTATACAACCGGTGATGACTTTAAGCGTACAGAGCGTCAGAGAACCGTGCTGGAACAGATCTTCAAAAAAGCGAAGACAGCAAACATATTAAAATTAAATGAAATTATTGACAGCGTGTTTGATAATATATCCACAAGTTTAAGTGTTACAGAGATGGCAGGCCTTGCAAAAGACATCGCTGCTTATAATATGAGCGATACTACCGGATTTCCGTTTGACCAGATGCCGGCTAACATTGCAGCAGGTGACTGTGTAGTACCTGTTAATCTGGCTCAGAATGTAAAAGACCTTCATACGTACCTCTTTGGCAGCGATGGATATACACCATCCAATACTGTACAGGAGATCAGCAACAAGATCATTAATGAAACAGGAATTCAATAAACCTATGAAAAATTATACAGTTGATGTAATCATCCCGACTTATAAGCCGGGAAAACAATTTCATAAGCTGATGCAGATATTGTCCGGGCAGGACTATCCCATTCATAGTATACGTATTATGAATACAGAGAAAAAGTATTTCCCGGAGGCCGGGATTTATGAGAAAATGCCAGGGGTGGAAGTCCACCATTTATCTGCAGAAGAGTTTAATCATGGCGGCACTAGAGATAGAGCCGCCACGATGTCTGATACGGACATTTTATTGTTTATGACCCAGGATGCCATGCCCAAAGATGAATTTCTGGTTTCATCCCTGGTAAAAGCATTTGACCGGGAATCTGTAGGGGCGGCATATGCCAGACAGCTTCCAAATGAGGACTGTAAGCTTATTGAGCGCTACACAAGATCCTTTAATTATGGGGATAAAAGTGTGATTAAGTCCAAAGACAACCTACCCGCAATGGGGATTAAGACCTTTTTCTGCTCCAATGTGTGTGCCGCTTACAGAAGAGATTTGTACCTTACTCTTGGTGGTTTTGAAAAGCATACCATTTTTAATGAAGATATGATTATGGCAGGGAAAATGATTCAATCCGGCAGAGAGATCGCCTATGTGGCGGAAGCTATGGTATATCATTCCCATAACTATGGAAATATCATGCAGTTTAAACGCAATTTCGACCTGGCTGTTTCCCAGGCGGACCACCCACAGATATTTTCTATGGCGAGTTCCGAAAGTGAAGGGATGCGAATGGTTAAGCAGACCGCAGCATATCTTATTAAAATCCATAAACCATGGCTGATCCCCGATCTGGTCATGAAAAGCGGATTTAAATATCTGGGATACTTCTTTGGAAAAAGATACCGGAAACTGCCCAAATGGATGGTTTTAAAATGTACCATGAGCCCCAATTACTGGACACAGCAGCAAAGCACCCGCTAGAGCGTGTTTGAAAATTCATTCCCGCCATCTGCACGCCCCACTTTGCAGCATATTTGCAAATACACTTTAAACAAATTATGAGGAGGAATAACTATGTGTGGAATTGTTGGTTATATAGGAGAGAGTCAGGCAGCCCCAATATTATTGGACGGCTTGTCAAAACTGGAATATCGTGGTTATGATTCTGCTGGAATAGCAGTTTATGATGGTACCTCAATTGAAATGAAGAAATCCACCGGGCGTCTGAAGATTCTGGATGAACTGACACACGGCGGGGCAACGATGCCGGGAATGGCGGGGATCGGACATACAAGATGGGCAACTCATGGCTCACCGTCTGATGTAAATGCACATCCCCATTTTAATAAAGATGCATCTATTGTAGTTGTACATAATGGAATTATTGAGAATTATTTAAAGCTTAAGAAAAAACTCCAGTCCAAAGGGTATGAATTTTTATCAGAGACAGATACTGAAGTAATTGCCCATCTGCTGGATTATTATTATAAAGGTGACCCGTTAGAGGCCATTACGAAAATTATGCATCGTGTAGAAGGCTCCTATGCCCTTGGAATCATGTTCAAAGAGCATCCGGGTGAAATCTATGCAGTTCGTAAGGACAGCCCCTTAATCGTGGGACACAGCAAAGACGGCAACCTGATTGCCTCCGATGTTCCGGCAGTGTTAAAGTACACCAGGAATGTCTATTTTATTCAAAACGAAGAAATTGCCATGCTGACAAAAGACGGCATGACCTTCTATAATATTGATGAAGAAGAGATTGACAAAGAATCTACAGAAATACAATGGGATATCAGCGCTGCGGAAAAAGGCGGATATGAGCATTTTATGCTAAAAGAAATGTACGAACAGCCAAAAGCAGTTACCGATACCCTGAATCCAAGAATTAAAGGAAATGAAATCGTAATAGAAGAGCTGGGTATGACGGAAGAGGAAATTAGGGCGATCCGTAAAATTTATATTATTGCCTGCGGTTCCGCCTATCACACCGGTGTAACGGCAAAATATGTGTTTGAAGGCCTGGCGAGAATTCCCGTAGAAGTGGATCTGGCAAGTGAATTCCGTTACCGTAATCCTATTTTTGAGCCGGATACCATGGCAATTATAGTCAGCCAGTCAGGAGAAACAGCCGATTCTCTGGCAGCTCTGCGTGAAGCGAAAGCACATGGCATTAAGGTACTGGGAATTGTCAATGTAGTGGGAAGCTCCATTGCAAGGGAAGCGGACAACGTTATGTACACCTGGGCAGGTCCGGAAATAGCAGTAGCCACCACGAAGGCATACAGCACCCAGCTGATTGCACATTATCTTCTGGCTCTTAAGTTTGCCCAGGTAAGGGGTAAAGTAACTGACAGCCAGATGGAAGAGTATATAAGGGAACTGAAAAGGCTGCCCGCACAGATAGAAATGCTTTTGAATAACAAAGAGAAGATCCAGCGCTTTGCCAACCGTTATATAGCCGCAAAAGACGTGTTCTTTATCGGAAGAGGAATTGATTATGCCATTTCCCTGGAAGGCTCCTTAAAGCTGAAAGAAATCTCTTATATCCACTCAGAAGCCTATGCGGCAGGAGAGTTGAAGCATGGCACCATATCCCTCATTGAAGAAGGAACCCTGGTAGCAGCAGTGCTCACCCAGGAAGACCTGTATAAAAAAATGATCAGTAATATGCAGGAAGTGAAGACAAGAGGGGCATTCCTTCTGGCAGTGACCAATGCAGACCACACCGATGCAGAAAAAACAGCTGATTATGTAATCTACATTCCAAAGACAAACCAGTATTTTGCCAATTCCCTGGCGATAATTCCGCTGCAGCTGTTTGGCTACTATGTAGCCCTGGGCAAAGGCTGTGACGTAGACAAACCAAGAAATCTTGCAAAATCGGTTACCGTAGAATAATGATATAGAAACAGGAATACGTATTCGTGTATGATCCATGAATAGAATCAGCATGGGCGCAGTACAATAGGAAATACAGGATTTTAAGTGTGGTCCGTAACTCCTAAAGTACCGCGTCCATCTTTTTTTCAACATTTTTTGATATTTTTGTCGTTTCAAAGTTTTTTAAAACATTTATCACAGATTGAACACATTTGATTGTTAAACTGATACCAGAAAATAACAAAGAGAAAAAATACGAGGAGGTAATTCAAATGTATGATGAATTTAACGATAAAGAACAAAATAATGTAACTGGAGGCAGCCCTTCTGATACAGGAGAAGGATACAGACAGGACGATGTGTATGGACAACAGGATGAACAGCCATCAAATGAAAGCATGATATATGATTCGGCGGATACTGCAGATACGATTGATACATCAGTGACATCGGATACCGTGGAAACACCGGATGCAGCAGAAACTTTTGAATCTGCTGACACAGCAGAGGATCAGGCATATGCACGGCAGGAAAATCAGATGACAAATTCAGGTAATCAAAACGGGCAGGCATCTGATAATTCATTTTATCATTATGCTTATGACCGGGACAACAGACAGGAAGAAGAGCAACAGCCACAGCAGCAGATGAATCAACAGCAGCAACAGCAGCATTCTTACGGTTCCTATCAGACAGGTGGACAGAATCCGAACCCGCCGCGGTATGAAAAGCCAAAGAAGAAAAAAACAATGATGTCCAAGATTGCAGTGGCAGCATCGGTAGCAGTTGTATTTGGTGTAGTGGCAAGCGCTTCGTTCCAGCTTACCGATTATGTGGGAGATAAAGTTTTCCCTCGAACACAGGAAACAGAAGCCAAGATCAGTTCCACAGGTACGGTAAATGAGCAGAATAAGACAGCGGAGGGCAGTACAGTCAGTACATCATCCACCGATGTAGCGAAGGTTGCTGAAAATGCAATGCCTTCCATCGTATCAATTACCAGCAAGACAGTAAAGGAAGTTCAGACATATTTTTATGGAACACAGTCACAGGAAGAAGAGAGCAGCGGCTCCGGTATCATCATCGGTAAAAATGATAAGGAGTTACTGATTGCAACTAATAACCATGTAGTAGAAGGTTCTGAAAACCTAACGGTATGCTTTACCGTAAATGTAGAAAACCAGGAAGATAAAGTCGTTGAGGCACAGGTAAAAGGAACGGATCCGGAACATGATCTGGCAATGGTAGCCGTACAGTTAAGCGATATTCCGGCAGATGTTTTAAGCCAGGTTAAAATAGCTGAAATCGGTGATTCCGATGATTTGCAGGTAGGACAGCAGGCAATCGCAATCGGGAATGCACTTGGCTACGGACAGTCTGTTACATCCGGTATTATCAGTGCATTAAACCGTGAAGTCAGCGTTGAGACTACATCCGGTACAGTTACCAACAGCCTGATCCAGACAGATGCGGCGATTAACTTTGGTAACAGCGGCGGTGCTTTATTAAATATCAACGGACAGTTAATCGGAATCAATTCTGTAAAAGCAGCATCCTCAGGTGTAGAGGGGATGGGATATGCCATTCCGATTAATACAGCAAAACCAATTTTGGATGATTTAATGAACCGTACCACAAGATCCAAAGTGGAGAGCAGCGAAAAAGGTTATATGGGTGTAAAACCGGTAGACGTTTCAGAGGAAGCAAAACAGGTATATAATATGCCATCCGGTGCATTTTTATACGAAGTTGTGGAAGGTTCCGCAGCGGAAAAAGCAGGTTTGATAAAAGGCGATATTGTGACAAAGATTGACGGTATTTCCATTACATCTGCAAATGATTTATATGACAGAATGAATTATTATAAGGCTGGAGAAACAATCGACTTAGAGGTTCAGGCAGCTGAGGGCGGCGAATACAAAGCCAGAACAGTCAGCATCACGTTAGATAAGCAGAGTGCTGATACCACAAGCAGTGAATCAACACCCCAGAGTGATGATTCCTCAAACGGACAGTCACAGCAGGATCAGGCTTCACCGATGATCCCAAACCAGGGCGGTAACGGAATGGAGCAGTTCTTCAATTTTAATAATTAAGTATTGTCAGCAAAACAGTATAACCGTTCCAGGAATTGGAGATCCTGGAACGGTTTTTTATAGATTTTATAAAATCTTCACTTGTGCGAGCTTTTTGACTATGATATAGTTACTTGTAGTAGTTTGTGCAAAAGAGAGGAAATAATATGTCAGATAAAAAAGATGAAATATATGATAAAGATGTAGTGGATGCTGTTGATTCTGATGATGAAAATATGACAGCAGATATTACAAAGACCGAAGAAAATGCAAAGTCAGAAAAAAATAAAGATAAGCCGGACGAAGATGAATATGAAGAGGTCTGTTTTATATGCAGGCGCCCGGAAAGCAAAGCCGGTAAAATGGTAAATCTCCCCAACAGCATTCATATTTGTTCGGAATGTATGCAGAAGGCATTTGATACGATGAACAATGGCAACATTCCATACAATGACCTGATGAATATGTCCAATATAAATATGGTAAACCTGTCTGACCTTACGAATAAGATTCCCAATCAGCAGAAGGTCAAGAAGAAAAAGCCAAAAGAGGAGCCGAAAAAGGAATTCGACGTAAAATCAATTCCCGCACCCCACAGGATCAAAGCAAGCCTGGACGAGTATGTCATTGGACAGGAAAAGGCAAAGAAAGTTATATCCGTTGCCGTTTACAACCATTATAAGAGAGTGGCTACCGGAAGCATGGATGACATTGAAATTGAAAAGTCCAATATGCTGATGATCGGGCCTACCGGAAGCGGAAAGACCTATCTTGTGAAAACTCTTGCAAGGCTTCTGGATGTACCTCTTGCAATTGCGGATGCCACATCCCTTACGGAAGCCGGTTATATCGGAGATGATATAGAAAGTGTCATTTCCAAACTGCTGGCAGCAGCAGGCAATGACGTGGAGAAGGCGGAAAGAGGGATCGTATTCATCGATGAAATCGATAAGATTGCCAAGAAAAAGAATACCAATCAGAGAGATGTAAGCGGAGAATCCGTACAGCAGGGGATGTTAAAGCTGTTAGAAGGCGCTGATGTGGAAGTTCCGGTAGGAGCAAACAGTAAAAATGCCATGGTGCCTCTGACAACGGTAAATACCAGAAATATTCTTTTTATCTGCGGCGGAGCGTTTCCGGGGCTGGAAGATATCATTAAGGAACGTCTAAACAAGCAGGCATCGGTTGGTTTCCGTGCCGATCTGAAAGACAAATATGATGAGGATCCGGGTATCCTGGATAAGGTAACACTGGATGATATCAGGACTTTTGGAATGATCCCGGAATTTATCGGACGTCTTCCAATCGTATATACACTACAGGGATTGACAGAAGCGATGCTTGTACAGATTTTAAAAGAGCCAAAGAATGCTATTTTAAAGCAATACCAGAAACTGCTTGCACTGGACGAAGTGAAACTGGATTTCGATGACGAAGCACTGGAATCCATTGCGAAAAAGGCATTGGAGAAGAAGACGGGGGCAAGAGCACTCCGGGCAATTATCGAAGAGTTTATGCTGGACATTATGTATGAGATTCCAAAGGACGATAATATAGGCGAGGTAACCATTACAAAAGCTTATATTGAACATACAGGAGGACCGCTGATCACCATGCGGGGAGTACCTGCTCTGGAGGGATAAGCTTATGATATACATTCTGATACCGGTAATTATATTTATCGCGGATTATTTTATCAAAGACAAAATTGAGAATACCAGAGAAATTGGAGAAGATGAAGAAATACTGGGCGGCAAAATCATTCTTCACAAATACCATAACAAAGGCGCTATGTTGAATTTTCTGGATAAAAAGCAGGAGTTTGTAGCCGGACTTTCAACCGGGATGACGGTGGGAGTCCTCTTCGCTTATCTCTGGCTTCTGGGCAAAAAGGGAATGGGACTTTTAAAGACCGGATTTGCCCTGGTGCTGGGAGGTGCGGCAAGTAATATTTACGACAGGATAAAGCGTGGATACGTAGTAGACTACTTCAGCTTTCAGACAAAATGGAAAAAGTTTCGCCAAATTGTGTTTAATATATCTGATATATGCATTTTTGCGGGATCTTTTTTATTTATTTTGTGGAATCTCAGGAACAAAAGTTGACAGGATATGTCAAAAATGTTATGGTAATCTGTAGGAATACCATAGAGGAGAAAAGAAAGTTTATGGATGAATTACAAGAACAATTTTCAAAAGCATTAAAGGGACTTGTGGAAAAAGCAAAAGGTAAAAAAAATGTAATTGAATACAAAGAAATCAATGATGCTTTTGCAGGAATTGAGCTCAGTGAAGACAAGATGGATGCAATATTAGAATACTTGGAAAAGAGCAATATTGATGTATTACATGGTTCTGCAGAAGATGAATCAGAAGAATTACTAATTGAAAATGATGATGATCTTCTATTAGGTGAAGAAGAGGAAGTTGAAATTATCGATGATGTTGATGTCCTGGAAGGGGTCAGCACAGAAGATCCGGTACGTATGTATCTGAAAGAAATCGGTAATGTGCCTCTGCTTAGTACAGAAGAAGAAGTGGAACTGGCAAAACGTGTGGAAAATGGCGATGAAGAAGCTAAAAAATCACTGACAGAGGCAAACCTGCGTCTGGTAGTCAGTATTGCAAAAAAATATGTTGGCCGCGGTATGCCTTTCCTGGATCTGATTCAGGAAGGGAATATGGGGCTTATGAAGGCTGTGGACAAGTTTGATTATACCAAGGGATATAAATTCAGTACTTATGCTACCTGGTGGATTCGTCAGGCGATTACGCGTGGAATTGCAGATACCGGAAGAACCATTCGAGTTCCGGTACATATGGTAGAAACCATTAACAAGACCCTTCGTATGACCAGAACCCTTTTGCAGGAGTTAGGAAGAGAACCAACCGCTGAAGAAGTGGCTGAGAGACTGAACGTCCCCGTTGGAAGAGTAAGGGAAGTACTGAAGATTTCCAGGGATCCGGTATCTCTCGATACACCTATTGGTGAAGAGGATGATAGTCATTTAGGTGACTTTATAGAAGATGATTCTGCCCTTTCACCGGCAGATTCAGCAGCCTTCTCCATGCTGCGGGAAGAGCTTGGCACTGCGTTGGAGTCCCTTACGGACAGAGAACGCCAGGTGGTGAAGCTGCGCTTTGGTCTGGAAGACGGAAGAGCAAGGACCTTAGAAGAAGTCGGCAAAGAATTCAATGTTACCAGAGAACGTATCAGGCAGATAGAAGCGAAAGCGCTTCGTAAGCTGCGTCATCCGTCTCGCAGTAAACGACTGAAAGATTTTCTTATTTAAAGTTTGGATTACAGGAGCGGGTCAATAAACACGTTCCAGCAGGAAAACGGGATTCGGAAGCCTCATAACAGAAGCTTCCTGGTCCCGATTTTGTTGTATGGATACAGTCTGCCAAACCGGGTTATGTAATCGAAATCACGCTTTAAGGAAAGGTTAGTATGAAAAAAATTGTCATTATCGGAGCAAACGATTTTCAGAATCCGCTGATATTAAAGGCCAGGGAGATGGGTTACCAGACCCATGTATTTGCCTGGAAGGAAGGCGCTGTGGGAGAACAGACCGCAGATTATTTCTATCCGGTGAGTATTGTGGAAAAAGAAGAAATTTTAAAGGAATGCAAAAAGATCATGCCGGATGCGGTAGCCAGTATCGGTTCGGACCTGGCGAATATTACGGTACAGTATCTGGCGGTACGGCTGGGGCTTTGTACAAACAGCGACAACTGCATCCTGTATTCCACCAATAAATTTGAGATGCGCAGTGCATTTGTAAGAAATCATATCTCTGCGCCGCTATTTACGGTAGTGGATGAGACACGGAAAATAGAACTGCCCCGGAACATGACATTTCCAATTATCGTCAAACCCACGGACCGTTCCGGAAGCAGGGCGATTACCAAGGTATTCAAGGAAGAGGAGTTAGACATGGCGGTTGAGGCTGCCATCGCTAATTCTTTTGAGAAGAAGGCTATATTAGAAGAGTACATTGACGGAGAAGAATTCAGCTGTGAGGGAATCAGTTATGAAGGTCGGCATACCTTTCTGGCAATTACCAGAAAGTATACCACCGGGGCACCTCATTTCATCGAGACTGGTCATATGGAACCTTCCGGTTTGTCCCCTGAAATGGAAGCTCGGGTATTCCATGAACTTGGAATGGCCCTGAATGCCCTTGAAATCCGAAATGGGGCGTCCCACTCGGAATTCCGTATTAACAGCAGGCTGGAAGTGAAAATCATTGAAATTGGGTCAAGAATGGGCGGAGACTGCATCGGCTCCCATCTGGTACCGCTTTCCACCGGACAGGATTATCTGAAAATGGTCATACAGACTGCTTTGGGTGAAAATCCGGAGATTTTAAAAGAGCCGCTTCACCATTTTGCCAGAATCCAGTTTGTTTTTGGAGCCGGGGATATGGAGAAATACAGGAATATAAAAGAAAAATACCCGGAGAATCTGGTGTTTACCAGCGAGATCGGGGAAATTGGATCCCGTGAAGTAATTGACAGCGGAAGCAGATTCGGATTTTACATCATTAAAACCGGAGACTTAACACAGATGCAGGAGATTGAAGGTATATTAGCGCCAGGTTTCAACCAGAACTAGGACTTCATCCGGGACAAATCTCCCACAAGGTGTGACGTACAGCTGCCAGAAAGCAATTTTAGAACGCGCTCCAGGGCGTAGAAATACAGACAGAATACCGAGGAAAAGAATATGAAAAAATTAATGATATTAGGTGCAAGCTATTCTCAGGTGCCGTTAATCAGGGCGGCAAAAAAACTGGGCTTTCATACCACTACAGCCAGCATACCAGGTGATTTTCCGGGATTTGCAGAGGCAGATGAATTCTGCTATGCTGATATTTCAAAACCGGAGCAGGTATTGGAATATGCAAGAAAGCTTCAGATAGATGGAATTACCACTTGCTGTCTGGATACCGGAGTGCCGGCTATCGGATATGTATGTGAGAAGATGGGACTTAAGGGACCGTCCTATGAATCTGCATGCCGTTCTACGAATAAATGGGAAATGAAAAAAGCTTTTGAGAGAGAAGGCGTAAGCACCGCCAGATTCCGGCTTGTGAAAAATCAGGAGGATCTGGAAAAAGCATTGAAGGAGCTGACATTTCCAGTGATTGTGAAAGCTGTGGATCTGATGGGCAGCAGAGGAATATTCAGAAGTAATACGAAAGAGGAAGCCATTTCCAATTATAGCAAGACAATGGAAGCAACCGGGAAGGACTACTGCCTGGTAGAAGAATTTATTGAAGGAACAATATTCGGTACGGAGGCAATGCTCCAGGATGGAGAACTTGTTTTTATGCTTCCCAATGGAATCGATGCTTATCAGGGATTTACGCCCACACCGGTGGGACATTCGGTACCCCTGGAGCATATTGACCAGCTGTCGCCACAGATTTCAAGGGAAGTTTTAAAGGCAGTCCGGGCACTGGGATTTGATAACTGTCCCGTTAACTGCGATCTGATATTAAAGGATGACAAAGTCTACGTGATTGAAATCACAGCAAGAGCAGGGGCTACCTGTCTGCCGGAATTAGTGAGTATCTACTATGGAATACATTATTATGAAGTGATTGCCATGCTGGCAATGGGACTGGATGTCCGGGCGCTGTTTATCCGTGCTTCCATGCTTCGCCCGGTACCAAATCTTTCAAAGATTTTAATTTCTTCTAAGACCGGTAAGGTTACGAAGCTGGTAAATGAAAACGAGCCTTCCGAGGATATTATTGACTTGTCTTTTAATATCAGAGAAGGGGACCACGTGAACCAGTATAACAATGGCAGAGACAGAATTGGCCAGATTATTATTAAGGGTGATACGCTGCAGGCATGCAGGGAGCGGTTAGAAGAAGTACTGTCCAAAATCACGATAGAAGTGGAAGAATGATATGGCAGAAAAGACAAAAAACAGATGGTTTTATATAAAGTTATTTACGGTTCTGCATATCAGTCTGCTTTTTAGTTCTCTAAGCGGAGTGGCGTCAAAGATGGCGGCAAACCAGAAATTTTTATCCTTGGAATTTTGCGGCTACTATGGCCTGGTACTGCTGATTATGTTTGTATATGCGTTTATCTGGCAGCAGATCTTAAAGCGTATTCCGCTGACGGTCGCATTTGCAAATAAACCGGTAACCCTGATCTGGGGAATGATTTTTGGTAAATTAATATTTGGAGAGGTAATCACATGGAACATGCTGCTGGGAGCAGGGATTATCTTTTTTGGAATCTATCTGGTGGTGACTTCTGATGAGTAAGTTCAGTCTTTCTGTCTGTATTTTATTGTCATCTGTTCTGATTTCAGCTATTTCCCAGATACTGCTGAAAAAGGCAACGATGAAGAAGTATAAAAGTATGCTGTTTGAATATTTGAATCCACTTGTCATATTTGCGTATGGACTGTTCTTTTTATCCACGCTGCTGACCATGTTTGCACTGCGCTATGTGCCGCTTTCCATGTCGCCTATTTTAGAATCAACCAGCTACATATTTGTATCGGTAATGGGTTATTTCTTTTTGAAAGAGCGTTTTCCAAAGAAAAAATTAATCGGAATACTGGTCATTCTTGCGGGCATATTGGTTTTTTCCATGTAGACGGCACAATTAAGTATTTTACAGCAATATGCAGCCAGCCTGTTTGGTTCGCTGCTCACGGAAATAAAGGAGTACGAAGATGTTAATATCAATTGTAATTCCCTGCTATAATTCCCAGGATACCATTGAAAAGGTTGTGGATTTATGCGTAGAGGAATTTAAGAAAATAGATGGTTATGAGTGTGAGTTTGTACTGGTTAATGATTATTCAAAAGACCGGACTTATGAATCCATTAAACGCTGTGCCACCAAATATTCTTTTGTGAAAGGGATTGACCTGGCTAAGAATTTTGGACAGCATAATGCTATTATGGCTGGTCTTCAGCATACAAATGGAGAGTTGATTATGGGAATGGACGATGACATGCAGACGCATCCCTCCCAGATCCATAAATTTATTGAGAAAATGAATGAAGGCTATGATTTGGTTTATGGCAGATACCAGACCCGGAAATTTTCCTGGTTTAAAAATCTGACCAGTAAAATCAGTGATTTTATAGTCTGGCATATGATTGAAAGGCCAAAGGGGATTACTGCCTGCAGTTTCTGGCTTGCCAAGAAATATGTCAGAGACGAAATTATTAAATACGATAACTATAATTTATATCTGCAGGTATTGTTTTACCGCACCACAAACCATATAGCAAATGTAGATATTGAACATTTCAGCCGTGAGGTGGGTACTTCCAATTATACGTTTAAAAAGCTGCTTCGGTTATTTTTATCCTGCATTAACTACACGGTCATCCCTCTGCGCTTTTCCATGCTGCTGGGAGGAATTTTTGCAGTGATCGGTGTAATCGGGGCGCTGGTTGTATTTGTGCGCCGGATTCTGGATCCCACGATGGTACTGGGCTGGTCTTCCCTGATGTGCGCCATGTTCCTGTTTTTTGGCATCGTTTTGTTTATGCTTGGAATTGTGGGCGAGTATATCGGGAAAATCATGCTGAATCTGAATAAGACTCCTCAGTACGTTGTGCGTGAGACGATCAACGTGGCGGCTGAAAAACCGGAAGCAATAACGGTAAGCAGGGCCGGAATGGAACGGCAGCCAGCAGCAGGAATGGAACGGCAGCCAGCAGCGGGTATGGAAACACAGACAGCAGCAGGTATGGAATCAAAAGTTGATATGGGGATGCGGCGGAATAAAGTGCAGGAAAATGAAGCAGCGGCAACCACAGACAGGGGAGAAAGTGAATGAAGAACAAGAAAAAGAAACTGATTATTGGAATTATAGCTGCCCTGGTACTGATCCTTGCAGCGGCGCTTTTATTTATCGGCAATTATTTTTGTAATTATGCTTTAAATCCTGCCGTAACCAATGGGATTGAATCCGATGACGAGGTGGAAAAAACGCCGGATAATGAAGAAAAGGAAGCTGCTGCAACCTGGTTATCAGGGGAAGCCGAGGACGTTTGGCTGACCAGTGACGATTCCCTCAAGCTTCACGCTTATAAAGTGGATGCAAAAAAGCCTTCCAACAAATATGTCGTTCTCTGTCATGGCTATAAAGGGGAAGCATCAGATATGGCTGTATATGGAGAACATTTCTACGAGAACAATTATAATATATTGATTCCCGATGCCAGAGCTCATGGACAGAGTGAAGGAAAATTAATCGGAATGGGCTGGCCGGAAAGAAGAGATATTATAAAGTGGGTGAATACCATCGTATCGGATGACGAAGATGCACAGATACTTCTGATGGGTGTTTCTATGGGTGCAGCAACGGTAATGATGACATCCGGAGAAAAAGATCTGCCTTCCCAGGTAAGAGCTGTGGTGGAAGACTGTGGATATACCTCTGTATGGGATGAGTTTAAATACCAGTTAAATGAAATGTTTGGACTGCCCCCATTTCCGGTGCTGAATGTATCTTCTGCAGTAGTTAAGATTCGTGCCGGGTACTTTTTAGGAGAGGCAAGTGCAGTGAAACAAGTAGCCAAGAGCCATACTCCAACAATGTTCATTCATGGTGACCAGGACACCTTCGTACCCTTTGCCATGTTAGATGAGCTGTATGATGCAGCTTCCAATGAAAAGGAAAAGCTGGTAATCCCTGGCGCGGCTCACGGTGAGGCCAGGAAGACTGACAGCAAAACCTATTGGGATGCAGTGGATCGGTTTGCCCAAAAGTATATTAAGTAATCTGCGGAGAAAAGAATAGAAAAATATAAGGTCCACAAGCTGGGTGTATTTGCTTGTGGACCTTTACGATAAAGGGTCTGAACGTCTAATTGCCTACACACCTGGATGAAATAATCATGATAGAACAGCAGAATGCGAAGAGTGCTGCTATTCCCAGGGGTATTATAAATATAGCTATATGAGGGGAAGTTATTACATATTTCATAAGTTCTTGCAATGTACTACTTCTACCTGTAATCATTGTGGGTATAAAAATGATTCCTTTTAAGAAAATTATGCCCAGGATGTAAGATAGAATGCGTAGGGCCTTCATGCCGATAGTAATCAGCGCCAGACCGATACTCCATGCCAGCAAATAGTAAAAGAAGTAGAATAAGGATCCAAATTGTGATTGCGGGTATGGTATTTTCATGTCTATAGGGGATACCCCTGTTATCAGCTGGTAGCATGAGGACAGAAGCAGAATCTGCAGAAACAAAGTAAATGCTTTTCTACATATTCCAACCATAAAGTCTTTTTTAGTAATAGGCGCCATATTTAAAAAACTTATATTAGTAATATTATTTTCACGGATCTTCATCAGGGAGTAGATGAGAAGACAAATGGGTAGTGAAAATATAGAGTGGTGCAATACCATGGATATCGCAAAGGTAAGGAACAACCAATAAGATATCCTGATCTGTCCGATGTCTGATATTTGTTCCAGCCGGTAATAGTTTAAAGCTGATTTTATCAAATTTAATCTCCTTTCCACATATTAATCGAAAGTGATGTAAAGCTTAATTTACGCCTGATAAATTTTTGAACTAAATAGCTGTATGCCGGCAACCGATGTACCAATTGCCAAGATACCTGCAACTATAAGATAAAGATAAAAGTAAGGAGACTGGGCTATCAATAAAATTAAGTCTCCGGTTTTTTCATGCAGGGTAGGATAAAGGTTTATAACAGCAATAATCAGAATGATAACCTCGCCTGTAAAAAGTGTAAACCGAACGATCTTACTATCAAGGGTCAGGATCATCAGAGCAATATACCAGGCAAAAATAAAGCAAAAGTAGTAAAAGAGTATAGCGCTGATTAATCGGGGCATTGAACTCTGAGAATACATGTATATCATGTAATCATAGGTAACGGACATGTCAATCATGAGTGTCAGTAACAGATAAAAATAGCTTTTTATCAGTAAATTCTGAATAATATCTCTTCGGGGAAGCGGTGCGTACCGCATAATTGAATGCTCCTCAAAGTACACCCTTCTCAGTTTTTGTATGGTAAATACAAATACCCATAAAGTAAGAGAGAGAACGCCATTACCAAACAAAAATGTCTGTCCCAGCAGGAAACATAATAAAATATAGGATAAAATCTGCATGCGTCCCACATCTGCAACCCGTTCCAATCTATGATAGTCTAAAATTTCTTTTATCATAACGAATCCTCCTTTGAAAAATATCTCATAAAATCATCGAATCCCGCTCTGACAAATCGAATTTCATCTGTATTTAATCCGGCAATATCTAAATGTCCGGCTGATATCAAACCTTCATATCCAAAAGAAGTTTTTTTCATACCGATTACATGTTCTTTCAATTCCGGTACCATCTGTTCCAATGGGCAGTGAAACAGCCTGTATTGTTCCAAAAGTGCATCTTTTTCTTCCGAGAATACAATTCTGCCTTTGTCCATAAAAGTCACATAGTCAGCAATCCGTTCCACATCCCCGGTTAGGTTGGTGGAAAACAGAACGGATTTACAATCATCCTGCATGAAATCCATCACCATTTCCAGAATATCATCTTTAGATACGGTATCCAGGTTAGCAGTAGGTTCATCCAGTATCAATAAATCAGGATTACAGCTAATGGTCAGTAAGACCTGAAATTTCCTCTGAAGACCCGTGGAGAAGTTAGCCAGTTTCCGATCTTCATTCAGATGAAACAAATCCAGGTATTTTTCAAAGAGATCATGTTTGAAATTCTTATAAAAGGGTGAAACTGCATCAGCTATCTGATCCGGTGAAAACCGCGGGTTATAAGAGAGGGCATTGGAGGTAAAGCTGAGCCGCTCCTTGATTAACGGATTCTTAAGGCATTTGTCAGTTCCAAAATAAGTAATGGTTCCTTTTTGGTATTTTTGAAGTCCTATGATTGTCTTCAATAGAGTTGTTTTACCAGCGCCGTTCCTGCCGATCAGGCCGGTAATCGTACCTGTTTTAATCTCCAGGCAGATGTCCGATAATTTAAAATCATTTTCATAAAAACCTACTTCAAGGCCATTGATAATAAGTGCTGATGATGTCATATTGATTCCTCCTCTACCAGTTCCCGAACCAGATTCATAAATTCTTCGTCACTAAAACTCACTGTTTTTGCGTAGTGATAAACGTCTTGCAGCTGTTCTTTCAGCTGGATGCGATAAGAATTCTTAATAAATGAAGCATCCAGTTCTGCAGCATATACACCTTTCCCATTGATGCTCACAGCAATTCCAGACTTACAAAGCTCTTCATAAGCCCTTTTTACCGTAATGATACCGATTTTACATTCCTTAGCCAGCATTCGGATGGAAGGAAGCTGTGTCCCGGGCGGAATCTTACCACTTAGGATCTGTTCCGTAACCTGTTCCCGTATCTGTTCATAAATAGGAATTTCAGAAATAGGTGAGATCATGATATTCAATAGTAATCGCCTCCGTTCTTACTGTGACTATAACATAGACACGGTTAAAAGTCAATATATTATTTAAATTGACAACTGTCTTGTCACCTGTAAAGTTTTGTGGTATACTAGTTCATCGAACCATATACAAAAGGGAGGTCAAGATGAACGAGAAGCAATTAAGAATCCAGGAATTAAAAAAGGAAAAAGATGCTGTGATCCTCGCACACTATTATGTGAATGATGAGGTGCAGGAAATTGCAGACTATGTAGGAGATTCTTATTATCTTAGTGAAATTGCCACCAAGATAAAAGAAAAAGTGCTGGTACTTTGCGGTGTCCGCTTTATGGGAGAGAGCGCAAAGATTTTAAATCCGGATAAAAAGGTTTTAATGCCGGATATGCAGGCGGACTGTCCCATGGCGCATATGGCGGATGCCGGAAAAATAGAGGAAATCCGCAGAAAATATGAGGATGTAGCTGTTGTCTGTTATGTAAATTCCACGGCGGAACTGAAGGTTCATTCCGATGTATGTGTGACTTCATCCAATGCCTTAAAAATAGTCAGAGCATTGCCAAATAAAAACATTTTCTTTATACCGGATCAGCATCTTGGAAGTTATGTAGCCTCCCAGGTGCCGGAAAAAAATATTATATTAAATGATGGTTACTGCCCGGTTCATGCCAGAATTACTGTAGATGAAATCAGGGAAGCGAAAAATACCCACCCGAAAGCAAAAATTCTGGTTCATCCCGAATGTCGGGCTTTGGTCACTGAAATGGCTGATTATGCGGGAAGTACATCCGGGATCATCGAATATGCCGCCAGGGATGATGCATCTGAATTTATTATTGTAACAGAAAAAGGCGTGTTATATGAACTGCAGCGCCAGAACCCGGAAAAGAAATTTTATCTTGTTAATGAAAACCAATGCTGCCCGGATATGAAAAAAATTACTTTGGAAAATATCATGCGGGCAATGGAAACAGAAACCCCTTCCATTGAGCTGGAAGAAACATTTATAAACCAGGCACACGCACCGCTGAAAAAGATGCTGGAGCTTGCGAAGTAAGGAAGAAGATGGAGCATTATGAAAAAAAATGTAGATGTCCTCATTGTTGGAACCGGAGTAGCGGGATTATTTAATGCATTGAATCTACCGGATTATCTGGAGATTCTGATGATTACAAAGGCCGGATTAGAAGAGAGCGATTCTTTTTTGGCACAGGGCGGAATCTGTGTTTTGAAAAATGAAAATGATTTTGAGAGTTATTTTGAAGATACCATGAAAGCAGGTCATTATGAGAATACAAAAGAATCGGTAGAAGTAATGATCCGTTCATCCAGGGAGATTATATCTGATTTAATCGGATATGATGTGGAGTTTGAAACCGATGATGGAGAACTTCGCTATACGAGAGAAGGCGCCCATTCCACACCGAGGATCTTGTATCATGAAGATGTAACAGGGAAAGAGATAACCGGAAAGCTGTTAAAACAGGTTTTGAATAAAAAGAATATTACAATTATGGAACATACAGCTATGACAGATATATTAAGCCACAATAATGACTGTTATGGTGTTATAATAGAAATGGAAAACGGTCAGGAAACTGCGGTAATGGCACATGATATCGTGCTTGCCTGCGGAGGGGTGGGCGGACGCTATCAGCATTCCACAAACTATCCCCATTTAACAGGAGATGCACTAACAATTGCCCAGAAGCATGATATTCGTCTAAAAAATTTAGACTACATACAGATTCATCCAACAACGCTGTATTCCACTAAACCAGGCAGGAGATTTCTGATCTCTGAATCTGTCCGTGGTGAGGGGGCAGTGTTGTATAATAAGGCAGGAGAGCGGTTTGTTAACGAACTGCTGCCCAGGGATCTGCTGACAAAGGAAATCTACAAGCAGATGGAAAAAGACAATATGCCCTATGTTTTATTATCCATGCAGACCATACAGGATATGGATGTGACCAGGCGTTTTCCAAATATTTACCAGCACTGTCTGGAAGAAGGTTTTGATGTGACCAGGGAGTGTATTCCGGTAGTACCGGCACAGCACTATTTTATGGGAGGTATTGATGTGGATCTGGACAGCCGTACTTCTATGGAGCATTTATATGCCGTGGGAGAAACCAGCTGCAATGGGGTTCACGGCAAAAACCGCCTGGCCAGTAATTCATTATTAGAAAGCCTTGTCTTTGCAAAACGGGCGGCAAAAGACATTTTGAGCAATCGGTTAAAGGAGAAAAAGATATCATGAATCAAATTACAGCGAAATTAAATGCAGACAATCTTATCATGCAGGCATTGCGTGAAGATATAACCAGTGAGGATATTACAACGAATGCAGTAATGCGGCAGAGTAAACCTGGAAAAGCAGATCTGATCTGTAAACAGGATGGAGTAATTGCAGGACTGGATGTATTTGCCAGAGTCTTTACATTATTAGATGACGGAGTAAAGGTAGAAAAGTTTTTTGAAGATGGAGATAAAGTAAAAAATGGGGATCTGCTGGCAGTTGTTACCGGAGATATCCGGGTACTGCTTTCTGGCGAGAGAACTGCTTTAAATTATTTACAGCGTATGAGCGGTATTGCAACCTACACCAGAAATGTTGCAGATCTTTTAAAGGGCAGTAAGACCAAATTACTGGACACCCGCAAGACAACTCCCAATATGCGTGTCTTTGAAAAATATGCGGTAAAGGTGGGCGGCGGGTATAATCACCGTTATAATCTTTCCGATGGAGTCCTGATTAAAGACAATCATATCGGAGCAGCAGGAGGAGTAAAAGAAGCGATTCAAATGGCGAAGGAATACGCACCATTTGTAAGAAAAATTGAAGTAGAAGTAGAGAATCTGGAAATGTTAGAAGAAGCCCTGGAAGCAGGTGCGGATATCATTATGCTGGATAATATGACACCGGAGACCATGAAAAAAGCAGTGGAAATGGTTGGAGGGCGAGCTGAAACCGAATGCTCCGGCAATGTTACCAAAGAAAATATTAAAAGTATCATTGACGTTGGTGTAGACTATGTATCAAGCGGTGCACTGACTCATTCGGCACCGATACTGGATGTGTCATTAAAAAATCTTCATGCTGTTTAAGCAGAATAAAACTCAGGAAGTGTAATGCAATGGGTTTAATGGATTTTCGCTCTAAAGGGCTAAAAAGTTCATTTATAAATGTGAGAAAGAGGTTCCGTTGACATTTTCGAGCGAAAAGCACAATCATAGTTATGTAGTTTAGCATTTTTAGTTGACATTTATAATTGAATTTGATAAGATAATTTTCCAAAGAGGTGCTGCCAGCGAAATGGTTGACCTCGGTTAATTAGTTAAGCATCAAATGAGCAACCCCCAACCGGTCAAAGTTTAGTGGTTGCTTTTTTGATGTCAATCTTTCTTTTTGCTTTCCCGATAGATGCTGATCACTGTCAAAGTAATTACACTAGAGGCTGGTACCAAAATCAATCACGATTTCCTGGCCGGTAATTGCTCTTGATTCGTCACTTGCGAGAAATAGAACAGCGTTGGCTACATCCTGAGGCTGGCAGACTGGAAGCTTCATATCGGTATGTTTCGCCATAGCGCCAAGCATATCCATGTCTAATGCAGCATTTGCTGCGCTGGCGCCCATAGGGGTGACTACGGATCCCGGGCACAGGGCATTGCAGCGGATACCTTCGGATGCACACCTAAGAGCAGTATGTTTGGTGATACCTAAGATTGCTGCTTTAGATGCAACATATGCCGCACCGCCTCCACCATTCACCCCGGCTACGGAAGCAACATTTACAATGGATCCGGATTTTTGCTTTAACATGACGTTTAGCACCGTTCGGATGCATTGAATGGTACCTTTTCCATTGATATTCATAACACGGTCTAATTCATCATCCTGTACACGGTCTACCGGGAGCAGTCCGGTATCTAAGACGCCTGCATTATTTACCAGGATATCTATCGTGCCAAACTTCTCCACGGTTTCCTGAACAAGTGCCTGGAAACTATCCGGATTTGAGATATCACTGGGTATGGAAAGAACGGAAGCTCCTGCCTGTCTGATTTTATCAGCCACCATGTCCAGCGGTTCTTTTCTCCGGGCTGTGATGACAACGTTTGCTCCTTCTGCAGCGAAAAGCAAAGCTGCAGCTTCACCGATTCCGGAATTACCTCCTGTAATGATAGCAGTTTTATTCTCTAAGCGCTTCATACGAAAATCTCCTTTCAAAATATAGTAATGATTATTGTTATTAAAAATATCATAACGCTTATTATACTCGATGTCAAGGGATAAGTGGGAGTTTACATTCACTACTTATATACAAAAAACAATAGCATTCCGGTAGAATTTAAAGTATAATGAAATGCTGTATCAGATCAGTGAGAAAGGGGAGTTTCCATGATAGAAATATTTCAAAAATTAACGGAAGAATATGCAGAACGGCACCGCTTTAGCGGAACCTGTATGCTGAAGTCGGCAGATGAAGTCCTGTTTGCAGGGGCATATGGGTATGCAAACAGAGCATTTAAAGTAAATAATAAATTAGATACCAGATTCGATACTGCATCGGTTACGAAGACATTTACAGCAGCGGCGATTCTGCAGTTAGCAGATCAGGGATTACTGAAGCTGGACAGCAGGATTCATGACCACATAGACCTGGCTGGGACAAAAATTCCGGAAGATGTCAGAATTGAGCACCTGCTTAACCACACTTCGGGTATTGCAGATGATGCAGATGAAGAGGCGGGAGAAGATTATTCCCTTTTATTTTTGGAAAGCCCCAACTACGCAATCCGCAACTGCCGGGATTTTCTGCCGAATTTTATTTATAAAGAACCATTTTTCAAGGCAGGTACAAATGTGAGGTATAATAATTGTGCCTTCATATTATTAGGACTTGTCATCGAAAAGATAACGAAGCAAAATTACCGGGAATATGTACAGCAGAATATTTTCGCCAGAGCCGGAATGAAAAATACAAGATTCTGTGCAATGGATGAAATCTGTGAAAATACTGCGGAAGGCTATGGAGATGTATTTTCCCAGACTAATTCAGGTGAAGAGAAATGGTGTGGATTTAAAAAGAACATTTACAGCTATCCGCCTATCGGATCTGCTGACAGCGGTGCCTATACAACGGTAGAAGACCTGGACCGGTTTCTTGAGAAGTGTGAAAACCAATGCCCTGATGTCCCCGGAATATTCAAAAATGATGCTGCAGCCCCACTGCAATTTTACTAAGAAGTCCCAATGGAATGCAGTTGCGGACACAAAAATCAGGACGGGATATGCTTTCGAGTTTCTGGAAATTAAGGATGAGCTATTCTGCATTTTTAAAGAAGGCATCAATGAAGGAGTATCTGCAATGTTTTCCTATTACCCCAAAGCGGATCTTACCTTAAGCATACTGTCCAATCAAAATTGTGATGTGTGGAAAATGCACAGAGACATGCAGACGGAGATTTACTGCAATTATTATTTGCCTTAGACTTTTAAGTGCATTATAAAAGAGAGTGTTTGAAAGGTGTTTTCAAACATTCTCTTGCATGTCATATGGTGTATAGAATCTAAAGTTTTTGTACGATATAAGTAATTACATGGGTGTTAATCCGAACCTGTAGATTATCTCGGGGAACTGTATAAGATTGAGGGGATACAGTGCTTTTTAATATGCGGCATTTAGGGAAACTTTCTTTTAACAGATTCTGCATGGCTTCTGTTGAGAGATTGATTTCAAATTGTGGTAACAACAGGGTGTGATTATCAGCGTTTTCTTCGGTAATACTGCTGTTTATGATCAGACAGGCAATGCCATTTAGTTTTTTTTCTGCATTTCTTATATGATCAAGTGTATTCATCTATTTCTCCAGTCGTTCAATCGGTCTTTTCTATTATTTTATAACAATCAGTCTTTAACAATTTCATAAAAAAAGTTCTTGCATTTTCTGGTGTCCGGTAGTGGGGCATGCTAGAAAAAACAAGGGAAAGATCATCGATCTGTTCCATTGCATTCTTACAGCTGATCAAAAGCTCTTCCGGAAGCAACTCCAGGGATGAATATTCCAGATTCTGCGGATTCAGGCGATTTGTTTGCATGGCATAGGGAATGCGTTTTCTACAGCGACAGAAACCCTCCTTGCCAAGTTCACAATACTCATCCAGAAATGAAGCCATTTTTTTTCGGATGCGTGTCAGCCTCTGGCGGTATGCCTCAGGGGAAATATTCAGGATTTCTCCTGCAATTTTGCTGTCGGCTTTGAACATGGTTCCAAGAATGAATATGCAGCGGCTTTCCGGATCCAGACACTGCAGCATTACGTTGGTACAGGACAATTTAAGTTCCTGCTCTAACAATGGCTGATCTACGTTTTGATCCGGATCAGGAATATCGTCTGCGGCACCGTTTCGGATATCATTACCATAGAATTCAAAACTGAGCGGCCTCTTGGCAAACATACTTTTTTTATAGTTCTTCAGATGATTTACCGCAATGCGAAAAGCCCAGGTGGAGAAGGCGCTTTCTTTACGAAAAGTATCCAGATGGGTCATGATACGGATCATAATCTCCGAAACGGCATCTTCCGCATCCGGGATTGTGCCCAGCATTCTCAAAGCCAGGTTAAAGATCAGGTCCTGTACAGAGACCAGGAGGTATTCCATGGCATTTTTATCACCGGCTACAGCCAGATCGATAAATTGGTTCATTTCATCGCTGGTGAAGTCTCTGTCAGAATGGTCATGATACAGATTACGAGTTGTATTTTCCATAATATTCTCCGTTATAATTTATTCCCGGGGGCAGAGAGACACGCAAGAGCCTGCGGGTTTATTTGGCAACTGCTGCTGTGGTCAAGAACTATGGCTCTTGCAGCAGATTTCAAGAGGACAGATAAAGGATCTGTTAAAAACAGTATAGCACAGACCAGGTTTTCAAGAAAGTAGAAACAGGAAGTTATCAGTCATAAAATTTGCTGAAAATAGGGCTTGACTCTCCCCCTACAGGAGCATATATCCTTACCTTTGCAACCGGAAATCCACCCGAAAATCAGGTGGTATTCTGCAGGAAAATTAATTGCAGATGGCGTAATTGAATGATCAGATACGCCCTGGTAAGATGTGGTGCAGAAGAAAGGAGAAGCAATGGGAAATGTAATTGAAGTAAGGCATCTAAATAAAAGTTTTGGAGAAAAAACTGCGGTAAAAGACCTTTCATTTTCTGTAGGAAAAGGAGAGGTTTTCGGATTACTGGGACACAATGGAGCGGGGAAGAGCACAACCATCGATTGTATGCTGGGACTGAAATCTTTTACGAAAGGAGAAGTTCGTATTCTGGGAATGGATCCGGTAAAAAAGAGGAAATTATTGTTTGAACGGGTAGGAGTACAGCTGCAGCATACCTCGTATCAGGATAAAATTAAGGTGGGTGAGTTATGTGAGGAAAATGCAGTGCTATATAAAAACCCTGGAAATTACCAGGAACTTTTGGAACAGTTTGGTCTTTTCAAATGTAAAGATCAATACGTCGCTACCTTGTCTGGAGGAGAACGGCAGAAGCTGTCGGTTTTATTGGCACTGCTCCCCGGGCCGGATGTGATTTTCCTGGATGAACTGACTACGGGATTAGACACATTGGCGAGAAGAGAGGTCTGGAACCAGCTGGTAAAACTGAAGAAAATGGGAGTGTCGATCTTCCTCACTTCTCATTATATGGATGAGGTAGAAGCTCTCTGTGATCACATCTGCATCATAAAGGAAGGGCAAAAGGTGGCGTGGGGACCGGTAAAAGACGTGATTGAAAATAGTCCATATCATACTTTGGAAGAAGCTTATCTTTGGTACATGGGAGAGGAGGAAATAAAATGAAAAGATTTTTAACACTGCTGAAAATAGAGGGAAAGATTGCAGTCAGAGGAATAGACGGTGTTTTCTTTGGCATTCTGATGCCCGTTGGAATAGCTGTACTAATTGGTTTTATCTGCGGAGACAAGCCGGCTTATGAGGGGGCTTCCTATACTTTTCTGGAGGCGTCGTTTCCGGCACTGATCACGGTGGGAATCTGTGCTACGGCATTTATGGGGATTCCTCTTGGACTTTCGGATTACCGGGAGAAAAAGATACTGAAACACTTTTTTGTCACACCAGTGAGCCCCATGCTGCTGTTGATGGTGCAGGTAGCAATTAATTTCCTGAATTCTCTTGTTTCCGCGACTGCTATTTTACTGGTGATGAAGTTTGTTTTCGGATATCAGATGAGAGGCTCAAAAACAGGTTTTCTATTTGCATATATTCTCGTACTGATATCCATGTATGCACTGGGAATGATGTTAGCCAGTTTGTGCAAAAATCTTAAGATCGCAAATCTCGTCTGTACCCTGGTATACTTTCCCATGCTGTTTCTCTCGGGCGCTACAATTCCCTATGAGATTCTGCCCCTGGCACTGCAAAAAGCAGCCAACATTCTTCCGCTGACTCAGGGAATCAAATTACTAAAAGGTTTTGCAATGGGCGCAGAGACAGATATTCTGATACCCAGTATCGTGATGATTGGGGCAGCCGTGATTGGTATATGGATTTCCATAAAAAAATTCCGATGGGAATAACATCTTTTTTACTAGAAAGATTTTTGCTGGTACAGGCAGGTATTAAACAGATAGCTTGTATGTCGAAATTCTCATTATATTCTTAAATTGTGTCTCATATACTATAGCAGAACCAATGTTTAGGAGTGGCATATGAGTGAGAAACAATCAAACCAGAATGTTGTCAGAGAATCAGAGCCGAGCCCGGATAGAGAGACTAAATTCCATCAATTCAGAGGAATCGGCATTCTGCTTTTGTGCGCAGTTCTCGTAATGGGAGGAATTTACAGTTTTGGAGGAATCACCTTGCAGACGGCAGGGAGCAGCAGAGTAGGCAGCCGGGAGCTTCCGATTTACTGCGTGGATACTCAGAAAAACCAGGTGGCACTGTCTTTTGATGCCGCCTGGGGAAATGAAGATACACAGGAGATATTAGATATTCTGGCAAAACATAACGTACATGTTACATTTTTCATGACAGGGGGATGGGTATATTCTTTCCCGGATGACGTAAAACGAATAGCGGCAGCAGGACATGATCTTGGAAATCACAGCGAAAATCATAAAAATATGAGTCAGTTAAGTGATGAACAGTGTAAACAGGAAATTATGAAGGTACATGATAAGGTGAAAGCACTGACCGGAATTGAGATGCAGCTGTTTCGTCCGCCATATGGAGACTATGATAATCATGTGATAAAAGATGCTTATGAATGCGGTTATTTCCCGGTCCAATGGAGCGTGGACAGCTTGGACTGGAAGGATTACGGCGTGGAAAATATCATCCAGACCGTCACTCAGAACAAAGCCCTGGATAAAGGGGCAATCATTCTGATGCACAATGGTGCCAAATATACAGCTCAGGCGCTGGATACGATCATTACAGGTCTTCAGGATAAAGGATATGAGATCGTGCCCATATCACAACTGGTCTATACGGATAAATTCCATATGGATCAGGCAGGAAAGCAGATCAGTGATGAAGCGCAGAGTGGAACACAGGCCGGGAATAACTGAAATGCAGCGAAGAACACATTACAGAAGCAGAACTGAAACGCAGCGCAGAACACATTACAGAAGCAGAACTGAAACGAAAAGCGGATAACAGAAGCCGGGCAGCCCCAGATCACATAAGGCTGCCCGGCTTCTGTTATTTCCAGCTGCTTAAAAAGGAGTATATGATTTTATTTAGAAATAGTATTTGAGACTGCTTAGCGTACTTTTGGGGTACCATATATGGTGGCTGGAGTATGAAAAGGGAATAAAAATATTGAGGTTTTAAATAGATCATGCTATACTTATCACCGTAATTACCATATTTTTAGCGAGGAGGGATATGATGAAATTTACAAAGATGCACGGCATCGGCAATGATTACGTATATGTAAACTGCTTTCAGGAGCAGGTGGCAGATCCGGGCAGAACGGCAGTATTTGTAAGTGACAGACACTTTGGAATTGGCTCAGATGGATTGATATTAATCAAACCTTCTAAAACGGCAGATTTTATGATGGATATGTATAACGCAGACGGCTCTCAGGGTGCAATGTGCGGAAATGGAATCCGTTGCGTGGCAAAATATGTGTATGATTATGGATTAACAGATCAAACTGATATCAGCATAGAAACAAAAAGCGGAATTAAATATCTGCATCTTACGATAGAACAGGGTAAGGTGGCTTTTGTTAAAGTAGATATGGGTGCTCCTATATTGGAGCCCGCTAAAGTACCGGTTATTTCCCAGAAAGACAGAGTAGTGGACGAGCCGGTTACCGTGGATGGAAAAACTTATCATATGACAGCGGTTTCAATGGGGAATCCCCATACGGTTGTCTATATGGAGGATGTACAGGGAATGAAGATCGAGGAGATCGGTCCCGGTTTTGAAAATCATCCCTGCTTCCCGGATCGTGTAAATACGGAATTTGTCCGGATTATAGACAGGCATACCGTGGAAATGCGCGTATGGGAAAGAGGCTCAGGAGAAACGCTTGCCTGCGGAACCGGTGCCTGCGCCGTAGCAGTGGCATCCATTTTAAATGGTTATACGGAAGATGAGGTTACCGTAAAGCTGCTGGGAGGAGATTTAAAAATTGAGTGGGATCGGAAAGCGGACCGCGTATATATGACAGGTCCTGCGACGGTTGTCTTTGACGGTGAGATCACGCTCTAAGAATCAACTGGAATCGGTTCAGTTTAAATTTTTACAGGTTTTGTAATCACAGATAAAGTAACAGGAATGAAACAAGGAGGCCATTATGTTTAAAATTAATGAAAATTATTTAAAATTGCCGGGAAGTTATCTGTTCTCAACAATAGGCAAAAAAGTTGCAGCATTTACGGAAGCAAATCCGGACAAAAATATAATCCGGCTGGGAATTGGTGATGTTACACAGCCCCTGGCACCGAATATTATCGCAGCCCTGCATGATGCGGTTGATGAAATGGCAGATGCGAAAACATTTCATGGCTATGCCCCGGATCTGGGTTATGAGTTCTTAAGAAATGCCATTGCAAAAAACGATTACGCAGACAGAGGCTGCAGTATAGCAGCGGATGAAATCTTTGTCTCAGACGGAGCAAAGTGCGATTCCGGTAATATACAGGAAATATTTAGCGTGGATAATAAAATTGCTGTATGTGATCCGGTATATCCGGTTTATGTAGATACCAATGTTATGGCTGGAAGAACCGGAACATACGATGCCGGATCCGAGACCTGGAGTGATGTAATCTATATGCCTTGTACAGCTGAGAATAATTTTGCACCGGAACTTCCAAAAGAAAGGCCGGACATCATCTATCTTTGTTTCCCGAATAATCCAACGGGCTCCACAATCACAAAAGATCAGTTACAGGTCTGGGTAGACTATGCGAATAAAGAAGGTGCCGTCATCATATACGATGCGGCTTATGAAGCATATATTTCGGAAGAAAATGTGCCTCATTCTATCTATGAATGTGAAGGTGCCAGAACCTGTGCAATTGAACTTCGCAGTTTTTCTAAAAATGCGGGATTTACGGGGACACGCCTTGGGTTCACGGTAATTCCGAAAGAACTGAAAGCCGGAGATGTATCGCTTCATTCCCTGTGGGCAAGGCGTCACGGTACAAAATATAACGGTGCACCCTATATCATCCAAAAGGCTGGAGAAGCTGTTTATTCACCTCAGGGAAAAGAACAGTTAAAACAGCAGGTTGCATACTATATGAATAATGCAAAAGTGATCTTTGATGGTCTGAAGGATGCAGGCTATACCGTATCTGGCGGAGTAAATGCGCCGTATATCTGGCTTCAGACTCCAAAGGGCATGACTTCCTGGGAATTCTTTGATTATCTTCTAGAAAAAGCGAATGTAGTTGGTACACCGGGATCCGGATTTGGACCCAGTGGAGAAGGATATTTCCGCCTCACTGCATTTGGCAGCTACGAAAATACAGTTGCGGCTATTGACAGAATTAAGAAAATGTAGCAGGCAGTAAAACACATGCAGCCCGAAATCCTGACGGTCCTCTGGGACCAGAGCTTTTTTCAAACACGCTCTATGTCTGGTATTCGGGCTGCTTTTTAAAATCCGCAGTTTCCGTCAATGCCACAGCTCATTCCGGCAGCGGGAGTAATTTCCTGCTGTAATATGGCATCGGCAATTGCCTGTTTGTAAACGTCCGGCGTGTGATAACCGGAGAGTCTTGTATCTCCCAGATAGATGACTGGAATAGTGGTAATGTCATATTCTTCTGAGAGGGTATTCAGCTCATCCAGCCTGGTAAGCTGTGTCTTTGCTGTAATCTCTTCGAAAAATTCTTGTACGTCAAGCCCCAGTTCCTTTGCAATATCCCCCAACACTTTCAGATCCCCGATATCTTTCTCATCTTCGTAAAAAGTGGTAAATACTTTTTCTGTATATTCCTGTCCCAATCCATGATCTTCGCAGTAAAGCAGCCCTAAAAATGTATCCGTGGAATAGGGATGGGGAGACAGTCTGGGCAGCTGCATTGGTAAACCAAGTGCTTTTGCTGCCGGAAGTAACACTTCATCGAATCTTTTTAAACGGGCTTCATCGTGCATGGGATCCACCATTTTAGAGGGGGGACGGCGAAGTTCGTGTGGAATCCGCTCAAAGATTACATCCATTCCGCCAGCAGCCTGCTTTAGTGAAAAATATTCCAGGTAACAGAATGGGCATACAAAATCAAAAAATACTTTAATCTTCAGACTCATATTTTTTCCTTTCAGTTTTCATTTGGAAACAATTATTTATTCTTTTCATTATTTGTAATCTGCAATTCTATTACAAGTAAGATAATAGTATTATAGTATAACTTCAAGTGTGGAACAAGCGTTATTATGCGGTGTGGAAATATTATAAAAGAGCAATTTTGCTTTCTTTTTTACTGAAAATGAAGTAAAATAATAATAAGTTTTCTGTATAAACCCATAAAAGGAAAGGAGATTTATTCATGGGAGAGTATTTGTCACAAGTTAATGCATTACCGTTCTATTTGATCGTGGGCGGGGTACTATTATTTATCGTCGTGATGTGCGTGGTATTTTTGGTAAAAAGTTACCGTGCAGGGATTGCCATTGGAATGGACAAAAAAGTACTAAAAAGAGCCATTACTTCCAGTGCTACGTTTACGGTTCTGCCCAGTATCAGTATTTTACTAGGGGTAATTGCACTTAGCGGAACGCTTGGAGTTCCGTTTTCCTGGCTTCGGCTTTCTGTAATCGGGGCACTGCAGTATGAATTAAATGTTGCTGAGATTTCAGCCACCAGTATCGGACTTACCGGTCTTAAGGTAAGCGAGATGACCGTACAGGCTTTTAGTACCATAGCGCTGGTTATGACAGTGGGAATTCTGGGCGGCGTATTCTGCTGTATCTTTGGATTGAAAAAATATCTGGGCAAGGTACAAAAAACCACAACGCAGAAAAAGTCCGGCAAACCTGGATTTGGAGCATATGCCACAATTGCAATGTTTATTGGGCTCTGCAGTGCGTACATAGGGTCTTATGTGGGGACGTTTACTTCCTCTGGAAATTATCTGCCGCTGGTGGTGGCGGGAATAGCTGCTGTGGTGATGGCGATTTTTGAATATTTTACACAGAAGAAGCAAATGGCATGGCTGGATAATTTCAGTGTGGCGACCAGTATGCTGATCGGCATGATTGCCGCTGTATTAATTAAATTGGCTTAAGGAGGCAGATTTATGGATCAGAATGCAAAAGAAGCGTATCTGCAAAAGTTTAATCAGCAATTGCATCTGCTGGGTAGAATTACTCTGGGAGTGGCAATTGTTTTATTGATAGGAGCACCTCTTGTAATGGGTCTGCTGTATGGAGTAATGCCGGATATGTCCGGGTTCCTGAAGGGGATTATTAAAGTCGGGATTATCTATATCCCTGTAGCAATCGTGGAATTTCTGGTATACGCTCCCATGCTTGGCACAGGAGGCAGCTATCTGACATTCCTCACTGGAAATGTTACAAATTTGAAAATTCCCTGCGCTATGAACAGCAGAGATATCGCCAAGACAGAAGTAGGGACTGTGGAAAATGAAATTATATCAACCATCAGTGTCTCTGTGAGTGCTCTGGTGACGATGCTGGTTATTTTTGTGGGAGTACTTTTACTGGTGCCCTTAACCCCGGTCTTGCAGAATCCGGTGCTGACACCAGCATTTGACACGGTAGTTCCTGCATTATTCGGCGCACTTGGCTTAAAATACTTTATTAAAAGTCTGAAGATCGCATTTATCCCTCTGCTGACAATGACACTTTTATGTGTAATCGTTCCGGCTGCGATTCCCCAGACGAGCCTGCTGTTAATTCCTGCAGGCGGTATGGCGCTTGGAATCGGGTATCTGCTCTATCGTAAAAATATGCTTTAACTGGTAGTAATAGAGTGTGTTTGGAAATGAAAAGAGTAAGAATAAGTAAAAAAAGAAAGAAGGATATAGAAAATGTTGAAATGGATCGTATTAGCGGTTGTACTGCTTTTGGTTTTGCTGGCCGCCATTGTATTAATCAGAGCGTGTATGATGCAGCCTACACAGGCTTTGACTGCAAAGATTGAAAAAGGAGATCCCCAACGTTCCAGGCAATATGCAAAGCGGTTATCCAGAATGATTCAGTGTGAAACCGTATCCAGCAGATATGATGCAGACAAAACGAAGTTTTACGATTTTCATAAAGTTTTGGAAGAGCTGTTTCCCAATATTCATGAACACTGTGAAAAGCATGTTTTTAACGGAAGCCTGTTGTTCAAGTGGAATGGCAAAGGCAAGGGAGAACCTATTTTACTTATGAGCCACCAGGATGTAGTGGAGGCAAACGGCACATGGGAACATCCTCCTTTTAGCGGGGAAATTGCAGGTGAAGATATCTGGGGAAGAGGAACAGTAGACACAAAAGGCAGTCTGTTTTGTCTGTTAACTGCGGTAGAAGAATTGCTGAAAGAAGGCTATAAGCCGGAATGCGATGTCTTTCTTGCCAGCAGCTGCACAGAGGAATTCAGCGGAGAAGGTGCTCCTTTAACCGTACAGTACTTAAAAGAACAAGGGGTAAAATTGGGGCTGCTGATCGATGAAGGCGGTATGATCATGTCAGAGCCTATTCCTGGAGTGAAGGGTACTTATGCCATGGTAGGTGTTTTGGAAAAAGGATACGGAGATGTGAAGTTTACGGCGAAAGGAACCGGGGGGCACGCAAGTGCACCAGGTAAGCATACACCATGGGCAAGGCTGGCGGCATTTATACATGACGTAGAAAAGCATCAGCCATTCCGTGTGGAATTCAGCCCCACGGTACTGGAAATGTTTCGCAGGCTGACACCAAATATGAGTTTTGGGATGAAGGTAATATTTTCCAATCTCTGGCTGTTCAAACCGCTTCTGAAAAAAGTAATGCCAGTGATCAGCCCGGCAGGTGCGGCAATGCTTCAGACAACCATAGCGTTTACCACTGGAAAAGGTTCCGAAGGCTTAAATGTCCTTCCCCAGGAAGCGTATGTAACAGCTAATCTTCGTTTTATTCCCCATCAGCCAACGGATGAGAGCATTGCTTTAATTTCCGAGAAGGCAAAGGCATATGATCTGGAAACAAGTGTCATTTACAAGGATTACCCCTGTCCGGTTGTTAACTATAAAGGAGAGCAGTTTGCAAAAGTAGAACAGACCATACACGAACTGTTCCCGGGCATCGGCGTCAGCCCATATATTATGACAGGCGGAACAGATGCAAAATATTACAAAGACATCTGTGCCGATTGCATCCGTTTTGCACCCCTATCAATAACTAAGCAGCAATATGAGAGTATTCATGGACTGAACGAGAACATTAGTATGAGCGTACTTCCAAAAGGAGTAGACTTTTATAAGGCGATTATAAGGAAATCATAGCAGGTGGCTGAGTAAAGACAAGAAAGACAGCTAAACATAAAACCCCCACGGAGACCAATTCCGTGGGGGTTTGTGCATCCTATGGACACAGTTACTTTGTATGAGTCTATAATAAAATATTTTGACTGCGATATCAACCAGTTTTTTATGCAAATTATTTCTGGGCAAGTAACTGCGTAAATCCCAGAGAAGGATTCATTTAACGTGGAAGATATTTATTCTTGAAAATATCACAGTAAAAAGTTATAATCATATTATTGGCAAACAAATGTGACTTTTTTAAAGCCAATGGATGATTTTAATTTAATGGTGGATAATTTAAAAATATATAGTGAGAAAAGGAGCAAAACAATGGGCGTATTGAGTAATCTGGAACCAAATTCAGTTTTTAAATTTTTTGAGGAGATATGCAGCATTCCCCATGGATCGGGAAATGTGGATCAAATCAGTGATTATCTTGTGAAGTTTGCAAAGGACAGAAGTCTGGAATATTATCAGGATGAACTTAAGAATGTGATTATTATGAAAGAGGCTGCGAAAGGCTATGAGCAGGAAAAACCTGTAATTATCCAGGGGCACATGGATATGGTTGCCGTTAAAACACCGGATAGCGGAATTGATCTGGAAAAAGACGGTTTGTCCCTGGGAATAGATGGAGATTATATTTATGCAGAGCATACATCTCTTGGCGGTGATGACGGAATTGCAGTTGCATATGCCCTGGCGCTGCTGGATTCTGATTCCCTCCAGCATCCCAGATTAGAGGCGATTCTCACTGTGGATGAAGAAGTTGGACTGGATGGTGCCAAAGGCATTGATTTGTCCATGCTGAAAGGAAAACAACTGATCAATATTGATTCTGAGGAGGAAGGTTTTCTATTAACCAGCTGTGCAGGCGGTTGCAGCTTAAAATGCGGGATACCGTTTGTTAGAGAAAAGCGGGAAGGAGTCCTTTATGAAATATCAATGACGGGACTTCTTGGAGGACATTCCGGAATTGAAATCCATAAGGAAAGAGGTAATGCTAATTGTCTGATGGGAAGACTCTTATACCAGGCAGCAAAAGCGGTGCCAGTTTCACTGGTTTCTCTGGAAGGCGGAGAAAAGGATAATGCAATACCGAAGGCAGCGAAAGCAGCAGTGCTGATCAGTGAATCTGATGCAGCAGACTTTGAAGCAACAGTTCAAAAGTTTGAAGGGGCAATGCAGCATGAACTGGCAGTAAAAGATCCGGGTGCCAAAGTGAAATTAGAAAAGAAAGGTGCAGCAGTAGACAATTGCCTGACGAAAGAAGCTTTTGACCGGATTACTACGTACCTGATTGCATTTCCAAATGGTGTACAGGCTATGAGTGCATCTATTAAGGGGCTGGTAGAAACCTCAGTTAACCTGGGTGTTATGAAACTGGAAGAAAATGAATTTAAAACTGCAGGAGCAGTGAGAAGTTCCGTGCAGACATCCAAAGACTATCTGATCGACAGAATAACAGGATTGTGTGCAATGGCAGGAGGAGCTTACTCCCAGGAAGGTGATTATCCGGCATGGGAATACAAATTAGAATCTCCGTTAAGAGATAAGATGCTTTCTGTTTACAAGGATATGTATGGCAAAGATATGATTCCCCAGGCAATTCATGCGGGGCTGGAATGCGGATTGTTATCCGGCAAGATCGAAGGTCTGGATTGTGTATCTATAGGACCTGACATGTTCCATGTCCATACTACGGATGAAAAACTCAGCATCTCCTCTACCAGGAGAGTATGGGAGTATCTGGTGGAAGTTTTAAAGAGAAAATAGAATGAGATAGAAAAAGAACGTCAGCAGAGTGAAGTAAATGCTGGCGTTCTTTTTTGATTGCAGTTTTACAGCAGTTCGATATCGTTGTCCCTGGCTTTTTCCATGACACTGTCAGGCCATAGGGAAGCCTGCACTTCACCAATATGCGCTTTTCTGAGATAGAACATACAGATTCTGGACTGTCCGATACCACCGCCGATGGTGTAGGGAAGTTCCTGATTCATAATAGCTTTCTGGAAAGGCATTTCTGCACGCTCCGGACATCCGGCAATTTCCAGCTGTTTTTGTAAAGCATCTTCGTCTACACGGATACCCATTGATGATAATTCCAGGGCGATGTCAAGAACCGGATAATAAACGATAATATCACCGTTTAAGGACCAGTCATCATAATCCGGTGCACGTCCGTCGTGTTTTTCACCGGAAGCAAGAATACCGCCGATCTGCATAATAAATACGGCACCCTTTAATTTTGCAATGTTGTATTCCCGTTCCTTTGGCGTACAGTCCGGATACATATCTTCTAACTCCTGGGAGGTGACAAAGAAAATCTCTTTGGGAAGAATTTCTTCGATGTAATCATACTGTATTGCCATATATTTTTCTGTTTTTTTCAGAGACTTATAAACCGTGCGGACCACTTCTTTTAATGTCTCTTCGTTTCGTTCTTCTCTGGTTATGATTTTCTCCCAATCCCACTGATCAACATAGATGGAGTGAATATTATCCGTATCTTCATCACGGCGGATGGCACTCATATCCGTGTACAGACCTTCACCGTGGGAGAAGCCGTATTTCTTCAGTGCATAGCGTTTCCATTTTGCAAGAGAGTGTACGATCTCAGCAGGGGCATCATCCTGTTCTTTGATGCCAAAGCTGACGGGGCGTTCTACACCATTTAAATTGTCATTCAGACCGGAATCCGGAGTAACAAACAGGGGTGCGGACACACGCAGCAGATTCAGGCGCTGGGCAAGGGACTGCTGAAAGAAATCTTTAACTGTCTTGATCCCGATTTGTGTATCGTGCAGGTTCAACTGGGATTTGTAGCCTACTGGTATCATTAATTGTTCCATTATGACATCTCCTTTAAAGATAATATTGTGTTTCTTCCGAAGACGGACAGGTACAGTACAGCGTATTTATGTAACGCAGCGCTGATATTCCGAAGGACGAAAGAAGGATGAACTGTTAGAAAAACCATAGCAAGTTAGCAAGCTTTAAAACAATGGCTTTATGTTACCATAAAACGGTGTGGTTTGTAAATAGGTTTTCAAGGTTGCCTGGAAAAGCGCTTGTTTTTCCCTGATTATAAAAATATATTTAAAAAATATAAAAAACCCCTTGCATTATTAAATATTCTGTGTTAGAATCGGTCATTAATAAAGCAAATGCATAGAAAGAGACTCTTGTTACTGAAACTTGACAGGAATACGGCGTCACCGACTGAGAGCGCTGTTTAAGGGAAAGAACAAATAGGGAACACTCTGGAGCAGACTGGTTGAAGGATAAGTTTTATTTCGCTTATCACAGTAGGTCAGTACGTAGCACGCGTTAAGTGTATTAGAGAGACAGATATTGCAGCAGCTGTATCTGTAACGCGGGTGGTACCGCGGGAATATAATAATCCCGTCCCGGAATACGAAAGTATTCCGGGACTTTTTGCGTGGCTGCAATAAAGCAGTTCCGGGAAAGCTTTCGAACCAGAGCGCATTTGAAAAATCAAACCCGCCATCTGCGCGTCACACTTCAAACTGTGATGCACAGCGGTCAGAAAGCATTTTTCAAACACGCCCTATAACTGACGTCGAATAACAATTGAAAAAAAACTGTCGCAAAGGTGCGAATGGGAATTACAGGCTAAGTCTGCGTTCTCTGACCCCCTGCGGCAGTTTTTTCCATAATTGGCTGTTCGACCGTATATGTAAAGAAAGGGGTATATTATGGAATTTTTAACTGGAGTCATGAAAAAAGAAGCATTGGAGATCAGCAGCCTGTCGGCAGAAGAATATGAGGGCAGGCAAGTTGTGGTAAATGGTACCGTGCATACCATACGTGATATGGGAGAGGTAGCCTTTGTGGTATTGAGAAAAAGAGAAGGCCTGCTGCAATGTGTATTTGAAAAAGGTCTGACGGCTGGAAATTTTAAGGACTTGCGGGAAGCAGCAGCCATGGAAGTGACCGGAGTGGTCAGATCAGAAGAACGGGCACCTTGGGGATTTGAGATCAGGATCAGCAGTTTTCGGATTTTAAGCGAGCCTGCAGAAGCACTTCCGCTGCCTATTTCCAAATGGAAAATGAATACTTCTCTGGAAGCTAAGCTGAACATGCGACCCATTTCGCTTCGAAATATCAGAGAAAGAGCTAAATTTAAAATTCAGGAAGGTCTTGTAAGGGGATTCCGGGATTTCCTGTATGAAGAGGGATTTACCGAAATCAGAACGCCTAAGATTGGGGCAAAAGGCGCGGAGGGAGGCTCCAATATTTTTAAACTGGATTACTTTCACAGGCCTGCCGTTCTGGCACAAAGCCCTCAGTTGTATAAGCAGATGATGGTCGGGGTATTTGACCGGGTTTTTGAGACAGCACCGGTATTCCGTGCCGAAAAACATAATACAAAACGCCATCTGAACGAATACACCAGTCTGGATTTTGAAATGGGTTATATCGACAGTTTTGAAGACATTATGGAAATGGAAACCGGATTTTTACAGTATACCATGAGGCTATTAAAAAAGGATTATGCCAGGGAAATTCAAATCCTGGGCATCACACTTCCAAATGTGGAACAGATCCCGGCAGTGCGGTTTGAGGAAGCAAAGAAACTGGTTTCAGAAAAATACCAGCGGAAAATCAGGAATCCATTTGACCTGGAACCGGAAGAGGAGATTTTGATTGGAAGATATTTTAAAGAAGAGTTTGACGCTGACTTTGTATTTGTAACCCATTATCCTTCCAAAAAGCGTCCCTTTTATGCAAAGGATGATCCGGCGGATACCAGATTTACCTTAAGCTTTGATTTATTGTTTAAAGGGATGGAAATAACAACGGGAGGCCAGCGCATTCATGATTATCAGATGCTGACAGATAAAATAGCTGCAAAGGGAATGTCGGAGGAAGGCCTGGAACAATATCTGGACACTTTTAAACATGGCATGCCGCCACATGGCGGACTGGGAATCGGTCTGGAGAGACTTACAATGAAGCTTCTGGATGAGGATAATGTAAGGGAAACAACTCTTTTCCCCAGAGATTTATCCAGACTTGAACCTTAGAGCGTGTTTGAAAATTCATTCCCGTCATCTGCACGCCCCACTTTGCGGTATATTTGCCCCGAATTCAGGTTACGTAGCCCGCTACGCGCCCTTCATCCGGGACAAATCTCCCACAAAGTGTGACGCACAGCTGCCAGAAAGCAATTTTAAAACACGCTCTAGAGCGTCGTATTTCAGAGAAAGAAAGGAATTAATATGGCAAATAAGATCAATGACGAAACAATCGAATATGTTGGGATTCTGGCGAAACTGGAATTGTCCCCGGAAGAAAAAGAGCAGGCGAAAAAGGATATGAACAGCATGCTGGATTATATTGATAAATTGAATGAGCTGGACACGGCTAACGTAGAGCCTATGTCTCATGTATTTTCCATTCACAATGTATTCCGTGAGGATCAGGTGGAAAATGGAGATAAAAGAGAACAGATACTGGCGAATGCTCCGGAGCAGAAGGACAGCATGTTTAAAGTACCGAAGACCGTGGAATAAGACAAAGTCCGTTATAGTGAGAGGAGATTTATATGGTGAGTATAAAAAGTCTGACAGCCCTGGAACTGGGAAAAAAGATTAAGCAAAAAGAAATATCTGTGAAAGAAGCCGTTTGTGCATCGCTGGCGCAGATCAGTGAAATAGAAGATAAGGTGCATGCCTATGTGTCTGTGGATAGAGAAGGGGCACTGCATAGGGCAGATGAGGTACAAAAAGAGATTGATGCAGGAAGGCTGAAGGGACCTCTGGCGGGAGTGCCGGCAGCCATAAAGGATAATATCTGCACTAAAGGGATTCCCACAACCTGCAGTTCAAAGATGCTGGAGAAGTTTGTTCCCGGATATTCTGCCCAGGCAATTTCTAACCTGGAAGAAGCAGGCGTGATTGTTTTGGGAAAAACAAATATGGATGAGTTTGCTATGGGAAGCACCACAGAGACGTCAGCATTTGGCGTTACCAGAAATCCCTGGAATTTCCGGCATGTTCCGGGAGGTTCCTCGGGAGGGTCCTGTGCAGCAGTGTCAGCAGAGGAATGTTTCTTCGCACTTGGTTCGGATACCGGGGGATCTATCCGCCAGCCCAGTTCATACTGTGGAGTTACGGGGCTAAAGCCCACTTACGGAACTGTTTCAAGATACGGACTGATCGCCTATGGTTCCTCACTGGATCAAATCGGTCCGGTAGCAAAGGATGTATCTGACTGTGCAGCTATTCTGGAGACTGTGGCTTCCTATGACAAAAAAGACAGTACGTCCGTCCTCAGGGAAAGTTATGATTTTACATCCGCACTAAGAGAGGATCTAAAGGGCATGCGCATTGGAATACCGGCAGATTATCTGGGTAAGGGACTGGATAGCCAGGTGAAGGAGGCTGTTCTAAAGGTGGCAGATGTACTTCGGAAAAAGGGAGCAGTCGTGGAGGAATTTGACTTAAAGCTGGTGGAATATGCTGTGCCTGCTTATTATGTCATTGCTTCAGCAGAGGCAAGTTCCAACCTATCCAGGTTCGACGGAGTGAAATACGGATACCGGGCGCCGGAATATCAGGGGCTGCATGATATGTATAAGAAAAGCCGTTCCCAGGGCTTTGGAACTGAGGTGAAAAGGCGTATTATGCTGGGTTCCTTTGTATTAAGCTCCGGATATTACGATGCATATTATCTGAAGGCACTCCGCACTAAGGCTTTGATGAAACAGACATTCGATGCGGCATTTCAAAAGTATGACGTTATTCTGGGACCCACGGCGCCATCTGCAGCACCAATGCTTGGGGAAAGCCTTGCGGATCCGCTGAAAATGTATCTGGGGGATATCTATACAATTTCAGTAAACATGGCAGGACTTCCCGGAATTTCAGTACCTTGCGGTAAGGATACGCAGGGGTTACCCATAGGAGTTCAGTTGATAGGAAATTGTTTTGAAGAGAAAAAAATCATCCGGGCAGCTTACAGTTTTGAACAGAGCAGAACTTATGAAGCGCCTCAGATGGTACGAATTGAGGAGAAGTGCCCATGAGTAAACAGTATGAAACCGTAATCGGACTGGAAGTCCATGTGGAATTGGCTACCGAAACGAAAATTTTCTGTTCCTGCCGGACAGCATTTGGGGGTGCACCCAATACCCATACCTGCCCGGTTTGTGCGGGAATGCCTGGAAGTCTGCCGGTTCTGAATAAACAGGTAGTGGAGTATGCCATGGCGGTGGGGCTAGCTGCAAATTGTAAGATCAACCAGTATTGTAAATTTGACCGTAAAAATTATTTTTATCCCGATAATCCACAGAACTACCAGATCTCACAACTGTATCTGCCAATCTGCTATGATGGTGGAATCGAGATTGAAACGGAGAGCGGAAAGAAAACCGTTGGAATCCATGAAATTCATATGGAAGAGGATGCGGGAAAACTGATTCATGACGAATGGGAAGACTGTTCACTGGTGGATTATAATAGAAGCGGGGTGCCTCTGATAGAAATCGTATCCGAGCCGGATATGAGAACAGCACGGGAAGTAATTGCTTATCTGGAAAAACTGCGGCTGATGATTCAATATCTTGGAGCCTCGGATTGTAAACTGCAGGAGGGGTCCATGAGGGCGGATGTCAACTTGTCTGTAAGAGAAGCCGGAACAGAAAAACTGGGCACACGTACAGAAATGAAAAACCTGAATTCCTTTAAGGCTATAGCACGGGCAATTGAAGGAGAACGTGCCAGACAGATCGAATTGCTGGAGGAAGGCAAAAGTGTAATTCAGGAAACCAGGCGGTGGGATGACAATAAAGAATCTTCTTATCCTATGCGATCCAAAGAAGATGCAAAAGACTACCGCTATTTTCCGGACCCGGATCTGCCGCCAATCCTGATCAGTGATGAGTGGATTCACAAAATAAAAGAAGCACAGCCCGAGCTTCGCGCAGAAAAACTGCTTCGCTATAAAAAAGAGTTCGATATACCGGATTATGACGCTGGCATTTTAACATCGTCTAAAAAAATGGCTGATATTTTTGAAGCGGCAGCGGCAATCTGCAAGAAACCCAAGAAGGTTTCAAACTGGCTCATGGTAGAGACACTCAGACTTCTGAAAGAAAAGAACCGGGAACCGGAAGACATTACGTTTTCACCGGAAAACCTGGCGAAGCTGGTAGAACTTACCGAGGCAGGCACCATTAACAGCAGTGTTGCCAAAGAGGTATTTGAGCATATTTTCCATGAAGATGCTGATCCTGTGTTATATGTAGAAGAACATGGGTTGAAGACGGTAAATGATGAAGGGGCATTAAGGAGCGTCATTGCAGAGGTTGCAGCCGGAAATCCCCAGTCGGTAACCGATTATAAAAACGGAAAAGAAAAAGCAATAGGATTCTTGGTAGGGCAGACGATGAAAGCCATGAAAGGAAAGGCAGATCCAGGGACGGTAAACCGTATTTTAAGAGAGCTATTAAGCGGCGGTACACTTTAAAAAAAGCTTGTAATTTGTCAGAACATTGATATAATAGCCTAGTAGTCCATAAAGCTTGAATCCCAATCTATTGTGAATTCAAATTTTATGGACTAATAGAGCATGTTTGAAAACATGCTTTAGAGTATTTACTCAATAATCTACTAATCCGAGGGAGGGGCTATGTATCAAATTAACAGCAAAGAAGAAAAAAAACAGTTCTACAAATTAGTTGCCACACTGGTTCTACCCATGGCGCTGCAGAATCTGATTAATGTCGGTGTAACCTCTGCCGATGTAATCATGCTTGGAAAAGTGGGTGAGACGGCACTTTCGGCATCGTCTCTGGCGGGCCAGGTATACTTTATTATGACTTTGGTATTCTTTGGACTGACATCCGGTGCGGCGGTTTTAACTGCTCAGTACTGGGGAAAAAAGGACACCCGGTCTATTGAAAAGATTCTGGGGATTTCTATGCGGATTGCACTTTGTGTAGCGGCTGGGTTTATGATTGTGGTACTGCTATTTCCTTATCAGATCATGCACATCTTTACGTCAGAGCAGGATGTAATCCAGGGTGGTGTGGAATATTTAAGAATTACCGTATTTTCTTATTTATTTGCGGCTACCACACTGGTTTATCTGAACATTATGAGAAGTATCGAGCGGGTAATCATTTCCACGATTGTATATATGGTTTCCCTGATGGTCAATGTTGGACTGAATGCCGTTTTTATATTTGGTCTGCTGGGATTTCCGGCAATGGGAATAAAGGGTGCGGCACTTGCCACATTGATTGCAAGAATAACCGAGTTCGTGATTGTGCTTTTCTACTCGAAAAAGATGAATCATACGGTTCGTTTCCGCATAAAGGATTTCTTTGTGAAAGATAAGCTTTTGATGAAAGATTTCCTGGTATATGCAGTGCCGGTTGTCTTAAATGAGATGTTCTGGGGACTGGGTGTCTCTATGTTAACGGCGGTTATCGGACATCTGGGAAGTCCTGCTGTAGCAGCAAATTCCGTGGCACAGGTAGTAAAACAGCTTGCCATGGTAGTAACTTTCGGGCTATCCAATGCAACCGCGATTATGATAGGAAAGGTCATAGGAGAAGGCAGGGAAGATCTTGCCAAGCTTTATGGTAAACGATTTGTGAAGCTGTCACTGGCATTGGGAGTGGTTGGTGCAGGTGTTATTCTAACCATATCACCGATTGTAAGAGCCAATCTGACACTGAGTGAACAGGCACAGGGATATTTACGGGCGATGATGTTTGTCATGTCTTATTTTGTAATAGCTCAGGCATATAATACCACCATGGTTGTGGGGGTTTTCCGTGCAGGCGGAGATACCAGGTTCGGGCTGATTCTGGATTTAATATCCCTGTGGGGCTTTGCGATCTTCCTGGGAGCAATTGCCGCATTTGTATTCAAAGCACCAGTAATTGTGGTCTATATCATATTGCTCAGCGACGAGATTGTAAAACTTCCGGCTACAACGTGGAGGTATCGTACTTATAAGTGGGTCAGAAATGTCACCCGGTAAAGGCAGGATGTAGTACTAGAGAAGCACTTGACATGTAAATGCAAAAGCATGATACATGTCAGGTGTTTCTTTTTTTGGCGGATACTTGAGGTAAGGAAGTGATTTTCAAACACGCTCTAATACTACAACGTACAATTTCAGGTTATAAATATACTACGAACAATTCAGGTCTTTACTTAGCAAGAACATAATGAGCCCATGCGGTTATAAAACTCTAAATTTGGGTTTTGCTGATTAAGGGACGCTTTGTAAATGATAGGTAGTGTACGAAAAGATGGGCGTGGGAAACTGGCATGGGCTCCGTCAGCTGGCCGCAGAACTGGTATTTTCTAACCTTTCCGAAGCGCTTTTTGGCGGCACGCGGGCATTCACCGAGAAATCCTGATGCATTTCTCGGTTCA
>UQGG01000017.1 GCA_900540475.1 uncultured Robinsoniella sp. | reverse complement strand
AAGCCTTCCAAACACCTCTCCTGGTTCGCCCCCTTCTCTTTCCGTACACTACCTATATCTACAAAGCGTCCTTAATCAGCAAAACACCAATATAATGCATTTAACAGACATAAAGCGTCCTCTAGTAGAGCCTTCTTTTAAATCATTCCCATCTGCACACCACACAAACTGCAACGCACATCTACCAGAAATAATTTTTAAATATTTATACGATTAATGAAAAAAAGAATATATGTGAAAATATCGACCAATCCCATGAAAAAATTGAATTAATTTTTTTGTGGGATTGTTTTATATTATGAGTGTAGCAAATAGCAAAACAACAAATTGGAGGATATCAAATGAAGAAGAAAGTTTTAAGCGGATTAATTTGTGCAGCAATGGTGGCAGGAATGCTGGCAGGATGTGGATCATCCGATAAGGGGTCAACGGAGGCAGCAGCAACCGGTTCAACCCAGGCGGCATCTACAGAAGCAGCAGGAGATACAGCGGCAGGCACAGAGGGTGCAGGCAGTGAAGCAGCAGGAGATACAGCTGCAAACGGAGACCTGACCATTGGTTCTGTCATTATGAATACATCTGGTGAATGGTTTGCGGAAGTTATCGCGGGACAGGAAGCAGCAGCAAAAGATCTTGGCGTTAAATTCAGTATCGTAAGTTCCGACAATGAAGTTTCCAAGGAATCCGATAATGTTGCAACATATGTGGCACAGCAGGTAGACGCACTGGTAATCTCTCCTCTTTCCGTAGATGCATCTGTAGCGGCAGTGGAAAGTGCAAAGGACGCTTCCATTCCGATTGTGAACTGGAATACAACCGTTAATACCGATACACAAGGGTTTGTAGGGGTCTCCAATTACGATCTGGGCGGAAAAACCGGAGAATATGTAAAGGAATATGTGGAAGAGAATTTCCCGGACGGATGTAAGATGGCAATCATCGGAAACAGCAGTTATGAAGTGGGCGTTGAGCGCTGTAAAGGGTTCAAGGATGCCATTAAAGATGTAGCCGGGCTGGAAGTTGTTGCAGAGCAGGATGCAGAATTGCAGGAAGAAGGTCTTGATATTACGGAGCAGATCTTAACAGCAAATCCGGATGTGCAGTTAATCTGGGCATGGAACCAGACTTCACTCTTAGGATGTGTGGCAGCTCTTCAGAACGCAGGAAATGCAGAAGTAGTTGTAATGGGAACGGATATGAGCGTTGATCTTGCAAAAGACATGCAAAGTGATGCTGTAAAATTACAGGCAATTACAACACAGATGCCTTATGATATCGGATACAAAGCAGTTGAAAATGCAGTTAAAGCAGCAAAGGGCGAGACCATTGACAAAGAAACACTGGTTCCTTTAAAAACATACACCAGAGACAATGCACAGGAAGTTCAGACTTATATTGATGAACACAAAGATTTAGTAAAATAAGCTGAGACTGTCAATAAAATATAACCAGGAGCTTAAGAGCGTGTTTGAAAATTCAATTCCGCAAATTAGAGCTTGTTTGAAAATTAATTCCTGTCATCTGCACGCCCCACTTTGCGGCATATTTTCCCCGAATTCAGGTTACATAGCCCGCTATGCGCCCTTCATCCGGGACAAATCTCCCACAAACTGGGACGCAAAGCTGTCAGAAAGCAATTTTAAAACATGCTCTGGTACGCAAAGCTGTCAGAAAGCAATTTTAAAACACGCTCTGGTACGCAAAGCTGTCAGAAAGCATTTTTCAAACATGCTCTAACAAGCTGCTGGGATAACATAAGGAGCAGGTTAACAAGTAGAATAAAAGAAGGCGAAGGTGAAGGAAGTGTCTGACATTATATTAAAGGCAGAGGGCGTTACGAAAAAGTTTGGCGGAATCATCGCTTTAGAGAATGCCGGTCTGGAACTGAGAAAGGGAGAGGTGCATGCTCTGGTTGGTGCGAATGGAGCAGGAAAAAGTACTTTGATTAAAATTATTACAGCAGCTTTATCAAAGGATGAAGGAAAAATTTATCTGGATGGCAGTGAAATCAATGTAAAGTCTACATTTGAGGCGCGTGCCCTGGGAATCAGTGCTGTTTATCAGGAATTTAGTTTAATAAACACCGTATCCGTAGCGGAAAACATTTACATGGGGAAATTAATAAAGAAGAAAATGGGTCCTGTGAATCAAATTGACTGGAAAAAGATAAATGATGAGGCTCAGAAAATTTTAGATTTATTAGAGTGTAATATCAAACCGGATGCAATTGTAGGAACCCTGAGTGTTGCCGGTAAGCAGATGGTAGAGATTGCAAAGGCACTCTCGAATGAGATAAAGGTGCTGATCATGGATGAACCCACAGCTTCCTTATCGGACAATGATATTGAAAATATGTTTAAGGTTGTAAAAGGACTGCGGGAAAAAGGAATTAGTATTATCTACGTTTCTCACAGGCTGGAAGAACTGCCGATCATCTGTGACAGGATTTCGGTATACAGAGATGGAAAATACATTAAAACTTTAGATATAGAGGATGCGCCGAAAAACGTAATTATTGAAAACATGGTCGGTAAGAAGATGACTGTTACCGAGCAGGCAAATTGTGCAACGAACGAAGTTTTACTGGAAGTCAAAAATTTTTCTTCCGGCAAGAAGTTCAACAATGTGAATATGAAGCTTCACAAGGGAGAAATTCTGGGAATTGCAGGACTTGCCGGGGCAGGAAGAACCGAGTTTGTAAGGGCACTTTTTGGTGCAGACCCCAGGGATTCCGGAGAAGTTTTCATAGAAGGAAAAGAAATACATATAAAATCCCCAAGGGATGCTAAAAAGGCCGGAATAGGATTTGTTACAGAAGATAGAAAAGAAGAAGGTCTGATATTGAATATGGATCTGCATACAAATGTGGGCATGACCATTCTGGACAAATTGAAAAAGAAAATCGGACTGGATTTGCATAGAGAAGTGGATCTGATGAATGGATATATCAAATCCCTCAGTATCAAATGCCGTGACGGAAATCAAAGAGCTCTGGATTTAAGCGGCGGAAACCAACAAAAGGTTGTAATTGCAAAATGGCTGGCTACAGAACCTAAGATTCTCATTATGGACGAACCCACCAGAGGTATTGACATTGGCAGTAAAAACCAGATCTATGCCCTGATCAACGAGCTGGCAAAACAGGGAATCGGGATTATTATGATTTCCTCAGATCTTCCGGAGGTGCTGCAGGTTTCAAACCGTATACTGGTTTTAGCAGCTGGAAAAGTCACCGGAGAGTTAGAAAATAAAGATTTGACACAAGAGGTACTGCTTGATTATGCAACGAGTACAGCAGCAGTCGCTGGCGTGTAATTGTATAACATGGAACCAGTGTGTTTCAGACATGCTTATGTAAATTTTGGAGGATAGAAAGATGAATGCGAAAGCAAAAAGTTTCGATATAAAAGCATTTTTAATGAAGTATATCATGTATTTTGTTTTGGTTTTAATGTGTATTATTATGGCAGTAGCCAGTGACAAATTTTTAACCACAGCAAATCTAATGACAATTGTAAAACAGATATCCATACAGTCTATTGTTGCAATCGGTATGACGATGATTATTATAACCGGAAATATTGATTTGAGTGTGGGGTCCATTGTAGCCTTTGCTTCTGTATGTGCAGCAATGATGATGAATGCCGGGCTGCCAATTCCGGTTGCAATTATTCTCACCGTTTTAGTGGCAGGAGTATTAGGATTTATCTCCGGTGGCGTTACCGCAAAGCTGAAACTCCATTCATTTTTGGTAACACTGGCGCTGATGCAGGCATTCAGAGGACTGGCACAGACCATTACCGGCGGATATCCGGTAGCAGGACTTCCGGATTCCTTTGGAAAAATAGCTTCGGGGTCCATAGGTCCGGTTCCCTATCTGGTCATTTACATGATTATCTTCTATGCAGTCTTTATTTACATTATGAAATACACGGCATTTGGCAGATCGGTCTACGCCATAGGAGGAAATCAGGAGTCAGCAAGGCTTTCCGGTATTAACGTGGAAAAAGTAAAAACAATGGTTTTCGTTATTTCATCCATGCTCTGCGGTGTTGCAGGCGTGCTGTTAACATCCAAAGTACGTTCCGGAGATCCCACTTGTGCTAACGGCTGGGAAATGGATACCATCGCTGGTGCAATCATCGGCGGAACGAATATGATGGGCGGTGAAGGAAAGCTTGGCGGAACCATTATTGGTTTACTATTTGTTGGAATCTTAAGTAATGGTATGGTATTATTAGGTGTAAACGCATATATGCAGAGCGTTATTAAGGGTCTTGTTATCTTTGGTGCGGTTATTATCAACAGCATCCAGAAGAGAAGCCAGGCGTAGGGCGTGTTTAGATGAGAGTAAATTTGGGAGGAATAAAGGATGAACAGTTTAGAACGTTTTTATGCAACGGTAGACAGAAAGCCGGTAGACAGACCGGCGGCATGGCTGGGCATGCCGGATATTTTTGCACAGCCGGCGTTATTTGATTATTACGGTGTAAAAAATATGCACGAATTAAAACTGGCGGTGGGAGATGACTTCTATGCGGTAGAGGTACCCTATCAGTCTCCAACGGCAAGTGCAATTTATGCAGCATTTGACTGGTATATGGATGGAAATGTGGACGTAGAAGACCGAACCTTAACGGCAGACGGATGCTTTAAAGATGCAGAAGACCTGGAGGACCTGGATTTCTTTGAGTGGCCGGATCCAGCCCAATATATTGATGTGGAAGAATGCAGACGCAGAGTAGAACTGGCACCTGAGGGCAAAGTGGTTTTGGGCATGATGTGGTCAGCTCATTTTCAGGATGCATGCGCTTCTTTTGGAATGGAGACAGCACTCATGAATATGATTGCCAATCCGGAAGTGTATGAGGCGGTGAATGATAAGATTGTGGATTTCTACCTGAAAGCAAATGAAATATTTTACGAAGCAACAAAAGGAAAATTAAATGCAGTACTGATCGGCAATGATATGGGAAGCCAGCGGGGACTGATGCTTTCTCCGGCAATGGTAAAAGAGTTCATCATGCCCGGATGCAGAAAACTGGTGGAACAAGCACACAGTTATGGATTGAAAGTCATTTATCATTCCTGCGGTTCAATCGCTGATGTTATTCCGGATTTAATAGAAGCCGGCGTAGATATTGTACACCCCATTCAGGCACTTGCAGCCGGTATGCAGCCGGAGCTCCTGAAAGAAAAATTTGATGGTAAGGTTTCCTTCTGCGGCGGTGTAGATACCCAGGATCTTCTGGTAAACGGAACACCGGAAGAAGTGTGTGGGAAAGTCAGAGAGTTACGAACCATCTTCCCAACAGGGTTAATTATTTCTCCAAGCCACGAAGCAATTATGCCGGATGTGCCGCCGGCAAACATAAAAGCCCTGTTTGATGAAGCACAGAAAATCTATGGTGAAGAGTAACATTAATACAGAAATGGATAGGGTAAAAGCTAAAGGAATAACGCAGGCTGGCTTGCGCTATACAGGGGGATTAATATGAAAAGAATTGGTGAAATGATCAAAATAAAACCCGAGGGTCTGGAACAGTACAAAGCATATCATGCAGACCCCCTTCCGGGAGTAAATGAAATACTGAAAGCATGCAACATCCAGAACTATTCTATCTATCAAAGAGGGGACTACATGTTTGCGTACTATGAATATGTGGGAGAAGACTTTGATGCAGACATGGCAAAAGTTGCAGCCGATCCGGCGACGCAAAAGTGGTGGGATCTGGTTAAGCCGTTGATGCAGCCTCTGGCGGACAGGAAAGAAGAGGAATTCTGGTCCGGGATGGAAGAGGTTTATCATTTAGAGTAAATCTTATAAAACACGCTCAAGTGGTTCAGGAGCGTGTTTTTTTAATTCAGGTTTTAATTCAGGCAAAACTTTTCAGGTGGCATTGATTAAGAATTTGGGCTATAATATAAAAACATTTGAAAAAGACATTGCCCATTGGGAAGCAGGATTTTCGTATTATAAGGGAAAAGAATAATTATTATGTTGACAAGACACTGCTGATTCAGGAGTTTCTGGAGAGGGATGCAGCTGTGACACTTGTTACCAGACCCAGACGTTTTGGTAAGACATTGGGGATGAGCATGCTTACTGAGTTTTTGGATATCACAAAGGATGCGGGGGATATATTTGAAGGTACCAGGATCATGGAGACTGTATATGCACAGCGGATGAATAAGGCACCTGTTATATTTATAAGCTTTAAGGACTGTAAGGGAAGCAGCAGTACATTTTTAATCAGCCTTCTTTATGACAGCCTGAAATCTCTGCTGGATGAATATACAGAGATCATCCGGGATAAAAAAGTGTCTGATACTGTCCGATATGATCTGAAGAGAATCTATCAGGAGTTGAAAGAAAGAGGGGATGATCTGGCACTGATTTCCAATTGTCTCTATAAATTGAGTAAAGCATTGTACGAATATTATGGTATACGTCCCTATATTTTAATTGATGAATATGATACACCCTTTATAGAAGCACATGTGAATGGATATTATGCAAAAGTCTATGATGTCCTGGCAACGCTTCTTCGAACTGCATTAAAAGATAATGAATACCTGAATGCATCCATGTTAACCGGAATTCAACGTGTTGCAAAAGAAAACATTTTTTCGGACTTAAATAACCTGTTGGTATGTACAGTAAAGGATCCTGAATATGCGGACTGTTTTGGATTTACGAACAGAGAGGTTGGTGTATTGTTGAATTATTATGGACTGGAACTGGATGAGCATGTGAAAGAGATGTATGACGGATATAGATTTGGAGGCGTTGAAATCTATAATCCGTGGTCTGTAATTAATTATGCCAACAGAAAATGTCTGGAATTGTTCTGGGTAAATACCAGTTCGAATATCATGGTTAAAAAAGCGATATCATCTGCGGATCAATCATTTTTAGGGAGTTACGAAACATTGATGGAAAGTGGTGAGGTTTCGGTTGTAGCAGATATTCAAACTTCTTTTTATGAAGAAAAAAGCAGTGCCTCGTTGTGGGGGTTGTTGATTAATGCCGGGTATGTCACAATTCAAAATGTGATTCGCAATAACAAATATGTTCTGCGTATTCCAAATGGTGAGGTACGGGAATCATTTAAAGCGCTGACGGCACATTATCTTCATGTTGGAAGTAACCAACTGGAAGTTCTGGCAACTGCACTGATGGAAAAAGACATAGAAGCCTTTGAACAAATTTACCGGGAGATACTTTTATCGCTGCCCTCTTATCATGATTTGACGAAGAGAGACAGAGAAAGCAGCTATCACATGATGATGCTTGGGATGTGTGTCTGCTTAAGTGATATCTATGAAATAAAAAGCAATCGTGAGAGTGGAAAGGGAAGAAGTGATATCCTTATGATATCCAGAAGAAAAGAAAATCCACATATAATTATGGAGTTTAAGTATACAGACAAGACGAACCATAATCTGGAAGCTCTTGCAAAGGAGGCTATCGCACAGATTGAGAATTTACAATATGCTCATGGTTTAAATGGGGAAATTATATATATTGGGCTTGTTCACTATCAAAAAGAAGCAAAAGTGGAATATCGGATTGTATCACATGGAATATTTAGCAGGGCGTAAAACATGCCCTGCTAAAAAAATGGATAATTTTTGAATAATAACAAATAATAGCGAAAGAATATTTATTACGTACATTATTTCGAAAAAAGCATTTGCAATAGAAAGAGGGATATTATTTGTTAATCATAAAAGGAAAAATCCATACGATGGAAGGAAAAACCTATGAAAATGGGTACGTCCGTACCAAAGGCAGCAAAATTGTGGAAGTGGGGGGCATGGAAGAGTTGTTCCCGCTCAGCGGTGAGGATGAGATCATAGATGCCGGCGGCAGCTGGGTGATGCCCGGTATCATTGAATCCCATTGCCATATTGGTATTACGGAAGAAAAGCATGGGAGCATTGGAGATGACAGCAATGAGGTGACGGACCCCGTTACTCCTGCTCTTCGGGCAATTGATGCTATCGATCCGTTAGACCCGGCGTTTCATGAAGCAATTATGGCTGGGATTACTTCTGTCATGGCGGGACCTGGCAGCTCTAATGTGGTGGGCGGACAGTTTGCATTCCTGAAGACTCATGGGCGCTGTATTGATGATATGGTGATCCGGCAGCCGGCAGCGATGAAGATCGCCTTTGGAGAAAATCCTAAGAATAACTATGGAAACAAGGATGTATGCCCCGCTACCCGCATGGGAATTGCGTCTCTTCTCAGAGAAACGCTCTTTCAGGCAAGGAAGTATTTTCTGAAAAAAGAGGCAGGGGAGTTAGATGTGGATGAGGAAGATTTCCAAATGGAATCCTGGATGCCTGTATTTCGGAAGGAAATTCCATTAAAAGCTCATGTGCACAGAGCAGATGATATATTGACGGCAATACGAATCGCAAAAGAATATGGAGTGGATTTAACCCTGGATCATTGTACAGAGGGACATCTGATAACGGAAAAAATAGTGGAATCCGGTTATCCCTGTATTGTGGGTCCTGATTTAACTTCTAAATCTAAAATAGAAATCGAGAATTTAAGTTTTAAGACGGATAAAATCCTGCAGGAGAGCGGAGTACTGATCGCAATTACAACCGATCATCCGGTTTCCATGATCCGATACCTTCCCTTATGTGCAGGGCTTTCCGTAAAGCAGGGGCTGCCCATGGAAGAAGGATTAAAGGCAATTACAATTAATCCGGCAATCATATGCGGAGTATCGGACCGTGTGGGCAGTCTGAAACCGGGTAAGGATGCAGATATTGTTATATTTTCCGGTAATCCGTTGGAAATTTTTACACAGACGCTGTATACGATCATAGACGGGAAAATTGTTTACAAAAATGGAGATATCTAGTGATAGGATAAACAATTTATAACGTTACACTACTAGACGCCATAATCGAGAGTGTTGGGATATTCTGAGAAGGGGACGCTTTGTATGACATCGCTATCTACAAAGCGTCCCTGAATCAGCAAATCTCCTGATTATAAAAAGTATAACGGTTTTTTCCATCTCTTTTAGAGCGGTACAATGCTTTATCCGCCGTTGTGAATAACTCTGCGTATTTGCAGCCATTTTGTGGATAAAGTGATATTCCGATGCTGATGGAAATAGGAAAGGATTCTTTGGCGGATAAGGAAAAATTCTGCAGGGCATCCCGGAGTAATTCCGCTTTTTCATAGATCAGGGCATCCGAAGGCACATTTTTTAAGAATACTACAAATTCATCTCCGCCTGCCCTTCCGATAATATCTTCTGTTCGGAAATGGGTCTTCAGACAGGAACTGATCATTTGCAGAACCGTATCCCCAACGGTATGTCCGAACGTATCATTAACTGTTTTAAAGTTATCGATATCAATAATAAACAAAGCGTGGCATTTGTTTTTACCGTCAGCAGACAGATAATCCTGTATGATTTTTTCGGTAGTAAGCTTATTATAGATGCCGGTCAGCAGATCCTTTTGCGCCATATTTTCCAAAAGTGCATTTTCCTTTTTGTAATCGTCCACATCTGATATGGTGGCAATTGTTCGGATGGGATGCTGGTTCTGATCAAAGATAACATTTGCCTTGATCCTGCACCAGATGTATTCTCCGGTATTCATTTTTATCCTGATTTCCAGTTCAGCATGGGACTGTCCGCTGCGCAGCAATTCTTTAAAATCCAGAAAGGGTTTCTTGTCTTCTTCATGGACAATATCTGTTGTACATATGGTTTCCCAGAAATTGTGTATGGGAAGATCGTATTTGAATTTCTTTTCAAAGGCTGGTGAATGATACATGGTACTGTTCATCATATCCCATTCAAAAATAATATCCTGAGCCTGTTCTACAATAATCCGATACCGCTCCTCGTTCATCAAAAGCATGTTTTCTGTTTTCTTGGACAGCGTCTGGTCTATAAATACCGCCTGCACAATGGCAATGCCGTCTTCTAATTCCACAGCAGAGCCATGGACATCTATCCAGGCAATGCCTCCATCTTTTTTTCGAATCCGGTATTGAACAGAGATGGGAGAGCCATCTTTCATCTGCTGATTAATGGATTGGGTCAGCTCGGGAATATCTTCTTCCAGAATCAGGCGGATTCCTTTTCCCTCTATGGGGGCTGCATGATATTCATTTCTGGTATATCCCGTCAGCTTATAAAATCCCTCGGAAGCAAGCAAAATGCGAAATTCGTCATCTACCGCGACTTTTGCCACACCGCCGGGAATGGCGTTAATTAAAGCGTCCCGTTCCAGAGTTTCTTTCTGCAAGGCAGTAGAGGCCTCCTGTAATTCTCTGGCAATGTCAGAAGGATCTTTAACGGAGGGTGCGGAAAGCTCAGTTTGATTCGGAAGAAAAGTTGCGGTAATATTATTCTCTATGGCGCCGTCTTTGTAAGTAGCGCTGATTTCTTTGAAAATGCCGGATACCTGCTGGAAGCAGGAAATCATCTGCTCGGAAAATGTGCCGCATTCACCATGCAAAATCATTTGAGCCGCTTCCTCGTGGGAGTATGCCGGTTTGTATACGCGGTCGCTTGTCAGTGCATCGTACACATCTGCGATGGATACAATCTGGGCACAGACAGGGATTTCATCCCCTTTGAGTCCGTCCGGATAACCCCTTCCATCCCATCGTTCATGATGAAAGCGGCAGATATCATAGCAATAATGCAAATAAACTTTATCATCCATACGCTGAAAGGTTTGAAGAATTTCACAGCCTTTGATCGTGTGTGTTTTCATGACTTCAAATTCTTCCGGGGTTAAACGGCCCGGTTTTAAAAGAATGGAATCCGCAATGGCAATCTTACCGATATCATGCATGGCGGAAGCGCTGGCGATCGTGTCAATCAGTCTGGGAGTCAGCTTATATTCCGGGAACATGCGCTGTACACAGGATGCCAGAGTTTTCGTCAGTACCCGGATACGCCGGATATGCTGCCCGGATTCCAGACTGCGGTATTCGATTACCGTACTCAGGGCATCAATGATAAAATCATTGGTTTCCGTCAGTTTTTTTGTCTGGTGTTCTACCAAATCTTCCAGATGATTCTTATGCCGGTAAAGTTCAATACTGTTCTCTACACGCTTTTTAACAATATGTGAATTAAACGGTTTTAAAATAATATCTGAAGCACCCAGGTTCAGCGCCTTAATTTCATTTTCCTGATAAGTATCAGCAGTGATCAGGATAACCGGGATTTTCTTCATAATTCCTTCTGACTGAAGATGTTCCATGACCTGAAATCCATCCATAACAGGCATAACGATATCCAGAAGAATAATAGCTATACTGTCCTGATGCTGATGTAAAAGGTTCAGAGCAGTCAGTCCGTTTTCTGCCTCCAGTACATCGTAATCACTGTGGAAGAGCTCACATAAAATTGCCCGGTTTATTTCCATATCATCGACTATAAGTATCTTGTTTCTTTTCATGACTTTTACCTGCCTTGGAGTTTCTGAATTGTTAAAATTTTACAGTAAAAAATATTATCTCTTATTTTATCATAAAAAAACATATTAAAAAAGCATATTCAGTAGAAAGATAGGGAAAACGCCAAGGATATGGAGTTGCAATCACTGCTTTCCTATATTATAATCAATCCAGAATGAAGTCTGAGCGCAGGAGTGATAAAATGAATAACAAAATACGAATGGCTGTACCGGAAGATGCAGAAGCCATTTTAAATATATACGGTCCATATATTGACCATACCGTTATTACATTTGAATATGAAAGGCCTAATCTTAGCGTATTTGCAGAGAGAATCCGGGAAATAGCCCGTTTTTATCCCTATCTGGTATATGAAGAGGGAGGGAAGATCTGTGGTTATGCATATGCACACAGGCAGATGGAACGGGCTGCCTATCAGTGGAATGCAGAACTGTCCGTGTATGTGGATGGCGAAGCAAAGGGAAAGGGCATTGGCAAAGCGCTGTATGGTGCCATGTTAGAGATACTGAAACGCCAGAATATCCGAAATGTCTATGCAGGGGTTACTTATCCAAATGAAAGAAGCGAAAATCTCCATCGGCATTTTGGCTTTGCGCTGTTGGGTGTCTATCACAATACCGGATATAAATTTGGGAAATGGCATGATGTGATGTGGTTTGAAAAATTTTTAAACGAAGGTCAGAAAGAGCCACAACCCTTACTATCCGTTCATGATCTGGCGGAAGAAGAAATAAATGAAATTCTCCGGTCCAGAAATTGCTAGAAATAATAGACGAAAACTCTGGACATTCTATCTAAAATATATTATATTAAATATATCGATAATAGTTATTGATATTAATTTAGATGATAAAGGAGATAATCTCATGAAAAAAGATAAAGTAGTTTGTAATTGTTATAATGTAACGGTAGGGGAGATGGAAGAAGCGGTTGCCAAAAGTGCAGCAAGCTTTGAAGAGATTCAGGATGAAACCAATGTATCCCTTTGCTGCGGCGCATGTGAAGAATATGCCAGAAATGTTGCAGAAGAATTATTAGAACAGGCATAAACGCAAAGTCAGAGAATCATTAATAGAAAGCGTATAACTTATAACCGGGTGGGCAGACAGCTGCTTTCACCCGGTTTTTGTGCCAGTAGTCCATCCGGTCAGAATCCAAACTGACAGCACTGTCTATTTTGCTATCTGCTGCATTGGCGTCAGTCATGCTGTACTTAGTTATTAAAAAACTATAAACATAGGAAATCTTGTTGAAGCAAATGAAAATTCATGCTATCATTTGACCAAATTTAAGAAATAAAGAGGGACAGAAAAAGGAGGGCGAATGGAACTTCAGTTAGAACAGATCAGGAAATCATTTGGTGAAAAAGAGGTTCTGAAAGGATGTACTTTTCGGTTTGAAAAAGGGAAAATTTATGGGCTGCTTGGAAGAAACGGAGCAGGGAAGACCACGTTATTTAACTGTCTGAGCGATGAAATTGCTCCGGACAGCGGCACGGCGAATATCTGCAGGGATGACGGAACATTGGAAGCATTGGCGGAAGATCACATTGGTTATGTATTTTCCACACCGGTTCTGCCGGATTTTCTCACCGGATATGAATTTTTGAAATTTTATATGGAAATAAACCAGGACCGGACAGATCCTGATATAACGATTGATACATATTTTGACATGGTGAAAATAGATCCGGAGGACAGAAATCGTCTGATAAAAGGTTATTCTCATGGTATGAAGAACAAATTACAGATGCTGTGTTTTATTATTGCAAGGCCGCCGGTGATTCTTCTGGATGAACCGCTGACCTCTTTTGATGTGGTAGTGGCACTGGAAATCAAAAAACTGCTGCGTGAGATTAAGAAAGATCATATTATTATATTTTCTACCCATATATTACAACTGGCAACAGACCTCTGCGACGAGCTGGTAGTTTTGAGCGAAGGCAGGCTGCAGCAGCTGGATCATGAGATGTTAAAAAGTAAAGATTTTGAAACCCGGATCATAGAGTTATTACAGGATGAGGAGGACCATGATTAAGACATTCAAGATCATTTTTCATTTGAAAACGGTGATGCAGGTAAATGTTTTTCTATATTATTTGAAACGCCTCTGGGTGATCGGAAAGCTGGTGCCGGATCAGGTATACGGACTGGATTTGGCAAAAAAAGTACTGACAGTACTCATAGCGGTTCTGATGCAGATTGTGGGATTTGTTGGCAAAGGCCTTTATTTAGCAGTAATGGTTGGATTACCATTTCTATTTATGGGGAAGAATCAGATAATGGCTCCGGGAGAACGGTTTTTATGGATGGCTCATATTTTGTTCTTTATGAATTGTATTCTGGGTCCATTACAGGACAGCCAGGTTTTTTCTGTTACAAGGCAGAAGATTACCTGTATCAAATACATGCAGATGGATGCAGCCAGGTACGTGCAGGCAACATTGCTTTCCAAATATGTTCCCTTTTTTGTATATTACCTTCCATTTCTCATGATAGCAGCCCGAATGGCAGGAGGCAGCGTACTTCAGGGGGCTGGGCTGTGGCTGCTATTTCTCTCATTTCGCATGATGGGAGAGGCTTTGCAGGTATACCTCTACGATAAAAAAGGGTTTGTGTTATCCAGGAATATGGGATTTGCCTGGGGAGTGATTCTTTTTTCCCTTGCAGCCGCTTACATTCCGCTTTTCCTGCAACTGCCCCAGACAGTTGCTCCGCTTATTATTCATCCAGTATTCGTATTGCTTGCAGTCTTAGCCGGGGCTGTTGCTTTTTACTATATCATGTGGGGATATAAAGGCTATGGAAATAAACTCAAGCGGTCCATTGAATTAAAATATCTGTTTTCAGATGCGATGAAGCAGGCAAAGCAATCTTCTTTTGCTGAAGTAGAAATGAAAGAAAAAGATCTCAAAATCAGTCAGGAAAAGGTAGCGAAATACCAGAACCGAAAAGGATATGCGTACATGAACGCTATTTTCTTTGCAAGGCACCGCCGGCAGCTGGTGAGACCGATTTATTACAGGCTTGCGATAACAGCAGCTATCCTTGCAGGGGGAATCTTTCTCTTTGTAAGTGATAAAAATACAGCGGTAAAATTAAGTGAGAATCTGTGCGTGCTGCTTCCGTACTTTGTTTTTATCATGTACGCCATGTCAGTTGGAGATAAGTCCTGCAGAGCTATGTTTTATAACTGTGATATCAGTCTGCTTCGGTATGGATACTATCGGAAACCAGGAACTATTCTGCAGAATTTTAAAATAAGGCTGATACGGATATCCCTGTATAATCTTGTCGTGGGAATCGCATTGTGTGCTGTGGCGGTAATTTTTTGCATATTGTGTCAGACCACAATATTTTCAATCGATCTTCTGGCATTTTCGGTATCCGTCATGCTGCTGGCTGTTTTCTTTACCGTACATCATTTATTCCTGTACTATGTGTTCCAGCCATATTCCACAGGGCTGGATATTAAAAATCCGTTTTTTACAGCAATTAACAGTGCAATGTATTTTATTTGTTTTATGTGCCTGAAAATAGAGGCGGGCGGAACCGGTTTCACAATGGCGGTACTGGCATTTACCATATGCTACATCGCGGTGGCGCTTGTGTTGGTTTACCGGCTGGCTCCCAGGCATTTTCGAATAAAATAATGAGACCCGCCGGCGTAAAAAACGTCGATAGATAGCGGGCGCCATATAGCGGCGTATTTACGCCTGTCGGCACCAGGGAGTGTTAATTCATTCCCGCCATCTGCACGTCCCACCAACTGGAACGCACAGCTGCCAGAAAGCAATTTCCAAACACGCCTTGGCTGAGAAAGGACCTATTATCTATGGAGATAGAAAAAAGAAAAAGGTTTATCGTTAATTTTATATATTGTTTTATTATCGGGGCAATTGTAGTAGTTGTGCTTAAGTATGGTTTGTCTTATATAGCCCCCTTTTTAATGGCATTTGTTTTTGCGTTTATACTTAAAAAACCAATCAATTTCCTTAACAGGAAATGCAGGATCAACCGAACTCTGGCTGCAATACTTTTGGTAATATTGTTCTATGCGGTAATTGGGGTTCTGTTTACCCTTATTGGAATCCGGTTGTTTACATCCGTACAGCAGTTGTTTTTTTACATTCCTCAGATTTATGCAAAGGATATTGAGCCTTCTTTAATGGAAGTAATTGATTCCCTGGAGAAATCCCTGTCCAGGCTGGATCCGTCCATAATTTCCACGCTGGAAGAAATTACAATGAATCTGGTGAAATCCCTGGGAGAGAGCATATCAAGCCTGTCCGTGAAAGTAATAGGAGCGATTTCCAACTATGCATCCACGCTTCCGGGATTTTTAATACGTGTATTGTTCACTGTGATTTCTACTTTCTTTCTGACCATTGACTATGATAAGGTGATGGGATTTCTCTTGAGGCAGCTAAAAGAAAAACCCAGAAAACTGGCATTAGAGGTGAAGGATTATGTAATAAATACGCTGTTTAAATGCATCCGTTCCTATGCGCTGATCATGTGTATTACCTTTATCGAACTTTCCATCGGACTTACGATACTTCGGATAGACAATGCGATCCTGATTGCATTTTTGATATCAATCTTTGATATACTTCCGGTACTGGGAACCGGCGGCATCATGATTCCCTGGACGATTCTCACTGCGGTTCAGGGAGATTACACCCTGGCACTTGGTCTGCTGTGTGTATACCTGGTGGTTACGGTTATCCGCAACATTCTGGAACCGAAGATCGTTGGCAGCCAGGTTGGACTGCATCCCCTGGTAACATTGATGTCAATGTTCGTGGGGGCTCAGGTCTTAGGGGTATTTGGACTGTTTGGATTTCCCATTACGTTGTCTTTGATCAAGAATCTGAATGACAAAGGAACGATTCATATTTTTAAATAATAATGCTGAGCGTGTCTTAAAATGTTTTCTGAAAAGTATACATCTGTCAGAATATATTTTCAGGCACGCTCTGTTTTGTCAGCATGATATTCCAATGCGGGATGTGGATGTCGGGTATATGTATATATTCACGTTTTTCGAATAAATTAATAGTAAAATGAAAGATGTGCAGGAGAAATATATGTCAAAGGATATAATAACGACAGCCCTGAAAGGTCTCTGTGTAGGAGGCACCATGCTGGTACCGGGAGTGAGCGGAGGTTCTATGGCCATGATCCTGGGGATTTATGATAAATTAATTGAATCTGTCAGTTCTTTTTTGAAAGATATAAAAAACAGTCTGATTTTTCTCATAGCCTTTTCACTTGGCGGGGGAGTGGGAATGATGCTCCTTGCCAAGCCCTTACTCTATCTGATCGAATCCTATCCCATGTTATTGTTGTACTTTTTTATCGGTGTGGTTGCGGGCGGCATTCCCATGATCTATCAAAAAGCAGAGGTTAACAAAATAACATGGAAAGTGTTTCTTTATCCGGCAATAGGTCTGGCTGCGGTGTTTCTGTTTGAATTTCTTCCGGCTGATTTTTTACAGCTGGGTGACGGAAAAGGCATTCTGGGGTTTCTGCTGCTGGGGGCTGCGGGAATTGTGGCAGCAGTGGCATTAGTGCTTCCGGGAATCAGCGTATCCTATCTGCTTCTGCTTCTGGGAATCTATGATAAGACGGTGATGGCTATCGGGGATTTTAATCTCTCTTACTTAATGCCCCTTGGATTGGGTATTATCCTGGGAATTATACTTACTACGAAACTGCTGGAAAATGCAATGAAAAACCATACGCAGGCGACCTATCTGATTATTCTGGGGTTTGTGGGCGGGTCAATGGCTGAAGTATTTCCGGGAATACCACAGGGAATGGAAATATTCTTTTGTCTGGCGGCACTTGTAGCCGGATATGGAATCATACAGCTTTTATACAGTGCAGAGCGTCTTTAAAAATACATTATAAAATCATATACTTTTCATCAGATATCGTTATTTTACTATTTCGTTAAATTACGTTATAGTAACAATGATGAAAAGGAGGATATTTTACAAATGGGGAAAAAGAAAATCTTATTAAAACTGTTTTTGTCTATGCTCTATCTAAGTGCATTTACCTTTGGAGGGGGATATGTAATTGTCACATTAATGAAGAAAAAATTTGTGGACGGTTATCACTGGATTGATGAGCAGGAGATGCTGGACCTGACCGCAATTGCCCAGTCTGCACCGGGTGCAATTGCGGTAAATGGGGCGATTATTGTGGGATACCGGGTAGCAGGAGCAGCGGGAGCAGCGGTATCGATCATTGGTACTGTGCTCCCGCCGTTTGTGATATTATCGGTAATTTCCATCTTTTATGCGGCTTTCCGGGATAATTTAATTGTGAACCTGGTCCTCACCGGGATGCAGGCTGGTGTGGCTGCTGTAATTGCAGATGTGGTTATTGAAATGGGAGGAAACATTGTAAAAGAAAAAAATGTTCTTTCCATTATCATTATGGTTACTGCCTTTGTTGCATCCTATGTGTTAAATATCAATGTGATTCTGATTATTCTGACCTGTGGCGTGATTGGAGTAATCAGAGCGGTATATAACATCAGGAAGGGGGCAGGCAAATGATATATTTACAGCTGTTTTTAAGTTTTATACAAATCGGAATGTTCAGTATAGGAGGCGGTTATGCAGCTATGCCTCTGATACAAAATCAGGTTGTAGATATCCATCAGTGGCTTTCCGTAAAGGAATTTACAGATTTGATTACCATTTCCCAGATGACGCCGGGACCGATTGCAATTAATTCCGCTACTTTCGTGGGATTGCAGATTGGAGGCATCCAGGGGGCGGTGGTAGCGACCATCGGATGCATTCTTCCGTCCTGTATCATCGTATCCCTCCTGGCTTATGTCTATTTTAAATATCGTGAAATGGCAGTTCTGCAGGGGATTTTAGGAACCTTAAGACCGGCGGTAGTGGCAATGATTGCATCAGCAGGATTTGCAATCCTCGTTTTATCTTTCTGGGGGGATTCGGGGTTTTCAGTTCATTTCACCGATTTAAAAGTACAGGCTGTGGTAATATTTACGGCTGCGGTCATCCTTCTTAGAAAGTTTAAGATGAATCCCATCAGCGTTATGCTTTTGGCGGGGCTTGCCCAGGTTGTGATGTATTATATCTGGGGATAACGTATGCCATATGCAAAGTGAATGATTCCCCGCTGTACGGGAGTGTGATTTCGAAAAATCAGGATTTCTATTTTCAATCAGATATGCTATACTATACAAAATACAGATAATACGACTATATTAGAGATAGGAGAGTTAGCATGAGCAGCGATTATAGAATTGAGACAAAATGCATTCAGTCCGGATGGAAACCAAAAAAAGGGGAGCCAAGGGTGCTTCCGATTGTACAGAGTACAACATTTAAATATGATTCCACAGAAGAGATGGGCAGGTTATTTGCACTGGAAGAAGAGGGATATTTCTATACCAGATTACAAAATCCAACCAATGATAGTGTTGCCAGTAAGATTTGTGATCTGGAAGGGGGCGCAGCAGCCATGCTGACATCTTCCGGACAGGCAGCCAACTTTTATGCAGTCTTTAATATTTGTGAGGCAGGAGACCATATTGTAGCTTCTTCCACAATCTACGGCGGTACCTATAATCTCTTTGGCGTAACCATGAAAAAGCTTGGCATTGAGTGTACTTTTGTAGACCCGGATTCCTCTTATGAGGAACTTTGCAAGGCATTTCAGCCAAATACAAAGGTTGTATTTGCGGAAACGATTGCCAATCCGGCACTGGTTGTACTGGATATTGAGAAATTTGCAAAGCTTGCACACGATCATCAGGTACCGTTAATTATAGATAATACATTTGCCACTCCGGTAAACTGCCGTCCTTTTGAATGGGGAGCAGATATCGTTACCCATTCCACCACAAAGTACATGGACGGACATGCAATGCAGGTAGGCGGCGCAATCGTGGACAGCGGTAATTTTGACTGGAATGCATATGGTGACAAATATCATGGACTGACAACGCCGGATGATTCTTATCACGGTGTAATCTATGCACAGAAATTCGGAAAAGGTGCGTACATAATGAAAGCGACTTCCCAGGTGATGAGAGATCTTGGATCTATCCCGGCACCAATGAACAGCTTTCTGTTAAATGTTGGGTTAGAGACCCTGCCTCTGCGTGTAGAGAGACACTGCTATAATGCGCAGAAGGTGGCAGAGTATCTGTCAGCCCATGAAAAAGTATCCCATGTAAATTATGCAGGTCTTCCGGGAGACAAGTATCATGAGACCGCGAAAAAATATATGCCAAATGGCACCTGCGGCGTTATCTCTTTTGAACTGGAAGGCGGCAGAGACGCAGCAGTTAGATTTATGGATGGCTTAAAGCTGGCTGCAATCGTGACACATGTGGCAGATGCCAGAACCAGTGTACTTCATCCGGCAAGCCATACCCACAGACAGATGAATGACCAGCAGTTAAAAGATGCCGGTGTATCACCGGGAATGATCCGTTTCTCAGTGGGCATCGAGAATGTTCAGGACATCATTGCTGATTTGGAACAGGCACTTGCACTGATACGGTAATAAATTGGAAAAGACCCTGTATGGAGCAACAGGGTCTTTTCCAATAGGAAAGGAGGAATCTGGATGAAATTTATCCATATCGCAGATGTGCACCTGGGGGCAGTTCCAGATGTGGGGTATCCCTGGAGTGAAGAGCGTAAGACGGAGATCTGGGACAGCTTCCGCAATATTATCCGGATTGCAAAAGCAGAACAGGCGGATCTGCTTCTGATAGCAGGAGATCTTTTTCACAGACAGCCTTTGTTAAAAGAATTAAAGGAAGTGAATTATCTGTTCTCCACCCTTCATGAGACCAGAGTGGTATTTATCATTGGGAATCATGACTATTTGAAGCCGGATTCTTTTTACCATGGTTTTAAATGGAATGAAAATGTGATCTGTCTGGAAAACCAGGAGTGCCAGAGGATTCATTTTCCGGATCTGAATACCACAATCTATGGTTTGAGTTATCATACCAGGGAGATCACAAATGCTTTATATGATGAACTGGTACCGGAGGATGAAGGGGTGTGCACGATTCTGCTGGCACATGGGGGAGATGAAAAACATATCCCGATTAATAAGAGGCAGCTTTGCCAGGCTGGATTTGATTACGTAGCCCTGGGACACATTCACAAGCCGCAGATACTGGAGGCAAACAGAATGGCATACTCAGGAGCCCTGGAACCCCTGGATAAAAATGATACGGGTCCACACGGCTATATGATCGGGGAATACAGAAACCGTACTCTTACGGCGCGGTTTATACCAAGTGCAGTCCGGGAATATATCCACTTAAAGGTAGAAACAGATGAAAACCAGACGGATTATTCTCTGCAGGAAAAGATTCAGGCATATATGAAGAAATTGGGCAGACACAACATTTTTAAAATAATAATTACCGGCTACCGGGATCCGGAAATTCAATATGATCTGAAAAGTTATGAAAAACTGGGAAATATAGTGGAAGCGGCTGATCTGTCCAAACCTGCATATGACTTTGAAAAGTTAGGGAAAAAGTATGCAGACAGCGTAGTAGGACGATACATTCAGCGCCTGAATACAGATTCCATGGATGAAATACAAAGTAAGGCTCTGTACTATGGAATACAGGCAATGTTAGAGACAACGAGGTGAGATGATGCGGATTCTGGAGTTACAGATCAAGAATTTTGGAAAGTTCAGGGATCACACAATAACTTTCCATGAGGGGATTAATATCATCTACGGGGAAAATGAAATGGGAAAAAGCACAATCCATGCCTTTATCAGGGGAATGCTGTTTGGCATTGATAAAATGCGTGGAAGAGCTGCCAGAAATGATGAGTACACCATCCGTCAGCCCTGGGATAACCCGGGATATTTTGCCGGTGTTATGCGGTTTGAAAGCGGTGGAAAGATCTTTCGGATTGAAAGAAATTTTAATAAACTGGAAAAAAAGGCTCTGCTGATCTGTGAGACAGACGGGGAAGAGCTGGATATTATACATGGGGACCTCCAGATGCTCATGGAGGGACTGAATGAAACTGCATTTCGCAATACCATATTTATCCGACAGAATTCCAGCAAGACGGATGAGGGTCTGGCTGCAGAACTGCGAAATTATATGGCGAACTTTGAAAGTGCAGGGGATGATGAAATCAATGTGGTCAGAGCGATTGAGACCCTAAAAGAAAAGCAGCGGGAATGCGGGATAAAAAAGAAACAGCAGGACGAAATCCGCACGGAACGCCTGGAACAGGTACAGATCAAACTGGACTATGTGGAACAGGAGATCCGGGGGTTGCAGAAGCAGCAGGAGGATGGAACTTGTAAACTTCAGGAACTGCGCAGCATAGAGGCCAGGGAAGGACTTGCGGAGCAGGAAAAAAGAGCCCGCATAGAGGCAAGAGACCAGGAAGAAATCAAAATGCTGAAAATACGGCAGATCTGTCTGATTACCGCAGCAGGGATAGCGGTTCTGATGGGGATTTTACTAAAACCCTTATGGCTGAAAATGTCATTGGGAATTGCTGCTGTGCTTTTGTTTGCTTACTGCTGGTACACAAACCGCTATACAAGAAGCCGGGAGCAGGAAGGCCGCCAGTACACCAGCGCAGCGTCCAAAGCGTCTCAGAAAATGGTATGGAACTTAGAACGGATTCAGGAAGAATTACACGAAAAACGTGTTTTATTAGAAAATCTGAAGGAAAACCAATCGGACATCCAGGCAGAGAAAGCAGACAGCAACCGGATTCAAAATGATATAGAGGCACTGGAGATTGCAATATCCACCATACAGGAGATTTCCAAAGAGATATACAAGGAATCAGCAAGGAAGCTAAACTATACGGCATCGGATATCTTAAATGAGGTAACAGGAGGCAGCTATACAAGCATATACCTGGATGCCAATATGCAGGTGAGGATTAATACGCCCCATAAGCTGCTGTATCTGGAACAGGTCAGCAGGGGTACAATGGATCAGATCTATTTTGCACTGAGAATGGCAGCGGCGCAGCTTTTTCTAAGCGGTGAAAAAATGCCGCTGATATTTGATGATGCCTTTGTCATGTATGATGAACAGCGGTTGAAAAGAACACTGAAATGGCTCTGTAAAAGTGACAGTCAGGTATTGCTGTTTACCTGCCATAAGAGAGAGGGAGAAATCCTGGAAGAGATTCAAAGAGAAGAACGGGTTTAAAGCAAGGATAAAGTAAAAATAAAGCAAGAATAAAGTAAAAATAAAGCAGCACCGCCCGGTACCGCATTGTACTATTCACCTTGAAATGTCCGTCTGACTACCAGAACGTAATTATTAAAGTCGTTCTAGATCAGGCGATGCATTTCCGGTTAATTATACAATGCAGCACCGGGCGGTGCTGTACTAGAGCGTGTTTGAAAATTGCTTTCTGGCAGCTGTAAATCAGTGTTTAGCACATGCTTGAAATCAGATTATTTATTTCTTGCATACTCCGCAACTGCTTTATCAAATCCTTTGATATGTTTAAACAGCCACTCGGTTACATTTTTATCAACGGCAGCAACAAATGCCGGTGTAGGGCCTTCTTCTTCCTGAAGCATTTCATACAATTCCTTAATAGCCTGAATGAATGCTTTATGCTGTTCTTTATGTTCGCTGATCTGCGGATATTCAATCTCTTCCTGCAGTTTTTCTTCTGCACTGAAATGAAAATCTGTGTAATCGGAGAGATAATCCAGCATTTTAACTGCTGTGGTTTTTTCTTTCCCAGTTTCGCAGCTTTTAACAAGATCGTTGATTTTACCAATCAGTTCTTTGTGTTGTTCATCAATTAAATCATTTCCTGTAACTAAACTTTCATCAAATATTGCCTGCATAATACTACCTCCTTGTGTGAATAAGTTATATTTGTAATTTATTACTTGTTATGTTTTTCCAGAAAGCTCTGGATTCTGCCAATAGGATTTAACAGACTGCTGATGGATGCATCGTGATTCAGTGTGTCTATAATATATGCCAGATATTTACTCAGGTCGCAGTTGACATAGTATTCCTTCTGCAGCAGTTCCGGAGTCTGGTATACCAGATTCGTTGTAAGGAGATGGTCAAAAAGTCCATTCTCATACGCCTTGTCAAATTTGGAAAGTCCGTTTGTAAACAGACCAAAGGTAGAACACAGGAAAATTCTGTTTGCCTTTCTTCTTTTCAGCTCTGCTGCTACTTCTAATATACTGTCACCGGAGGAAATCATGTCATCAATGATTACCATATCTTTTCCTTCCACGTTTGCTCCAAGGAATTCATGCTCAACAATCGGATTCGTTCCGTTTACAATCTTTGTATAATCTCTTCTCTTATAGAACATACCCATATCTAATCCAAGTACATTTGCCATGTAGACAGCACGTCCCATACCGCCTTCATCCGGGCTGATAATCATCATGGAGTCCTTATTGATCTTAAGTCCTGGCTGGGCACGGAAGAGGCCCTTAATAAACTGATAAACGGGTTGTACGGTTTCGAAGCCTTTCAGCGGAATTGCATTCTGGACACGGGGGTCATGAGCGTCAAACGTAATGATATTATCCACACCCATGCGGACAAGTTCTTTCAGAGCAAGGGCACAGTCCAGGGATTCACGCCCGTTGCGCTTATGCTGGCGGCTTTCATACAGGAATGGCATAATCACGCAGATACGTCTGGATTTACCTGCTACAGCGGCAATAATACGCTTTAAATCCTGAAAATGATCATCTGGAGACATATGGTTGGTATGTCCGCACAGAGAATAGGTCAGGCTGTAGTTGCATACATCTACTAAAATATATAAATCATCTCCACGAACAGACTCTTTGATGATTCCTTTGGCCTCACCGGATCCAAATCGTGGAATTTTTGTGTCAATAATATAATTTTCCCTCTGATATCCTTCAAAAGCAATAGTTCTCTTATGTTCGTGATCGCGTTCCCTTCTCCATTCGACCAGATAAGCATTGATTTTTTCTCCCAGTGTTTTGCAGCTTTCTAATGGAATAATGCCAAGTGAGCCGACAGGAATGGTTTCGAGATTGCGTTCTTCTGTTGATTGCATGATAGTTCCTCCGTTATTTATCACATTTCAGTGAAATTGTCTTACGCATATAGTGTATCACAAAGTTTTCATAGGTCAAGGCTTTCCACGGAATAATTTTTTCTGAATGCGGATATCGTCCCCGAAGAGTTTCATCATCATATAATTACTGGTTATCCTGGAAAATACACGTTCCGAATAAGTATCTGCAAATGTATTGATTGGCAGGTTTGTGGAAATAATCGTTGACTTTTTACGGTTAAGCCGTTCGTTGATACAAAGAAACAGCTGGGATGAGACAAAAGAGTTGGTCAGCTCAGTACCCAGATCGTCGATGATCAGCAGATCACAGTCAAAGATATAGGGATGGATATTCTGTGCCTCTGCTTCTTTCTCAAAAGTGCTTTTGGCGAATACATCAAAGAGCTCAAAAGCTGAAAAATAAATGACGGAATGTGTGGTATCAATCAGCTCTTTTGCAATACAATGGGACAGGAAAGTTTTCCCAACTCCCGTATCTCCATAAAAGAACAGATTTTTAAATTCCGTATCAAAGGTTCGGATAAACTCCTCGCACTCCGCCATATTCTTGCGCATGGTAGCAAGTGAAGACAGCCCGGTAGAGGGGTTTACCAGTTGATCCGAATAATAATCATAGGAGAAACTGGAAAAGTTCTCCCTGCTTAAGATTTCTTTTAAGTTGGATTGGGTATACAGCATATCAATTACCGCCTGCTTAAAGCAGTGGCACTTCTGGTTGTTTACTAATCCCGTATCCTGGCAGTCCGGGCAGGTATAACGGGGAAGAAGATAATCCTTTGGAAATCCGTTCTCCATAAGCAGTTCAAGACGCTTGTCTGATAAACGGCTGATATCTTCCTTTAAGCCATCCAGTGCATCACTGTCTCCGGATAGCAGCTGGCGTCCCCTTGCGACACTGATGGAACTGATCTGATCATCAATTTCGCGAAGAGCAGGAACTTTTTCATAAGCTTCCTTTATACGCGCATCCTGGTCATGTCTGGTTTGCAATTGTTTTTTCTGATATTCCCGGATGATCATATCATATTGTGAGTTTTTCAATGCCACAGGCTGGTTCTCCCTTTCTATTTTATAAAATGAGCTGTTTTACTTATCTGTTCAGCAGCTGCTTCTCTAACTGGTCGTAATCATATTCCCTTTGATGGAAATTATTAAACCGGTTATTGGATGAGGCAGGTTTTTTCTGAACAGGAGCAGTTTTTTTGGAATTCTGGTGCTTTTCATCCAGAAGAGCAACTTCAGAGAGATGTTTAATACCGGATTTATTCCATTCTTCCAGAATTTTATTGGCATATTGGAAGTTCGGTTGATGAGTCTGCTTAATGGTCCGGTTACATGCCTCAATGATAATATCCAGGGTAAAGTGGTACTCGTCCAGCCATTTTGCCATGAAAGTGATCTCCGGTTCAGCCGGGGCACGTCCTTTAATACCAAAAGTATTCAAAATGGTAAAATAATTCTTATTGTACAGATTCGTATTGCATTTTGCCTGGTCAACGGTAGTAATGCCGTCTTCTGCCCAGGAGAGTGCAACTTTTTCAATATAGCGTGCGCTTTTGCTGCCTTTGGACACACAGTATTCAATGAGGTATTCGATCAGGTCTGTGGAAAAATGCAGGCCGTCATAGAAGTAAAGAATATTGGATACTTCTGTGGAACTTAAGGTTTTTCCCAGATACTGCTCTGCAATAAATAAGAGCTGGCGGATATCTTCCTGTTCCTTTAAGGTTTTCATCTTATCGGCAGAGGGAAGTACCTTTTTCATGGGTTTGGAAGTTTCCGTACTGGCTGCAGTTTCCAGTGAAACAGGTGCAGCTGCCTGTTCGGATGAATGATCCGTGGAGCTTAAGAAAGAGATCCCGGTTAATGCACCGCTTTCATCGTGTTCCAGTTTCAGTAAATGGAGCTTTTCCCAGTAGGTCAGAGCCCTATTCACATCTTTCTCTGTATGTTCAAAAGTATCTGCTATAGACGAAATAGACACACCAATATTAGAAGAGGTGCATCTTAGGAGATATAAGTATATTTTGACGAATTCACCACTGGCAGAAGGCATGTAATTGTCGATAAATGTATTTTGGACAATGGTAACGCTGCTGCCGGTATTTATGTGTAAGGATATTTCATTCATTGCTTTCACCTGCTATTTTCTTGTTATGAAACCAGTATAGCATACCTTTTAAAAAAAGAGAACAGCTAGTTTTTACAAGGGTTCCGGGGAAGGGGAGGAAGTACTCCACTGTGGACATTGTGGATAATGTGGATAACTTGGGGACAAAAAAAATAGGTGCAACAGAAGAAAATGTGCATTTGTCGGGGATTGTCGAATTTTTAAAAATTATCACAGCGAAATTATGTAAACCAAGCTATCCACAAAAAAATCCACATGTAAAATACACGTTAATGTGCATAATCATGTGGATAATGTGGATAACTATTCTCCAAGCAGGCTTTCCCCTATTTTTACAACGTCTCCGGCACCCATAGTTATCAACAAGTCACCGTGTATACAATTTTCTAACAAAAAGTTTTCGATCTCGTCAAAACATGGAAAATAATATGCTTCTTTGCCAAGTTCCGCTATTTTCTGCTGAAGAGTTTTAGAACTGATCCCCAGGTTATCCGTTTCACGGGCAGCGTAGATATCAGCGAGCACCACTTTATCAGCCAGGGCAAGCGCCGTTGCAAAGTCATCCATCAATGCTTTGGTTCGCGTGTAAGTATGTGGCTGGAATACGCACCAGATCGTTTTATGAGGATACTGATTTGCGGCTTTCAAGGTAGCCGCAATTTCTGTGGGATGGTGTGCATAATCATCAATGATGGTAACGCCTCCGATTTCCCCTTTTTTCTGGAAACGCCGGTCGGTACCGCCAAAATCAGTCAGTCCTTGGCTGATCTGTTCCATAGGAATGCCAAGTAATTCTCCTAGAGCAAGAGAGGCAAGGGCATTGGAAATATTGTGCTGTCCCGGGACACTCAGCGTGAAGTGACCGATCACCTTACCGTCCTTTACCGCATCAAAAGAGCCGTGGGCAAAAACGTCATAGCTGATATTTGCGGCACTGTACTGGCTGGATTCAGAAAATCCGTAGGTTACCACATTGCATGGCAGGTCCTTTGTAATCTCTTCATAGCCGGGAATGTCTCCGTTGATAATCAGTGTGCCGTCCTTTGGCAGTCTCTCTGCAAATAAACGGAAAGAATTCCGGATGTCATCCAGGTCTTTAAAGAAGTCCAGATGATCTGCATCAATATTCAGGATAATACTGATCTTTGGATTAAAATGCAAAAAACTGTTTGTATATTCACAGGCTTCCGTCAGAAATGTTTCGGAATTGCCCACGCGGATATTTCCCCCGATGGCTTTTAAGATTCCGCCTACCGATATAGTAGGATCGGTGTCTGCCGCCAGAAGGATGTGAGAAATCATAGATGTGGTTGTGGTTTTGCCGTGTGTACCGGATACAGCAATTGGTGTTTCATAATTCTGCATGATCTGACCCAGAAGTTCAGCACGGGTCAGCATCGGAATATTTTTCTGGACTGCTGCTGCGTATTCCGGATTATCCGGATGGATTGCGGCTGTATATACCACCAGGTCTGTTCCTTCTTCTATATTAGATGCGCGCTGGCGCAAGTACACAGTAACCCCTCTGTCCTCCATCCATTTTGTCAGAGGTGATTCTTTTGCATCAGAACCGGAGATCTTAAAACCACGGTCTATTAATATAGAAGCAAGACCGCTCATGCTGATTCCTCCGATACCGATAAAGTGTACATGGATTGGCTGCTTAAAATTTATTTCATACATAATGATACTCTCCTTATGAAAATCTCTTTCACAAGCTGTGTGAAAGGCATTCTTTCACTATTATAACCGCATATGGATAAAAATTAAAGTATTTCTTGACAATATGGAAGATTAAATTTGGTTTGGGGTGCAAAGACTTAGGTTCTATCACGTTGAGAAAAGCAGCTGCTTATTACAGAAATGAATGCAGGAAAGAGATGTGGGAGAGTAGAAAGCGGCAATCCCCACAGCAAAAACACATTCTAAAAAATTACCGTATTCGACAGCATTTTTATGCATTTTTAAAACAAAACAAAGAATCATGTTAAAATATGACAAAACAATACAGAAAAAACAAAGAGAAAATAGCATAAATGTGAATAAAATGTCGAATAGGAAAAGTCACTAAACAATATTTTAAGCTATTTCTTCTAAAATGAGAGAAAAAAATTTCAAAAAATTGTAAAAAATGTTCACTATTTCGAAAAGATGTGATATAATAAAAACTAACAATTTTATTTATGAGAAAATATGATTGTTAACGGGCTATAGATGCATCTGACATCATAGTACTATACTACAGCGAGAGGTGATAGCGTGATTAAAAAAGAGATGATTGCAATGTTACTTGCAGGAGGACAAGGAAGCCGATTAGGCGTTCTGACAGCCAAAGTGGCAAAACCGGCCGTGGCTTTCGGTGGAAAGTACCGTATTATAGATTTTCCGCTTAGCAACTGTATTAATTCTGGGGTAGATACAGTTGGTGTCCTGACACAATATCAGCCATTGCGGTTAAATACGCATATTGGAATTGGTATTCCCTGGGATTTGGATAGGAATATCGGAGGTGTAACAGTACTTCCTCCATATGAGAAGAGTGGCAACAGCGAATGGTATACAGGAACAGCAAATGCAATTTACCAGAACCTGGGCTATATGGAGAATTATAATCCTGATTATGTTTTAATTTTGTCAGGTGACCATATTTATAAGATGGATTATGAAGTAATGTTAGATTTCCACAAAGCCAGCAATGCCGACATCAGCATCGCAGTTATGCCCGTACCGATGGAAGAAGCAAGCCGTTTTGGCGTAGTGGTGACAGATGACAATAACAGGATTACAGAGTTTCAGGAGAAACCGCCGGAACCAAAGAGCAATCTTGCGTCAATGGGTATTTATATTTTCTCATGGAAGGTATTAAAGGAAGCTTTAATCGCAATGTCTGATCAGAGTAATTGCGATTTTGGTAAACATATTATTCCGTATTGCCATGAAAAGGGAGATAAGCTTGTTGCTTATGAGTATAACGGCTATTGGAAAGACGTTGGAACATTAGGTTCTTACTGGGAAGCAAATATGGAACTGATCGATATCATTCCGGAGTTTAACTTATATGAAGAGTTCTGGAAGATATACACAAGCAGTGAAATTATTCCTCCGCAGTATATATCAACAGATTCGGTTATTGAAAGATGTATCATCGGCGATGGTACGGAGGTTTATGGAGAAGTACATAATTCTGTCATAGGTGCCGGTGTAACGATTGGAAAGGGAGCTGTTATTCGTGACTCGATTATCATGAGAGGAACCAAGATCGGAGATGGTGCCGTTCTGGATCGCTCCATTGTAGCTGAGAACACGGAAATCGGACAAGGCGCAGTGCTTGGCGTAGGCGAAGAAGTTCCAAACAAATTAAAACCACATGTTTATTCCTTTGGTCTAGTAACGGTAGGTGAAAATTCTTATATTCCGCCAAATGTGAAGATCGGTAAGAATACGGCAGTTGATGGAATTACAAGAGCAGAGGATTATCCGGATGGCGTACTGGAGAGTGGAGAAACTTTAGTTAAGGCAGGTGAGGCGTGATGAGAGCGATAGGAATGATTTTAGCAGGTGGCAACAGTCACAGAATGGGAGATTTATCAAATAAGAGGGCCATTGCAGCAATGCCGATTGCAGGCAGCTATCGAAGCATCGACTTCGCTTTAAGTAACATGTCTAATTCTTCTATACAAAAAGTGGCAGTTTTGACACAGTACAATGCGAGATCTTTAAATGAACATTTAAGTTCTTCAAAATGGTGGGATTTTGGAAGAAAGCAGGGTGGTTTGTTTGTATTCACACCAACCATCACTTCTGATAATAGTTTCTGGTATCGGGGGACGGCAGATGCGATCTATCAGAATCTGGATTTTCTGAAGAAAAGCCATGAACCATATGTAATCATAGCATCCGGTGACGGTGTGTACAAGCTGGATTACAATAAAGTGCTGGAATATCATATTGAGAAGAAAGCGGATATAACCGTCGTATGCAAAGATATGGCTCCAAGCGAAGATATTACAAGATTCGGTGTCCTGAAAATGAATGAGGACAGCAGAATTGAAGAATTTGAAGAAAAACCGATGGTTTCATCCTGGAATACGGTTTCAACCGGAGTTTATATTATCCGTAGAAGACAGCTGATCGAATTAATTGAAAGATGTGCACAGGAAGACCGGCATGATTTTGTAAAAGATATCCTGATTCGCTATAAGAACTTAAAGAGAATCTATGGGTATAAGATGAAAGAGTACTGGAGCAATATCGCAACGGTTGAGTCATATTACAAAACCAATATGGATTTCCTGAAACCGGAAGTAAGGGATTATTTCTTCCGTCAGTATCCGGATGTATATTCCAAGGTAGACGATCTTCCGCCTGCGAAGTATAATCCGGGCAGTGAAGTGAAAAACAGCCTGATATCCAGTGGATGTATTATTAACGGGCATGTAGAAAATTCGGTGTTGTTTAAGAAGACTTTTGTGGGTGAAAATTGTGTGATTAAGAATTCTATTATCCTGAATGATGTTTATCTGGGTGATAATACATATATCGAAAACTGTATTGTTGAATCCAGAGATACCATACGGGCGAATTCTTATCATGTAGGCGAGGACAAAATAAAAATTGTTATAGAAAAAAACGAACGCTACGTACTATAACATTTTAAATTACGACTATATATGGAAAGGGGCTAAAAGACATGAATATTACAGATGTCAGGGTACGTAAAGTTGCAAAGGAAGGTAAGATGAAGGCGGTAGTTTCGATTACAATTGATGATGAGTTTGTTGTTCATGATATCAAAGTAATTGAAGGAGAAAAGGGGTTATTTATAGCCATGCCGAGCAGAAAGGCATCCGACGGAGAATATAGAGATATCGCACATCCTATTAATTCCCAGACAAGAGACCGTATCCAGGGGATTATCCTGGATCAGTACGAGGCTGTTGTAGCTGCGGAACCTGAATCCGAAGAGGCAGCTTATTAATTTAGCAACGAATATTTTATAGAAGTAAATCAGTATAATTCAAGGTGAATAGCGAAACGTTGGTTCTTGACCGGGAGTTATGCATGCAGTACAGGAAAAGAGAAAAGTTAATGTTTATACGCTCTGCTGTGGGAGGCAGGGCGTATTTTTATGCATAAAAAGCCCCCTGAAAGCCAGGGGGCTTTTAGCGGCATTATTGAAAGGATAACAGACCGGGTTCCGCCTGTCCGATATGAAGATACAGGGTGTCTTTGTCAACCAGAGCAGTTGTTACACCCTGGCGGGAAACGCAGAATCCTGCGGCATACTGGGCGATGCGGACAGACTTTTCCAGATCATATCCGTCACTTAAATGGACAGCCAGAGCAGAAATGAAAGCATCTGCGCCTCCGGTGGCATCTACTGCAGCAAAATCGGCGGCTGGAAAATGCTTCTGCAGATTTTCTGCGCGAACATAGCATCCGCCATGGCCAAGGGTGATGATTACAATAGGCATTCCCCGGTTGTAAAAATATTCTGCCTGCCCCTCAATGGTATCAATCTGAGGGCAGAAAGTAGCAGCTTCCTGCTGGTTAGGAACAAAAATATCAGTAGTCCGGTAGAATACCTCCGGCAGAGTACTCAATGCCGATGGCTTTAATATGGTTTTCGCAGAAGACTTTTTCGCCAGGGATGCGGCCTCCATAGCGGCTTCCATTGGGATATCCATGGAGAGCAGTAAGAATTCACAGCCTTCAAACAGGGCCTTCTGAGAACGGACATCGTCAGCGGTCAGCCTGAGATTCGCACCCGGAATATAGGTGATGGTCACTTCCCCGTCTTTTTGGACATACACATAGGCTTTTCCGGTCTGAGCGCCTTGATCCTTAAAAATCCCTTCTGTCAGAAGGTGGTTCTGGCTCATGGCGTCAAAGATCAGGGAGGCATCGGCATCGTTGCCCACTTTGCCGATTAGGACTGCTTCATGTCCCAGCCTTGCAGCTCCCATAGACTGATTCGTACCTTTTCCGCCTGCGCAGGAGGAGGAATTGGTGATCAGGGTAGATTTTCCTGTTTCGGGAAAACCGTCCACGGTGAGGGTAACATCCGTATTGATACTGCCCAGAACCAGGAATTTCCGGCCCCGGCAGGATGCAGGGGTATTAATGCTTTCCTCATGGTTTAACACATAATAGGAATTCAGAGAACACTCAGGATTGTCGTCCGTATTTTTTTCGCAAATATTTATCAGGGCATGGCAGGCATCATATCCCAGATTCCAATAGGGAATCTTATAATTGGAAACAGAGGGAAAGTTTAGAAAATCCATATCATCGCTACAAAGTCCAATCAATGAAAAATCCGATGGAATATGGTAGTGCATCTTATCCAGCTGGCTGTAAAGAGTGAGCGTTTCTTCTAAATCACTGCTGACGATACCAGTGATTCCTCCGGTTGTGAGAGATGCCATGCAGGAGGAATCGGACAGATGTAAAGCCATTGCGTCATGCAGAGAAAGATGATGGTCAAAGAGGCAGCTTTTCATCCCTTCCAATACCTGCAGGGACCGGAAATTATGTTCCCGGACCAGACAGCCTATTTTATGATGCCTCCATTGAATCAGCTTTTCCGTACAGAGGTAGCCCAGTTTCTGATAATCAATTGCATAAGAGTTCGCTGCATAAGGGGAATTTACATAAACCACAGGAATATCCGTATCAGTGAAATAATGCTCATGCTGCATACTTTCCTGATCCACCGGCTCCCATAAAAGTCCGTCTATTTTATTTTTACAGAGTGCGGTAATATGTTTTAACTCATCCGTAAATGAGCAGCAGCTGTCAAAGACCAGGATACCATAACCTTTTTCCTGTGCCGCTTTCACAATTCCGTTCAGCATGGTTTTGAATCCGCTGCCATCCCGTAAAAGCACTCCAATGAGAAATGTTTTCGCCATGGAGATATCTTTTACCGTACCATATGGGGTGTAATTATATTCTTTTACAATTTCCAGCACCCGGTTTCTGGTGGCTGAATTAATATTCTGATCTTTATTGTTTACAATTTTGGATACCGTTGAAATCGATACGCCTGCCAATTTTGCAATTTCTTTGATAGTCATAAAACACCTCAGTCATTTTATTCCTGAATCAATTCCAGGTTTCTAGATTTTATATGCTTGTCATGTACCTATTATGGATGATCTGGTTCATTTTGTCAATTTATTTTTTTGTATAAAATGCACAGGAAAACATTTCGGAAAATAGTTTTATTTAACAAAAATAAAGATTGTGGTTGACATTTGAAAAATCCGCCGATATAATGTGCTCATAAGGAAAACATTTTAAGAAAATTATTTTCCTAAAAAGGAGGAAGGAAATTATGATGGTGGATAATGGATGGCTTGCAGGGCAGTTGAACAGGCCAAAAGGAAAGGCGGATGTAGTGCTTGATACAGATACCTATAATGAAATTGACGATCAGTACGCACTTGCCTATCTCATTAAATCAGATGACAGACTAAACCTGCAGGCTATATATGCGGCGCCCTTTTCCAATAAAAAATGTGAATACCCGGCGGAGGGAATGGAAAAGAGTTATGAAGAGATTTTAAGGGTTCTCACACTGATGGAAAGAGAAGATCTAAAGAAATTGGTCAAAAAGGGTTCGGACCGCTACCTGGAGAATGAAACCATTCCGGTGCAGTCAGAGGCAGCGGAAGACCTGATAAAAAGAGCGATGGAACATACATCTGAGAATCCGCTGTATGTAATTGCCATTGCCGCGATTACCAATGTAGTGTCTGCCATTTTGATAAAGCCGGAGATTAAAGAGCGGATTGTGGTGGTATGGCTTGGAGGCCAGGCACACTGGTGGCCGGATAACCGGGAATTTAATCTGATTCAGGATATAGCGGCAGCCAGAGTCTTGTTTGGCTGCGGGGTACCCCTGGTGCAGCTTCCATGCATGGGCGTGGTTTCCGGCTTTCGCATCAGCGGTCCGGAGTTAATCCATCATCTGAAGGGCAAAAATAAGCTCTGTGATTATCTGGTGGATGTGACCGTTAAGGAAGCACTGGCTGACGGGGGGAATATAACCTGGAGCCGCATTATCTGGGATGTGACTGCGGTTGCGTGGCTTTTGGACGAGAGATTTGAGAAGGACTGTCTGGTTCACAGCCCGGTGCCGGAATACGATGACCGGTATGCTTTTGATACGACGAACCATTTGATTAAATATGTTTATGATATTAACCGGGATTATTTATTAGCGGATTTATTTCAGAAATTAACCGGCAGTCCGTACACGGATTTGCAATAGGGTTACAGATTGTTTTTGAAAATATAAGTTAACGGATTGCAAACAGGAGGAAAGAAAATGAAGAAAAAATGGATTGCAGTACTTCTCACGGTATCGATGGCGGCGGGGATCCTTACGGGATGCGGCTCTGGAGCAGATGAAGAAAAAAAGAAGGCGGCAGGAACAGAAAGCGGTACCGGAGGAAATACTGCAGAAAATACCCTGGAAGAAAAGAAAAACGGTGACGTGGTTACTTTGAAGGTAGCGGCTATGGCGTTTAACGATCAGTCACTGGTGGAGGATGTAGAGCGGTCAGCGAATGAAATATTGAAAGATAAGGGTGTGGCTCTGGATATTACGTTTATCAACATCGGTTCCTGGCAGCAGCAGACCAATTTGCTGCTCACCGGAGGAAGCGATACGGTGGATATTCTGCCCTGGTATGGGACGCCGCTGGCTACCTATGTGAATAACGGACAGGCATTAGAACTGGACGAGCTGCTGGACCGGTACGGAGAGGGGATCAAAAAGGAGATCCCGGAAGATATGCTGGAGCTTGGGCGAGTGGATGAAAATATCTATGGTATCTATACGGACCGGGAAGTGGCAAACAGCTATGGCATCTGGATGCGGAAAGATATTCTGGAGGAGACGGGAATTGATCCCACAGGAATTAAGACCCTGGAAGACTGTACCGCATTGTTTGCAAAGGTAAAAGAACTGCATCCGGATATGGAATGCTTAAGCGGAGGCCAGGCAGGAACGCTGCAGACGAATACCTGGGGATGGGATCAGATCAGTGACGCCAATAACCTGGGAGTTATGCTGGATAACGGGCAGTCAGGTGAAATTGTAAACCTGTATGAATCCGGTGAATATGAAGATTATGTACGGCTCATGAGAAAGTGGTATGAAGCGGGATACATCTCTCCGGATGTACTGAGCAAGAGTGATGATCCTTCCGTTATCATGAGGGCGGGCAAGCTGTTTTCTGCACTTTCTCATTTAAAACCACTGTTTGGGGAGCAGCAGGCGAGAATAACAGGCTGTGAAATTGAAGTTATAGAGCTGCGTCCCGCTTCTCTGCAGACCCAGACGGTTCAGGGTATGATGTGGGGAATATCCGCTTCCACCAAACATCCGGAAGAAGCTATGATTTTGCTGAATGAAATGTACACCAATCCCGAGCTTGCCAACATACTCATCAATGGTATTGAAGGAAAAAGCTATACATACACAGATGATGGGAAGAAAATGATTAACTTTCCAGAAGGTGTAAATGCATCTAATACGCCATATACGGCACAGTCCTGGATCTGGCCCAATGCTTTTGAAACACCGGTATGGGAGCCCTACCCGGAAGATTACTGGAAACAGATTGAAGATTTTAATAATACGGCGCTTCATTCAAAAGCATTAGGCTTTGTACCGGACACATCGGAAATTACCAATGAAATTACAGCCTGCACCAATGTGGTGGCAAAATATAATCCCTCTTTAATGGCGGGGGCTGTGGATGTGGATGAAAGTCTGGCGCAATTCCGGGAAGAACTGAAAACAGCCGGGATAGACAAGATTATAGAAACGAAATCCAAACAATATGAAGAATGGAAAGCAAAGCAATAGAGGAAAGCGAGGAGGAGCCATGGATAATACCGCTGCTGGAAAGCAAAAGCCAAAGAAGAAAAAATTTACTGCACTCCTGAAGCGTTACTGGCCATTTTACCTGATGATGGCACCGGGGCTGATTTACCTGGTCATTAACAACTATCTCCCTATGCTGGGGCTTGTAGTTGCTTTTAAAAAGGTGGATTACCGTCTGGGAATCTTAAACAGCCCATGGGTAGGTCTGGATAATTTTGAATATCTGTTTAAAACATCCGATGCCTGGATTATTACCCGCAATACGATATGTTATAATTTTGTCTTTATTTTGCTGGGAACAGTGGTATCCATAGCAGTGGCTGTTTTGTTAAATGAAATCAGGGGTGTTAAGAAGAAGAAAGCTTATCAGACGCTGATCCTGATACCGTATCTGATCTCCACAGTTGTAATCAGTTATCTGGTATATGCATTTCTCAGTGCGGAATCTGGATTTATCAATAATGGTATCTTGCAGAAATTGGGGATGGATCCTGTTGCCTGGTACAGCGAGAAAAAGTATTGGCCGTTTATACTGGTAATTGTGAATCTGTGGAAAGGCTTCGGATACAGCTGTATTATTTATTATGCAACGATTCTGGGGATCGACGATTCTCTATATGAAGCGGCAGTTATGGACGGAGCCAGCAGATGGCACCGGATAAAGGATATCGTGCTGCCATCGCTAAAGGGCACGATCATTACCCTGACACTTATGAGCATAGGCAGAATTTTCTACTCCGATTTTGGACTGTTCTATCAGGTACCAATGAACAGCGGTCCGTTATTTGATGTGACGAATACGATCGATACCTATGTATACCGGGGGCTTTTACAGTTAAACGATGTGGGCAGGGCATCAGCAGCAGGTTTTTATCAGTCACTGGTAGGGTTTGCAATAGTCCTTCTGGCAAACTTCATCGTTCGAAAGGTGGAAAAAGAGAATGCACTGTTTTAACTTTGACAAAGGGAGATTACTATGGTAGATAATAAAAAAAGTTTTCATATTACAATAAATATAGTCATGATTCTGCTGTCGCTATGCTGTTTGCTGCCGTTTATCCTGCTGGTGGTTTCCTCCTTTACAGATGAAGCGGCGCTGATACGGGATGGGTATTCCTTCTTCCCGGGAGCGCTCAGCCTGGATGCATATCAGTACATTTTCTCAGGGTCAGCCAAGATCTTAAAGGGATATGGGGTTACGGTGTTTATTTCCATTGCCGGTACGGCGATTGGGATATTGATGACAATTCTCCTGGCTTATCCTCTTTCCAGAAAGGAACTGCCGGGAAGAAACTGGATTTCATTTTTTATCTTTTTCACCATGCTGTTCAATGGCGGACTGGTGCCCTCATATATGATCTGGTCCAATACCTTCCATATAAGAGATACCATTTGGGCATTGCTGCTCCCTAATCTGCTGATGAACGCATTCAATATTATTATGATGAGAAATTATCTCAATGCAAATGTTCCCGATGAGATTATAGAGGCAGCGAAAATAGACGGAGCAAATGAATTCCGAATACTTTTTAAGGTAGTATTTCCCATGTCGGGACCAATGGTGGCTACCCTGGGACTGATGGTGGGACTTGGATACTGGAACGACTGGCAGAACGGTTTGTATTATATAGCCAGCCGTACCGAACTTTACTCTATTCAGAATATTTTAAACCGCATGCTCCAGGATGCCCAGTTCCTGGCAAGCGGGCAGGCAGGGGGAAATGTTGGAGAAATGGCTGCCAGCCTCCCAAGTGTGGGGATCAAGATGGCGATCGCAGTAGCAGGTATTCTCCCGGTTATGCTGATATATCCCTTTGTGCAGCGGTATCTGGTAAAGGGTATTACGATTGGAGCTGTAAAGGGCTGAGGAGATTATAAAAATATGGCAGAGATGAAGCGAATGGCTTTTGTTTCTGCCATTTTTTATTATAAATCTTAAATGGGGGGATGAGAAATGGGACGCTTTGTAGATGGTGGTTTACCTGATCTGCAGCCTTCACCTGATCCGCACTATTTCCATATATAAAGCGTTACTTAATCTGCTTACACTTATATTGACAAAATGATCATATAAAAAATAAATATTCATTTAAAAACATTGTAATGAACTTAAAAATGTAGTAATATAAACATATCAATTAAAACGAACATAACAATAATGAATTATATGAATATTTAAGGAGGAACAGTAAATGAGTAAAGTAGATGAAATTACAAGAGAAAATTGGATTTTAGGAGCGTTTCCGGAATGGGGGACCTGGCTGAATGAAGAGATTGACGCAGAGGTTGTGGAAAAAGGTACCGTAGCGATGTGGTGGCTTGGCTGCACCGGAATTTGGGTGAAGTCCCAGGGCAATGCTAATATTGCAATTGATCTCTGGTTTGGAAACGGAAAAAGAACAAAGAAAAAACCATATATGGATGAATACCATCAAATGAGAAACATGACGGGCGGCAGGCTGATGCAGCCAAATCTAAGAGCGATGCCCATTGTCTATGATCCGTTTGCAGTGACAACCGTGGATGCAGTTTTATCAACACATTATCACAATGATCATATCGACCCGTTCTTTGCAGCAGCAGTTCTGAAAAACTGTGAAGGTGACGTACCGTTTATCGGGCCGTTGGAAAGTGTTAAAAAGTGGCTCAGTTACGGCGTGCCGGAAGAGCGCTGTAAAATTGTAAAACCTGGCGATGTGGTGAAAGTGAAAGACGTGGAAATTGTTGTGCTGGATTCTTTTGACAGAACCTGTATCGTTACGGCTGAAAAGCCCCTTGCAGGAATCTGCCCGACGGATATGGATGAAAAAGCAGTAAACTACCTGATCAAAACACCGGGTGGAAATATATACCACAGCGGAGATTCTCATTATTCTGTTTATTATGCGAAACATGGAAAAGATCATAAGATAGATGTAGCATTTGGTTCTTATGGAGAAAACCCGGCAGGAAATCAGGATAAGATGACATCCGTGGACATTTTAAGAATGGCTGAAGCACTGCAGACGAAAGTGGTTATACCGTTTCATTATGATGTATGGACGAATTTTAAGGCAGATCCTGCAGAAATTATGATGCTGTATAATTTCAAGAAACATGTACTGGATTATCAGTTTAAGCCATTCATCTGGGATGTTGGAGGCAAATTCATTTACCCCAACGATAAAGATAAACTACAGTATCATTACCGCAGAGGATTTGAAGACTGCTTTACGGATGAACCAAATGTGCCGTTTAGAAGCGTCCTGTAAAATAAGAGCGTGTTTTGAATTGCATTCTGTCAGCTCCGACAGCCCCAACAGCCGTTGCTTCAGTTTGCTAAACTGGTTTTTATGAAATATTTTAATTCGGATTTTACGTATCAATGAGAATATTGCGGGAAAGAAGAGAGGTAAGTATTTATGTTATTAAAAGAATTAGTAAATCAGAACAGAGTATGTTTTCATCAGAAATTTGATACCTGGGAAGAGGCAGTAGCGGCGTCCTGCCAGCCTTTACTGGCAGATGGCTCTATCGAACAGGCATATGTGGATTCTGTCATTGGCTGCGTGAAAAAATATGGTCCGTACATTGTTTTTGCTCCAAATATTGCAATGCCGCACTCCCAGGAAGGTGCGGTAGGCGTAAATGATACGGCGGTATCCTTTATGAAAGTGGAAGAACCCGTACATTTTGAAGAAGGAAATCCGGAAAAAGATGCCAGATTATTCTTTGTGCTGGCATCCAAGGATCATACCATGCATATGCAGAATATGGAGAAGCTTGCCAATATGCTTTTGACAGCAGATATCATGGATGCGCTTTTAGAAGTGAAGACTGTAGAAGATCTGCTGGCATTGGATGAAAAATACTCCTCTTTATAATATGATGGTGAGAAATTTATTTTATACAAACTGGGAAGATGCAAAGAATAAAATAAAAAACAGTGAGGGTGTGATTCTGACTTTAGGCTCTGTGGAAGAACATGGATTTCACCTTCCAATGGGAACGGATACCATAATTGCAGAGGCGATGGCGGAAGAAGTCAGCCGGCGAGAGGACCTGTATTATTATCCCTGTGTCACTTTCGGGCAGGTATGGTCCGCCAGGGACTATGAAGGAACTGTTTCCATTTCCCCCGCCTGTCTGGAGGAATATTGTGTACAGGCGGCAAAAAGCATACGAAGAGCCGGGGTGAAGCGGTTATTTATATTTTCCTTTCATAACGGCAATCATAAAGTAATCACGGAAGTGCTGCGCGTATTAAAGGATGAGGACAGCGGGGCTCTGGTGTACCATATATCCCTTGGCGGAATCGAAAGAAAAGTACAGGATATTCTAACAACGCCCCTGTGGAATGGAAAAGTGTGGCATGCGGGGGAACTGGAGACTTCACTCATGCTCTATCTGAGACCCGAGCTGGTTCAGATGGAGAAAGCAACCTGTGAATTTCCAAAGGTGCCAAAGGCGTATGCGACATCGGCAGTTCCATGGAAAAGTTTTTTGAAATCCGGAGCGTTTGGGGATGCAGCCAGTGCAAGTGCAGATAAAGGCATGCGCTTGTATGAACGGATGTGTGAAGAACTCTGCAGGCAGATAGCAGAGATAAAGGAGGCGGATTAGGTGGATGATATAAAGTTAATTGTCTGCGATCTGGATGGAACGCTTTTAAACAGTAAGAAGAGAATAAGCAGCTATACCAGAGAGGTGCTGATGAAAACAAAGGAACTTGGAATTCATAATTGTTTTGCATCCGGCAGAGATGAGCAGATGATGGCGGTATACAGCAGATGCATCGGCGGATGCAGCTATATGCTGTCTAATAACGGGGCGCTGGTACGTGACAACAAAGGAAACATCCTATATGAAGCAGCACTGGAGAAGCCGGATATACAACAGATTCTGGCTTTTCTTACGCAGCAGCAGCTGGTATTTATGATGTACACCGCTCAGACAATGTATTTTTCAAATGACAGTGAGAAACTGAAAAAACGCATCACCGGTTATGAGAAGCTTTCTGATGAATTGGGGTATCCGATGAAACTGGCGGCAGAATCCATTTCAGCCAGTGACATATACCGGGATTTTGATGATGTTGCTAAGATTGTTGTCTATGAAGACAGTGAGATACGGATGAACGGATTTCTGGAATTTGCCGGAAATCTAGCAAATGTTCATTGCGAGTCTACCGGTTATGGGCTTCAGGGAGCATTTCATAAATCTGTTTCTAAAAAAACGGCGCTGCTTAAAATTATGGAACAATTGGGAATTGTGGAAAACCAGGTATGCGTGTTTGGTGATTATGACAATGACCTCAGTATGTTTGAATGTGCGGGCCGAAGAATCGCTATGGGCAACAGTATTCAGTGTTTGAAAGACGCTGCCAGTGAAATTACCCTCAGTAATGACGAGGATGGTGTGGCTGTTTATCTGGAAAAAGAACTGAATTTATGAAAGCGACATTAGTAAATGAACGAAATGACAAAATATATGAATGTTTTAAGGAGAAAAATATCATTAAAGTATAAAACAATCATATAATAATGAAATAATCGTAAAAATCAATTGACATATTTCATAAAAATAATTATAATAAGCATATAAGTTAAAGCATATTACACACGATAACATTTATTCAATGCCAGCGGGCATCAGGATGGGGCGGATAAGCGGAACGTGGGAATACGAAAGGAGAGGGATTATGCTAAACTATATTTTGGATTTACTTTTGAAACAAATTTTTGGACAGCCATTCTTACTGATGGCAATCATCGTTTTCATTGGCTACGTTGCAATGAAGCAGAAGATTTCAAAGGCAATTACGGGGGCTGCGAAAGCTTCTATCGGCGTCATTGTAATGGGAATGGGCTCTGGCGCCTTGATTGCAAATTTTGGTAAGTTACTTACAGCATTACAGAATGCAACCGGAATTCAGGGGGCGGGCCTGAATACTTATCCTACAATGACAGCGGCTTACGAGAAGATGGACAAGATTTTAGGGGATGGAACAGGGGCTTCCTGGGGGATTTATACGTTGTTGGTAGCGTTTATCCTGAACCTGGTATTGGTAGCACTTCGTAAATTTACGAAGATCCGTGCCGTTTACTTAACTGGTAATGCAATGATCGTACAGGCTGGTATCAGTGCTTATATTGTCTGGAGATTCTTAGGACTTGGCATGATTCCCACCGTTTTAATTGCAGCAGCAGTAACAGCATTGTATTGGGGAATTTGTTCCACTTTATTAATTAAACCTACTCATGAGATAACAGGAGCGGATTTTACAATTGCACATCAACAGATGGTTGTCAGCTATATTGCTTATAAAGTTGCTCCAAAACTGGGACATCCGGATAAAGACGATATTGAGAAGAAGAAAATGCCGGAATCCCTGAATTTCTTACAGGATAACGTAATTGCAACAGCACTTGTTATGTTTATTTCAACCGCCATTATCTTCCTGGTTATCGGCGGAGAACAGATCGACTGGCTCAGAAGTGCAGACGGCTTGAACCAGGGCGGACTGAAGAACAATATTGTATTCCTGGTGTGGATTGGTATCACACTGACCGCAAACATCGTCGTTCTCTTATATGGTGTCCGGATGTTTGTAGGTGAATTAATGATTTCCTTTAAGGGTATTTCTGAAAAACTGCTTCCGGGTGCGGTTGCAGGTGTTGACTGTGCTGCGATGTTTGCATTTGCACCGAAATCCGTAGTACTTGGACTTCTCTTCGGAGCATTGGGACAGATAATCGGACTTGGCGGATTATTAATTTTCAAATCCCCGATTTTCCTGGTTCCCGGATTTATACCGCTGTTTTTCGACAATGCAACGATTGCAATCTTTGCCAATAAGTTTGGCGGATGGAAAGCAGCAGGAATTATCTGTACGGTTAATGGTATTATCCAGATCTTAGGTTCTGCACTGGCTGTTCAGATGCTGCAGCTTACCTGGTGGCAGGGAAGTGCCGACTATGCAACACTTTGGGTAGCAATAATTGCCATCTTCAAGGGTATCGGACAATTATTCGGAATACCGATTGCAGGTTAGGGAAAACAGGGTTAAAATAAAAAGTGACAAATAAAAATAAGTAGATTGCTGAAAGGAGCAAAAGAGATGTTAAATATTTTATGTGTATGTGGAAACGGAATGGGAACAAGTACAATATTAAAGATCAGTGTCAAGAAAATCTGTGATCAGAACAATATTGATGCAACAGTTGAATCATGTTCATTCGGAGAGGCACTCTCTTATATTACAACTACTGATATTGTATTGACCAGCCCGGAATGGGCAGGTATGCTGCCTCCAAGTAATGCGGTAATTGCAGAAACCAAGAATCTGATTGACACAAAGGCAGTAACGGAAACCTTATTAAATGCTGTAAAAGAACATTTTCCAAATGAAATAAAGTAAGGAAGGTAAGAGCGTGTTTGAAAATTCAAGCACCTGGAGACGTATATGACAGGATATGAAATTATAAAAGGAAACATTAATTTTACAGGACCGGACCGAATCGGACTTCGTTTTGACCGCATAGCCGGGAAAGGTGATGTATGTCGTATCTTCGTACTCCCACCGAAAGATAAGAGGCCGGAAGGCAAGTTTTCGGTTTCGAAAAAAGTGCGCCCCGCCAATGGAGAATATGACGAATGGGGATGCCTCTGGGAAAGTGATGATGCAACCGGTTCTGACATGGGTCAGGTAACCAACGTACCCATTGAAGAATGGGAAGACATGGAAGACTATGTATTTCCGGATCCCAGGGCGGAGGGACGGTTTGACGGTCTGGAAGAGGCTCTGGACAAGGCGGAGAAAGCAGGGTTGTATGTACAGCTGAACAGCCCGCAATGTATTTTTGAAAGAATGCATTTCTTAAGAGGCTTTGAAAATACGCTGATGGATTGTCTGATTGAGCCCGAAGAAATAGAAGCCATGGCTGTAAAGCTGGCGGATTATCAAATAGGAATTATCGAAGAAGCCTATCGTCTGGGGAAAGGCAGAATCCACTGCTATGACACCACAGATGACTGGGGAACCCAGAATAACCTCATGATTTCCCCAAATGTATTCCGCGAGATCTTTAAGCCCCAGTACAAAAGAATTTTTGATAAAGCCCATGAATGCGGCATGGACATCCGGTTTCATACAGATGGAAAAATCAATGATATTTTAGAAGATCTGATTGAATTGGGAGTTGATATCATTAATATCCATCAGCCAAGGCTGGTAGGTATTGATGAAGTATCTGAAATTGCAAGAGGAAGAATCTGCTTTGAAGCGGCTATTGACATCCAGGCCACGCTGCCTACCGGAGACAAAGCCCTGATCGAACAGGAAGCAAAAGAACTGATAGAAAAATGGGCAACGCCAAAGGGTGGACTGATAGGTGTGGAATACGGATATCTGGATGCTATTGGGACAACCAGGGAATCCATGCTGTATGCTCTGGAATGCTTTGAAAAATACGGCAATTTTAAGTGTTAAATGAATACGGAACAGGGCGGCGTTTCTATAATGCCGCCCTGTAATTGTTTCACCGGAGCGTATTTGTCGGTAATTTCTCTATATGAAAAGAAGTGCTTGACGCTTATATGAAATGTTCATATAATTGGAGATATATCATGAGTAACTAAACAGGTACTGCCTGATTATTAGTGCAGCGCCAGACAGCAAGTGTGGTATAGAAAACTAAAGGAGAGCGTGTTATGAAACGAAGCCGGGCATTAGTAGATAATCGAAGAAAGAAATTATTGGAAGCCCTGAAAAGTAATGGGTCAGTGAAAGTGGGGGATCTGGCCGATGAATTTCAGGTTTCACCTCTTACAATCCGCAGGGATCTCCAGTATCTGGAGGATCACAAAAAACTAGAGCGTTTTTACGGAGGTGCTACCGTAAGCGGAGAGAACGATGAGATCGTCACTCAGGAAGATGAGATTAAAATGTACCGCAAGAAAATTGCGCAGTACGCAGCATCGCTGGTAGAAGACGGGGATACCATTTTTATCAATACCAGCGCTACAGCATTACAGATGATTAAATATATTAAAGATAAACGAGTTACGGTAATCACCAATAACGGAAAAGCCATTTTTATGGAACATTCTTCGAAAGTATCCGTCATTCTCAGCGGAGGTGAGCTTCGGGATATTAAGGAAGCCATGGTAGGAGAATTTGCCACCAATAATATCAGCAAGGTTACGGCCAAGAAAAGTTTCCTGGGCTGCAGCGGGCTGTCTGTGGAGAGCGGTATGACAACGGAGATTCTAAGCGAAGTGAACATCAACGAACTGATGCTAAACCGTGTAACCGGGACGTCCTACATATTGGCGGATTACAGTAAACTTGGGCGCAACAGCAGTTTCGTAAGCTGCCCCACAGAACGGATCATCAACATTATCACAGATGAAAAGGCGCCTCAGAATATCCTGGAGGGTTTTCAGGAAAATAAGATCAATATCTTTCAGGTGAGAAGGGATATGGAATTATAAAAGGTAAGGAAAATAAAAAGGGATAGAAAATGAAAAAGCCGCATTCATGCATTAGAAAAAGAGTGCATAAACGGAAAGTTCCCATAGGACAGACCACAACTGGACTGTATAGGGGTACGGTCTGTTTATGCACTTTTTCTTATAATGGAAGAACGATTTCAAATATAAGACAAAACGATCGTAAAAATGCTGAAAAATATCATATAATTAGGAACATAATGATTGATTTGTGAATTATTATATGATATAATGAACGTATAAAAAGAAAGGGGCGGGTTTTATGATTATTTTGAACTATGCGGTATGTATATTGTTGATAGGGTGTCTGATTGGGGAAGCTTACTTTATTATCCGGAGAAATAAAACCATTGTTAAGAAGGGAAAAGATGACTTTTTTACTTATACACTGGTGATGTTCTTTGCTCTTTTGATATTTCCCATCTCGTCGGCTAACAGCATGATTGAGGATTTTCGTAATATCCTGGTGCTGGTTACGCTGTTTGCATCAGCGGGAATTAAAAGAGGGTTGTCCAAAAAGGGTGTGGAGAAAATTTGCTTTACAGTACCATGGAGCCAGATCAAAGAAATCCGCATTGACGCTTTTCAGTATACCAAAATGCAGATAATCTGTGTGACCGATAAGAGAAAGTACAAACTGCTATTTAGCAAATACCAGTTAAAAGATATTTTAAGGGAACTGGAAAAGCATGTTTCCAATATCTATATCCAGAATTCCCTGGATGATGTTTTGAAGATGAAGAAAGCTAAGGCGTAGAGGTATAGAGGCATATAGAAAAACTATTTAAAAAAAGGAGAAGATAAAAATGGTTAGTGAAAAAATTACAGTTAAGAACAAGTCAGGATTACATTTAAGACCGGCAGGAGAACTTTCGAAAATTGCAGCAAAATGTCCATCCAACATCACACTGGTAAAAGGAGAAAAACGTGTGAATCCCAAAAGTGTATTAATTCTCATGAGTGCAGGCATTATGTGTGGAGATGAAATTACAGTAGAGTGTGTCGGAGAAACGGAAGTGCAGGATTTAAAAACTATTTTAGATGCAATTGCAAGCGGTTTAGGAGAATAGGGGATTGGTATGAAAACGATACATGTTGAAAAGACTTCTTCCAAAGGAATTGTTATGGGGCAGGTTTTTCGAAAAGAAGATCAGGATCTGTCTCCGGAATGTTATGCTGCAGATAACGCCGTGTCTGAAGCAGAAAAATATAGAGCGGCTGTTGACGAGGTAATTAATGAACTGGAGCCGCTGGCTGCAGAATCAGATATTTTTGCAGCACATCTGGAACTGGCTAAGGATATTGCCCTTATGGAAGGGGTTCTGGATAAAATTGAAAATGGAAAAGAAAATGCCCAGATGGCTTTAGCGCATACGGCTGAGGAATATTGTGCCATATTCGAATGTATGGAAGATGAGTACATGAGGGAACGGGCAGCAGATATTAAGGATATCAGAAACAGATTGATGAGAAAATTAAAAGGATTACCCGACGAAGACTATGACGGAATCCGGGAAAAAGTAATTTTAGTGGCATCTGACCTGGCACCTTCCGATACCGCAAAATTAAATCTGGATTACATACTGGGATTCATCACAGAACTGGGTGGAGTTACCAGCCATGTATCTATTATGGCCAGAAGCCTGGGACTGCCTGCACTGGTGGGCGTAAAAGGGATTCTGGAACAGGCATCTTCCGGTGACTTTGTCATCATGGATGCGTCTGAGGGCTGCATCATTGTGGATCCTGACCGGGAACAGATTGAAGAATATCAGGAAAAGGCAGAAGCATTTGCAAGGCACCAGAAGGAACTGGAGTCATTGAGCCACCTTCCGGCTGTTACATCCGATGGCAGGAGCGTTAAGGTCTGTGCCAATGTCGGCAGCATTGAAGATGTTAAGAATGCAATTAAAAACCACATTGATGGCATCGGTTTGTTTAGAAGTGAATTCTTATATATGGAAAATTCTCATTTTCCAACAGAAGAAGAACAGTTTGCGGTATATAAGGAAGCTGCCGAACTGGTGAAAAGTGAACTGATTATCCGGACGCTGGACATCGGGGGAGACAAAGAACTTCCTTATTATGAATTTGAAAAAGAAGAAAACCCCTTTCTTGGATGGCGTGCAATCCGCATTTCCCTGGAAATGGAGGATATGTTCAAGGATCAGCTGAGAGCCCTCTTAAGAGCAAGTGCATTTGGAGATATCCGGATCATGTATCCAATGATTATATCCATGGAAGAGCTGTATAAAGCCAATGAACTGTTAGAGGTCTGTAAACTGGAATTAAAGGCAGAGGGTGTGGCATATAAAGAAGATATCAAGGTAGGGATGATGATTGAGACTCCGGCTTCTGTAATGTGCGTGGAAGAATTTGCGACTCATGTGGACTTCTTCAGCATTGGGACAAACGATCTTACCCAGTATATTCTGGCAGTAGACCGGGGAAATAAAAAAATTGCATCCCGATATAATACATTTCATCCGGCAGTGCTAAAAGCAATCCAGCGTATCATTCAGGCAGGCCACGCACACCAGATTCCGGTAGGCATGTGCGGTGAGTTTGCAAGCGATGAAAAAGCAACAGAAATGCTTCTGGGAATGGGGCTGGATGAATTCAGTATCTCAGCTGGGGAAGTGGCTAATATTAAAAATGTAATCCGAAACAGCAGCTATGAAGAGGCAAAACAGACTGCGTATAAGGCTGTATCGGCGTATACGATTCAGGATGTTATGGGTGCTTTGAGGTAAATAATAGGCTATTTGTATCTTGAAATTAATCGTAATGTATTTATTTTGTATGTTTTTTAATATACATTAATCTTATAAATGAGGAATACATTACATAAATATATCAAGATATTTATTAAATAAAGAAATGTAAATATATATTGATTAAAAATAAAACGCTCGTTAGTATGACAAACTAATGAGTGTTTTTCTTTTAGTCCTCGTACATACCATTCCAATACCCGTTCTTCGGATCTGAACAATCAAGCGTAATGAAGAACATTAAAAATAAACGTGCAGTTAAAAACACAGGATACCAGAATCAAATTGGCCAGTCTGTATCCGATTATAGTTAAAAAATTAACCGGATGTAGTATTAGAAGTGATCCTTATTTTTTTGAAGGAAGAAAATAATTAACAAAAAATAGGTAAGTAGATTGTGAATAAATGTGATATAAAATTGATGCAAAATAGTTGAAAATTATGTATAATATTTATACAGGATCATTATAAGCAAATAAAAAATAAAGATGTGGTAAATGAATTTATTAATTATGAAAATGATTAGATTAAAATCACAGAATAAATCATGAACGGTAATACCGTATCACCCAGTACCAAAACCTTATACGCCGGCACCGTTGCGCCAGGGGAAAAAGGAGAGATTTAGATCGTAAAGCTATGAAAGGTGGTAAACAAAGTGTTGAGAAATTGGCTGTTTCAGCGTAAAGCAGCAGAAGATGAGAAGACAAAAAACATTAAAATTGTATATGATGCTGGAGTGGATAAGTACGTAAAAAATGTGATCTATAATTTTTGCAGGAATTTAGAGACAAATTATCAATTTGCTGCTCCGCTAAATATTTATGTTGAAAATAAACCATATGTAGTCGCAAGTGATGGTGATAAAGTTGTGAGTGTTTCCTGGCATCCTTGGAAATTGTATGAGAGAGAAGAATGCGCATATATAAAATTGGCGGCAGGCGACTATGCTGATCTTGCAAAAGAAAGGGGAAGAATCAATGCCGTTTATGCTATAATGCGACCGTTAAGCGATGCCATAGTAGCGTATCTTACATGGACGAAACACCCACATAAGCACTTCGACAGACTAAATCAGCTCATTGCAGGCGGATTTGCAAAAATTTATGGAAAAAGGCTGTTAAATGCTTATATGGAAAAAATAGTGGATAATAGTTTTTTATATAATGATTAAATTACTTGAGTCGTATTGTAAAAATATTTTGCATCACAAGAATGTCTGCTGAGGGAGGAAAGCAAAATGTTAAAAAATTGGCTGTTTCAGCGCAATACTGTAAAAGATGAGAAGATAAAAAATATTAACATTGTATTTGACAGCGGAGTTGATAAGTACGTAAAAGATGTTATTTATAATTTTTGCAGGAATATAGAAACAAGTTATCAAATTATCGCACCACTAAATATTTATGTTGCAAATAAACCATATGTAATTGCAGAGGATGGTGATAAAGTTGTGGGGGTTTTCTGGCATCCCTGGGAATTAGATGACAGAGAAGAATGTGCATATATTAAACTGGCGGCAGGGGATTATGAGGAACTTGTTAGAGCGCGGGGGAAAATAAATGCTATTTTTGCTATATTATATCCATTAAGTGGCAATATTGTAAAGTATCTTACATGGACGAAACATCCGTATAACCATTTCTCCAGACTAAATAAAATCATTGCAAGAGGGTTTGCAAAAATTTATGGAGAAAGGATGCTAGATGCGTATATGACAAAAATGGTGCATAATGGTTTTCTGAATAATGAATAATAGAAGCTAAGCTCATGCGGGCTTACTTCTCTTTCTTACTCTCCAAGTGTCGAAAACGGGATAAAGAGTGATTGACATCTAGTTATGCAATATAAATGGTAAATAATTGAGTCTTATAATAGAAATATTTGGCATAATAATATCTTTTGAAAGGATGACATGGATATATGAGAAAAATAGTGCATAATGGTTTTCTGAAAAATGATTAGGAATAGAACCTAAAAATGTTAGAAATCAGGGATAAATTCCATAAATAGGATATTATCCCTTTTTAGCGACACTCACCTTCTTTGCTCTATAAAGCTTCATCATCAGACTTTGTGAGAATGGTTTAATTCCAACATCCTCCTGGCAGCATACTGGTCAATAATCAGGGTGTCGATATACCCGCCACGGACAGCACCCAGAACGGCCTCTGCCTTTTCCTCCATGCCAGCCACGCAGATCACTTCGTTCACTTTTCTGATATCATCCAAATCAATACCGATCATTTTCTGGGAAAGGCTTGTCAGGATTTCCTGTCCCTGGATATCGTAAAAGTGTCCGCCGATATGCCCGATGGCGCCTTTTTCGGAGAGCTTCTCCAGTGATGCGGGCTGGATGAAATCTTTCCAGGTTTTAAAGGCGATGGAACCGACACTAGTGAGAATTACATTTGCATTCCGTGCCAGATCCAGTGTTTTCTTAATATTTGGTTCCTGAATCAGACTTTCCCGCAGGGTTTTTGATTTTACAAAAAGAGGAGCGTAGATATAGTGGTAGGTGCCTCCATAGGATGCCGCAAGTTCTTTGGAGAGATCCAGGGAATCCCGCTCGGGTTTATGGGTAATGGCTGCGCCCATGATGGGGACAACTGTCAGGGGAATGTTCTTGCTGGTCTTAATTGCCTGAACCGTATGGTAGACCGTATTCCCCCAGGACATTCCCAAAATCGTATTCTTATCGATAATAGAATCCAGATAGTAGGCAGCGGCTTCGCCCAGCTTTTGCAGCACATAGGAAGAATTCTGCTCCTTCACCGAGATAATCCTTACATGCTTTAAAGAGAATGTCTCCATAAACTTCTGCTCCAAAGCACTGTTCCGTTCCCAGGGTTCATGGATCGTTATTTCTACTACACCTATCCGGCGGGCTTCTTTCAGCATCCGGGATATCTTGGAGCGGGAAGTATAGAACCGGTCTGCTATTTCATTCTGGGTCATATCGGAATTGTAATAAAGATTAGCAACGGCTGAGAGAAAATTCCATTTCTCCGTATCATTCATCATTTCATAATTTTTCACATCTTCCACCTCATGCAGCTCCTTTCCAGTCAGTATTCATAATGAAATCTAATAATCATATTAGCAATTATGGGGGCGTTTGTAAAGGAGATCTGTTGTATCTTCAGGTATAAAGGGAGAGCTAAGAGCATGTCAACACGCTCTTAGCTCTCCCTTCTGATATCCCTATTTCTGTCCATAATACGCATCTGCTCCGTGTTTTCGCAGGTAGTGCTTATCCTGCAGCACCTGGGGAGCTGGTTTTACGGAAGAGTTTAAGGTTTCGGTACGGTAAGACATTTTTGCGATTTCTTCCAATACCACTGCATTGTGCACCGCATCAGCCGCGTCTGTTCCCCAGGTGAAGGGCCCGTGATTGCTGCAGAGAATACCGGGAACGGACATTGCGTTTTTGGCAGAAACGGTTTCTATTATGACTAATCCGGTGTTTTTTTCGTAAGCAGAATTAATTTCTTCTGGTGTCAGGCTTCTGGCACAGGGGATTTCTCCGTAGAAATAATCTGCATGGGTGGTTCCGTAGCAGGGAATCCCTCTTTTTGCCTGCGCCCAGGAAGTTGCCCAGGGGGAATGGGTATGTACGATACCGCCGATATGAGAATAAGCTTTGTATAATTCCAAATGGGTAGGAGTATCGGAAGAAGGATTGTAAGCACCTTCAATTTTGTTCCCGTTCAGATCCATGACCACCATATCGGAAGGAACCAGTTTGTCATAGTCAACACCGCTTGGTTTGATTACAAACAGTCCGCGTTCACGGTCGATGGCACTTACATTACCCCAGGTAAAGGTTACAAGATTGTATTTTGGCAGGTCCATATTTGCTTCGTATACTTTTTGTTTTAATTCTTCTAACATTATTTTCTCCTTCTATCAAAATCATTTTCACCAAATCCTTCGGCTTTTTTGAATTGTATCCCCAGTAAACGGAGACCCACTGTCTCAGCCAGGTGCACGTCTGCAAAGCTAATTGCAGCCCACTAACCTGTCGCTTCGCAGACGTACACGTGCCGCAGACAGCAGGCAGCAGGCAAAAGCAATTTTCAAAGACGCTCTAGATTTCTATATTTTCAATATAGTATATCGCGCTACTTCATCGATTTCCCTGTTTGTGGAAATGAGATTGTCTTCATTATTATATGAAAAGTGAAAAACATTAGCGGGACCACAGTCCTTATCCAGAATATCAGCATGATAGGAGCCATCTTCAGGGTCATAGGTAAATGCGATTAAATTCCGCTCTCCCTGGCGGTGACCGATGATTGCGGCAGGACCGCACTCCAGCATCCCTCCCCAGATAGCATGGGTAAATGGGGATTTGACCGGATATTCGTAAACTCTGGAAAAGTGATCACCCAGTTTTTTATAGATACAAATGGTATCTCCGTGAAATGGTGAGAGTACTACTAATTCTTTGTCCCCGTCAGAATCCAGATCAACCAATACGGCATCACTGGCAGGTGTGTCAAGCAGCTGGTTGATCTGCCAGTTTGCCCCGGGCTGTGCAGGGGGATAAAATTGGAAGACACCCTGTTCACATGAGATTACACAGGTCTGTGTATTTCCCATAGCTATTTTATAATAGCCATGGTTTTTCAGCATTCCATCTTTCAGTACGGTCATGGGCAGCTGATGTTCTTCGTTATAAGGATTTAAATCCAAGGGCAGTTCTGCCACATAGACTTTACCCGGCATGGACCAGTCATCTTTGTATGCATGTCCGGATTTTAAGGTACAGGCAATCAGATAATTGATGCCCTGGTTTTCGATAATATCAAAACGGTGTACGTGGGGAAGACATACCAAAGTACGGATGCCCCATGTTCCGGATTCATCAGGTGTGGCAATTACAATTTTAGCTTCTTTAGAGTCATTTGGTGAGTAGAATTTATGTGTAGCCAGAAACTGGCCGTTTGTGCCGGGAACCTGTACCATGGACATCACTCCGCCCGGCTCATTCCAGACAGTAGCTTCTTCCTTTCCATCCAGGTCAAATAATATACACCGGTCCGTTTTTTCAGCAGCAACTAAGAAGTGCGGGCTGCCATTGTAAGTCAAAGGGGCAATCGAGTAACACTTTGTAAGGTTCGAGATCACTTTTTTTTCTGCTTTTAACATATTATGCTGTCCTCCCTGCTTTTTTGTTTTCCTGAGGCGGTGGCGTAAGAAGTCCCGCCTGTTTCATTTTATCTTCCACAAACATTCTGGCTTCCCGGATATTGTTAACGGCATCATCAAAGCTGTTATGTACGGTATTATCTGCCCACATTTCAATTAAGAACATACCGGAATAGCCCAATTCCTTTAATTTTCGGAAAATATCCGTAAATCTGACGCAGCCTTCACCGAAGGGAACGCATTTAAAGACGCCGGGTTTGGTTTCTTTCACGTGTATGGCAACAATATCCGCAAAGCCAAGCTCCAGTTCCCCTTCCACATCGCTGCTGAAGTTGCTGAGGTTCCCCATATCCGGATAGATCTTAAAATATGGAGAAGGAATCTCCTTTAAATAGTGCATGGCGCGGACGATGGTGCCTACAAATTTTGTATCCATAATCTCCATTGCCAGTATGACACCCGCTCTGGCTGCCATGGCAACGGATTGTTTCATGCCATCCAGAAAAAGTGCTTTTGTTTCTGCGTCCGATTCTTCGTAGTAAACGTCATAGGTTGCCAGCTGGATACAGCGGATGCCTAATTTTACAGATAAGAGAATCGCTTTTTCCATAATTTCAAATGCTTTTGCGCGGATATGAGGGTCTTTGCTGCCAAATGGATACTTCCGGTGGCCGCTTAAACACATGGTAGGAAATGAAATCCCGGTTTGCTCCATGGTAGATTTCAGAGCATCAATTTCTTCTTCACTCCAGTCCAGGCGGCTTAAACGCTCTTCGGATTCATCAACGGATAGTTCCATATAATCAAAGCCTGCAGCTTTTGCAGCCTTCATTTTTTCCTCCCAGGTAAAGTCCCCGGGGAGTGCTTTTTCATATATGCCAATGGGTATCTTATGGATATTATACATTAATTCCACACTCCTTTTCTACATAAATTCTTATTAATTCCAGCATATCATATGGTGCGTACATGTTCAACAAATTCTCAGTTATTGCACATATGTGCAGATGGGTTTGGATAGAATTACAGAATTCCACTTTGAAGATGGACATTTTGCGATTCTTCCTGTAAAATAAGGGAGAAAGTGTGAAGAAATTTACACAGGGAAAGAAAAATACTTTTCTGCGTACATTTTAGCCGTAGTTAATCCGGCAGAGGAGGAAGACATGTTTGTAATTGCAGGACTGGGGAATCCGGGACGACAGTATGCGCATACGCGACATAATGTAGGTTTTGACACAATAGATAAATTGGCGGACAAGTACCGCATCCGTGTAGATACGAAGAAATTTAAAGCATTGTGCGGCAACGGGATCATAGAGGGACAAAAAGTAATTCTGGTAAAACCCCAGACTTTTATGAATCTGAGTGGTGAAAGCGTCCGTGAGGTCATAGACTTTTATAAAGTCGATTTTGAAACGGAGCTGATTGTGATATATGATGATATCAGTCTGGAACCGGGGCAGCTGAGACTTCGGGCTAAGGGAAGTGCCGGAGGGCACAATGGAATTAAAAATATTATTGCCCATCTGGGAAGCCAGGAATTTCCCAGAATTAAAATTGGTGTGGGAGAAAAGCCGGAAGGCTATGATCTGGCGGATTATGTGCTGGGACATTTTCCAAGGGAAGAGCGAAAGCTGATTGACGAGCTGCTGGAAAGGGCAGGAGATGCAGCAGTCAAAATTATGACAGGAGATATGGCGTCGGCCATGAATGAATATAATAAGAAGGTGTGAGATGAAGACTTTTACGAGTCCACTAAAAAATTTAAGCGAGTTTGAGGATATCAGGCGGGAGCTAATGTATCATCAGGGAGTACTTCAGGTATCCGGTTGTATTGATTCGCAAAAATCACATTTTATGTATAGTGCAGGGGATGGTTTCCAAAAGAAAATCATCCTTACTTACAGTGATTTAAAAGCAAAAGAAATCTATGAGGATTATAAATTTTTTGATCCAAATGTAATGCTTTATCCGTCAAAGGATTTGATTTTTTACAGTGCCGATATTCACAGCAACCTGATTGGGCAGCAGCGAATAGCGGTTATGAAAGCGCTGCTTGAAAATGACAGGGTTACGGTTATCACAACCCTTGCCGGCTGTATGGATCATTTACTGCCCCTGCAGTATTTTGCTGAGCATGTGCTTTGCCTGAAAAATGACAGCAGCATGGATCTGGACCGGCTGTCGGAAGAACTGGTAGGCATGGGCTATGAGAAGAGCAGCCAGGTAGAAGGCTTTGGTCAGTTCGCAGTTCGCGGCGGTATTCTGGACATTTATCCCCTGACAGAAGAAAATCCAATCCGTATTGAGCTTTGGGGAGATGAAATAGATTCCATCCGCAGCTTTGATGTGGAGAGCCAGAGATCTATTGAAAATCTGGAAGAAATTAAAGTATATCCGGCGAATGAGGTAATTGTTGATAAAAAGCATCTGGAGCTGGGGCTGAAAAAGATTGAAGAGGAGTCTAAGAAACTCTATCAGACCCTGCGTAAGCAGATGAAGACGGAAGAAGCCCACAGAATCCAGGAGCTGACGGAAGAAATCAAAGAGCGGTTAACGGATTTCCGGGGAGTTACCGGACTGGACAGTTATATCCACTACTTTTACGACCGGGATGTCTCTTTCCTGGAGTATTTCGATCCTAAGGAAACGATTTTTTTCCTGGATGAACCTAATCATCTGGAAGAAGAAGGATATGCGGTTGAAGAAGAATTCCGGGAAAGTATGATGAACCGTCTGGCAAAGGGCTATATACTGCCGGGACAGACAGAAGTCCTGTACAGCTATAATGAAATCATAGGCAGGCTGAATAACCGGAACTGTTTGGCTCTGAGTACGCTGGAGACGGCAAAAGGGGACTGGAAGATCACAAACATGCATCACATGAATGTGAAATCGGTAAATCCCTATAATAACAGCTTTGAACTTCTGGTCCAGGATCTGCGCCGGTTTAAAAAAGACGGATATCAGGTGGTTCTCTTGTCAGGCTCCAGAACCAGGGCAAAGCGTCTGTCAGAGGACCTCAGGGAATATGACCTGAACAGCTTCTATACAGAAGATCTAAACCGGAAGGTGAAACCGGGAGAAATTCTGGTAACCCATGGGAATACCCACAGAGGTTATGAATATCCGCTGATTAAATTTGTCATTATATCCGAAAGTGATATTTTTGGAAAAGAAAAGAAAAAGAAGAAAAAACGCAAGAGCTTTGAAGGCCAGAAGATTGAAAGCTTTAATGAACTGAGTGTAGGCGACTATGTGGTTCATGAAAATCATGGTCTGGGTGTCTACAAGGGAATTGAAAAAGTAGAGGTTGACCGGGTTACAAAGGATTATATGAAGATTGAGTACAGCGGCGGCAGCAATCTGTATATCCTGGCAACCCAGCTGGATGTGATCCAGAAATATGCGGATTCGGATGCAAAGAAGCCTAAGCTGAATAAGCTTGGAACCCAGGAATGGAATAAGACCAAGACCAGGGTGCGCAGTGCGGTTAAGGATATTGCCAAAGACCTGGTGGAACTATATGCCGTCCGCCAGGCAAGAGAGGGTTTTGTCTATGGTCCGGATACGGTTTGGCAGAAAGAGTTTGAAGAGATGTTTCCGTTTGAAGAGACTGAGGATCAGCTGCTGGCGATTGAAGCCGCTAAAAAGGATATGGAAAGTACCAAGATCATGGACCGCCTTGTCTGCGGCGATGTGGGTTACGGTAAAACAGAGATTGCCATCCGGGCAGCATTTAAAGCGGCGCAGGAAGGAAAGCAGGTGGTATATCTGGTTCCGACCACCATTCTGGCTCAGCAGCACTACAATACATTTGTCCAGAGGATGAAGGAATTCCCCGTGCGGGTAGACCTGCTTTGCAGATTCCGGACGGCGGCGGAACAGAAAAGGACAATTATAGACCTGAAAAAAGGGATGGTAGATATTATAATCGGAACCCACAGGGTCCTGTCAAAGGATGTGGAGTTTAAAAATCTGGGACTTTTGATCATTGATGAGGAACAGCGTTTCGGCGTTACCCACAAAGAAAAGATCAAGAAATTAAAAGATAATATTGATGTACTGACCCTGACCGCTACGCCGATTCCCAGAACGCTGCACATGAGTTTAATTGGAATCCGGGACATGAGCGTACTGGAAGAAGCACCTATGGAGCGTATGCCCATACAGACCTATGTGATGGAGTACAATGATGAGATGGTGCGGGAAGCAATCAACCGGGAACTGTCAAGAGGCGGACAGGTATATTATGTCTATAACAGGGTAAATACCATTGTTGAAATGACCAATACCATAGCGAAGCTGGTGCCGGATGCCAATGTGGCGTTTGCCCACGGACAGATGAAGGAACGGGAGCTGGAACGGATTATGTTCGACTTCATTAACGGGGAAATTGACGTGCTGGTGTCCACAACGATTATTGAAACGGGACTGGACATCTCCAATGTAAATACCATGATTATCCATGACGCGGATAACCTGGGGCTGTCACAGCTCTATCAGCTGAGAGGCCGGGTGGGAAGGTCCAACCGCACCGCATATGCATTTTTGATGTATAAACGCAACAAGATGCTCAAGGAAGTAGCGGAAAAGCGTCTCCATGCCATTAAAGAATTTACGGAACTGGGATCCGGATTTAAAATAGCCATGCGTGACCTGGAAATCCGTGGGGCAGGTAATCTGCTGGGGGCAGAGCAGCATGGTCATATGGAAGCCATCGGTTATGATCTTTACTGCAAGATGCTTGGTGAATCGGTACGGGAATTAAAAGGCGAGAAAACAATTGAAGAATCCTATGATACGACTATCGACCTGGATATCGATGCATTTATACCGGAACGCTATATCCGCAGTGAATTCCAGAAGCTGGATATCTACAAGCGCATAGCCGGTATCGAAAGTGAAGAAGAATACGATGATATGTTAGAAGAATTGATGGACCGTTTTGGAGAACCGCCGAAATCAGTCCAGAACCTTCTGATGATCGCCAATTTAAAAGCCCTGGCACACAAGGGATTCGTGGTGGAAATATCCCAGAAGGGTGACTTTATTAAGTTTACCATGTTTGAACGGGCATGTGTAGACCCGGTAAAGATCGAAGAGATGTTAAAGCGCTATAACGGAAAAGTGAAGTTCACCATTGAAGCAAATCCATATTTTGTTTACAGTAAACCGAGAAAGAGCCTGAAAGATAATGATGATATTCTCATAGTGGTAAGGGATATCTTAAATGATATTCTTCAACTTAGGAATTAAAGAGCGAAATTTACGAAAATAATAGGAAAAAAGTGAACTTTAGGTGAAAAATGAACAAAAAGGATTGCGGGGAATTTGAAAACAGGCTATAATATAAGGAATTGAGACTTTCTAGGAGGAAACTTATTTATGAATAAGCTAGGTAAAAAACTTGTGGCTGCCGGAATCTGTATCTGTATGGCAGCAGCGTCCCTGACAGGGTGTGGAAATGTAAATGCAGATGCGGCAGTGGCAACATTGGACGGGGAAAAAGTACCTTTCAAAATTGCAAATTTTATGCTTCGTTATAATCAGGCTCAGATGCAGAGTTCTTATGGTTCAATGTTTGGCGAGGATATGTGGAATACCGATCTTATGGGAAGCGGAACTCCATACGGTACGACATTTAAGACACAGATCATGGACAGTCTGGAAGAAATGCTGATTTTAGAGAAACATATGGCTGATTATGATATTACAGTTACCGATGATGAAAAAGCTAAAATTGAAAGCTCTGCCAAGCAGTTTATGGAAGAGAATTCACAGGAAACAATTGATGAATTAACAGCATCCCAGGAGACAGTATCCAGGGTGTTAACACTTTATACAATTAACAACAAGATGAAAAAAGCAATTGAAGCAGAAGCAGATACAAACGTATCCGATGATGAGGCTGCTCAGAAGACGGTATCTTATGTATTATTCAGTACGGCTGATACCACAGATGCAGACGGCAATACAAAAGCTTTAACAGATGATGAGAAAAAAGCCTTAAAAGACAACGCGCAGAAAGTTCTGGATGCTGTAAAGGGCGGAAAAGAAATGGATGCAGCCGTAAAAGAGATCGATGAAGAAAAATCAGCATCCACATCTTCTTATGGAACAGACAACGGAACCTTGCCGGATGAGGTGAAGACAGCAGCAGACAAGTTAAAGGACGGAGAAACGGCAGACAGCGTGGTTGAAACGGACAGCGGATACTATGTGGTGCAGATGAAGAGTACATTTGACAAAGAGGCTACCGAGACTCAGAAAGAAACAATTATCAACCAGAGAAAGAGCGACAAATACGAAGAAGTTTACACCGCATGGAAAGAAAAGGTGGAATTTAAAGTAGATGATAAGGTCTGGGGTAAGATTACTTTTACAGATAAGGTTACGGTAAAGCAGACGGAAACCGAAGCCCAGAGCAATACAACGGAAGCAGCAAGTGAAGGAACCACAGATACTGCAGCAAGTGAGAATGCTACAGAAGCGGTATCCGAAAAAGCAACGGAGGCAGGTACCGAAGCAGCGACAACAGAGGCAGGTTCTGAGGCAGCAACAACAGAAGCAGCAACCCAAGCAGCGACAACAGAAGCAGCTGAGTAAGTAAATAGAGTGATACGGTATTAAAAAAGAAGCGCCAGCTAAGTTGACGCTTCTTTTTTTGGAGGGTGTAAAAATTTCTGTGTCTATAGAAAATGATTTTTCCTGATAAGAATTGGATATGTATAAGATTCTTGTCGATAACGGTTTCATAATGGTGTCGAATTTCTTTTCTAATTATAGTATTACCAGATTTGTTCTGTTTATACTTTTTTTCTATTTTTTGGCATTACAATTAAGACATTAGTTTGAATTACTTAAAATGCGGGCGCCGCCCACACCCAACCTCTGGAATAAGTTTGGACATTTCTGGTAATAATACTAATGCCGAAAGAATAAGGTCGGAACGGTCAGTCCAAATCAATCTGCCGCTCCGGCTCTTTTTTTAGAGATACTGAGTAAGCCTTTCACCGTAAAGTACAATCAGCTGGTTCAGTACCTGATCCCAGTTACGGTATCTCTGGGTCCATTTCTTTATGACATTTTCACTTGCCAGATACAGCATTTTTTCCAGTGAAACATCACTTGGAAATACACTTTTTGTCTTTGTCACTTTCCGGTATTGCCGGTTCAGTCCTTCTATGATATTTGTCGTGTACATGATACGCCGGATATCTCCAGAGAACTGAAAGAAGGAGCTGACATCCTCCCAGTTGTTTTCCCAATTACTGATCGCATAGGGATATTTCTTTCCCCACTTCTCTTTTATATTTTCCAACTCCGAAAGTGCGGCGGTCTCATTCGGGGCATTGTATACCGCCTTGAAATCAGAGGAGAACTTCTTCAGGTCATTGTAATTCACATATTTAAAAGAGTTACGCAGCATATGGATGACACACCGCTGTATCTCAGCCTGCGGATAAACAGCCTGAATTGCATCTTTAAAGCCCGGGAGCCCATCTACACAGAAGAACAGTACCTCTTTCACACCACGGTTTCTTAGGTCATTGAGCATCCCCAGCCAAAACTTGCTGGTCTCATTTGCCCCCACAGTAATGCTCAGGATGTCTTTGTAACCCTCCACCGTCACACCCAGCACTACATATGCGGCACGGCTGAGAATCCTTCCGTCCTCCCGTACTTTGTAATGGATGCAGTCCATGAAGACAAAAGGGTAGACAGGGTTTAGCGGGCGTGCCTGCCATTCTTTGACCGCTGGAAGAATCTTATCGGTTATCTTACTGACCATCTCTGCCGATATCTCAATGCCATAGAGGTCTTGTAGCTGGTCATGGATATCCCTTGTGCTCATTCCACGGCCATAAAGGGAGATCACCTTTTCCTCAATACCTGAGATATCACGCTGATATTTAGGAATGAGTTTCGGTTCGAATTCACCATTCCGGTCTCTGGGAATTTCTACCTGAAATTCCCCATACTGGCTTTTGAGAGTTTTCGTAGAGTGTCCATTTCTCTTGTTATCGGTGGGCAGATTACCCTTTTGATTTTTTTCATACCCAAGAGCAGCATTCATCTCCGCTTCCATAAGCTCCTGAAGAATATCCTTGAAACTGTCTTTCAAGAGAGTATAGACATCCGCGACGTTGTTGATGTTGTTTTCTGAAATAATTTGTCGGATTTGTTCCTTTGCAACTGGCATAAAAATACTCCTTTTCAAAAAGAATTGTCATATCATAATTCTTACCAAAAAGGAGCCATTTTTTACCAAAGACACAAATTAATTTACATTACCTTTTTTTGTGAAAAGCAGATCTTCTGCCGGAGTTTATTTGTCAAAAGACACATTGATCTCCACTACTTCACTTTTGGTTCCCACACGCATATTCGGTCCCCAGACGCCTACGCCAGAAGTGACGATATTGTGCATGTTGTCCTTCTTCAGGTACCCGTATGGATTTTCCCACAACAGGCCAATTGTAAGATTGCCCGGGAACATCTGGCCGTCATGAGTGTGACCGCAGAGGTACAGGTCAACTCCCGCATCGGCTGCTTCCTGGAGGGCTTTTGGCTGATGGTCAATAAATATGACCGGTTTCGATTTGTCTAACTCTTCGGTTAACTGGGAAGGGGTTTTCCTTGTTTCTTTATCCTTTTTGGTAACGGAATAATCCTCTCTTCCGGTGAGGTAAAAATTATCATTGATCAGAACAGTCTGATCTGTCAGCAGAGTAATGCCGGATGCTTTTAAGAAATCCACCATCTGGGTATCCGCACCAATCTTTTTTTGAGAGCCAAAGGTAAATCCGGCAAGGATGGGTTCTTCAATATCGTGATTCCCCCAACATGCATAAACACCGTATTTGCTTTTGATCTGGCTCAGAGTCCGGGCAATTTCATCGGGATTTTTAATCGCTTCGAATTCATTATCGAAGATATCCCCCGCAATACACACGATATCCGGTTCCATGGCATTAATTTTGTCTACCATCTGTTTCATATGCCAGCTGCCGATACTATAGCCAAGGTGCATGTCCGCTACCAGGGCGATCTTCAGGGACTGATCAGAGCCGCCGGATTTATCTACCGTGACTTCATAGCTGGTTTTATAGATATGCCTCGCATGGAGGGAGCCATAGACACTCAGTGAGATAATGACCACGGCGCAGATGGTACCGGTCAGGACGAAAGTTCTTCGGGAACGCAGTTTGTCCTGGTTTACACATTTTAAATGGCGCATGATAATACGGACCAGATCCACCACAGCTACGGTGAGCAGGATATATAGAAAGGTTCCAAGATAAAGATTACTTACCGTTTTTAAAAACCGGTGGATGATAACGGGTTCTTTGATCAGAAAAGCAGTTAACAGGGAGGTAGATACAAAAGCATAAGCTGCAATGAATACGACCCGAAACCATTTTTTCTTAAAATAATGGGTACATGCCCCCATCCATTTCAATATCCATCGAAGAATATAGAAGTTCACCAGGAGATAAACTGGTGATAAGAATAGTGCAATCATAATACTCAAGCCTCTTTTCTGTTTTGTTTGAAAAATTGTAACACAGAATCGAAAAAAAAGCACGGGGTTTAAGTTGCGAAGTGGGAAAAGTTGTTTTATAATAAAAAATATAACCGACAGAATGATTACAGATGGGTGGAATTAAATATATGTGGAAGCGTCAAGAACTTAAGAAAAAAGGGAAAAAGGTGCTGAAAAGGAATTACTGGGCTGCGGTAGCGGTCTGTTTTATTCTTGCCTTCCTGGGAGCGGAATACAGCTCATCTGCCACGGCTATCCACAAGTACAGCCAGCGGGAAGAGGACAGGCAGATAAACGAAGTGGAGGTTGTCAAACCGGAGAACAGGGTTGATAACTGGGAGACTCTGCGCAGGCTTATCCGGGGAGAAGAGAGCAAACAGCCGCTGTTTGACCCGAAGATTGATGAATTTTTATCTTCGTCCTTTAACACTTTTACCGCGCCGGTATCATTTGTGTTTAAGGTGGTACGTGCAGACAGCGGTCTGTTTGAACGGTATCCGGTATTGGAGATGCTGCTGATTCTGATTGCAGCAGGAGGAGAGCTTGCGTTTACACTGCTGGTAACAAATGTACTGCTGGTTGGAGGAAAGCGTTTCTTCCTGGAGAGCAGACTGGAGCCGGGGACCAGAATCGGAAGGATTACATTTTTGTTTCGCAGGGGAAGGTTCTGGAATGCAGTCAAGGTCATGTTATTCCGGTCTTTATTTACCGGTTTGTGGTTCTTAACCATTGTAGGAGGGATTATCAAGTATTATGAATATCTGATGATTCCATATATTCTGGCTGAAAATCCGCAAATAGACCGCAGGGAAGCATTTCGGCTGTCCAGGCAAATGATGAAAGGGCAGAAGTGGCGTACTTTTGTAATGGAATTTTCGTTTTTAGGATGGGAGCTGCTGTCCGCTGTTACGTTTGGGCTTTTATCCATATTTTTTACCAATGGATACAAAGGTGCCACTATGGCAGAACTTTATGTGGCGCTGAGAAATGACGGTGCAGAAAATCCGGCATGATACTTTTTTATATAATCATGCATTTTAAATGATGAAATGATACGGCTTTGGATGAAAGAAAAAAGGCGATTGGGCTATATAGTCCTGTCGCCTTTTAATGTCTGGGCTTTACCGGAGGAAGTTCACGGTCTTTGACCTCATCCGTTATCCCCTCACCGGTATTGGGATGTATCATAGAATGAGCGGTATCCAGACTGAAAAATAAGATGAAAATAATACAGATCAGTATTTTTAAGAATGGTTTTATGCGCTTATACAGATTCCCCAGGAAAGGAGCCAGAAAATAGATAATGGCACATCCCCCAAGTCCGAAGACAACGGAACCCTCCAGGCAGATCCTCCCGTTTATATTCAAAAAATAACCGCTGTAATCCCACCAGCGTATGCCCTTGGTCGTTTCCAGGAACCAACTGGTAAAATACTCGATTCCCGAACACAGAAACATATTTAAAAAGAAGGTGAGGACAGGGCGGTGGAAGAACCGGCGCAGCAGAAGCAGTATCATAACGCCGCCGCTGCCGTAGATTGGAAGCCAGGGACCAAACAGTACGCCCCGATTTACAAACTCGCCTGCCTGTGCGATGTGAAGCCCCACTTCCCATATCCAGCCGATAAAAGAAAAGCTGAAAAATAAAAGGATCAGTGTGGTGGGGCCGTATTTCATATTGTAATCAAAGCGCGGCGGTTCTATATGATGTTCCTCGAAAAAGGAATCAATAGAATCCGTTACAGCATTTGCCATTTTGTTTCTCCTTTGTAAGTTGCAGTGATGTTTTGTAAATATATTTTATCACCTTACTTACACATTTGACAATACATATATGTGGGCTTTTAGAATTTGTGCAGGAAATGGAGATAAATTGGGTTCTTTAAAGTTATTTTAAGGTTGGTCAGTTATAATCCTCTATGAAAATATTAAATTGGGGGTAACGTACATGTTTGGAAATGGAATAGATGAAAATGCGGTTTCACAGGATTGTGATTTTTACCAGGAGTCACTGGTACTGCTGGAAGGTGCGGTCATAGAGCTCACGTCAAGACTGGATATTATACGAAAATACCGAAAAGCCCATCATTACCGGGATCCGATTGAATACTGTAAATCCAGGATCAAATCGCCTGGCAGCATGAAGGAAAAGCTATTGCGCCACGGTCTGGAACCGACAAGGGATAATGCTATGACAAAAGTATATGATGCCGCTGGAATCAGGGTCATCTGTGCCTTCGTGGACGATGTGTATTTTGTGGCTAAGATGCTGCATAAGCAGTCTGATATCCGGGTATTGGAAGAAAAGGACTACATCCACAATCCAAAGCCCAATGGCTACCGCAGTTATCATATGATCGCAGAAGTGCCCATTCATCTGGGAGATGGAATCTGCAGGGTATTTTGTGAAATACAGATACGGACCATTGCAATGGACTGCTGGGCAAGCCTGGAACATCAGCTGAAATATAAGAAAAGTATTGCCAACCAGGAAATGATTGTAGGGGAATTAAAACGCTGTGCAGATGAGATCGCATCGGCTGACCTGAATCTGCAGACAATTCGGGATATGATTGAGGATGATGAAATTCTCTGAATTAGTGCCACCCGGTGTACAGATGTCAGAAAAAAGCCCGGATACACAAATTATACATAGAAAGGGTGTATAGTAGTGGAGAAATAGAAAACCAACTTAAGGAAAAACGGAGGCGGATACATGAGAATTTTGCTGGCGGAAGATGAAATAGATTTATCAAAGGCGCTGGTCGCTATCTTAAAACACAATAATTATTCGGTCGATGCGGTATATGATGGGGCAGATGCATTAGATTACGGATTTGCGCAAAACTATGATGGAATTATCCTGGATATTATGATGCCGAAAATGAACGGTCTGCAGGTACTGGAAGAACTCCGGAAAAGAGGAATTGCGACTCCGGTGCTGCTGCTTACGGCAAAATCAGAAATCCAGGACCGTATAGCCGGACTGGATCTGGGGGCGGATGACTATCTGACCAAGCCATTTGCTATGGGAGAACTGCTTGCCAGGGTACGTGCCATGATGAGGCGGCAGTCAGAATTTACACCAAGTACGATTACAATTGGAAATATAACATTAAATAAAGCGAACTATGAACTGTCTGGCAAGAATGCATCCTTTCGTCTGGGAAATAAAGAGTTTCAGATGATGGAGATTCTGATGAATAATCCAAAGAGGTTAATTTCTACGGAACAGTTTATGGAACGGATTTGGGGATATGACTCGGAATCAGAGATGAATGTGGTCTGGGTGTACATATCCTACCTGCGCAAGAAACTGGCTGCACTCAATGCCAATGTGGAAATTAAGGCGGCAAGAGGCGTAGGCTATACACTGGAGGAATAAGTTTGGAACAAAAGCGTTCCATACTTTCTATTGAAGCAGTACCGCAGACCCGTCTGCGGTATGCAAGGGGTATAAGTTTGAAACAAAAATCGTTTCAAACTTACTATTGGTGCAGTACCGCAGACTCGTCTGCGTTATGCAGGAGGTATAAACATGATTAAAAAGCTGCAAAAAAAATTTATATTGATTACCATGGGCGCTGTGGCTCTTGTGATGATACTGCTAATCGGTGTAATTAATGCAGCGAATATCTATCAGATGAACCGGAAATTGGATGGAGTCCTGTATGTTCTATCAGAAAATGACGGGAGATTTCCGGAATATGAAAAGGACAAATCTGCTAAGCTGAATGTGGGATTCGGATTTGAGATGACAGAAGAGACCCAGTATGAGACACGCTATTTCATTGTGGAATGTGCAGTGGACGGCAAAGTACTGCAGGCAGACACCAGCCATGTAGCTGCGATTTCCGAGGAGGAAGCAAAAGAATATACGGAAAAGGTGCTGGAGAACGGGAAGACCAGCGGATTTAATGGAATCTATAAATATATGGTGGTGGAGAAAGACTTTGGAACACTGACGGTATTCGTAGACTGCCGCTCCCAGTTACAGATGGTCACCCTGTTTGCGGTTTTATCATTTGTAATCGCGATATCCTGTCTGCTGCTGATCTTCATCCTGATTTTCCTGCTGTCGAAAAAAGCAGTTCAGCCGGTCATTGAAAATATGGAAAAGCAGAAGCAGTTTATTACCGACGCGGGGCATGAGATTAAGACGCCCCTGGCTATTATCTCCGCAGATGCGGATGTGCTGGAACTTAGTACCGGAAAAAATGAATGGGTGGACAGCATCAGAAGCCAGACAGCAAGGCTGGATAAGTTGGTGAAGAATCTGCTGACACTTGCCAAGATGGATGAGGAAAATATCCAGCTGGTTTTTGGAAATTTTCCGGTGAGTGAGGTGGTGCTGGAAGCTGCCGCACCATTTGAAGCAGTAGCAGAACTGCAGAATAAGCGCTTTGACCTGAATATCCAGTCCAATCTGATTCTTCACGGAGATGAGGGCAGTATCCGCCAGCTGGTCACCATTCTGGTGGATAACGCTGTAAAATATGCTGAACCGGGGGGACAGATTAAAGTTTCTTTATCCACCGCAGGCAAAGCAGTCAGGCTGGAAGTGTATAATACGGGAGTGGATCTTCCAAGGGATAATCTGAATAAGCTGTTTGACCGTTTTTACCGCGCAGATTCTTCCAGATGCCGGGATACCGGAGGCTATGGAATAGGGTTATCCATAGCAAGAAATATTGTAAAAACCCATAAAGGAAAGATTTCAGTACACTGTGAAGGCGGTAAGTCCATCTGGTTTACCGTTCTGCTTTAAAAATAAAAATTTCAAAATAAAGAAAAATTAAGCATAATTTCCTCCATTTTACAAATAATAGATCATGGGTACTAAAGTACGAACCATGAGAAAATAAAATGGAGGAATTAATTTTATGAAAGCTACAGGCATTGTTAGGCGAATTGACGACCTGGGTCGCGTGGTTATACCAAAAGAAATTAGAAGGACGCTTCGGATCAGAGAAGGCGATCCACTTGAAATCTTTACCGATAGAGAAGGCGAAATTATATTGAAGAAATATTCCCCGATAGGTGAATTGGGGGCATTTGCCAAAGAATATGCAGAATCACTGGCATACAGTACAGGACATGGAGTCTGCATAACGGATCGTGATCAGGTAATTGCCACCGCAGGCGGAATAAAAAAAGATATGATTGGCAAAGCCATCAGTAAAGCATTAGAACGAATCATCAATGACCGTGAAAATGTTTTGTCAAACCGTGATGACAAAAATTATGTAAAAATAACCGGAGAGGATATGGAAGAGAACCTTCCACAGGTGATCAGCCCCATCCTCTGCGAGGGAGATGCAATTGGGGCAGTCATTCTCATCAGCAAAGATGAGAAGGGAAAAATGGGAGATACGGAACGGATTGTAGCAAAATGTGCTTCGGGATTCATGGGACGTCAAATGGAACAATAGAGACATGCCTGTGGTATTCCTCTAATGGGGGCCCGGTAATCCGGTTATCGTAAATGAAGTGCCAGGGATTACAGGACAAGACCAGATATGTCAGAGCCTGTTTGGAAATCGGAACGCATAGCTTGCAGAAAGCAATTTCCAATCACGCTCTTGGGTTCGTAGGCATATCCGGCCTTGTTTTCTCTGGGAAAAATGAGTGTTAGCAGGAGCATATGTTCATAGACTGCTGATGGTATTCTTCCAGGGTAAGGTCTGTGATGGTGAGATAATGGGCCAGAGGTTTTGTTACATAGCGTATGTGCCACGGCTCGTATGCATACCCGGTGATGTCTTCTTTTGATTTGGGATAGCGGATGATGAACCCATATAATGGCGCATTTTTAGCAAGCCAGATGCCTTCTTCCGTATCTGCAAATTCTTCTACCAGATCCAGGCCTACTCCGGAACAGGAGACATCTAAAGCCAGACCGGTCTGATGCTCACTGCCCCCCGGAGGAGCTACGTAAAGCGGGTTTTTGTCCGGATTATAAAGCTCCATCTGACGGTAAAAAGAACGATAACCGGAGATGCCGTAGAGATGGATTCCCTGATCCACGGCATGGGCGAAAAGTTCCCGCACCGCTTTGGCAGTCTGGGGCTCCAGAAGCCTTTTTGGATCATCCGGAAGGGCATCAAAGGGGACGCCGGGGTCTACAAGGGACGCCGGAACAGCACCCGGATCTAACAGGTGGTGCCGGTTCACAAGAATATCATATTGGGACATAAAAAGACTCCTTTCATATAAGCTATATATGTATATGAAGGAGTCTTATCAGATATGCGTAAATTCGGAAAATAATAAATAAGATGAATAAATAAGTTCCGTAAATAATTTCGGAAATTATATTCGTAAATTAAGTTGAGTAAATAAATTCAGTAATTAAGATCTGCGGTTTCTAAATACGGGATAGTGCATCCATGCTCATCTTTTCTAACAGTTCAGATTTAATGCCGAACAATTTGTCCGAAAGGTCTACATAAACATCGTGCGGGTTTACAAAACGCTTTGTCTCATCCCACAGAGTATCCAGTTCCTTCTTGCAGTAATCACGGATTTCCATCACGGATGGGGAGTTGTAAATGCATTCTCCGCCTTTAAATACCGGTACTAACAATTCCCGCAGTTTAAAAGTGCCTGCATGGATTTTGGTTTTTTTCCAGGTTTCCAGGGGATCGAAGATAATCATATCTTTTCCTTCGTCAAAGGTTTCGTCCGCCAGGGCAATCAGATCCGCTTTAATTTTTCCGGCAGTTTTATCATAGATGCGGTAGATCGTTTTATTTCCCGGATTTGTAATCTTTTCTGTATTTTCTGAAAGCTTGATTTTGGGTATAAAGTCACCTGTTTCATTGTCCAGTATAGCAGCCAGTTTATAAACGCCGCCAAATGCCGGGCAGTCCTTGGAGGTGATCAGATTGGTTCCCACACCCCAGGAGGTAATTTTACAGCCCTGTGCCTTAAGGCTGTCGATCAGGTACTCATCCAGGTCGCTGGACGCGGATATAAAAGCATCCCGGAATCCGGCATTATCCAGCATAACACGGGCTTTTTTAGACATATAGGCGAGGTCGCCGCTGTCCAGGCGGATACCGTAATTTTTAAGAGGAATGCCGGCTTCTTTCATTTCGGTAAAGATACGGATGGCATTTGGAACTCCGGATTTTAAGGTATCATAGGTATCTACCAGAAGACAGCATGCATCGGGATATAAATCTGCATATTTTTTAAATGCAGTATATTCATCTGGAAAACTCATAATCCAGCTGTGGGCATGAGTACCTTTTACCGGGACATCAAAAAGCTGTCCGGCGAGAACATTGGAAGTGCCCACACAGCCGCCGATCATGGCTGCTCTTGCGCCATAGACGCCTGCATCCGGTCCCTGTGCACGGCGCAGCCCAAACTCCATGATACCGTCCCCTTTTGCGGCATATACCACCCTGGATGCCTTGGTGGCGATCAGACTCTGGTGGTTAATAATTGTTAAAATGGCCGTCTCCACTAACTGAGCTTCCATAATAGGTGCAACGACCTTTACAAGAGGTTCTCTAGGGAATACAACAGTGCCCTCGGGAATGGCATAAATATCACCGGTGAACCGGAAATCAGACAGATAATTCAAAAAGTCTTCATCAAAGGTGCCAAGTCCTCTCAGATAGTCTACATCTTCTTTGCTGAACTTTAAATTTTTAATATAATCGATCACCTGCTCCAGACCCGCCGCAATGGCATAGCCTCCGTCTGAGGGGTTTTTGCGGTAAAAGGCATCAAAGACTACTACTTCATCCGTATGATTTTTAAAATAACCCTGCATCATGGTTAATTCATAAAAATCTGTTAATAGCGTTAAATTCATTGTACTCATAAAGTGCTCCTTTGTCTTAGTTAGTTGATACGAAACTCTTGTCTATAGTTATAACACATTGGTATCGTTTATCCAAGTGGGTTATTTGGGAGATGATTTCAAGCTGTATGTCGCTTTGCTGTTTGGGACTGTATTCATGGGGAATGACCAGGTCAAAGATCAGATTGATCTGGTTTTTGCCTTCTACCATGCGGAAATCATGGAATGAAAGACGATCATCTATACTGGTTATGACGATATCAATTTCCTGCTTCAGCTTTTGGATCCGGCTGTTTTTTGTCTCAATAGGATCCATGTGAATCACCAGGAAGATCCCCAGTTTTTTGCCCACTTCCCGTTCAGCCTTATCGATAACTTCGTGGGAAGATTCCACATCTACGTCATTGGGAACTTCGGCATGGATGGATGCCATGCTGCGTCCGGGACCATAGTTATGGATAATTAAGTCGTGGCTGCCTACAATACCGTCGTAGCTTTCTACCATTTGAGTAATTTCCTGGTACAGCTCTGGATCTGCCGGTTCCCCAATTAGTGGCTTTAAAGTATCTTTGGCAATGCCGATTCCTGCCCAGATCACAATTGCGGCTACCAGAATCCCCACATATCCGTCAATATTAATACGAAAAATGCCAAATACCAGAATGGAAATAATTGTGACGGAGGTAGTGATCACGTCACCCATGGAATCTGTGGCGGCAGCCATCATTACGGTGGAGTTAATCCGTTTGCCCAGCTTTTTATTAAAGAAGCCAAGCCAAAGCTTTACACCGATGGATAAGATCAGGATGATCAGAGAAGATATCTGGAAAGTGATCTCCTCCGGGTTAAATATCTTACTGACGGAATCCTTGAAAAAAGTAAATCCTACTTCAATGACTAAAAATGCTACAATCAGCGCTGCAATATATTCAATGCGCCCATGTCCAAAAGGATGATCCTGGTCGGCAGGCTTGCTTGCCATTTTTACCCCGATCAGACTGATAACCGAAGAGCCGGCATCGGAAAGGTTATTAAATGCATCCGCCATAACAGATACACTGTGCAGTCCGATTCCAATGACCAGTTTCACGATAAATAACAGGACGTTGCAGAAAATGCCTACGATACCGGCTAATGTTCCGTATGCGGTCCGTACGATAATATTATCGGTGTCCTGAGGATTTTTAATAAAAGTTTTTACAAGTAAATTTGTCATTATTATACCCAATGCATACTGCAGGCATGCCTGCCCTTTCTATAACTGTAAATATTTTTTGGTTTGTTTTTTTCTGTAATTTTAAATATGTGATTGATTATACTACTTTTCCCCAAAAAAGTGTTGAAAAATCGCCAAAAAAGTGGTTTAAAAAAATTTTTTTAAAAAAATTAAAAAAAGTACTTGCTTTTTTGAAAAAGGTAATATATAATACATCGTGTTGTAACACATTGGGCTATCGCCAAACGGTAAGGCAACGGACTCTGACTCCGTCATTTCAAGGTTCGAATCCTTGTAGCCCAGCTATTAACAGGTTGTCTTTGATGAAGCTTTTCAGAGGTTCATTGAAAGGCGGCCTTTTTTGGTTTTTAGATTTTTCAGACAGGAAGCAAAACTGCAGACCCGTCTGCGATATGCAAGGGTATAAGTTTGAATTAGGAACTTCCGGGTTTTGAAAGCAGTTGGAGGCAGATATGAGTTATCAGTTTGACAGCAGGGTGCGCTACAGTGAAATTGGGATGGATCAGAAGCTGACGCTGAATGCGCTTGTTAATTATTTTCAGGACAGCAGTACGTTTCATTCAGAAGAGGTCGGTCTTGGTCTGACCAATCTGATGAAGAGGAACCGGGTATGGGTGCTCTCTTCCTGGCAGATTGTGGTGGACAGGTATCCCGGGCTTGGAGAAAAGATCACGGTACAGACATGGCCTTATGATTTTAAAGGATTCTATGGCAGCAGAAACTTTGCCCTTGCAGACGAAAAAGGAAAAAGAGTTGCATATGCCAATTCCCTTTGGATATTTGTGGATACCGAAAGCGGACATCCTTCTAAGATCAGTACGGCTGAGTCCGACGGATACAGGCTTGAGGAAAAACTTTCTATGGATTATGCCCCGAGGAAGATACCGGTACCGGCAGAATGTGTACAGATGGAATCATTCCCGGTGCTGAGATGTCATCTGGATACCAACCGCCATGTGAACAACGGACAATATATACAGATGGCAGAAGAATATCTCCCGGAAGATTTCAGTGTACATCAGGTTCGGGTGGAATATAAAAAATCTGCAGTTCTTCATGACCTTATTATACCCAGGGTTCATGCAGAGGAAGGGCGCATTACAACGGCTCTTTGTGATGAAGAAGAGAAGCCTTATGCAATTGTGGAATTTACCGCACAGGCGTAATATATGGAGGAAGAAATGCTGGAATTAGGAAAAAAGCAGGAATTAGAAGTTGTAAAACAGGTGGATTTTGGAATCTATCTGGGGCAGGGTAGCGGAACGGAAGAACGGGTGCTGCTTCCCAAAAAAGAAGTTTCAAAGGATATTAAGACAGGAGACCGTCTGAGCGTTTTTTTATATAAGGATTCAAAGGACAGGCTCATCGCTACTACCAGAGAACCGATGCTGGAAGTTGGCGGACTGGCTGTGCTCACGGTTAAGGAAGTGGGCAAGATCGGAGCATTTTTAGACTGGGGACTGGAAAAAGACCTTTTACTCCCATTTAAAGAACAGACGAGAAGGGTGCGTCAGGGCGAAGAATGGCTGGTAACGCTTTATATAGATAAGAGCAGCAGATTATGTGCAACGATGAATGTATATGAAGCCTTAATCACAGATTCTCCTTATAAGAAGGATGATCATGTAATGGGTGTGGTCTATGAGATCAGCGAGGAATTTGGTGTATTCGTTGCAGTTGACAATAAATATTCTGCATTGATACCGAAGAAAGATGCCGCAGGAAATTATCAGGTGGGCGACAGCATTGAAGCCCGGGTAACTGATGTAAAAGAAGACGGTAAGCTGGATTTGAGTACCAGGGAAAAAGCGTATCTTCAGATGGATGAGGACGCTGAGAATATTATGAGTGTAATAGAAGAGTTTTCGGGCGTTCTGCCATTTACCGACAAAGCTTCTCCGGAAGTGATCAAGCGGGAATTTGGACTGAGCAAAAATGCATTCAAGCGCGGCGTGGGCAGACTATTAAAAGAGGGTCGGATCGAAATAACCGAGAGGTCAATCCGTAAGGTTCAGTAGGGAAAGCAATCTCAGGATACGTTTGATTCGTTGTCAGAATGTATTATAGAGTGACAGATGGCAATTTTTTGATACTTTTAAGCAGGAATAAAATAAATGATGGAATAATAATATAAAGGGTCAGGAGGAAAAGGACATGAAAACAGCAATCAGCACAGACAAAGCACCAGCAGCAATCGGACCATATTCACAGGCAATTGAGGTAAATGGAATGATTTATACATCCGGTGTGATTCCGGTAGTTCCGGCGACAGGCGAAATTCCGGAAGGTGTGGAAGCACAGGCAGACCAGGCAATCGGAAATCTGGCAGCTTTATTAGAGGCAGCGGGAACATCCACAGCCCAGGTGATTAAAACAACGGTATTTATCAAAGACATGAATGATTTTGGCAAGATCAATGAGATCTATGCAAAATATTTTACCGGAACCTATCCGGCACGTTCCTGTGTGGAGGTGGCAAGGCTTCCAAAGGACGTTCTGATTGAAATCGAAGCAGTTGCTGTGAAATAATAAATAATATTTGATTTTAATCCACAAGTAGTTTATAGTAATATGTGAAGACATTTCATTGTAAATACAATATAGTGATTGGAAAGGAGAGCTGGGGATGAAAGTACAGAATATAACCAACATTGAAAAATTTTTTGAGGTAGTAGACAGCTGCAGCGGTAAAGTAGAACTGGTAACAGGTGAGGGCGACAGACTGAATCTGAAATCAAAACTTTCCCAATACGTATCTATGGCGAACATCTTTTCAAATGGCGAGATTCCGGAATTGGAAATCGTAGCATATGAAAAAGATGATATCGACAAATTAATCTCATTTATGGTTAATAACTAAGATTTGCAGAGCTGTCTCCAAGGGGGGCAGCTTTTTTTAAATTGGATTTTTATAGAATGTTTATTGTTATTAAGGGCATTATTTGATATAATGACCAAAAGAGTAAATAATAAATTTAACAGCAATTAAGAAAAGGAGAAAAATTTTGGATTCATTAGACTATTATGAGCGATATGCAGGCGTATATTATGAAAACACAGTAGATCTTGACATGCATGAGGCACTGGACAAGTTTCTGTCATACCTTCCTGAAAATGCAGAGGTGTTGGACCTTGGCTGCGGGTCAGGCAGGGACAGCCTCTATCTGGAAGAAATGGGCTGTTATGTAACGCCTCTGGATGGCTCAGAAGAAATGTGTAAGCTGGCAGAGATTAACACTGACAAAGAAGTCTTACATATGACTTTTGAGGAGATGGAATTTGACGAGGTGTTTGACGGAATCTGGGCATGTGCTTCTTTACTGCATGTGGAAGAGAAAGATATGGACCGCATTATGGGGAAAGTGATCCAGGCGCTTAATCCTGGAGGAATCCTGTATGCTTCATTTCGCTATGGTGAATCTGAAGAATTCCGCAATCAGCGTTTATTTCATGACTACACAGAGGATTCTCTGTACCGCATGTTAAAACGCCAGAGAGGCATTAAAATTATAGAGATCTGGAAGACGGAAGATGTTAGAAACAGTCATCCGGACACAGAGTGGATCAATGTATTAGTAAAGAAAAAAATGACTAAATCAGGCGAGGACTTATATGAATAAAATTAAAAATATTAACCGGCTGTTCCTGGGAATGGTGATTTTTGCTTTTCTGTTTTCCTTTGGTATCGGATTTTTTGTAACAGGGCTTGGCACAGAGATGGCTATGATTTTAGGACAGCTGATGTATTTGATACCTATCTTGTTTTATATTCTGGTTATGCGCGTACCGGTAAAAGAGGAAATCCCATTCAGGAAAATTAAATGGTCTACAGCATGTATGGTTGTTTTGTTTGTCGTACTGCTGATGCCGCTGGTTTCATTTTTAAATTTATTTTCCATGCTGTTTGTAACAAACCATGTGAATGCCAGCGCCCAGGAACTGAATACCAATCCTTTTTTGGTAAATCTGCTTCTGGTTGGCGTAATGCCGGCTGTTTCAGAAGAATTCATGTTCCGAGGTGTATTTTATGGCAGCTACCGTAGGAAAAACCATGTACAGGGAGCCATTCTGTGCGGTCTGGTCTTCGGTATGGCACATTTAAATGTAAACCAGTTTTTATATGCGTTTGTGGCAGGATTTGCGTTTTGTCTGCTTATGGAGGCGACTGGAAGTATTCTGGCACCGATGCTGGCGCATTTTGTAATTGATGCATGGAGCGTTGTGGTACTGGAGCTGCAGAAATTGTTGTACCAGGAGATGCCCCAGCTATCGGATACAATTCAAAGCACAAGCCTGACATCCGATACGATTCTGACGGCACTTCAGGGCGTGGCAATTGCAGCGGTGATCTGTACAGCCTTAGCGGGATGTGTACTTTTCTGGATCAGTAAGCACTGCAAACGGGATATTCATTTCGTGTCTATTTTCCGAAATGCATTCAAAAAAAGTGAACCTGAAATGTCTGCTGTTACGGCAGACGGTGAGCTGCAGGCTGCTGGGCAGGCAGAAAACAGAAGGCTGGTTACACCTTGTTTTGTAATCGGTGCACTTATCTGTATTGTTCAGATGATTCAAGTAGGTTAACAAGAAAAAAGTAAATAGCAACTATCTTAGAGCGTGTTTGGAGACATGGCAGGACTGGATATACCAATGGTATAACGGGGCATGTTTTCAGGCACGTTCTGGAATTGAGGTATAGATGAATTTTACACATTTACACGTCCATACAGAATATAGTCTGCTGGATGGATCGAATAAGATAAAAGAATATGTAGCAAGAGTGAAAGAATTAGGGATGAACAGTGCGGCGATTACAGACCATGGTGTTATGTACGGCGTAATCGAGTTTTACCGGGCTGCAAAAGAAGCAGGTATTAATCCGGTCATCGGCTGTGAAGTGTATGTTGCGCCTAATTCCAGATTCGATAAAGAAGCGGCCGGGGGCGATGACAGATATTACCACCTGGTCCTTTTAGCGGAAAACAACATCGGATACAGTAACCTGATGAAGATTGTTTCCAAAGGCTTTGTAGAAGGGTTTTATTATAAACCACGGGTGGATATGGAGGTTCTGGAGACTTACAGCGAGGGAATTATAGCGCTTAGCGCCTGCCTGGCGGGTGAAGTGCAGAAATATCTTGTCCGTGGAATGTATGAGGATGCAAAAAAAGCGGCATTGCGTTATGAGGGTATATTTGGAAAAGGAAATTACTTTCTGGAGCTTCAGGATCATGGTATTCCGGAACAGAAAATGGTAAATCCCCAGCTTCTGCGCATGAGCAAAGAGCTGGATATCGGACTGGTAGCAACCAATGACGTTCATTATACCTATGCAGAAGATGAATCCCCCCATGATATCCTGCTTTGTATCCAGACGGCAAAGAAACTGGATGACGAAGATCGTATGCGCTATGAGGGCGGACAATATTACGTCAAATCCCCGGAGGAAATGGCAAATTTATTCCCGTATGCGCCGGAGGCACTGGAGAATACCCAGAAAATCGCAGACCGCTGCCATGTGGAAATTGAGTTTGGAGTCACAAAGCTTCCAAAATATGATGTTCCCCAGGGTTATACCTCCTGGGAATACCTGAATAAGCTCTGCTTTGACGGCATGGACGAACGTTACCAGCCTGTTACGGAGGACTTGTGGACACGACTGGAATATGAGCTTGGTATTATCAAGGAAATGGGGTATGTGGATTATTTCCTGATTGTGTGGGACTTTATTAAATATGCCAAGGACCACGATATTATTGTAGGACCGGGACGTGGATCGGCTGCGGGAAGCCTTGTTTCCTATACGCTGGATATCACCACCCTGGATCCCATTAAATACAGCCTGCTGTTTGAGCGTTTCCTGAATCCGGAACGTGTATCCATGCCCGATATCGACGTGGATTTTTGTTTTGAAAGAAGACAGGAAGTCATTGATTATGTGGTGGAAAAATACGGCAAAGACCGGGTGGTGCAGATTGTTACTTTTGGTACCATGGCTGCAAGAGGTGTAATCCGGGATGTGGGCCGTGTTATGGATCTGCCTTATGCAATGGTGGATTCCATTGCAAAAATGATACCAAATGAATTGAACATAACCATAGATAAAGCGCTGATTATGAATGGTGAGATGAAAAGCCTGTATGAATCGGATCCACAGGTGAAAACGCTGATCGATATGTCAAAGAGGCTGGAAGGGCTGCCGCGGCATACCTCCATGCACGCTGCCGGAGTGGTTATCAGCCAGAAGTCTGTGGACGAATACGTTCCTCTGTCCAGGGCATCAGACGGTTCCATTACCACCCAGTTTACCATGACCACGCTGGAAGAACTGGGACTGTTAAAGATGGACTTCCTTGGACTTCGGACCCTGACGGTAATCCAGAATGCGGTGCGTCTGGCTGAAAAGAGTTCAGGAAAAAGTCTGGATATGGATCTGATTGATTATAACGATAAAGAGGTACTGGATTCGATTGGAACCGGAAGGACAGACGGTGTGTTTCAGCTGGAAAGCGGCGGTATGAAGAGCTTTATGAAAGAGTTAAAGCCTCAGAGCCTGGAAGATATTATAGCCGGGATATCCCTGTACCGTCCGGGTCCTATGGATTTCATTCCCCAGTACATCCGGGGCAAGAATAATCCGGACAGCATCGTATACGACTGCCCGCAGCTGGAATCCATTCTGGAGCCTACCTATGGCTGTATCGTTTATCAGGAACAGGTTATGCAGATTGTACGTGACCTGGGTGGATATACCCTGGGTCGAAGCGATCTGCTGCGCCGTGCCATGTCCAAGAAAAAGGCATCTGTTATGGAAAAGGAGCGTCAGAATTTCGTATACGGAAACGAAGCAGAGGGCGTTGCCGGCTGCATCAATAATGGAATCGATGAAAAAATCGCAAATAAAATCTATGACGATATGATTGATTTTGCAAAGTATGCATTTAACAAATCCCATGCGGCTGCATACGGTGTGGTTTCGTACCAGACGGCATATTTGAAATATTATTATCCGGTAGAATTTATGGCGGCGCTTATGACGTCTGTTATTGATAACCCTACCAAAGTATCGGAATATATCCTTACCTGCCGCCAGATGGGCATAGATATTCTGCCCCCGGACATCAATGTGGGAGAAAGTGCGTTTTCGGTAGATGGCAAATCCATCCGTTACGGGCTGTCCGCCATTAAAAGTGTTGGAAAGCCCGTGATTGAAGCAATTGTAACGGAGCGTATGAACAGAGGACCCTATAAGTCTTTAAAAGATTTTATCGAACGCCTGTCCGGTAAGGAAGTCAATAAGAGGACCATTGAAAGCTTTATTAAAGCAGGTGCACTGGATGGACTGGGCGGAACCAGAAAGCAGTTCATGATGATCTATGTACAGATTATGGACAGCGTGAACCAGGAACGGAAATATTCGCTCACCGGACAGATGTCTTTATTTGATCTGGTGGGCGAAGAAGAGAAAAAAGAATTTGAAATCCGGCTGCCGGACGTTGGGGAATACGAAAAAGAGCAGCTGCTCAGTTTTGAGAAGGAAGTGCTGGGCGTATATATCAGCGGTCATCCCCTTCAGGAATATGAAGAGAGATGGCGTAAAAATATCTCCCAGGTAACTTCGGATTTTATGATTGATGAGGAAATTGGAGTAACAAAGGTAGCAGATGGTATAAAAGCCATAATCGGAGGAATGATTATAAGTAAAACGGTGAAACACACCAGAACGAATAAAACCATGGCATTTATTACCGTGGAAGACCTGGTGGGAACCGTGGAAGTGGTAATCTTTCCAAAAGATTATGAAAAGTTCAGGGATCTTCTTGTTGAGGACAGCAAGGTGTTTGTAAAAGGCCGTGTATCCACAGAAGACGACAAACCCAGCAAGCTGATCTGTGAAAAAATCTGGGCATTTGAAGAAGCGCCAAGGGAACTCTGGATCCAATTCGAAGATAAAGAAACGTTTGCCGAGTCAGAAGAGGCACTCTACGGGCTGCTCCGCCAGTCTGACGGGAAAGATGCCGTGGTCATTTATGTGCGAAATCCAAAGTCTGTGAAGAGGCTGGAACGCAACTGGTCAGTGCGGATTGAAGAGCAGCTTTTACGGAAACTTGCTGAAAATTTTGGGGGGAATAACGTAAAAGTTGTAGAAAAGAGTATTGAAAAGTTGTAGAAAATGAATTAGAATGTTTAGGATGAGGAAATTGTATATAAATGAATTAAGGTGAACCTAAAATGAAGGAGGCACAAAAATGGCAAAGCAAATAGAGACAATCGGAGTGTTAACAAGTGGTGGTGATGCACCCGGAATGAACGCTGCAATTCGTGCAGTTGTACGAAGAGCAATTTCAAGCGGTAAAAAGGTAAAAGGTATTTTAAAAGGCTATAACGGTCTGTTAAATGAAGAAATTATTGACTTATCGGCACGTGATGTATCAGATACCATTTCACGGGGAGGTACGATTCTCTATACGGCACGTTGTGCTGAGTTCAGAACAGCAGAAGGACAGAAGCAGGGTGCAGAAGTCTGCAGAAAACACGGCATTGACGGATTGGTAGTTATCGGTGGAGACGGTTCTTTTGCCGGAGCACAGAAACTGGCAAATCTGGGTGTGAATACCATTGGAGTTCCTGGAACGATCGATCTTGATATTGCTTGTTCCGAGTATACGATTGGTTTCGATACCGCAGTAAATACGGCAATGCAGGCAATTGATAAAGTACGTGATACCTCTACATCCCATGAAAGATGCAGTATCATCGAGGTTATGGGACGTGGTGCGGGTTATATCGCATTGTGGTGCGGTATAGCAAATGGAGCAGAGGATATTCTGATTCCTGAAAAGTATGATTATGATGAGCAGAAACTGATTAATAATATTATAAATAACAGAAAACGCGGTAAGAAACACCATATTATCATTAATGCAGAGGGAATCGGACATTCAACCAGTATGGCGAGAAGAATTGAGGCAGCCACAGGCGTTGAGACCAGAGCGACAATTCTGGGACATATGCAGCGTGGAGGAAGCCCTACCTGTAAGGATCGTGTGTATGCATCCATGATGGGCGCTTATGCAACCGATTTATTGTGTGATGGTAAAACAAACCGTGTAGTTGGATATAAAAATGGTGACTTCACTGATTTTGATATTAATGAAGCGCTGGCAATGCAAAAAGGAATTTCAGAATTTATGTTTGAGGTAAGCAGATCTCTTTCTGTATAAGATTTCATATATAAGATAAGGAGTAACAAAATGGCAGTAAAATCCTTTGTGGTTTTTGGGTTGGGTAAGTTCGGTGTCAGTGTTGCAACTGCGCTCAGTAATAACGGATGTGAAGTGCTGGCAGTGGATATGGATCCCGATAAGGTCCAGGACATTGCAGATGAAGTAACCTATGCGGTAAGAGCGAATGTAACAGATCCGGAATTATTTAAAAGCCTTGGACTGCGGAATATGGATGGAGCGGTCGTTGCGATCTCCGGAAGTATGGAAGCAAGCGTTATGGCCACCATATTGGCGAAGGAAGCGGGAATTCCGTACATTCTGGCAAAAGCCACCAATCGAATTCATGCCACTGTTTTGGAAAAAGTGGGTGCGGATCATGTCATATCGCCGGAAAGCGAAATGGGATCCCGTGTAGCGAGAAATATGGTGTTTGGCAGATTTGTTGATACTTTTGAACTTTCTTCTACCTATAGTATGGTGGAAATGGAAATGCCGGAGTCCTGGGTAGGAAGTACTTTAAGGGAACTGGATATCCGGAATAAGTTCGGGGTAAATATCATTGCTTCGAAAATAGGAGATCAGGTGAACGTAAATCTGGACCCGGATGAGCCGATGCGGGCAGAACAAACGCTGCTTACGGTAGGCAATAACGAAAAACTGAGAAAGATAAAGTAGTAACATCCGACTCAGTAACATTTCTAAAATATATTCTGAATTGTGGAAATAAAGAAAAAGTAAATAGAATAGACAAAGATCAAAAGGCGCTGATGAAAATTAGCGCCTTTTGTCAGAACAGGAGAAGTATGATTACCAGTACATCAAATCAGCAGATTAAGAATCTGCTTCAACTTCAGAAAAAAGGAAAAGTGCGCAAAGACCAGGATGTGTTCGTAGTTGAAGGTGTTAAGATGTATCAGGAGGCACCCGAAGAACGTATAGTCATGACCTATGTATCCAGAACATTCTATGAAAAGCCGGAAAATAAGCGGCTTCTGAATGAAGAAAGGCTGGAGGTGGTGGAAGACCGGGTATTTGCTGCTGCATCGGATACAAAGACGCCCCAGGGCATCCTGAGTATCGTAAAACAGTCCCACTATACCTTAAAGGAGATTCTCACATTATCTTCTGCGCCCCATCTGCTGATCCTTGAGAATCTGCAGGATCCGGGGAATCTGGGAACCATCATGAGAACAGCGGAAGGTGCCGGTGTAAACGGTATCATTATGACCTCGAATACGGTAGATATCTATAATCCCAAGACAATCCGCTCAACCATGGGCTCCCTGTACCGTATGCCATTTTTTTATACGGATAATATAGAAGAAACAGTAAAAGAATTAAAAGAAAAAAATATGAAAACCTACGCAGCCCATCTGAAGGGGTCCCGTAATTATTATGAGGAAGATTATTCCGGTGGCACTGCATTTTTGATCGGCAACGAAGGAAACGGCTTAAGTGAGGCACTCAGCGCACAGGCGGACTGCTACATCAAGATACCCATGTCAGGCAAGGTAGAGTCATTAAATGCGGCGATAGCGGCATCGGTACTGATGTATGAAGTGAAGCGGCAGAGAGGGTAATCCGGGATCCGATGAACAAGATATGAAGACTGAATAATAAAAACTTAAGAAATAAACTTGACAAACTTCTCATATTATTGTACAATACATTCGTAACAAAATTTAATAGATTTGTAATAATTGTAATGGAATAGTAGTAAATATTTCATGCAACGCAGTTATTCAGGAGGTAAAAATGAAGGGTAGAATGAAACCTGCAATTTGCTGTACTGTATCAGCGCTTACGCTTTCCATGGCAGTATCGATGGTGTCTATGGCGAAAGAAATGCCAAATGCAGGCACATCAAACATACAAGCTCAGACACAAGACAGCGACTGGAATTATCGGGCAGTTGCGGATGTAACGGACGAATTATTTATCAGATCAATGGCTTCTGAGAACGGTAAAATTATTGGCTATCTGCCAAGCGCCGGCGGAGCATATGTTCTGGAAAAAGGGGATGACTGGACTAAGGTTCGCTCCGGAGAAGTGGTAGGCTACATAAAGACAGAATATCTTGCATTTGGACAGGATGCTAAGAAACTGGCTGAAGTTTATGGTACTCCGGGAGTTGAAATTTCTTGGGACGGTGTAAATATTTTTAATAATGCTGATCCTGCAGCGAAAGTTGTGGATACGGCAAACAGGGGCGAGGGTTACGAGTACTCATCTAATAATGGTACTTGGGTAAACATTCAGCTGGACGATTCAAAAAGCGCGTATGTTCCGGCTGAAGATGTAAAAGAAACACTGCTTCTTGAAACCGCGGTTCCGACGGACGACTATGTAGCACCGGTAAGTGCATACAGCAATGGAAATTATTCAAGCAACGGCTCCGGACAGACAACGGACAATTCCGCAAGTTCCAATACAGGTAATAATGCTTCTCAGAATGTGAATAACGTTCCGGAGACAGAGACAACCTGGACGGGAACACCGGAGACAGAAACGACCTGGACAGAAGCGCCTCAGACAGAGACAACCTGGACAGAAGCACCTCAGACAGAGACAACCTGGACAGAAGCGCCTCAGACAGAGACAACCTGGACAGAAGCGCCTCAGACAGAGACGACCTGGACAGAAGCACCTCAGACAGAGACAACCTGGACAGAGACACCAGAGACAGAGCCAACCTGGACGGAAGCACCAGAGACAGAGGCACCTGCAACGGAAGCACCTGCGACGGATGCACCTCAGACAGAGACGAATGCAAGTTCATCTGCAAGTGCTGACGATGTGACACTGCTGGCATCGATCATCTACTGTGAAGCTGGAAATCAGCCAAGAGATGGTAAAGTGGCAGTAGGTGCGGTAGTAATGAACCGTGTGGCTAGTTCTTCCTTTGCCGGCAGCATCCGTGACGTCATTTATGAGAGCGGACAGTTTATGCCGACCTGGGACGGAAGTATGGCAAGTGCACTGGCAAATGGAGTTCCAAGTGACTGCTACGAAGCAGCACAGGCGGCTCTGAACGGAGAGAATCCGGTAGGGGGTGCATTATACTTCAATACAGGTTCCGGAAAAGGAATCAAAATTGGAGCACATCAGTTTTATTAATAAGAACCTATAACAAAACTTTAATAAAAGGAAGCTGACATCTTTTGGTGCCGGCTTCCTTTTTATCCCTAAGGAAATATCTGAATCTTAAGTTGTATTTTCCTACTATTTATAGTAAAATGTAAAGGTAACATATAAATACTCTGACAGGAGGGTAATAATTATGGAAATAGAATCTATTTGTTGGCTTGTTTTATTTATTATCCTAATTGTAATCGAACTTGCTACAATGGGTTTGACAACAATCTGGTTTGCAGGGGGATCCGTTGCGGGGTTCATTATATCGGTCCTGAATGGAAATATTTTATTTCAAATCCTTGCATTTGTTATTGTCTCCGTGGTTCTTTTAGTTTTTACAAGACCGTTTGCAGTTAGATATGTTAATAAAAATCGGGCTAAGACGAATGTGGATAGTTTGATTGGTAAGAAAGCAATCGTAACCAAAGCGATTGATAATCTGCAGGGTCAGGGTCAGGCTGTGGTGAATGGACTGGAGTGGACCGCCCGGACGGATGATGACAAAGTGAAGATTGCAGAAGGGAAAACCGTAGTTATTGAACGGATCAGCGGAGTAAAATTAATTGTTAAAGAGAAGGAGAATTAAGTTATGGAAGCTAGCGTTTCATCAGTTATGGTACCTATTTTAATTATTGCGTTAATTATTATTTTATTGTTGTTAGTTGTATCCTGCATTAAGATTGTTCCTCAGGCCCAGGCAATGGTTGTGGAACGCCTTGGCGGCTATCAGGGAACCTGGTCTGTGGGATTACATTTTAAAGTACCTTTTATCGACAGAATTGCAAAGAAGGTTCTGTTAAAAGAGCAGGTTGTTGATTTTGCTCCCCAGCCGGTAATTACCAAAGATAATGTCACAATGCGGATTGATACGGTTGTGTTCTTCCAGATAACAGATCCAAAGCTTTTTGCATACGGGGTTGAGAATCCCATTATGGCTATTGAGAATCTGACTGCCACTACGTTACGTAACATCATTGGTGATATGGAACTGGATCAGACACTGACCTCCAGAGAAATTATTAATACAAAGATGCGTGCATCTCTTGATATCGCAACTGATCCATGGGGAATTAAAGTAAACCGCGTGGAATTAAAAAATATTATTCCTCCGGCAGCCATTCAGGATGCCATGGAAAAACAGATGAAGGCAGAACGTGAACGAAGAGAATCCATTCTTCGTGCGGAAGGTGAGAAGAAATCCACCATTCTGGTAGCAGAAGGTCACAAAGAATCTTCTATCTTAGAGGCTGAGGCTGAAAAGCAGGCAGCGATCCTTCGCGCAGAGGCACAGAAAGAAAAGATGATCCGTGAGGCAGAAGGTGAAGCGGAAGCCATTATTAAAGTGCAGAAAGCGAATGCAGACGGTATCCGATTCTTAAAAGAAGCAGGAGCCGACCAGTCCGTATTAGCGCTGAAGAGCTTCGAGGCATTAGAAAAAGTAGCAGATGGCCAGGCGACAAAGATTATTATTCCGTCTGAGATTCAGAATGTGGCAGGGCTTGTGAAGTCCATTACGGAAATTGCAAGGGATATTTAACCTTTCATCTGGAAACAATGTTCCGCGGAAATGACGCACGGCTGTGAGAATGCAATTAGAATACATGATTTAAGATGATGAATAAGTTTAAGCAAGGACTGTGGGGGTTTGGCAGAAAGAGTTGGAAATTCTGCTTATTCCCACAGTTTTTTATGTTCTATAAGAGATAATATGTTGAACAAAACCGAGAACAGTGGTATGATGGAAAACAAATCACGATATTACCGAAGCTCTAAGAGGAGGAAACATGATGAATTTAAAAGGACGCAGTTTTTTAACATTAAAAGATTTCACTTCTGAAGAAATAGAATACCTGCTGGAACTGGCAGGACAGCTTAAGGAAAGAAAGAAACGCGGTGTATTGGGAACCAGCCTGCGCGGAAAAAATGTTGCTTTGATTTTTGAAAAACCATCTACCAGAACGAGATGTGCTTTTACCATCGGATGTACCGATGAAGGCGGACATCCGGAGTACCTGGGTAAGGATGATATACAGTTAGGCCATAAGGAAAGTGTGGAAGATACCGCAAGAGTTCTGGGAAGAATGTTTGATGGTATTGAATTCCGCGGATTTAAGCATGAAACGGTTGAGAAACTGGCTGAGTACGCAGGAGTACCGGTTTGGAACGGGTTGACCGATGATTATCATCCAACTCAGATTCTGGCTGATATGCTGACTATGAAGGAACATTTTGGCTATCTGAAGGGGCTTCGTTTTGTCTATTTAGGTGACGGACGCAACAATATGGCTAACAGCCTGATGATCGGCTGCGCAAAACTGGGTGTTCATTTTACCATAATTGCACCGAAAGTATTGTGGCCAAAAGAAGATCTGGTGTCATTATGTGAGGAATACGCAAAGGAATCCCAGGCAACCATAACCCTTACGGATTCAACAGATGGTGTGAAGGATGCTGATGTCCTCTATACCGATGTTTGGTGCTCTATGGGTGAAGAAGATAAAGCGGCAGAGCGGATTGCCTTGTTATCCCCATATCAGATTAACAGTGAGCTCATGGAGAAAACCGGCAAAGATACCACAATCTTTATGCATTGCCTTCCGGCAGTAAAAGGGAAAGAGGTTACGGAAGAGGTATTTGAATCCGATGCATCGGTTGTGTTTGATGAGGCTGAGAATCGTATGCATACAATTAAAGCTGTTATGGTAGCAACTCTTGGTGAGTAACTTTCCATGGGAGGCAAGCTTGCGCTGTTCAAGGGGTATGAATATGAAGAAATTTGCAAATAAAAGATCTCTGGATCTTGAGGTGGCAGGGACAATAGCCAGTTTTGCCATTATTATATTAACAGTGGCAGCATTTTGGGATTATCAGTCTGGACAGCGGATATTTATTGCCGTTTTTCTCATGGGAAGCATTCTCAATGGGAGTCTCGCAGGTATGAACTGGTACCGCCGCCATATAGCGGCAGGGATTCTGTTTACCATTCTGACAATGATTTATCTGGGTGTCTGCGTGTATGCTGCACTGGCAGTTTAGAATTAAAAACGGAGGGCAAACATTTGTGAAAAGTAAAATATTAGGTGCGCTTCGCAGTGCCGAGGACTATGTTTCAGGGCAGGAACTCTGTGAAAATTTCGGAGTCACCAGAACAGCAATCTGGAAGACTATGAACCAGCTGAAAGAAGAAGGCTATGAGATCGAAGCAGTTTCCAATAAGGGATATCGATTGAAGAGCTGCCCGGACAGCGTGAAAGAGGAAGAACTGCTCAGCCGGATAAATACGAAGTGGGCAGGGCGGCAGATTGCATATTTAAAGGAAGTGGATTCTACCAATAATTATGCCAGACGTCTCGCGGAAAACGGGGCAGTCCACGGAACCCTGGCTGTGACGGACCGTCAGTATGGCGGAAAAGGCAGAAGGGGAAAGTCCTGGAGTATGCCGGAAAAAAGTTCTGTGGCGATGACGTTAATCATACGCCCCCAGATGAACCCCGGGAAAGCATCCATGCTGACGCTGGTGATGGGACTGGCTGTTGCCAGAGCTGTAAACCGCATTGCAGGACTTCAGGCGAAAATTAAATGGCCGAATGACGTCGTATTAAACGGCAGGAAGATCTGCGGGATTCTCACTGAGATGAGTGCAGAGATGGAAGCCGTGAATTATATCGTAATCGGTGCAGGCATTAACGTAAATATGGATGAATTGCCAGAGGAAATTGACCATGTGGCAACGTCCCTGTCTTTGGAGTGCAGCAAGAAGATTCACCGTGCAGAAGTGATACAATACTGTATGGAAGAGTTTGAAAGATGTTATGAAAAATTTATGCAGACACAGGACTTGTCTCTTTTATTGGAAGAATATAATGAAGTGCTTGTAAATAAAGGGAATATGGTAAAAGTATTGGAACCGGGCAATGAATACACAGGAATTTCCGACGGCATAAACAGCCAGGGGGAATTGCTGGTTACCAAAGATAACGGAGATCAGGTATGTGTATTTGCAGGGGAAGTATCCGTCCGGGGATTTTACGGTTATGTATAAAGTGAAATCATGAAGCAATATAAAAGTGAATGATTAAATATGAAGGAATATAAATTTAGTGAACAGGTGTCAGGAGGAAACGATGTACCAGGACAAACTAGTATTATGCGGAGCAAGCGCATATGAGCAAAAATTTTATTTAAATGAGAACTTCGCGGCTCTTCCCGACAGTATTAAAGACGAACTGAAGATCATGTGCGTCTTATATACCCAGGATGTGGGGGGCGTAATCACCCTTGAATTTGAAGAGGACGGAACGCTTTGTTTTCAAACGGAGGCACATGAATCCGATTATGCCTATGATGAAATTGGAAGCGTGCTGAAGATCAAGGAAATTCAGCGGAGCAAGGAAGAACTGCTGCGCTCACTGGAAATGTATTATAAAGTATTTTTTCTTGGAGAAGACTATGAAGATTAAGATAGGCAGCGTAGAGCTGGCAAATCCATTTCTCTTAGCACCAATGGCAGGGGTAACTGACCTGCCATTTCGCTTGCTTTGCAAAGAGCAGGGGGCCGGACTTCTGAGTATGGAAATGGTGAGTGCGAAAGCCATCTCCTTCCATAATAAGAATACAGAAAAATTAATGGAGATAGAGAAATCAGAGCATCCCATAGCGCTGCAGCTGTTTGGATCAGATCCGGATATTATCAGTGAAATGGCTAAGGAAATAGAAGAAAAAGATTTTGATATTCTGGATATCAATATGGGGTGTCCGGTTCCCAAAGTAGTGAATAATCAGGAAGGATCCGCACTCATGAAAGATCCTAAGAGAGTCGCGGAGATTGTAAGTAAAACCGTAAAGGCAGTAAAAAAGCCGGTTACCGTCAAGATCAGAAAAGGATTTGATCCGGAGCATGTGAATGCGGTAGAGATTGCCAGAATAATAGAAGACTGCGGTGGGGCGGCAATTGCGGTGCATGGAAGAACCAGGGAACAGTATTATTCCGGTGAAGCAGACTGGGATATCATACGGCAGGTAAAAGAAGCCGTGTCAATTCCCGTTATCGGAAACGGGGATGTTACGGACCCTCTGTCAGCAGAGAAGATGATGAAAGAGACCGGATGTGATGGTGTGATGATTGGGAGAGCTGCAAGAGGAAATCCATGGATATTCAGGGACCTGGCTGCATACTTTGAAGAAGGGGTATTGCTCCCGAAACCTTCGATTCCCGAATTAAAGGAAATGATTTTAAAACATGCATCTCTTCAGCTTCAATATAAAGGAGAATATACCGGGATCAGGGAAATGCGAAAGCACGTAGCATGGTATACGGCAGGTTATCCCCATTCTGCTGCCATACGCCGATGCGTAAATGAGATTGAGAGCATGGAGCTGTTGGAAAAGATGCTGGAAGAAAAATTTTAGCAGTTGGAAGATACTGGATGGCGCTATTTTAACCTTGAGATTCTTGACAATTTGCCACTGATAGGATATAATACTGTGATTGTTACGTAAACGTACGATTCACCTCATTTTATAGAATGGGAAACAGTCCTGTAAAATGAGGTTGTTTCGTGCTTGAGAGCGTTAAGGGGCTTGAAAACAAATACAAAAAATAGATGTAGGAAGGGTGCAGTAAGAATGGAAGAAAAGAAGAACTTATTAACTTATGCGGGATTAAAAAGCCTGGAAGAAGAGCTTCATGATTTGAAGGTTGTAAAAAGAAAAGAAGTTGCCGGAAAAATTAAAGAGGCAAGAGAACAGGGAGATCTTTCTGAAAATGCTGAATACGATGCAGCGAAAGACGAACAGAGAGATATCGAAGCAAGAATTGAACAGATTGAAAAAATCTTAAAAAATGCAGAAGTTATTGTAGAAGACGAAGTTGATTTAGACAAAATCAGCGTTGGATGTGCTGTAAAAGTATACGATGCTGAGTTTGAAGAAGAACTGGACTTTAAGATCGTAGGGTCTTCCGAAGCAAACAGTCTTCAGGGTAAGATTTCAAATGAGTCTCCGGTTGGAAAAGCCTTAATCGGCGCAAAAGTTGGCGATGAAGTGGTTGTGGAAACCCAGGCAGGAGATATGAAATATAAGGTTTTAGAAATACAAAGATCCATTTAATGAAGGAGGAAAGACAGTGGCTGAACAGAAGAATGTACAGGAACAGGATATTAATCAGTTGTTAAAGGTACGCCGCGAGAAGCTGGAAGAATTACAGGCAAACGGCAATAATCCTTTTGAAATTATGAAATATGATGTGGACCATCATAGCAGAGAAGTGAAAGAGAATTTTGATGAGCTGGAAGGCAAACAGGTTTCCCTGGCAGGGCGTATTATGTCTAAACGTGTGATGGGGAAAGCTTCTTTTTGTAATATTCAGGATCTGGAAGGCAATATCCAGTCTTATGTTGCAAGAGACAGCATCGGAGAAGAAGAATACAAAGCATTTAAGAAAATGGATATCGGTGATATCGTTGGCTTAAAAGGCGAAGTATTTAAAACAAAGACAGGTGAAATCTCAATTCATGCATCTGCAGTATCCCTGTTATCCAAAAGTCTTCAGATTCTGCCGGAGAAATTCCATGGTCTGACCAACACGGATATCCGTTACCGTCAGAGATATGTGGATTTAATCATGAATCAGGATGTGAAGGATACTTTTGTAAAGCGTTCTAAGATCATCAGCTGCATTCGTCAGTACCTGGATGGAAACGGATTCATGGAAGTGGAAACTCCGATCCTGGTTCCAAATGCAGGTGGAGCTGCTGCCAGACCTTTTGATACCCATTATAATGCATTGGATGAAGATGTACATCTGAGAATTTCTCTGGAATTATATCTGAAGAGACTGATCGTAGGCGGTTTGGAACGCGTTTATGAAATTGGACGAGTTTTCCGTAACGAAGGATTGGATACCAGACATAATCCGGAATTTACTTTATTAGAGCTTTATCAGGCATATACAGACTATCACGGCATGATGGATCTGTCTGAGAACCTTTACCGCCATGTAGCGCAGGAAGTACTGGGCACCACATTAATTAAATATGGTGACGTGGAGATCGACTTATCTAAGCCTTTCGAACGCCTGACAATGGTAGAAGCGGTGAAGAAGTATGCTGGAGTGGACTTCAATGAAGTGAAGACAGAAGAAGAAGCAAAAGCGTTAGCAGACAAAAAGGGCGTACACTACGAAGCGAGACATAAAAAAGGCGATATCCTGAATCTTCTCTTTGAAGAATTCGTAGAAGAGCAGCTGATTCAGCCAACCTTTATCATGGATCACCCGGTAGAAGTATCTCCTCTTGCCAAGAGAATACCTGGAAATCCGGATTATACAGAGCGTTTCGAGCTGTTTATTACAAAACGTGAAATGGCAAATGCGTTCTCTGAATTAAATGACCCAATCGACCAGCGCGGACGTTTTGAAGCCCAGGAAGAATTAAAAGCCCAGGGAGACGAAGAAGCCAACAGCGTGGATGAAGACTTCTTAAATGCCCTGGAACATGGTATGCCGCCTACAGGCGGAATCGGAATTGGTATTGACCGTATGGTAATGCTGCTTACAGATGCTGCTGCTATTCGTGATGTATTGCTGTTCCCGACAATGAAGACCCTGGGTGGTTCTGATGCTTCTGCAAAAAAAGGAAAAGCAGAAAATGCAGTACCGGTACAGGAAGTAAAAGCAGCGGAAGCGATCGATTTTTCAAAGGTGAAAGTGGAACCTCTTTTTGAAGAAATGGTGGATTTTGAGACCTTTTCAAAGGCTGATTACAGAGCTGTGAAGGTAAAAGCCTGTGAAGCGGTACCGAAGAGCAAGAAGCTTTTGAAGTTCACTCTGGATGATGGAACTGGCACAGACCGTATCATTTTAAGCGGAATTCATGAATATTATGAACCGGAAGAACTGATTGGAAAAACTTGTATCGCAATCGTAAATCTTCCGCCAAGACCTATGATGGGGATTGATTCCTGCGGAATGCTGATTTCAGCAGTTCACGAGGAAGACGGAAAAGAAGGCTTAAACCTTTTGATGGTGGATGAGCGGATTCCGGCAGGTGCGAAGCTGTATTAAGAGGCTTTGGAACCGGGTAGCTGAGAGTTTAAAAATGTATTGTTGTACCAATAAAAGTACCATGAAGTATTGGATATTTATACTCATCAGCAGTCTTCTAAATTTAATAAAGTTTTGTACTTTAAGGACATTTTCCTGGGATGGGAAGGTGTCCTTTTTGTGTGTCTGCTATGAAAGGTTCTAATGGGGAAAGGTTAAAGTATTTATTTCATTATTTATGATGTATGATATACTATAATCATTAAATAACAAATAATGCTTGTGATCCGCTCTATACAACTACATCAGGACAAGCAAAGATGGAGGAACTATGCCGATACCTAGAAAAAATGTAAGACAGAACAAAGGCTTAAGGCAGATTATGATCCAATTTTTGATTTTCGTGATTCTTATTCCCATGCTCTTTTTTTCATATCTATCCTATCAGATTTATGAAAATAGTATGGAGGACAGCGTGTCGCAATACTCACTTCAGCTGACGCGTCAGGTAGCGACTAATCTGGACATAAAGCTGTCCTCTTATAAGGATATGCTGATACAGATAATCACCGATGCCAACGTTCTGTCAACACTGAAAAATGTGCGGGACAGCTCCGGAACCTATGTGGAGAGTGTACGGCTGGGCACACAGATTATACATTACGTGGCGGTGGCCCCGGAGTTTAAGTCAATCGTATTTTTAACGGAAGATCAATACATAAAAACGATTTATCAATGGGATGATATGTCACTGCATGATGAGGTATATCAGAGCACTATAGCAGATAAAAATAAGTTCCAATGGTTTGGCAGCAGAGAACAGATTTACAGGGATAATGTCGGGAAGCACGAAGCAGATGTTTTTTCAGTATCCAAGGAAGTCAATGATGTCATTTATGGCGGTTCCATGGATACTGTGATTGTGGTTGATATCCAGAATCAGGTAATTGAAACCATCTGTAATAAAATTTCAGAAGCAGAGCTGCCACTCACCTGGTGTATTGCAGATCCTTTTGGGAATGTGGTATTTCGCGGCAATACCAAGTTTGATCTTGATAATATTAATACGCTTTTTTCGTATAAAACCATAATGGGGCTGAAGCAGCAGGCACAGTCGAATTATTTTGTAGAGGGCAACTACGATCATGAGCATTTACTGGTCAGCAGCTCTGGTCTGGAGGTAAATAAATGGCGGATTATCACGTTTCTTAACTATGATTATATCAGCAGAGAGGCGGCGAAAAGCCTGCAGTCCATCGTGATTGTATTTCTGCTTATTTTTGCTATTCTGGCAGCAGGTATGCTTGGGCTGGTAAAAACCATAGCAACACCAATGAATCAGCTTGCAGCTATGATGAAATATCCGGTAAAGGGAGATTTTAACCATAAGGTTGAGCAGGTCCGCAATGGGGTGAAGGAGATTGAGGTGCTGCAAAAAAGCTATAATTTCATGCTGGATCAAATTAATCTGCTTATTGGTGAGGTATATCAGGAGGGCGAGCAAAGAAGAATCGTCCAGATAAAAGCATTGGAAAGCCAGATCAACCCCCATTTTTTATATAATACTTTAGACACGATAAAATGGACAGCGCTATTACAAAAGGCAGATAATGCGGCAACGATGGCAAGCATGCTCTCTAAGCTTTTACATATCAGTCTGGGTAAGGGGGGAGATTTAATCCGGGTAGCAGACGAAATTGAGCATGTCAAGGCGTATATTGGTATTCAGAGGTTCAGACTGGATATGGAGTTTGATGTAGTTTTTATGATTCATCCCAAAGCGGAGGAATATTATGTGCCGAAAATCCTCCTTCAGCCATTTGTGGAAAATAGTATTCTGCATGGCTTTGCAAATGGAAAGAAAGGAGTTATTGAGGTGATTTGCAATATTGAGGGTGAAGATCTTACATTTTTAGTAAATGATAATGGAGTGGGAATGGATTTATCGAAATTATATGGGGAGAATATACCGGATCAGGAAAGGAAACAGCGTTTTTCCGGAATTGGTGTGAAAAATGTGGATGAAAGAATAAAACTAATCTGTGGAAAAGAATATGGCGTTACAATTAAAAGTAAAATTGGATACGGAACAATGGTAACCATAACACTTCCGATTGTAATAAATAAGCAGATAGATGGGGGTTCAAATGATAAAGGTTTTGATAGTTGATGATGAGAGGATTATCCGGTTTGGAATCACTTCAATGATTCGATGGAGTGAATTGGGAATCGAACTCGTTGGAGAAGCGTCGAATGGAGAAGAGGGCTTACAGCTGTTTTGTGAAACAACACCTGATATTGTCATTACCGATATACGTATGTCGGGAATGGATGGAATCGAAATGATGACAAGAATTAAGCAGATAAAGCCGGAGGTTAAGTTTGCAATCCTAAGCGGATATCAGGATTTTTCCTATGCCAAAGAGGCAATCCATTTGGGAGTTTCCGATTATTTATTGAAATCTGATTTAATGCCTGAAGACATAGAAGCTATTTTAAAGCGGATGATTCGGGAGATTCAGGGTGCTGACGCCGCTTCAGGCGGGACATCAGCAGCAAGCGGTATTAATATAAGAAATATGCTGGGGGAGTTATGTCACGGAATTCGCATTTTAAGTAATCTGGATCTTTCTGTCCAGGATGCGGCACTGTTTGACGGCGGATACTGCTGTTTGTGCATCGGTGTGAAAAAGGGCAGTTTTGAAAGGCAGGGAGAGCAGGCAAAGCCGCTGCTGTCAGAGCTTCAGGACCGAGTAAAGGATATACTTCAAGGCTATAATGTAATGACTTGTTTGTCAGGGGATTTTTTGGTGGTGCTGGCATTTGGCAGCATTCCCAGGCAAACAGAAATGAAAGACCGGATTGCAAAATGGATTCAGCTGCTAAAAAGTCAGGGAGTGGCGGTGATCACTGTGGGTAAAAGCCGGTTTCATCAAGGAATCGGACAAATACAAGCCGGCTATGACCAGGCGTGCCTTGCGAATAACAGGCGCTTGTTTGACGGCTGCGGCAAGCTGATCGAATACGATGAACCGGCATCAGGTGATGCGCATAGAAAAAGAGAGGGCGAGTCACCCGTTGATTTTGACTTAAGTAAGATTGAAAAATATGTAGAGTATGTTGACTCCGTTAAGCTTCAGAATTATTTGGAAGTATTGTTTGAACAACTGAAGCAACAGCAAAATTACGATATGGTACATATGGTTTGTATGGAAATGATTGTGCTGCTGAATAAATGTGCTGACTATTATTTTCCGGAGGAAGTGATGTTTGAACGGAAACAAAGAATTTATCAGGAGTACCGGTCAAAGGAGGAGTTAAACGAGATTGCCTGCTGGATGAAGCAGGAGTTTTTGAGTATACTGAGAGAAAAAGCAGGCAGAACCTCTGGAAGTAAGCGTGTAATCAGTGATGTTCAAAAATATATCAAAGAGAACTATGCCAGTGATATCACTCTTTTACAGCTAAGTGAGCTGGTACATTTAAATAAAAATTATCTGGGCAATCTGTTTCGTAAGGAGACTGGTCAAAGCATCAGTGAATACGTCATTGAAATCAGAATGGCTAAGGCAAAGGAGCTGCTGCTGCATACACAGTTCACCGCCAAGTCGATTGCGGAAAAGGTTGGGTATGAGGATGAGAGATATTTTTATAAGGTATTTAAAAGAACAACAGGGTACACAGCGAAGGATTTTGTGAAAAATTTTAAATAGAGCGGGGTATTGTAAAGAAAGTGAAGGGTCCCTTACAAAGCTGATTTGTAAGGGGTCCTTCACTTTCTTTTGTAATTATAAATGCATGTGTAAAATAAATAAAATAATGTGGAAAAAATACATATTAAATAGAAAGATTGCAAGAACAGAGAACGAAAAATAAATCATATACGATAATTACACATAAGATCGACTGATTTTGCATTTTTAAATGTGCAATTTGGCGGTATAATTCAGATATCAAAAGAAGGAGGAAGGAAATATGAAGAGAAAAAAACTATTTGCAGCTGTACTTACGGCATCCATGTGTATTACAACACTTGCAGGCTGTGGGAACAAAGAGGAGGCAAAGGATACAACGACAGGCAGTGAGGCTTCGTCCCAGGAAACAGAACAGAAAGATGAAACAGCTAAGACGGATGACACGGCAGAGGGAAAGGAAGCAAGCGACACTGGTAATCAGGTGAAGATCACATTTTGGAATATGTTTGCAGGTGGTGAGGGAGATTTTTGTGACCAGATCGTGAAGGACTTTAATGAATCTCAGAGTGAGGTTGAGGTAGAGGCAGTCCGATTAGAGCCAAACGAGTTCTACGCAAAATACGGCGCAGCTTTAGCTTCCGGAAAGGGACCGGATGTGGCAGTTACCCATTCCGATAAGCTGGCTCCTTTTGTAAGCGGTGGTCAGCTTGCTGAACTGGATTCCCTGGCTGATGCAGTTGGGTTTGACTTTTCAGAGATTTCAGACTTAAATATGGATGCAGTAGCCTTTGATGGAAAGCACTATTCTGTACCGATTGATACGCATTTCCACCTGTGCTATTACAATAAAGAAATTCTTCAGCAGGCTGGAAAATTAAAAGAAGATGGAACACCTGATTTTGGTGATTTAACACCGGAAGGATTTACTAAGTTCCTGGAAGAAATTAAGACAGCAGTTCCGGACAAGCAGCCATTCTCAGTAAATACACCGTACTTTAACCAGCCATTCTATAATTTGTATTATGAAGCAGGCGGGAATATCCTTAGCGAAGATTTTTCCAAGGCGGATATCAACAATGAGAAAGCAAAGGCAGTTCTTGATTTTTATATGAATGCTTATGATACCGGACTTGCTGATATTAACGATGTGAATCCATGGGATACCTTTGCAAATGGAGAAAGTGCCATTTGGTTTGGCGGAGTATGGGAAGCAGGTAATTTCTTTTCCGAAGAAAATGGCGATAAGTTTGGCGCAGTGGCATTACCGGCGATTTTTGGCAGCGAATCGCACTGGGCAAGCTCTCACGGCTTGACGGTTCCGGAGTATACCGATCCCCAGAAAAAGGAAGCAGCAATGAAATTCATGGTTTATTTCTCCACCCAGGGGGCGCAGATCTGGGGAAATGCAGGTCATGTGCCGGCTTGTACAGCAATAGCAGAGAGTGATGAATATCAGGCATTGCCGTATCGTGATGAATTTGTCAAGGCGCAAAAGACGGTTAAGTTTGCACCGCCGATTGACAATTATAATGCAGTGGATACTGTAATAACAGAACAATTACAGACAATTATTTTCAAAGAAGTAACAGTTGAGGAAGGTTTGAATAAAATCGAGGAGGAAGTGAACTCCTTACTGCAATAAATCCATATCGAAGAGAGGCGTGAATAATGAAACGAAAAGTTGCAAAAAACACGAGAAGATACGATGGGATAAAACAGGAAATAGGGGCTATTGGTTTTTTAGCCCCTTTTCTCATACTATTCGTAATTTTCTTTTTATGGCCGGTTTTTAATGGTGCCTATGTCAGTATGCACAAATGGACGATTCTGGGCAAGGTTGATTTTATCGGTCTTGATAATTACATAAAGGTGCTGTCTTCCTCGTCTTTTTACAAATATCTGTGGCATTCTATTTACTATGTGCTGATTAGTACACCGGTAATCATTGTTACGGGTTTGCTGCTGGCGATGTTGGTAAATAGCAAAATTATCGGCAGAACGCTGGTGAGAAGTGCTTACTTTTTGCCGTATGTTCTTTCCGTTTCCGTAGTTTCGTTTATTTGGCTAAAGCTGTATGATTCACGGCGCGGTCTGTTTAATGTCATACTGAATGCATTTAACTTACCATCCGTCAACTGGCTGACCGATAAGAGTGTGGTGTGGTGGTCGGTAGTCCTTACCTCAGTGTGGTGGGGCGTGGGTTTTGTAATGGTACTCTATTTATCCGCCCTGCAGGAGATACCCGAATCCTATTATGAGGCGGCGGGCATAGATGGCGCTAATGCATGGCAGAAATTTCGATATATCACCCTGCCATCCCTTAAAAATATTACGATTGTCCAGATATTCTTTCAGGTAATTGGGGGACTTAAGCTGTTTGGCCAGACTCAGATTATGACAGGTGGCGGTCCTGGGGATTCTACCCGAACCATGATCATGTATATTTATAATACCGGATTTAAAAAGGATTTATTTGGTGAAGCAGCCGCTATTTCCTTAGTTTACAGTGTCTTTATGCTGATATTTGTATTTTTGCAGAACCGGGCAGCCAAGGAGGCAGGATAATGAAAAAGAAAAAAAGTATATTACTGACAATCATCTCCTTTTTGGTGGCAATCTTATTTTTTATACCAATTTATTGGATGCTGATTGTCTCTTTAAAGCCGGAGGGGAATTCGGCAATCACCATTGGGGAATGGTTTAATTATTCAAATCTGACACTTTATAATTTTAAGAAAGTATTGGCGGAATCCCAGATTCTCAGGTGGACCTGGAACAGCTTATGGGTGGCATTAGCAACTATGCTGCTCAGTGTTATTATTTGTTCCATGGCAGCCTTTGCTTTTTCAAAGCTAACGTTCAAGTCTAAGAAATTTTTCTATGTTTTTATAACGCTGGGGCTTTTAATTCCTACGGAAGCAATCCTTATTCCTCTTTATAATGTGTCACTTCAGCTTAATCTGATTGACAACGTCTGGGGAATTATTCTTCCCGGACTCACCAATCCGCTGGGAATTATTTTGCTCAAGCAATTTATGGATGGAATACCCAATGACTATATTGAAGCTGCCCAGTTAGAGGGCTGTAAAAAGTTTCGAATTTGGGCTTCAATCTGTCTGCCGCTGACAAAATCATCTATGGTATCGGTTGGGATCTTTAATTTCCTGCTAGCGTGGAATAGCTTTATTTGGCCGTACATATCGATTACATCTCCGGAAAAGATGCTGCTTGCCACGGGTATTCCAACCTTTTTATCTAATAACAACCATGTTCTTAATACCATAATGACAGCCAGTGCAGTTGCCGCAATACCGGCGATGTTGATGTTTATACTGCTGCAAAAGCAGATTATTCAGGGAGTTTCAATGAGTGGAGTGAAGGGATAAAATTGAAAAAGTAGGAGGAATATCCATGAAAAGAACAAGCAACAAGATTACTACCTTTGTGCTTTTACGGGCAACTGCGTTATTTATGGCAGTTGTTATGGCAGTCTCAATACTTCCGGTGACATTTGCCAGGGCAGCAGATGAAAATACGGCTGCTGACGACATGGAAATCATTAAAGAGCGATTAATTGAGTATTTTTTGAAATATGATACAATTGATGACGATGCGAAGGTAGATACCTGTTATGTCAGCCAGGCAGAAGACTACATGAACAATCTGCAGGCTGACGGCAGCTGGGCAGATGTGGAATACCTGAGTACGGAAAGTGCTGCATATGGAAAGAATTGGGGCTCCTACCTGGCGCTTGACAGAATGCAGGCAATGGCAATAGCATACCGCCATAAGGATCATGGGGATACGAAGGATCAGCTATTGAAAGCAGTGAATCAGGCACTGATTTACTGGGGATCAATTCGCGTTCATCCAAGTAACCCCAATTATGCAGGACCCTATTCAAAAAACTGGTGGGAAAATACCATTGGGGTACAGCTTCGCTTTGCCAGGATTGCCCTGTTTTTAGAAGGGGAGCTTTCCGAAGAAGCATGGAACATCCTGATTGATAAGCTTTATGTAACAGAAAATGCCCCCACCGGAGATAAACACGGGCAAAATGCACTTTGGCTGGCACAAAACCAGCTTTATGCCGAATTACTTCAGGGAAATGAAGAGAAGCTAAAAAAAGTAATCAATGACCGCATTTCCATTTGTCTGAATGTGGCAGACGGCGCCAACTTCGCCGAAGGAGTTCAGGTGGACAACAGCTTTATGTTCCATGGCCGCCTTTTTTACGGAAACGGCTACGGAATGGCAATGTTTCGGGATATGTCATTCTGGATTTATATGCTGAGGGGAACACAGTTTGCAATTGATGAATCTGTTACGGATATGATGGGTGACTACATGCTAGATGGTATCCGCTGGACCATCCGCCAGGATTTGCTTGAGGTCTATCATGGATACCGGCGCAATAAAGACTATGCTGGATATGCTAATTATGCCTATGAATATGTAGAGCCGGTGGAACGAATGATTGCTTCTGATCCGAATCCGGAGCGGGTAGCGGAATACGAGAAGCTTCTGGCAAATTTAAAGGGTGAATCAAAGGATAATGGACTGGATGGCAATTATTATATGTGGCGTGCTGCTTATGCATCCCATATGAGGAAAAACTACGGTGTCAATGTCAAGATGGATTCCAATTTTATTACCGGCGGTGAATGGCGGGGGTCCTGGCCCGAGGGTGAAAACTACGGCAATTCCATTTACTGGGCTACGGCGGCAGCCACGACGGTTATGGTTGAGGGTGACGAATATATCAAGGTTTACCCCACCTTTGACTGGAAGCATGTACCCGGAACGACTGCGCCGACAGCGGTACCGACAAATACCAATAATTATCAGCCGGGAAGTGCATCAAAGCGAACGGCGGCAGTTTCTGACGGAACCTACGGCGCTACTGCCTATGATTTGAACAAATGGGACACCAAAGGAAAAAAGAGTGTATTCTTTTTTGATGATGAATATGTGGCACTTGGAGCCCAGATTCAGTCCAATCATTCGGTAGAGGTACATACTACGCTGAATCAGGCAAAGGCAGGTACGGTAACAGTAGGAGATACCCCGGGTGGTTCAACGGTTGCTTCCGGGACAGATGCAGCAATGTATCAGACAACCTGGCTGCACAATGACCAGATCGGTTATGTATTCCCGGAAGAAACCAATGTTTTTGTAAGCAATAAGCAGCAAAAAGGGGTTCCCTCTCTATGGTCTGACGAAAAGCAGACCGAGGCTGCCGATACCTTTATGGCATATTTAAATCACGGGACAAAGCCCACAGATGGTTCCTATGCCTACATTGTATATCCGGGAAGAACAGCTGCAGAGACAGAGGCTTATGCAACAGCCAATGAAATTGAGATTCTTTCCAACACACCTGACATTCAGGCAGTCCGCCACAATGGTTTAAAGCTGACACAAATCAGTTTTTACGAGCCAGGTGAACTAAAAGTGGGCAATGAAGAAACGATTTCGGTAGATTTCCCCTGTGTAGTCATGGTAGATGAAAGCGAAGAAAGGGCAAAAATCTCTGTAGCCGTAACCGATAATCTGCCTGGACAGTTTGTAAATGTTAAGATAACACGCGGTGATATGCAGTCAACCACTTGTTTTATTACAAAAGCACTTCCCTATGCCGGTCAGACTCAGACGATGGAGGAAGGTAAGAGCAGCACAATTGCGGCAAGCTCTTACGTGGAGCCAAACGACCCTTCCTGTATCAGGGATAACAATACCGCTACCTATTGGCAATCTGAAAATAACGGGGATCAGTGGGTTAGCTATATGGCAGATGCCCAGGGGGCGTCAAAACTGATATCGCAGCTGACTATTGATTGGGGCAGTGAATATGCAAAAAAATATAAAATACAGCTTTCCCATGATGGATTATATTGGCACGATGCAGTGGAAGTGGAGGACGGAGCAGGAGGCATAAAAACATATGAAATCAATGATGTTGCAGTCTACGTCCGTATTTACTGTACAGAATCAAGTGGCAGTGGATTCATTATAAATGAAGTGACAGAAGATGGATTAACCAATCTGGCGCTGAAGAAAACGGCGACGGCAAGTTCCTTTTATGATAATGGTCTTTTGGTGGAATATGCAACTGACGGTTCTCTTGGAACAAGGTGGGGATCTAATCGAAACAAGAGCGGAGAATGGATTTTTATAGACTTGGGGGATTATTATAATCTCGATACGGTTAATTTGTTTTGGGAAGGTGCTTACTGCTCTAAGTATACCATAGACGTTTCCAATGACAGTGTAAACTGGAAAACAGTTGAAACGATTACCAATGGAGAAAAAACATTATATGGTGATAATGTGGTAAAGCATAAGCTTAAGCTGGGAGAGACGGATATTACCGCCCGCTATGTTCGGATGAGCGAGGTTGAGGCGGCAACTAAATATGGTGCTTCCCTCCGGGAATTTGAAATATATGGAACCCCGGGTGAAGGGCCAGAGCCAGTGGAAGAGGAAACTTTGGCGGAAAACTTTGAGGATTTTTCAAAGGTATATGACCGTAGTAACAACTGGACAGTCGGAGAGGTTCCGGCAGATAATCCGGAAGGGAGAGATGGCGCAACTGTCTTTCAGCGGCTGGATACAGCAAAGGCATATCTAGTATACAAGATTGAGGGGCTTAGCTCGTTTACGCTAAATGCATATAAAACCAATCTTGTTAAGAACGGAACCATAAGTTTCGAGGTATCTCCAACCGGAGAGGATGACAGCTGGACGGTTATAACACCTGTAAATACCAATCCGGACGGCACGACCCTTAAATTTTATCGGGACATTTACGAGTCTCCAGCGTTACTGGAAGGAACGAATTACCTGCGTATTACCATAAATGGCGGAGACAGAGCGTGGGTGCCTCAGCTTAGCTCAATGGAGCTGCGTTATCCAAAGGATTCAGAAGTGCCCCTGTCAGACATTAACTTTGACAATACACAAGCGTATGTTGATATTCATAAATCCGCGACCCTCGTTCCCACCTTAACACCTATGAATGCCAGTGAAGCAGTGGTATGGAGCAGCTCTGATCTTGATATTGCAGAAGTGTCCCAGACTGGTGAGCTGACACCAAAGTCTGTGGGGACATCCATAATTACAGCCAGCAATGGTGACGGCAGCATTGAAGCCAGTATCGAAGTACATATTTTGCCGAAAAGTATTGCAATAGGAAAAGATACCAAAGCAAGTGCATTTACCGAAGGTTATGGACCGGAAAAAGCGGTTGATGATGATTCCAATACCGCCTCCAGATGGGCAGCACCTTATAATGGTGTGGCTGAGAGCGTACGTGATGCGGCATGGCTGCAGGTGGATTTAGGTGAAATGTATGCACTCAGTGAGGTACATATTGAATGGGAAATTGCTTACGGAAAAGAATACAAGATACAGGTATCCGATACCGGTGAAGACGGCACATGGACTGACGCGGCACATATTACAGACGGAAAAGCAAATTATAGTGCAATCCCATTAATGGAAAATACCAGGGGACGTTTTGTCCGCTTCCAGGGTATTAAGTGCGGGACAGGATTTGCTTATACGATTATTGAATTCAAGGTCTATGGTGAGGTTATGGGAGAGGTTATCGTAGACAAATCTGTGTTACAAAAGCTGATTGATGATAATAAGGACAGAATAAAAGAAGATTATACGGAGTCCAGCTGGCTTGTATTTGAAACAGAGCTGATGAATGCAAATACTGTAAATGAGAAAGCAGATGCCATACAAGAAGAGGTGGATGCAGCAGCAGAGGCACTGGAACAGGCAGCGGCGGATTTAGAAACCGTACCCCAGACGGTAGATAAATCGGCGTTACAGGAACTTATTCATCTTAATAGTGATAAGAAAAAGTCTGATTACACAGAGTCCAGCTGGCTTGTATTTGAAACGGAGCTGGTGAATGCAAATGCTATAAATGAGAAAGCAGATGCCACACAAGAAGAGGTAGATGCAGCAGCAGAGGCACTGGAACAGGCAGCAGCGAATTTAGAAACCGTACCTCAGACGGTAGATAAATCGGCGTTGCAGGAACTTATTCATCTTAATAGTGATAAGAAAAAGGCAGATTACACAGAATCCAGCTGGCTTGTATTTGAAACAGAGCTGATGAATGCAAATACTATAAATGATAAAGCAGATGCCACACAAGATGAAGTAGATACCATCGTTTATGCACTGCAAGAAGCGATTGCAGCATTGAAGCCGGCAGATAAACCTATTGTAAAGCCGGTGGATATTAATAGCTTAACGCTATCTGCAATACCGAACTGTTATTATACAGGAAAAGAGCTGAAGCCCGGAATTACATTAAAGCATGGTACAAAAACTCTGAAAGCGGGCATGGATTATACTTTGTCCTATCAGAATAATAAAGCAGTCGGCGAAGCAGTCATAATTGTAACCGGAACAGGTGGCTATTCAGGAACAAAAAAAGTAGTATTTCGGATCTTGCCAAGCGACACAAGGTTAGGGCTTAAGACAAGAAGTACAACAACAATTACGCTTAAATGGGCAAAGGCTGCCGGTGCAGACGGTTATTATATTTATCGATCTACCAGCAAAAAAGGAACATATTCAAAGATAGCTAAAATAACCAAGGCATCCGCAGCATCATTAAAAAATAGTAAGCTGAAAAGCGGCAAAATTTATTACTATAAAATAATTCCCTATACAATCATAAATAATAAAAAGATTGTTAAGGGTAAGGAATCGGTACCTTTTGTAACTGCCACCAAGCCGGAAGCACCAAAGCTGACATTAAAATCAGGTAAAAAGCAGGTGACAGTATCCTTTAAGAAGATTACCCGTGCCAAAGGATATGAGTTATATCGTGCATCAAGTAAAAAGGGAAAATACCAAAAGGTAAAATCCTTATCGGCAAAAAGTACGATGAAATACACCAATAAAAAGCTAAAATCCCAAAAAAGCTATTATTTTAAGGTGAGAACTTATATCATCGTAAACGGCAAAAAGGTTTACAGCAATTGGTCTAAGGTACAGGGAATAAAAGTAAAATAATTAAAATTAATGTGAGAGCCATCAGAGTATACAGTAGAAATGTATATTCTGATGGCTTCTTTTCATGAGATGAACAGCATTTGATGATGCCAGAAGACTATAAGATGTTAAGAGTGCTGATGATGAACAAAAATAAATTTATGAATTCGTATAATATAACCGAATCATTATATTCTGATCATAATTACCAAAGCCTTTTCCGAAAATAGTGAGACCTCCTTTATTCTGTGCATCTGGCTCCACAGCCAGACGTAAGGTGATAAAAGGAGATTTATCCAATTCTAAATCGTGAATGGTAAGCTTCGAATAAGCGCCACCATCAATACCAGTATCCATCGTATTCACCCGAAGGTGCTTCAGCTGCCCATATTGACTCCTGCCATCTTCCCACCATGCCGGAGTATAATGGCCCCGTGTATCGGAAAAATTTCCGGGTATGGTGTAAACGGCGGCCTTTTTTTGATTTATATAAATGGAGAGATCACTGGGCCAGACATTGTTCGAAAGAGGAAACTCAGAAGCAGCCTCAAAACTTATTTCCAGCAATTGAGGGACATCATCTGCGGCAAGCAGATTGGGGATTTTATACTCCACATAGCCCTCACTAAACCATAACAGGGCAGCATCCACCCGCCTGCTGTCCATAAAATATCTGGGTTCATCTACTTTTCCCACCACCTCAAGCGGGGTGGCGAGACCGCAGGTAGGAGTTACCTGAAAGTCAGTAAAATGACCAATTTTTAAATCAGTAGCAAACAGCTTATAATCATGGTATATCTTTTCCGGGAAAGAGACATGTATCGTATCTATTTTTAAAAAAACAAGCTTTTTCCCCCGATTTATTCCGGTTCCCCGTATCGAGTCCAGAATCCCGGCATCTTCCATCTGAAGCACATGCCTTGTAGTAATGGCACTGCTGATATTCAGGTAAGAGGCTATTTCACCTATGCTTTTTTTGTCTCTGCCAATAAAACGAATGATGTTCAGGCGGGTTTCACTTGCCAGCGCTTCAAAAACCGGAAGCGAAAAATTACTGATATCTAATTCCATTTTCATACCTCTAATTAACTAATTGGTTAAAATGATTTTGCTTCTTTTATTATAAGCAAAATGCAGTTAACTGTAAAGTGCTTTTTATATAGACGGGGATTCATTTAATTGACTTTGCCGGAATCACTATGATAAAATGAAATTAAAATTAACCATTTAATTAATTATGTTTTCTTTAGGAGGTCGTACTATGATTAAAAATTATTACCCTCGTCCCCAGCTTGTGAGAGAGCAATGGCAGAATCTGAATGGAGAATGGCTATTTGCATTTGATGACCGGGATATTGGTTTAAAAGAGAGATGGTTTGAAAATACCTGCAATTATAGCCAGACTATTCAAGTGCCTTTCGTTTATCAAAGCAGACTAAGCGGCATTGATGACAGTTCTGTGCATAATATTGTCTGGTATTATCGGGAGTTTGATTTGAACAACAAACCGGGAAACTCTGTTATTCTTCATTTTGGAGCAGTTGACTACGAATCGGATGTATTTATCAATGGGCAGCATGTCTGTCATCATGTTGGTGGGCATACATCATTTGAAGTGGATATTACATATTTCCTAAAGGAAGTTGGACCACAGGCAGTCAGTGTCAGAGCTTTTGACTGTCATGAGGATGAAAGTATCCCACGTGGAAAGCAATCCTGGGAGCAGGAGCCCCGTTCCATATGGTATACCAATTCCACTGGAATCTGGCAGACGGTTTGGCTTGAATGTGTTGAAAAACAGCATATTGCATCCATACGGTTTACCCCTCAATTTGATGATGGAAAGGTATTGATTGAGATCTTGCTTTCGGAATGGAAAGAAGGGATGAGGCTTTCATACGATATACAGTTTCGGGGAGAAAAGGCAGCGGCAGGCCGTCTGGAGGTATTAGGTCAGAAAATTGCTTTTTCGGTGGATTTATTTCAGGAGCATATTTTCAGGAGCAATTTTCATCATGACGGATGGTGCTGGACGCCGGAGCATCCGAATCTGTTCGATGTAAAGATCGTTTTAAAAGGAGACCATTTGGAACTTGATAAAGTGGATTCTTATTTTGGTATGCGTAAGGTACATATGAAGGATGGCATGGTGTACTTAAATAACAAACCTTACTATCAAAAACTGGTGCTCGATCAGGGTTATTGGCCAGATGGACTCTTGACGGCGCCAAAGGAAGAAGATTTTGTCAAGGATATTGAGCTTGCGAAGGAGATGGGATATAACGGCTGTCGGAAGCATCAGAAAATGGAGGATCCACGGTTTTTATACTGGGCAGATCATCTTGGCTTTCTGGTGTGGGGCGAGTGTGCAGCAACCGCTGTATACAATAACGATGCGGCAGAACGGTTGATGATGGAATGGTCAGAAATACTGCGGAGGGATTATAACCATCCATCGATTATTACCTGGGTGCCCATGAATGAAAGCTGGGGCGTTCCCAATCTGGCATTTGACCGGCAGCAGCAGCATTTTTCTCAGACCTTGTACCATTATATACATGCCCTTGACACGACCCGGCTGGTGATTTCAAACGATGGCTGGTCAGCAACGGAGACTGATATTGTGGCGACTCATAACTATGCACATGGGGAAAAAGAGGAGACCGAAAAGTATGAATATTTTAAAGACAGTCTGAGTACACGGGCAAAGCTGCTTGAGAAAAATGATACCCTGTGGCCTGTCTTTGCAAGTGGATTTCATTATGAAAATCAGCCAATAATACTGACTGAATTTGGTGGAATTGGATTTGACGTTTCCAATAAATCCGGGTGGGGCTATACCTCGGTGCAGTCAGAGGACGAATTTGTTGAGGAATATCGCAGAGTTGTGAGTGCCGTATTGGCTTCTAAGGGATTGTGGGGTTTTTGCTATACGCAAATTACCGATGTGGAGCAGGAGATAAACGGACTTCTTACCTATGACAGGAAGCCAAAATGTGATCTGAAGATTATTCGGGAGATCAATGATGGGTATCGGGTACCGAAGGTTGAATAATCGAAAAATTCACCAGGCAGTTTGATACCTGCTAATATTGAATGACAAATATTAAAACAGCGTATGCAATGAAACATAATCATTGCTACGCTGTTTTTTATTGCAGATTATTATTTATGCCTGCCCCGTTTTTCCAGGACATATTCGGCATACTTCTGCGGTGTTAATCCGGTGTATTTGCTGAACACCCGGATAAAGGTATTGGAGCTGTTGAACCCTGTCAGGGCACTTAAATCTTTGGTTTTTAGGAAAGGATCTTTTTCCAGCAGTGCTTTTGCCTGATTGACGCGATAGTTATTCAGGTAATCTTTAAAATTGTTGTCACTCAGCTGCTTGAATAAAATACCGCAGTATTTGGGTGAGATATTAAATTGGTCGGCAAGATCATTCAGCATGATGTTATCCTGGTAATTCTGGTGTATATAGTCCAGCATACGGGAAAGGACAGCCTCATCCTGGGACTGGGTACGCCGGCTTTTCTCATGGATAGTCTCGGTGATAACCGCTTTGATGCCGGAAATCGTCACAGAGTCCGCCCAATGGGTATACCAGTGTTCGTAATTGATGGAACGGCCTATAAATTCCTCCGGGCAGGTTTTCATCTCCTGGAATATTCTGTTCACCGTTCCGATTAAGGCGTAGATAAAGTTCTGCAGCACCTCCATGGACAAGACCTTGTGGACCAGATTTTCACGGATCAGATTGTCAAACAGCTCAAGTGCCTGCTCCCGGCCTTCCATAACGGACTGGATCAATTTATTCTCCATAGAAAGAGGATAGGAATATGTAGCGGAATCAATGTCTGCGATTTGAGCATGTGTGATGATTTTGTCATGTGGCAGCATGGGAAGATATTCTGATATCTTCAGAGTCTCCAGATAACAGGGATGGAGGTTTTCAAAGCCCTCCTTTACCGAACTGAGAATAATTTGCTCTTCCCAGTATTTCCCCTCTCCGTCCTGATCCGGGGCAGCGGATATTACCAGGGCAGTCAGCGCTTTTGCCTCCTCCAGATTGGCGGAGATCATGATCAATGCGTAACGATACATAGATAGCTTCACGAATACCAGATCCGTTCTTTGCAGACAGTTTTGGAACATCAGGTTTTTAAAAAGTTCCAGCTGGCAGAATCTGCTGTCATCCGGGGGCAGACCGGAATCAGGGGTAAAGCAGATCAGCCCCACACAAAATCGGCTGTGGTCCGGGAAATAAGGTTTCGCTTTGGGAGCGAGGTAACCATTGGGGTCTGTGAGCAGGTTTTGGTAATACTGCTGAGCAAGAAGGGTATCTGTGGTCTTCCGGGTTGTCAGAAGGCGTTGGTTCAAACTCTGGATTTTAGCCAGATTTTCATTTAGTATCCCGAACTCATCATAGTGGTGCGAATTTTCCTTTATATGTGGCTGCAATACTTCATAAATTGGCCGGTACAACAGATTGACCACACAGTAAAAGACAGCGCACAGCAGCAGGAAAATAGCCATGACAGACAGCAGGTACAGAAAAATATTCACCGCATTTAGACTGTACTCGTCATAGAGATAGGAGATATCCCAGTTCATTGACAGAAGATGCGCGTTTGCAATATAGTAGCCCGATTTTCGGACCAGGTCTTTGCTGGAATCTAAATCTTCCATCAGTGATGCAAATAATGCAGTATCCTTTTCGTTCAGAGAGCTGGAGATAAAAAGACCATCGGTGTTGGAAATCCAGTATCGTTCCGGTGTTGCAGTTCCCACAAGGGAAGTAATAGGTATATCCGCCATATAGATGCATGTACGGGGCTGTTTGTATCCCTTAATAAAATAGTAAAGGGAGACGAGAGAACCGTTTGCATCGTAGTGGGGAATTACATAGGGAAACATATTCTTTTCAAAATAATGCTGCATATCTGTCAGGTCTTTTGCGGACAGCCCTTTCTGCTTCAAAAAATCCGATATGGAATAAGAACCTTCCGGGGACAGGACGGTGGAATGTGTGCTGTTCTCAACATCAATATGTCCATTATTCAGAAGCAGATGGATCTGAAAACTGGTCTCTGCGGCACCGGTATATTTTAACAGGGATCTCTTGGCTTTGGAGGACAGCAGATAAAAATCTGGCGTACCCTCTGAGACAGACCATTCCTTGATCTGAGCGTCATTTACAATAGCCGTCATGGTATTGGAAATCTCTTTGAGTGAGGTTGTGCTTTTCTCTTCCAGAATAGTCCTGGAAAGGGTAATGGAACTGATATAATTTTCTTCCGATTGTTGTGAAAGGAATATTCCAGAGACGGATGCCAGTGCCAGTGTTACAACAAAGGCTAAGAGCAGGAAGACAATTTTTAGTTTTTTATGGTATAAACCGGAAGGATGTTTCAGCATCATTACGCACCTCCTTTTTGATGGGAATTGTTGAAAATCCAGTATAAATTATAAGTGCATTCTGGTGATAATTCAAGTGAAAGAGCCTTATTTTACAGGGATTCAGACAAAATGGTGATCTTTTGAAAAATGATGATGTACGAATAACAGGGCTGGCATGGAAAAAACGGTACCGGATGAAAAGTGGGTATTCCAAAAAACAGAGAAAAAACATGCCGGGGATTTTGATGATTTACTTTTAAAATTAGATCCGTTATGGTTGTGCTATCCACTTGAAGCGCTTCGAAATTGTAGAAAGGAGAGAAAAGAGAAATTTGGCTAAACAACAAATAAAAACACAGAAGAAAAGAAATTTTTCTTTTGTGATTAAGAAAATAGTATCCAGCAAGGAATTATATCTGCTGCTGCTTCCGGGCATCATCTGGTACCTGCTATTTGCATACCGCCCCATGACGGAGCTTAAGATTGCATTCTTTGATTACAATGTATTTCAGGGAATTGAAGGTAGTACGTTTGTAGGACTGCAGAACTTTATTGAATTTTTTAAGGGAAAAGATTTCCCCAGGGTATTGAAAAACACTCTGATGATTTCTTTCTGGCAGTTATTGATTTGCTTTCCCCTGCCAATCGTACTGGCTATCTGCATAACAGAGATGAAGAACAAATTTGTCAGCAGAATGACGCAGATGTCCACACTGCTTACCCACTTCATATCGGTAGTGGTGGTCTGCGGTATCGTGATTAACTTTCTTTCACCTAGTACCGGTGTGATAAATCTGGTATTGGAAAAGATGGGGGTAGATCCGGTGTATTTTATGACAAAGCCGGAATATTTCAAAGGAATCTATACTTTGATGACACTCTGGCAGAATGCGGGATTTGATGCACTTGTGTATATTGCCGCAATTATGGGAATTGACCAGCAGCTCTATGAAGCTGCAACGGTAGATGGTGCAGGGAAATTAAAGAAGATTTTCCATGTGACAATTCCGGCTATTGTACCTGCCATAGTGACCATGCTGATTCTGAAGCTGGGAGGCATTATCAAGGTAGGGTACGAGGCAATTTTGCTTTTGTACCAGCCGGCAACTTATTCCGCAGCAGACGTTATCTCTACATACTCTTACCGTCTGGCATTTGAAAACGGGAACTATGGGCTGTCTGTGGCGGCGGGACTGATTGAATCCGTGGTTGCATTCATCATGGTAATACTTGCGAATAAAATCAGCAAGAAGATTTCCGATAACGCATTATGGTAAGGAGGAAAAGAGATGGTGAGAAATAAAACCAAACAGGGACAGGTAATAGGTTTCGGAGAGAAGATTTTCAACGTGGTGATGATTATACTGGGAATCCTGATTACCTTTATCGCCCTGTATCCCATATATTATGTACTGATTTCTTCCTTAAGCAAGCCGTTTTTCGTAGAAAATGGGGATGTGTTACTGAAAATTAAGGAGTTTACCACAGCCAGCTATGAAGCTGTTTTTAAGCGAAACGGCTTGTGGGCAGCTTATGGAAATGCTATTTTTTACACAGTCTTCGGACTTATGGCTAATATGTTCTTTACAACCACCATGGCATATGCGTTATCGAAGAAATATCTGATGGGAAGAAAATGGCTGACCTTATTCACAGTCTTTACCATGTGGTTCAGTGCCGGAATCATTCCCACCTATATGAACTTCAATAATCTGGGTCTTCTAGATACGAGAACAGCTATTATATTCGGGTTTGCCATTGAGACATACAACCTTATTATAATGAAGAGCTTTTTTGAGCAGGTGCCGGAGGCGCTGGAAGAAGCGGCGTTCATTGACGGGGCAGGGCATTTCAGGGTATTATGGAATATATTTATGCCCCTTTCAAAGCCAGCCCTTGCTACTGTTGGACTATTTTATGGAATCAGCAGATGGAACGGTTATTTCTGGGCAATGCAGCTTCTAAAAGATGACAGTAAGATTCCCCTGCAGGTATTTCTGAAAAAATTGATCGTGGAGAGGGTTTCCAACCCTTCCGATGCGGCAATTGTGACGAAGACGTCGCTCACATCGCCTACTACCCAGGTATATGCTCTGATTATCCTGGCTATTGTACCAATGATTATTGTATTCCCGTTCATTCAAAAATATTTTAAATCAGGCCTCACCCTTGGCGGTGTCAAAGGCTAAACATAAATGGAGGATTATTTGTTATGAAAAGAAAGCAGATTACAGCAGTATTACTGACCGCAGTTCTGGGCATTTCTATGATATTTGGTGCAGCAGGATGTGGAAAAGGGGAGGAAAGTAAAGCAACGGCATCTAAGGAAGGCAAAAGCAAAGAATTTACAGCTTTTATGTTCCTGTCAGGAACACCCTTTAACTCTGACTGGGAAGTGTGGAAAGAGGTGGAGAAGAAAACAGGCGTGAAACTAAAAGGTATGGTTGCAGCCTCGAATTCTGATTATGCAACGGCGTTCCAGAATATGGTGGCATCCGGCCAGCTGGCAGATCTTATCGCTTGTGAGTTCACGACTGACATGGAAAAGCTTGGTAAGGACGGAGGGGTTATCCCATTAAACGATCTGATTGAGGAACGTGCGCCCCATATCAAAGAAGCGCTGGACAATGACCCGAATCTGAAATATCAGGCGACGGCGGAAGACGGAAATATATACAATATCCCACTGGGAAAAGAACTGAAGTCTTCCCAGTTCTACTGGATTCGCCAGGACTGGCTGGATAAACTGGGGCTGAAGGCACCGGAAACGGTGGATGAACTCCATGACGTACTGGCTGCATTTAAAAACGGCGATCCCAATGGCAACGGACAGGCAGACGAGATTCCGCTGTTTGACCGCTCGGCTACAGCTGAGACAGAGATGGGTGAATATCTTGCTCTGTGGGATTCCAGTGCAACCTTCTATCCAAGGGATGGGAAAATCACTTTTGAACCGATGACGGAAAATTATAAATTAGCGGTAAAAAATCTTGCCCAGTGGTATAAAGAGGGATTGATTGACCCTGAGATATTTACGAGAGGCATGTCTGCAAGAGACACACTGCTTAGCAACAACACGGGAGGATTTACCCATGACTGGGTAAGTACAGGCAGCTACAACGATTCTCTGGGAGAAGAAATCCCGGGATTTCAGATGGTGGCAATTGCACCCCTAAAAGACCAGAACGGAAATGTGAAAGAACGGGATTACCGTTACGCTGAGTGCGGATGGGGCATCTCTTCACAGTGTAAGGATCCGGAGAGCGTAATCGAGTTCATGGATTTCATGTTTACAGAGGAAGGTTCAGATTTAATGAACTGGGGAGTTGAGGGCAAGACATACACCGTGGATGACAACGGAGGGAAAGCTTTTACAGAGGAAGTGTTCAAATCCGGACTGGCGCCGGTGGAATATCTGCGTTCCCAGGGTTCGCAATACCGAGCCGGTTATATTCAGGCTGCAGATTACGAGTATGCAACGATGAATGATGCGGGGAAAGCAGCAAACAAGCTGTATGATTCACATGAAGAGTGGTTTCTTGCACCAAAACTTCCGGAACTGAAGCTGAGTACCGATGATATGGATGAATATAAGAGCATTATGTCAGGAATCCAGCCAATCGTCTATGAAAAGCTCCAGAGCTGGATCCTGGGTTCCAGCAATATTGAGGATGAATACGATGCATTTATTCAGGAACTGAAGGACAGGAATATTGAGAAGGCAATTGAAATTCAGCAGACGGCATACGATAATTATGCTAAAGTGACAAAATAACGGGCAGCCATTTTGGAAAACGGCAGGAGAGCATTTATGGATAAGAAAAAATTACAAAGAGCAGCTGCCCGGGCAGTATCGGTTCTGAGAGAAAATCTGGGGAATTTTACCTACCAATTTCCTGGTTCCAATAGTGAGCATATGTTTTACCCGGCAACAGAAAATACAGAATGGACAACGGGATTCTGTACCGGAACATACTGGCTTGCCTATGAACTGTCGGGAGAGGAACGGTTCCGAACATCGGCGGAGGTTCAGGTAGAGAGCTTTTATAATAGAATAAAACAGAAAACAGATGTGGATCATCATGATATGGGATTTTTATATACGCCTTCCTGTGTGGCTGCATATCAGCTTACGGGAAATCAGCAGGCAAAAGAGGCGGCAATCCTGGCGGCAGACCAGCTTATCAGCCGCTTTCAGGAAAAAGGAGAGTTCCTTCAGGCGTGGGGAGAGTTAGGGGCAAAGAATAATTACCGCCTGATTATAGATTGCCTGCTGAATCTGCCGTTGCTGTATTGGGCTTCTCTTGTAACTGGGGATGAAAAGTACAGAGACATTGCCATACGGCATACCCGGACCAGCATCCGTAATCTGGTGCGGGAAGATAATTCTACCTACCACACTTATTTTTTTAATCCCAGGACAGGAGAGCCGTTACGTGGGGTTACGGCTCAGGGGTATCGGGACGATTCTGCCTGGGCAAGGGGGCAGGCATGGGGAATATATGGAACGGCATTGGCGTGGCGGTACACAAAAAATGAAGTTTGCAGAAAACTGTTTCGGAAAGTGACGGATTTTTATTTGAGACATCTTCCCGAGGATATGGTACCCTATTGGGATTTACAGTTTTCAGAAGGGAGCAGTGAACCGAGAGATTCGTCAGCGGCAGCAGCAGCCGTCTGCGGAATTCTGGAAATGTGCAGCAATGGAGGGCTGGAAAAGGAAGAACAATCCTTTTATCGCAATGAGGCACAGCGGATGCTGGAAAGCCTGATTGACAAATATGCAGTAACTTCATCTCAGGAAGCAAATGGGCTGCTGCGACATGGTGTTTACGCAAAAAGCAGTCCATATAACAGTGTATCCGACAGAGGTGTTGATGAATGTAATCTGTGGGGAGATTATTTTTTTCTTGAGGCACTGACCAGAAACCTGAAAGAATGGAAGACATACTGGTAATTAGAAAGGCGTATCATCAGGTGCCATATCGTTTTTAGTGACTTTGTGCGGTTTGGATGATATAATGAAAAAGCAGTCGATTGAAAAAGAAAAAGGGAGAAGATTTATGGATAAAAAAATCATAGCAGAAACAGAACGGCTAGTATTAAGAAGATACAGAGCAGAGGACATACAGGACCTATACGAATACCTGTCCAACCCCAAAGTCCTGGAATATGAGCCTTATAAGCCGATGACAATGGAAGAAGCAAAAGAGAATCTGGAGTCCAGAATTGCGTCGGATGAAATGATAGCAGTTGAGCTGAAATCCACAGGTAAAATGATTGGGAATGTATATCTGGGAAAATGTGATTGTAATTCCCTGGAGCTTGGATATGTATTTAATGAAGATTACTGGCACATGGGATATGCCAGAGAAAGCTGTGAAAAGCTGATTGAAAATGCATTTGAGCATGGAATCCACAGGATTAGTGCATACTGTGATCCCAAGAATCCAAACTCATGGAAGCTGTTGGAAAAATTAGGATTTACCCGTGAGGGATTTTTGAGAAAGAATGTATATTTTTGGAAGGATGAGCATGATCAGCCGCTTTGGAAAGATACTTATATCTATGGGTTGCTCAATAGCAAAGAAAATTAATACAATAGAAGATAAATACGATAGAAGATAAATAGGATAGTAGATAAATAAGATAGCAGATAAATACGATAAAAGATTAATAAGATAAAAGATACAGTTAATGTAAAAAAGAATAATATCATGTGTAATAAAAAAAGGATAATTCCAAATGGAATGTCCTTTTTTTGCAGTCGGGTCTTCATTTCCCATAGGTATCCTGCAGGGAAGATTTCAGAGATCTTAAGGTTTCGGTCAAAATACGGAGTTCTTTTTCATCGCAGTCATTTAATAAGTCCCTCAGTTCTTTTACATAGAAGGATTTTGCTTCGGGAAGGCTGTCGCACAATAGATGGTCTACCGTAGTATGGAGTGCATTTGCAATCGTGATTAGTGTTGGCAGGCTTACGTGGGTAACTCCTCTTTCAATATTGCTAAGATGCGGTGTAGAGATATCTACCTGTTCGGCGAGCCTTTCCTGTGTAATTTTTTGGGCTAATCTCCTGGCTCGGATTCTGCGTCCGATAGCGGTATAATCAATTGTCATACTTACCCCCTCTATAATTACTTATTACGTATTGTATTATTTGTTTTGTTATATTATAATAATCTATAAGCTAAAAAATAGCATGTGGATTATATTGGATGGAAGTATTTACCATTTTTTGCGATATTTTTTGCAATATCGACGGATTGTGGTTAAATATTACACGAACTGTGCTAAAAGTGTAATTAGCATTGCAATTACTGTGAATCGGATGGTATAATTCCAGGAAATATAATTGTGCAATTATATTCGGGTAATTTAAAGAAAGAGTAAGGTGGGATGAATCATGATGCGAATCGGGATATGTGACGATGAAGCAAAGGCGGTTCAGGTAAGCAAAGATTTCATAGAGAAATTTTTGCAGAAAAATAAGTGTGAGTATGAAATTCATGAATTTTTGAATCCGGAGGAGTTATACCATTACGTAAGAGAAAGCATTTATGATTTGGATCTGCTGTTTCTTGATATTGAGATAGGAGAATCCAATGGGGTGGAGGTTGCGAAAAAACTGGAAGCATTAGATGCCAGGACAAAAATTGTGTTTTTGACGAATTATCTATGTTACAGTTCAAAAGTATATGAGGTTGACTACTGCTATTTTGTTTTAAAAAAAGACCTGGAGAAATATCTGCCGAAAATTATTGAAAAACAAATTCAACAAAAAAGTAAGGTTGCCAGAGAACGTATAGTTGTTATGGTAAAAGGAAGAAAGATTATACTGCTCCCTATGGATATTCAGTATCTGGAAAGGGAAAAGAGAAGCACACTGGCAGTCTGCGTCGGTGAAACGGTCAGAACATCTTCCGGTCTGACTGAACTGCAGGCACAGCTGGGGTCTGATTACTTTGTAAGATGCCACAACAGCTATATTGTAAATCTGAACTTTGTCAAAGAATTTTGCAGGAATGAATTAATTCTGCGCAATGGGAAAAAGGTTCCTATCAGCCGCAGGTATCTGAATGATGTCCGCAGGGCATTTGCAAGATGGCTGGGGGAAGATATGTAATCTAATGTGAGGTGAAATGATGACGGTGTTTACCGGAAAATGTATTGCTGTTCTGTTAGAGACTGTGATATTCTACAATTTTGCCATGAAGTGCGCAGATACCGGGAATATGGATTCAAGAAAGAAGCGGATGATTCTGCTTCTTCTTGCTGTAGTCCATGGTGTTCTTATGCTGCCTGTAAAATTTGGCGGATCTGCATTTTTAGTCTATGTGGCGGAGATTATCCTTTGGATGGCAGTTATTTATAAAATATCTGAGAAGCCATTTCATGATTTTCTGAAATTCTATGCCTTTATCGAATTTTATGGCATTATCGGAGCGGCTTTCGGATTGATTACAAAGGCTATTTTTGGATTTGGCGGGAGTATCGCCCTTTATACCGGCAGCAATGTATGTTTTTTTACTGCTGTAAACGGAATTAAGAATATTCTGGCTGCGGTAATTCTATGGATGATCTTAAAAGTTGGCGTTTTTGAAAAAATTCCGTTACTGATCTGGAAGATATTTGCAGTTGTATCAGTACTTGTGAACCTTGTGGTTACAGTTCTTCTGATGAACGAAAATGCAAACAGGCTTCTGGAACCCTGGGTGCTGATGTATGTGGTAGCAATGCTGTGTGTGTTCGGCGGTCTGCTTACCTGGTACAGCAGAGAAAACCTCAAGAGAGAAAATCAGTACCTGCTCATGCAGCAAAAGCTTTTGAAAGAGCATTATAAGGTGCTGGAGGAACAGAATGAACTGGTGCGGAAAATGCGCCACGATATAGGAAATCATCTTCAGACCATAGAAAGGCTGGTGCGGGATAACCATACTGAATCTATGGGGGAGATTGCAAAACGCCTGAATAAAGAATATGACAAGCTTCTTCAGAGCAACATCAGCAAAAATGTAATGATAGATGCAGTGCTGCATAATAAAATTACAGAATGTGCAAAAAATAAAATTAAGCTCCAGTTAAATATGGCACACTTTGTCAGTGGAAGAGTAGATGATGTGGACTGGCTCAGTATTTTCTACAATTTGTTTGACAATGCAATTGAAAGCTGTATGCGAATTCCGAATCCGGAAGAACGGTTTATGAATGTAAAAAGCCAGTATCGGGCAGGCTATCAGGTTCTCATATTCAGCAATTCCAGATATGAAGAGGCAAGAACCGTGGAAGTGAAGCGGGATGGGAGTTTTAAAACTACCAAAAAAGATAAGTTCCGCCATGGTCTGGGACTTGACATTGTACAGGGAATCGTGAAAAAATACGAAGGCAGTATGGAGTGTAAAGAGGAAGAAAAGGTCTTTCGTACCCTGGTATCCCTAAGAGTGGGAAGTGAAGAAAAAAATTAGCTTCCCCCTATACATTTCAGACAGGATTTGTTAAAATAACAGAATAGATGTAATCAAAAAAGGGAGCGCAGGACGTTCCCTTTCCATTTGCAGCAGACCTGTCTGCGGTATACAGGAGGTATAAAGATGAACATATTCGATATTTTGGGACCTGTCATGGTCGGGCCTTCCAGCTCTCATACGGCAGGGGCGGTAAGGATCGGATTGATGGGGAGAAAGCTGCTGGGATGCATGCCTGTTAAGGCAAAGATTTGTATGCATGGCTCTTTTGCAGCTACCGGAGTAGGCCATGGTACAGATAAAGCCATTGTAGCAGGACTTCTTGGTATGGAGCCCGATGATATCAGAATTCCAAAAAGCTTTGAAATGGCAGAGGAAGAAGGATTGGAATTTACCTTTGAAGAAACAACTTTAAAGGGGGCGCATCCCAATTCGGTGCAGATGCTGCTGGAGGATTTAGAGCTGCGCAAACTGATGGTTCAGGCTTCTTCTCTGGGAGGCGGACGTATCATGCTGAATAAAATCAATGATGTGGAGGTCAATTGTACCTGTGAGAATCCCACTTTAATTATTCATAACATGGATCAGCCCGGTTATGTTGCCGATGTGGCGTCCATGCTGTTTCAGAAGTCCGTAAATGTGGCAAATATGTCCCTGCACCGGAAAAAACGGGGCGGTTATGCGGTGATGATTATTGAAACAGACCAGAAAATCCCAAAAGAATCCATCGAGTGGCTGGAGCAAAAAGAGGGTATACTGAAGGTGACGTATATAGATATAGGAGGGAACCGGTAACATGGCATATAATTCATTAGAGGAAATCTTAGACGTATGCAGGGAGTCGCAGATTCCCTTCTGGGAAACCATACTGCTGGATGATATGAACGAGCGGAAAGTTTCAAAGGAGGAATCTTTTGAAAAGATGCTGGGCATGTGGCGGGCGATGCTCTCGTCCAGTGAAGCATATGATGAGAAACTGATTTCCAACAGCGGTCTGGTAGGCGGCAGCGGCGGTATTATGGAGCAGTATGTACAAAAGGAAACACCCTTGTGCGGAGCATTTATGGGACAGGTCATTGCGGCGGCACTGCAGATGGGAGAATCAAATGCCTGTATGAAAAGAATCGTGGCGGCGCCCACAGCAGGCGCCTGCGGAGTACTTCCGGCTGTTCTGGTTCCTTTTTATAAAAAGGAACAGACAGATGAGACACGCATTGGGGAAGCACTGTATGTGGCTGCGGGAATCGGACAGGTCATAGCAGTTCGTGCGTATATTGCCGGAGCTTCCGGCGGCTGTCAGGCGGAAATTGGTTCGGCAAGTGCCATGGCGGCAGGGGCAATGGTTCATTTAAAGGGTGGAAATGCCAGTCAGATCGCCCATGCGGCTGCAATGTCGTTAAAAAATCTCCTGGGACTGGTCTGTGACCCGGTTGCTGGTCTGGTGGAGGTTCCATGTGTAAAACGCAATGTGATTGGGGCGGTGAACGCGATGGCGTGTGCTGATATGGCACTAGCTGGAATTGAAAGCCGGATTCCCCCGGATCAGGTAATTGATGCCATGAAGGAAGTAGGGGATCTGATGAATGTCTCCCTTCGGGAAACGGGTGAAGGCGGACTGGCAGCCACTGCCTTTGGCAGGGAAGTTTCCTTAAAACAGGTAGAAGAAAAATTCCGCTGATCCAAAGCAGAAATAACACTGCAGAAGAACATGGTTCTTGTCAAAAAAAGACTTGACTTCCAGCTATTGTATATGATAAGATAAACGAGCGAATGGAAGTAGGTCTTTTTTTTATGCCTAAAAATTCAACAGCCTACGCAAGCTGTTACCAAATTACAAAGAAGGCGAGGTGGAAGTTGTGCGCGTTAAAATCACATTGGCATGTACGGAATGTAAACAACGTAACTACAACATGACGAAGGATAAGAAAAATCATCCGGACAGAATGGAAACAAAAAAATACTGTAAATTCTGCAGAACACACACATTACACAAAGAAACCAAATAACTGTTAGTGATAATGCAAAGGAAGTGAATGGAATGGGAGAAACTGCAAAAACAGACAAAGCCCCCAAGAAAAGCTGGTTTGAAGGTCTTAAATCTGAATTTAAGAAAATTATCTGGCCGGAAAAGAAAACACTTGGCAAGCAGACCGTAGCGGTTGTTGCCGTTTCTTGTGTATTAGGTGTCATTATTACCATCGTTGATGTTATTGTACAGTATGGTATTGATTTCTTAATAAAGTAAGGGCAAGGGTGATTTTATGTCAGAAACAAACTGGTATGTAGTTCATACTTATTCTGGGTATGAAAACAAGGTTAAGGCCAACATTGAGAAAACGATTGAAAACCGGCATTTAGAAGATCAGATCATTGAGGTCAGAGTTCCGATGCAGGATGTTGTGGAAGTAAAAAATGGCGTACAGAAGCAGGTTCAGAAGAAACTGTTTCCAGGCTATGTGCTTCTGAATATGGTCATGAATGATGACACCTGGTATGTCGTTCGAAATACAAGAGGTGTTACCGGATTTGTTGGTCCTGGATCAAAACCAGTGCCACTTACCGAAACAGAGATGCAGAATCTGGGAATCCAGGCGGACGATGTCCAGGTGGATTTCACAGAAGGAGATGCTGTTACTGTTACCGGCGGAGTCTGGAAAGATACCGTTGGAGTTATTCAGTCCATCAATCATGGTAAACAGATCGTTACCATTAATGTTGAGTTATTCGGTCGTGAAACACCAGTAGAAATAAGTTTCACTGAGATTAAAAAAATGTAACAGAAAAGTTACGTCAGGTATATTCGCAGTCTGACGGATTAGTGGGAGGGAAATCCCCCGCCAATACCACATAGGAGGTGCCTAAAAATGGCAAAAAAAGTAACAGGTTATATTAAATTACAGATTCCTGCTGGAAAGGCTACACCAGCTCCACCAGTTGGTCCGGCACTTGGACAGCACGGTGTTAACATCGTTCAGTTTACAAAGGAGTTCAATGCAAGAACAGCTGACAAAGGCGATTTAATTATCCCGGTTGTTATTACTGTATATGCAGACAGAAGCTTCAGCTTTATTACAAAAACTCCTCCTGCAGCAGTTTTATTAAAGAAAGCATGCAACCTGAAATCAGGATCAGGCGTTCCGAATAAGACAAAAGTTGCTACAATCAGCAAAGAAAAGATCAAAGAGATCGCTGAAATGAAAATGCCAGATTTAAATGCAGCATCTGTAGAAGCTGCAATGAGCATGATCGCAGGTACCGCACGCAGCATGGGTATCACTGTTGAGGAATAATATACTTGGTAATCAAGCAAAACGTAAACTAAACAATGAAAAGTGGGAGGGAAATTCCCGCAAATACCACCAGGAGGTTATTTAATATGAAAAAAGGAAAAAGATACGCAGAGGCTGCAAAAGCAATCGACCGCGCAAATCTTTATGATACAGCAGAAGCTATTTCTTTAGTAAAGAAAGCATCTGTTGCTAAATTTGATGAAACTATCGAAGCTCATATCAGAACAGGCTGTGATGGCCGTCATGCGGATCAGCAGATCCGTGGAGCTGTTGTGTTACCACACGGTACAGGTAAAAAAGTTCGTGTCTTAGTATTCGCTAAAAATGCAAAAGCTGACGAAGCTCGTGCAGCAGGCGCAGAATACGTTGGAGCAGAGGAATTAATTCCAAAGATCCAGAACGAAAACTGGTTTGAATTCGATGTAGTTGTAGCTACACCGGATATGATGGGTGTTGTTGGTCGTCTTGGTCGTGTACTTGGACCAAAAGGCTTAATGCCAAACCCAAAAGCTGGTACCGTAACGATGGACGTAACAAAAGCAGTTCAGGAAATCAAAGCAGGTAAGATTGAGTACAGATTAGATAAAACAAACATTATCCACGTGCCAATCGGAAAAGCTTCTTTTACAGAGGAGCAGTTAGCGGACAACTTCCAGACGCTTATGGGTGCAATTTTAAAAGCGAAACCTTCAGCACTGAAAGGACAGTATTTAAAGAGTGTAACAGTAGCTCCTACAATGGGTCCTGGTGTGAAGCTTAACACAGCAAAATTTGCATAAACCCTTATAAAGGGGTCATCGCATTAAGTTTTAATGCGGTGGCCCCCTTTTTTTGTGTTTTTTAAGCAATACAACAAATACTCTCCCATCTACAAAGCGCTTTAATCAGCAAAATCCCGATTTACCCTTTTATAGCCGCATAGATTTATTTTGTTCGGACTAAATAAAATAGTATTTTTCCCTCATTCGTAGTAAAATAAAAGCAGTACGAAAATCGTGATTATCATACAACGTGTTAGCGTCAGGCGTAAATGCAAACAGGAGGACAGGAATAAATGGAGATCGTTCAGGCGGCATCAGTTTTAAAAACCATAAAGGAAAATATCAATAAAGTTATGATCGGAAAGTCAGAAGTCATAGACCTGGTATTGACAGCGCTGCTGTCGGGGGGACATATACTGCTGGAAGATGTTCCGGGAACGGGGAAGACGAAGCTGGCGAAATCCCTTGCCAGGTCATTGGATCTTCCCTTTAGCCGGATCCAGTTTACACCGGATTTACTTCCGTCGGATATCACAGGGATTCACTACTATAATCAAAAGCAGGGAGAATTTGTGTATCGTGAAGGGCCGGTTTTTGCCAATATTGTGCTGGCGGATGAGATTAACAGAGCAACACCCAGAACCCAGTCCAGCCTGCTGGAATGTATGGAGGAAAAGCAGGTAACGGTAGACGGCGAGACGATGCGTCTGGAGGAGCCGTTTCTGGTTATTGCCACTCAGAATCCCATTGAAACAGCTGGGACTTATCCCTTACCGGAGGCACAGCTGGATCGTTTTTTAATGCAGCTGTCCATGGGGCTTCCAAAAGAATCAGAGGAATTGCAGATGATAGAGCGTTTTATTAAAGGTGATCCGTTCGATGAAATAGAGCCGGTATGCACAAAAGATACCCTGCTTTCTATGAGTCAGGTACATAGAGAAGTATTTGTCCATACTGCGGTCAGGGAATATATCCTTGCGCTGATTACCCGAACCAGAAATCACGATAAAATCAAACTGGGCGTCAGTCCCAGGGGAACCCTGGCATTTGTAAAAGCGGTACAGGCCTATGCCGTGGTTCAGGGAAGAAGCTATGTAGTCCCTGAGGATGTGAAAGTCCTTGCCGTTCCGGTAATGGCACACCGGGTGGTGATGTACGGCGGTATAAACCGGACGCAGAATACAGTAAATACAATAAAAGAAATACTGGACCAGGTGCCGGTCCCTACCGAGAATTGGGAAAAGTAAGGGCTGGATTACAATTCTGTCCGGGGACGGGGTGAAATATGAAAATTATCCTGATAGTAATAGGCCTGTTTATGGTTTATTTGATACAGCGTGTTGTATATGAGAAGAACTGGAAAAAAGGTCTGAGTGCATCGGTGTCCTTTGAAAACCGTGCAGTCACTGAGGGCAGTGAAACCATACTATATGAAGTGGTAAGCAACCGGAAATGGATGATTCTGCCCACATTGAAAGTAATGTTCAAGACGGATAAAGGACTGCATTTTGACAAAGAAGAAAATATGAAAGTGACGGATTACTGCTATAAATGTGATATATTTTCCCTCTTTCCCTATCAGAAAATTGTGCGCCGCCATCAGGTTGCCTGCGCAAAGCGGGGGTTGTATGAGGTGAAAGATTTAGACCTCACTGCGGGTGATATCTGGTTCTCCGGAGAGTACTACAGCACTTGTGAGAATAGGGCGAGGCTCTATGTATTTCCGGCAAAGGCAGATCTGAAGCAGATCGATGCGCCCTATGAACAGATTATGGGAAATATACAGACCAGGAAGTATCTCCAGGAAGACCCTTTTGCATTTGCAGGTATCCGGGAATATCAAAGTTTTGATTCCATGAAAAGCATTAATTGGAAAATATCCGCAAAGAATAGCACCTACATGGTAAATGTGCATGATGCCACCGCCTCTCAGGCGATTTGTTTTCTGTTTAATGCGGACCAGGATACCATATGGCATCACGATGATCTGCTGGAAGAGGGCATCCGCATCGTAAGTACCTTAGCAGCCCGGTTTTTGGAACAGGGGGTTCCGGTTCAGTTTATATCCAATGGAAAAGATAAAATAACAAAAGAGAGCCTGTATCTCCGGTCCGGCAGTGGAGAGGCACATGGGGAAATGCTGGATGAACAGCTGGCAAGAATTGATCTGACACTGGAAGCCGAGCGCTTTCATGATCAGATGGAGGAAATCTGCAGCCGGAAAAGGGAAAATGTCCTTTATGTGTTTGTATCCACCAGCTGCAGGGAAGAACTGCAGGAAGACTTCTTAAGACTGAAGCAGCAGAGCAGAGGTTCCATATGGATCGCGCCCGTGTATCGCGGAACGTTAGCAGAGATGCATCCTGGAATGGCAGGGGATATCATTTTCTGGGAAGTGGAAAAAGGCGGTTGAGCGAAGTGAAAGGCAGGTGATAAAATTGTTTAAAGGAGTGAAAAAAGCAGGGAAATGCCAGTTTTATACGGCATTTATGGAAATTGTGGCACAGGTATGCCTGTACTATATCATTTATGCATCTGCACTTGCCGGACTATGGAAAGGGAATGCTCTTGGGACACAGTGGTTCTTAAAAGGGGCAGTGTATATGGTTCCTATTGTAATATTCTATATTCTGCGAAAGACAATTGGGAATTTTACCATATTCCTCGCACTGCACGTACTGATAACCACAGGAATGTATTTTTTGATTCCGGAGAAACCGGCGGCTTTGCTTCTGGCATTTGTCACCGGGCTTGCAGCCGTCGTTTCGCTGTTTCTGCGTATCCAGCAAAAACAGGAGCGGCCCTGGCTTCCATGGGCAGGGATGTTTCTGGCAGCCTATGGGATCGGAAGCTATACCGGCAGTGAGATTCTGAAGCAGATCAGCGTGCTTGCAGTGAGCATTTTTGGGCTTTCGGAAATGATTCTCATATATTTAGAAAATATGCGGGATTTTTTTGTAAAGAATAAAAGAAATACCAGTATTCCCTATGAACGGATTCAATGGGTGGGAAACGTTATGATGCTGGCTTTTCTGCTCTGCGGCGCTTTGGCAATTTTTCTGTTTAAAGATTTGTCACCGGATCATATCCTCAATGCTTTAAAGAACATACTGCTGGGGATTGTGGGGTGGATTCTGGCACTCTTTTTAAAAGAGTCAAACGAGGTGCCTCAGTCAGAGGCGTTACAGCCCCAGAACAATATAGCGGAGATGTTCCCCCAGGGAGCCAGTGAAAAAAGCCCATGGATGGAGATGCTGGAGCAGATTTTTACCATAGTGTTAAAAGCAGCTATAATTGCAGGGATTGTATTTCTGGCAGCCTATGGAATTTACCGCCTTTACCGGAAATTTCAGCAGAAGAAGCCGATGGAAGAGATCCAGGAGTCCAGCACCTTTCTGTGGAAAGAGGAAAAAGAACCGAAGCACAAAAAGAGGCGGACAATCCGGGAACTGTTAACCGGCAGCAATAATATGAAAATCAGAAGAATGTATAGAAGATATGTAAAAAGCAGGATGAAGAAAGGCGGACAGCTGCGGGCATCCAAAGCTCCGGAAGAAATACGCAGGGAATTATTTCCAGATGAGCCAAATGGTCTGACCATGACCGAATATTATGAAATGGCGAGATACGGCATTGGAGAATGTGATAAAAAGGCCCTGGAAGCAATGAAAGAGCATACTGGAAATGAACGTAAATAAGTCAGAGAAGGGTATCCCATTGGGCGGATACTCTTTTAATTTGTACAAAAAGCGGTCACACGTTCGATCGGATGTTGTTATGAAAGTGTTAACATGTTATAATAGTACTTATTGCTAAAAGCTTATACAAAAAAGAATGATTTGACGGATAAAAAGTAACCATACAATCTATCTGGTGGAGGTAGTGAGATGATGAATGAAAACAGTCGGGATATAAGAGAAATACAGGAGAAAAGAAAATTCAGGTTTTACTTTCCGGATACGGGGCTTGAGGAGTTTGCAAGACAGGGGACAATTGTCGGCGGACCGGATGCAGAGCATCATCCCCTGGGACACCGGCATACATATCAGATTCTGGAGAAAGTCTATACAGAGATAAAAAAAGGCAGCTCAGAAGGCTACATGCTGCGCATGGACGATGCAGGAACCATGAAAAATATTTACATGGAAGCATTTGACAAGGACCAGGCACAGGTGTTCGTAAGAAATGGAGAAGGCAAGAGCCAGAGAGTTGTGATCAGTGAAAAGAAAACGTATGATATGCTGCAGGATTATATGGAAACCCTGAAAGAGGGAACCACGGTTTATGCCAGGGAAGAAATGCTTGAGCATTTTGAAACGGTTCTCAGAAAGTATAAACGAAGAGAGCGTGCCTGAATCTTAAGCAAACCGGAATGCACGTCTGTCAGAAAGACATTTTTAAAAGTTCTTTGTGGCAAAACTTTGTCATGGGATTAAATTATATATTTACACATCTCTTACAATAACGTATAATAGACCTAATGATTTTGTGTAGTATAGTATACAAATAGATATTATGAGAGGTAAAACCATGAAGAGAAATGATATTCACAAAGTACTTATTATCGGTTCCGGTCCTATCATCATTGGACAGGCATGCGAATTTGACTATTCCGGAACACAGGCGTGTAAAGCGTTAAGAAACCTTGGTTATGAAATTGTTCTGGTAAATTCCAATCCGGCAACGATCATGACAGATCCGGAAACAGCGGATATTACTTATATTGAACCATTAAATGTAGAACGTCTGACTCAGATAATTGAAAAAGAGCGTCCGGATGCATTATTGCCAAACCTTGGCGGACAGTCCGGGCTGAATCTGTGTTCCGAACTGGCAAAGGCAGGCGTTTTAGATAAATATGATGTGAAAGTTATCGGTGTTCAGGTAGATGCCATCGAGCGTGGAGAAGACCGTATCGAATTCAAAAAGGCGATGGACAGCCTGGGAATCGAAATGGCAAAAAGCGAAGTGGCATATACAGTAGAAGAGGCTTTGAAAATTGCTGACAATCTGGGATATCCCGTAGTATTAAGACCTGCTTATACCATGGGTGGTGCCGGCGGCGGTCTGGTCTATAATGTAGAAGAGTTAAAGACGGTATGTGCCAGAGGCTTACAGGCAAGTCTGGTAGGCCAGGTACTGGTTGAAGAATCCATTCTCGGCTGGGAAGAGCTGGAGTTAGAAGTTGTTCGTGATTCTAAGAACAACATGATTACGGTATGCTTCATCGAAAATATCGATCCTTTGGGCGTACACACGGGTGATTCCTTCTGTTCCGCACCGATGCTGACCATATCAGAGGCAGTTCAGAAAAGACTTCAGGAACAGGCTTATAAAATCGTGGAAGCGATTGAAGTAATTGGCGGTACCAACGTTCAGTTTGCACATGATCCGGTCAGTGACCGTATTATCGTAATTGAAATCAATCCAAGAACATCACGTTCCTCGGCACTTGCATCTAAAGCAACCGGATTCCCAATTGCACTGGTTTCCGCAATGCTGGCAAGCGGTTTGACCTTAGATGAAATCCCATGCGGAAAATATGGCACTCTGGACCAGTATGTTCCGGGCGGAGATTACATTGTAATTAAATTTGCACGCTGGGCATTTGAGAAATTTAAAGGATCTGAGGATAAACTGGGTACACAGATGCGCGCAGTTGGTGAAGTAATGAGCATCGGTAAGACTTATAAAGAAGCTTTCCAGAAGGCAATCAGAAGTCTTGAGACCGGCAGATACGGACTGGGCAATGCAAAGGATTTTGCTTCCAAGACGAAGAAAGAACTTTTGAAAATGCTTGCCGTTCCAACAAGCGAACGCCAGTTTATTATGTACGAAGCCCTTAGAAAAGGAGCTTCCGTAGAGGAATTATTTGAATTAACGAAGATTAAACATTACTTCATTGAACAAATGAAAGAACTGGTCGAAGAAGAGGAAGTGTTAAAAGCTGCAAAAGGCAGTGTCCCACATACAGATGTATTAAAACAGGCAAAGTTAGATGGATTTGCAGATAAATACCTGAGCCAGATTCTGGAAGTGACAGAAGATGAAATAAGATCTGCAAGGATTGATGCCGGAATTACAGAAGCCTGGGAAGGGGTTCATGTAAGCGGGACCAAGGATTCTGCATATTACTATTCCAGCTACCATATGAAAGACGAAAGCCCGGTTAACAGTGATAAGCCTAAGATCATGATTCTAGGCGGTGGACCAAACCGTATCGGACAGGGTATTGAATTTGATTACTGCTGCGTACATGCTGCAATTGCATTAAAAGAATTAGGCTTTGAGACGATTATTGTAAACTGTAATCCTGAGACGGTGTCAACGGATTATGATACTTCTGATAAATTGTATTTTGAACCGCTGACGCTGGAAGATGTGCTCAGCATCCATGAGAAAGAAAAACCGGTAGGTGTTATCGCACAGTTTGGCGGTCAGACCCCGTTAAATCTGGCAAATGACCTGAAGAGAGCCGGTGTAAATATTCTTGGAACAACACCGGAAACCATCGACCTGGCAGAAGACAGAGACCTGTTCCGCGATATGATGAAGAAGCTGAACATTCCAATGCCGGAAGCTGGAATGGCAGTAAATGTAGGGGAAGCACTTGCGATTGCTAATAGGATCGGATATCCGGTAATGGTACGTCCTTCTTATGTACTGGGCGGCAGAGGCATGGAAGTGGTTCATGATGATGAAGCTCTGACATTCTACATGAAGGCAGCGGTTGGAGTTACTCCGGACAGACCGATATTAATTGACCGATTCTTACATCATGCTACTGAGTGTGAGGCAGATGCCATCAGCGATGGAACCAATGTATTTGTTCCGGCAGTGATGGAGCATATTGAGCTTGCAGGTGTTCACTCCGGTGACTCCGCATGTATTCTTCCTTCTAAGAACCTGACAGAAGAGCAGATCGAAACAATTAAGGATTATACAAGAAAGATTGCGGCAGAGATGAATGTAGTCGGACTTATGAATATGCAGTATGCGATTGAAGACGGCGTGGTATATGTACTTGAAGCTAATCCACGTGCTTCCAGAACAGTACCGCTTGTATCCAAAGTATGTAATATCAAAATGGTAAAACTTGCTACAGATATTATGACATCACATTTAACGGGAAGACCATCTCCGGTTCTGTCATTAAAAGAGAAGAAGTTTACACACTACGGTGTCAAAGAAGCTGTGTTCCCATTTAATATGTTCCCGGAAGTGGATCCGTTATTAGGACCGGAAATGCGTTCTACAGGAGAAGTACTTGGTATCTCTGAAAGCTTTGGAGAAGCATTCTATAAAGCTCAGGAAGCTACCCAGACCAAACTTCCGTTAGAAGGCACTGCATTGCTCAGCATAAGTGACAGAGACAAGCCGGAAGTAAAAGAAGTTGCACAGGGGCTTCATGACTGCGGATTCAAACTGATGGCTACCGGAAGCACTTATGAACTGATTAAGGAAGCGGGCTTTGAAGTGGAAAAGATCTCCAAGATCAATGAAGGAAGACCGAATATCCTGGATGCGATTACAAATAAAAAGATTCAAATGATCATCAATACACCGATTGATAAAAAAGGTGCAACAGATGACAGCTATATCCGTAAAGCTGCTATTAAGGATAAAATTCCTTATATGACAACTATGGCTGCCGCAAAAGCTACGGCAGAAGGAATTAAGGCAGTGAAAAAGGGTGCAAGACAA
>UQGG01000016.1 GCA_900540475.1 uncultured Robinsoniella sp. | reverse complement strand
GTAAAACAAGACTTTATAATGATAAAGTTTAAATAACAACTAGTTGCTACACTAGAGCGTGTTGAATAAATGAATTTTTTAACACTCTTTAACAGTATAACACAATTTAAATTTAATTTCAGCAACATATCATTGGCAAATCTAACTAGAAAATAAACAACATGAACAACTGTTTACATTACGGAAATCAAAAAATGCCGTCTGACCTGTTACTTATTACTATCATCAGTTCAGCCGGCATTATTTTGTCCGATATTATTTTATGCTGTTTATACTTTATTTTACCGTAACCGGTATTTCTTTTTTAAATCCATTACAGGATACCCGGATTATGGTATTCCCTTTTCTAATACCTTCTACCTGTCCGTTTTTTGACACGTTCGCGATAGTTTTATCATCGCTTTTATAAACAATCTTTTTATTTGGTTTTGCGTAAACTTTAAGTTTAACTGTTTTACCTTTTTTTACACCGATACTCTTTGTCTTGATTTCTAAAGAAGGTTTGCTGACCTTAACGGTGCATTTTGCTTTTTTCCCATTTGCTGTGGCTGTAATGGTTACTCTGCCTGTCTTTTTCGCTTTCACCTTTCCATTTTTAACAGTGGCTGTTTTGGGATCGCTGGTCGTCCATTTAACCTTGTTACCTGAGACTTTCACACCGTTTACCGATGCACTGAGTGTAGTTCTGGTACTTATTTTATTATAAATCGTAACCGATTTACTGTTCAGTGAGATCGTTGGTTGTTTTACTTTAACCCGGCATCTTGCTGTAAGTCCGTCTTTTACCGCCTCTATAGTTACAATACCTTTGCTCACTGCAGATACTTTACCGTTTTTAACCGTTGCAACTTTTTTATTGCTGGTCTTCCAGGTTACGGATGATCCGCTCAGCTTCTTTTTATTCAGGTATGCTTTTAATGTAATACTCTTTGGCGAACCTTTTAAATACAATGAAACGGATGATTTATGAAGCGTCATTGCCCTTGCCGGCTGAACCGGCTTCTCTGTCTCCTGGGGTTTTTCCGTTTCCGCCGGAGTTACCGGCTTTTCCGTTTCCTGGTTATGGTTACCATCATTATACTTTACATTCACTGTAACACCGCTGTAAGACGCTGCATTTACATTTTCATCCAGAATAATCATTTCACCGCTTGTTGTAAATCTGGGGATTGCTGACAGCCCCTTTATGGTAAACAGCCCAAGCTCCGCTGTATCCCCTTCTGAAATGGGTGAAAGCTTGTCCGCATAAAAGGTAAAGATCGTTTTTTTCGGCTCTTTTTTAACGATCACCTTCTGATAGCTGGATTCAGCCTTATCAGCCCATTCCATAGTATAATCCGGTACTTCCTGATCCACAGTTAAATCAAACTGCAGGGAATTCGCTTCCACATTCCAATTATGTATTGTTATTTTGTACTGATCCTTATATTCCGTTTCCACCAGCTCCACTGACGGATCCGGAAAAGCTGCCAAAGCAGTTGCAGACCAGATTAAGGCTGTCATCATGATAATTAATAAACTTTTTCCTATCCTATACTTTTTCATTCGTATATCTCCCTGCCGCTTTTCTAAATATCATCCTTAACTCTTTGAAGCGTCTTTTTATTCCATTTATAATCTGTACGCTCCGCTTCGGGGTGTGTATTGAAATCAGTCCGATCATCAGTTGCCGTACAGATCCATTACCCTCTGTACCATAGATTCCACATCTGATTTTGTCACTGCCTTTTCTGCTCCATCTATATCACTTTTTTTCAGCACTCCTACCCTTTTCAGATTTTCCACATCTGACATTGCCCATTCGGGAACCGAGCTGATATCTACGTCTTCCTTCTGCTTTTTACTTGCTTCCGGCTCAGGCAGTGTACCAAATGCCCGGCTTACAATAACCAGCATATCCATACCGTCCGCCTCTTCCTGCTCACGGTCTTCCAACCCCTTCAGCAGTGAATCTCTTCTTATCCGGTTGCCATATTTGGCAGCAGTCTCTACCAAAAAGTCTGATGCTTCACCTAAAGTCATCTTCTCTGCCGATGCCTGGGAATCTGCTGTCTCCTGACCCCCCTGGGTTTCCTGGGGCGTTTGTGTCTCTCCCGTTTTTGAAGACTCCTGGGTTTCTCCAGCCTTCTGTGTCTCCTGGATCTTCTTCGATTCTTCCGTTGTCCCACTTTCTTTTGCCGTAGGACTGCATGCTGCGATGCCAATTGCACATCCCAGTAAAATTCCAGTTAATACAGCCGCCTTTTTTGCTTTCAAATTAAATTCCTCCTTATATTAAAACTTCCCTAACATTTATTATATTAAATTTGTAGGAATAATCAAGTAAAACCTTTCTTTTCTGTTGAACATTGTAGATAGCATTTTTCAAACACTCTCTAAGAAATTTTTCATATTGAGCTTTTGTGTCTATCCGTGCTATAATTATAAAATGAGAATTCAGCCTGTGAAAGGAGCATACAATATGAGTTTGATTATTCTTGAACTTTTAGTGTTTAAGTGTGGTATAAAAGAATCGTTTTAAATACACACCATTGAAACGAAGGAAGTATTAAGGAGGAAAACCATATGAAATTACATTTTCTAGGCCAGGTTGTATTACAAGTAGCCGGCTTATTTTATGCCACCAGAAAATATAGAAACAAGGATATCGACAATATTGATCGGTATGTTCCCAAAACTGCGTATACCTTGCCATTTGACGGAGAATGGTATACTGCAAATGGCGGTGTTACTAAAAATACATCCCACTCCTGGGATATTCTGCCCCAACGTTTTGCTTATGATTTTTTGATTGTAGATGATGAAGGTACAAGTTATTCCGGAGATCAGAAGGATTTGCGCAGCTACTATTGTTATGGAAAAGACATTCTTGCCCCCGGGGACGGAGTAGTAGTTTCCATAAAAAACAGTTTCCCGGATTGCCGCATCATGAACGATGGTCAGGCTGACCCGGAAACGCCTGATATTGGCGGAAACCGCATTATCATAAAACATTCTTCAAATGAATACAGTGCCATATGTCACCTGATGCCCGGGAGTGTTAAAGTAAAAAAAGGACAGTCGGTCAGAAGGGGTGAGGTTATTGCAAAGTGCGGCAACTCCGGTAATACCACAGAACCCCACATCCATTTTCAAGTACAGAACACTGCTCATTTTTATTCCAGCATGGGTATCCCGATCCTATTTTCAAATGTTCAAAAGCGGATATATGCTAAGTATCATGTTGTTGATACGCGTCCCCTGCCGGAAAAAGAGGATATTAGAGATGACTATATTTACAGAGGATTATTAGTAAAGAACTCTAAAAACAAATAGGCCCTTTTAACAGGGCAGCCAAAAAGCCGTGACTGAATGCCACGGCTTTTGTCTGTAACCCACTATACAATAGCGCCTCCGCCATCTACGACAATAAACTGTCCCTGCACATAACTGGACGCATCACTGGAAAGATAAAGTACGGTTCCATTCAGTTCCCCTTTTTCCCCCGGTCGTCCGGCTGGATTCATCATGGAATATCCCTGCAAGAACTTCTCGGACTTAAACAGTGTTCCACCGGTCATCTCTGTCTCAAATAAAGCAGGTCCTATCGCATTTACCGTAATGCCGTATTTGGCATACGAGCATGCCATGCCTTTGGTCAGTCCAAGAACCGCAGACTTGGATGCGTTATAGGAGTGGCGGATAAACATATCTTCTTTATCCGCGATGACTGCGTTGACAGAAGCAATATTCACCACTTTTCCATATTTCCGTTCTTTCATCTGAGGAATAATATACTTGGACATGAGGAAAATGCCTTTTACATTGGTATTAAAGGATTTATCCCATTCTTCTTCTGACATGCTGTCTACACCGCCGCGTACCGCAATACCTGCGTTATTTAACAGGATATCGATATGTCCAAAACGATCCAGAATCTGCTGCACCGCTGCTTTTACGCTTTCTTCCTTCGTCACATCACAGCCTGCAATCATGACGTTTCTGCCTGTTTTCTCAATATCGGCTTTTACCTGATTCAGTTTTTCCACACGTCGTGCCAGTATTGCCACATCTGCTCCCGCCTCTGCATAAGCCAATGCTGCGTCTGCTCCCAGTCCGGAACTGGCTCCTATCACAACTGCAACCTTTCCTGTTAAATCAAATAAATTCTTCATTGTTTATGACCTCTCTTTCTTATAAATAATGGTTAAATGCGTCCGGCTCCAATTTGTATTTCGGTAACCGTGTGTCATTTACTACAAGTAATGTTAAATGCGTCCGGCTCCAATTTAATTTCGGTAACCTTGTGTCACTTTCTACAAGTAATATTAAATGCGTCCCGTTTCCATAAATGCGGTTCTGTCATACCGCCCGGTCAGCAGATAAGGAATCACAGTATCCGCGTCTAAGTTTTCCGCCAGATTCAGTTTATGCACTAACAGGCTGTTTTTAGAATAAGCACCCCCTACAATGGTATGAATGGGAAGTTCTGCCCAGGGATCATCTATACTGGATTTCAGATCCAGTGCAGTCAGTCCCGGCTCCCAGGATTGATAATTATATTCGCAAAGGTTCATCAGTAATGCACCATTACGGAAATGGGATACGCCATTTTCATCCGGCTCTCTGTCAAAGTGGTAATAAAATCCTCCGCCATAGGTCTTCTTTCCTGCTTCGGGTGCCTGGTACAGGGTATGGGTCAGCGGGCTGTTATATTCGCCAAGCTCCATGGATGCCTCTACTAATTGTGTGCCTCTTCTGGTGACGCTGGCTGTCACGGTATTGCCATTGCGCCGGATGACGAATTCCCCTCCAAGTTTTTTTGGAATACTGCCATTGTCACGCCCGCATTGGACGGCCATCTCGGCTCCCGGTCCTCCCAGTACCAGACCCAGGGGATACAGTCCTAAAGTCTTGCCATAAGTGGCATAAACGCCCAGAATAGCTTCATAATAATCGTCTGCAAAGGTAGGGTTTTTCACATGGCAGATGGACAGGGTAACCACCGGAATAGAAAATGGTTTCAGCGGAGGCGGCAATAATCTGGCAATGGCTGCCGGGTCCGACAGATAGCTGATATACAGCCCCTCCTGATTATCCATTAATGAAATCTTTCCAAACTGAGAGATCTCTTCGTCAGCTACCCGGAAGCTTGGCACCTTTTTCTTTTCTGCAAACAGTTCCCTGCCTGCTTCATACCCGGTACGGACAGCAGGGGCGATGGTGCCGTCTTTCACTGCACTTCCCACTGTCTTAATCTCTATATTCTTATCCTTCAGCCCCTGAACAAGTGAAGCATCGGGACGAAATCCCAGGGAAAGCACTACTGCATCTGCAGGCACATCCGCTGCCTGATGATCTTCTGTCTTCTCTAAAAGCACTCCATCCGAACGAACCTCTTTTAAGGCATGCCCAAGGAGATACTCTGCCCCATACTTTGCCAGGCGTCCGCAGACATCCGCTACATTTGTATGATTGCATCCGGGCGCCACTTCACCAAGCATATCTACGATTGTCACTTTATTTCCACGGTCGCCGAGATATTCTGCAGTCTCCAATCCCGTCAGACCTGCCCCGATTACCACGACCTTTTTCTCTTTCAGATTTGCTTTCCCACTCAGTACTTCTTCTACGGTATAAACGTTCTCGCCATGAATACCCGGAATCTTTGAAGGTACTACGGATACGGAACCAGTTGCAATGATCACTCCGTCCGGCTTACATTCCATAATTAACTCCGGAGTTGCCTCCGTATGCAATCTGACTTCCACACCCAGACGCTCAAATTCTTCCTGGTAATAGTCTGCAATCCACTGCATCCGCTCTTTCAGGGGCGGTTTCTTCGCCAGGTTAATCGTTCCGCCCAGTTCCGATCTGCGATCCAGCAGTACAACTTTCACACCCCGCAAAGCTAATGTCTGCGCCGCACACATGCCCGCCGGTCCCGCTCCGACAACCACAGCCCGATGTCCCCTGGTATCCCGGGGCAGTCCATTGTACTTTCTCTCTCTAGCCAGTCTGGGGTTCAGAGCGCATTCCGGCGGAAGCCCTGCTGCATTATATTCATTCAGGCTTTCAAAGCAGCGCAGGCAGGAAATGCATTTACGCAATTCTTTTTCTCTGCCCTCCTGTACCTTTCTTCCCCATTCTTCATCTGCCAGCCACGCACGCCCCAGAGATACAAAGTCTTCCACTCCCTCCTCCAGGAACTTCTCAGCCACAGCCGGTTCCCGGATTGCGGACACGCCGATTACCGGAACTTTAACATGGCTCTTTACTGCCGCCAGAAGATCATGCCGCCACCCCTGGGCGAAGGAAATAGGTTCGATGCAGGTCATTCCCGTTTCGTAAAGACCGCAGCTTGCATCCAGGAAATCAATGCCCGCCTGTTCCAATGCCATGGCGATCTTAATGCCGTCTTGAATATGAATATAGTCTTCGGTTACTCCGGTCTGATTCAGAAACTCTTCCACGGAAAGGCGGACGCCAACCGGAAATTTTGCACCACATGCTTCTTTGATTCCTGAAATGATCTCCGTTATGATACGCAGACGGTTTTCAAAGCTGCCTCCATATTCATCTTCTCTTTTATTGGTATAAGGGGATAAAAACTGCTGCAGCAGATATCCGTGAGCCGCATGAAGTTCCACTCCGTCACAGCCTGCCTTCTGAACCCGCACTGCGCCGCTTATAAATTGCTGCACCAGTTGTTTGATTTCTTCTGTGGTCAGGGTGCGTGTCTCCTGCTGCAGGTATTTACAGGGTATTGCAGAGGGAGCCGCCACCGGCTGCCCGCCCATCAGCGCCGATACGGTTTCCCTGCCCGGATGATGCAGCTGAATAAAAATTTTAGTTCCATGCTTATGTACCGCATCTGCCAGTTTAGACAGCGGAGCGATATGCCGGTCTTTGGTTACCGATAACTGCCTCATAAGTCCGGCTCCATGCCCGTCATTAATTCTGGTTATCTCCGGAATGATAAGTCCTGCCCCTCCGATTGCCCTTGCCTCGTAATAGGCAATCATATCATCGGTAGGGGTTCCGTCCAGATTCGCCAGCCCGATTCCCATGGGTGACATAACCAGGCGGTTTTTCATTTCTACATTTCCAATTCTTCCTGATTCAAATAGTTTTTCATACATACCATTACCTCCTGAATTTTCAAACACGCTCTAACGTTCCAATGAACTAACCATATACCAGAAACAAATGTTTTTCAACGTGCACCATGTATGATAAATATTTGACAATTTGTGCACCATACACTATACTAAAGACAAAGCTTCGTTTCCTTCCACTGCTCCCCCTCCAAAACTTTCCGTAAAGTGAGGTAGTCCTATGACATTTCAACATTTAATCCAACAGCTGAACAATGAATTTTCCACCCATATTGTGTCCTCCAGCCAGGTATGGGAGATACAGGATATCGCCCTTCTGGATACGCGGCAGAAAGATTTTTTTCACAATACCCTGTACTTTGGTTATGATCACCAAATGAAAGACTGTAATGACTCCTCGATCCAATGTATCTTAGCCAATACCGGTAATAGTCCTGCATGTTCTGCATATTCGGGCAATTGCGCCCTGGTGGATGAAGCTTCACTGTTTGCTGCATTTAACTATGCAAAAACGATGATAGAATCAACCCGCAGCAAAGGCCTGTATGAAGAACTGGCAGCACTTGCAGACAGGACCCGATCTATGGAAGCCGTGCTGAATGCTGCTTCCATCCGCCTGGGCAATTCACTGGTGCTGAACGATATTAATTTTAAAATAATTGCTTCCTCCACCTCTATTCCTGTCATTGACCCCCTCTGGAAATCAAATATCCGCCAGGGCTACTGCAATTATGACTTTATCGGCGCTGTCCGGCTGCTGGAGCCGCTGAAAAATGCCTCCCAGACCACCGATGCAGTGGAGGTCACCTGCACGGAATCCCCCTACCGGAAATTGAGCAGTAAAGTTTTCCATAATGGGGTTCAGGTGGGATTTATCCTGATGATCGGAGGCGAAACTGCTATCCTCCCGGTCCACCGTGAAATGCTCAGTACCTTAAGCCAGGTCATCAGCTACATTCTAGCCCACTATATGCCGGATTTATTTCCGGTAACCAGCCCCCACCAGCAGCTGCTCTATGACCTGTTAATCGGCGCACCCTCTGAAGAGATTGCCCCCCGGCTTAGTGGAATCGCTTTTCCACCCAGGATGTCTGCCCTCTGCATCAGCCCCACACAATACCTGGGCAGCCGGTATCTCAAGGATCACACCGTTAAAAACCTCAAGCGCCTGTTTCCCGGCACCCATGTTACCTATCATAAAAAGAACGTGATTGCCGTAATCCCTTTAGAAGAAGACGGGGACATCAGTAGGGAACATTTAGAAAAACTTGCGGATTTTTCCAAGAAGGAACATGTTAGAATCGGAATCAGCAATGCATTTTCCCAGATAAATAATTTCATGCTCCATTATGAGCAGGCAAATTCCGCCCTTGAACTGGGTATGAAGCTGTCTCCCGGTGAAAACATCTGTTACTATCTGGATTACCAGATTTTTGACCTGTTTTCCGGCATGAAATCCCCGGAGTCCCTGGGTCGTTTCTGCCATCCTGCACTGACTCTGCTAAGACAATACGACCACAAAAATAACACGCAGTTTTATCAGACACTCTGCGCCTATCTGGACTGTGGATGCAGTATTAAATTTACATCTGAACAGCTCTACATTCACCGCAATTCACTGGTTTACCGCCTGAACCGAATCACGGATGTGTGCCGGGTTGACCTGGATGACACACAAACCTGCTTTTTACTGCGCCTGTCCTTTTTGATTGACAAATATAACGGGTTGAATCAGGAGCAGCTGATGTCCAAAATGTTTCGTTGCAAATCTCCAAATAGTGCGATATAATTACTTTAATTGCTATTCAGACAGAACCAGGAGGTGAGATGTAGGTATGAAAGACGACCAATACGAACAATTAGCCGCAGTTTTACGACCAATGTTGAAAAAAAACCTGATCCAGACATACGAAGCCTACATCAATTGCAGTAGAGCTGGTCACTATATCCGGAAAAATATCTTAAAATTAAAACACGATGATCTCACCTTAGAGAAAATAATTGCCCACGCAGTAAAGGAAGCTGCCTCTGAATCCATTGATGTGGAAGAGGCGATCCGTAAATTGCGTGAATTGCGCCGGGTTTATAAGCGAAACTGGTCGGATACCATTCGCGAAGAAGTTATGGACCCTGAGAATTTGAAGCCCCGTAACCCCCAGCTGCTTCGTAAGGAAGCCGAGGCTGCTTACGATATCAGCATTTATAAAAGAACTGACCACCGTAAATCGGTAGAAGCCCGCATGCGGGAACGATATGAAGAAATTGAAAACTGGAGGGCGGACGTAACCGCTCTGATTACAGATTTCCATTTTTATGGCGGAAAACCAGCCAAATCACAGGCTAATGCATTTATTCATGACATAGCGCTGGAATCATTGATTATTGTCAACCGTGAATTCAATGGCTCTTTGGAAGGTTACACCACAAAATTTCCTATGGTTTACATGCAGGCACCCATTTTCAACTACCGCAGTACAAATCTGGATTTTGAAGTGGAAATCCTGCAAAATGAAATCCGTCTTTTCAACAGCTATGACTTTGAGGGCGGAAACGTCCGTGTGGAAATGAGTACGGAGAACCTGGATCTTCCTTCCGTAACTTCTTCCGACACTTTAGAAGAAATCAAATCCAAATATAATATTAATACCATGACAAAGCGGGATCTGGACATGAAGGATCGTGAGATTTTAAACTGCCTCTATACCATGATGTCAGCGGAAACAGTTCGTACCAGGTTAATTACCGGAAAATTGAAAAACCTGGCAAGATTGGTATTTAACATTGAAACTCCTCGTAAAAAGCATCTGGATGATATTAAAGAAAGGATCTTTAAGCTTCAGGACTACAACTATTCCGTGACCATTACGGACAAGGAAACCGGAAAAGAGGCGGAAAAGCTTCAGTTAAATATGATCGTTACCGCACGTGTCTATGAAGACCATGGTGTTGTTTATTTTGAAGTACAGCCAAGTGACCAGATGATTAACACTTATATCCAGAAAAAATATGTCAATATTCTTTCCCAGAGTTATCGTCTGATTGATTCACCTCAGACAAAGGCCATTCTGGTTATGCTTCAGTCAGAACGATTAATGTCCTATATGAATAACAGCCTGGATGCCACATTTACTTTAAATTATTTCCGTGCCCATATGAAGCTGCCACGTATGAATCCTGCGGCTTTGAAAAAAGAGCTGGACAAACATTTGAAGATTTTAAAAGATAAGAAAATCGTTGTGGATGAATATACCATAAAACGTGCAGAAATCGATGTTCATTTTACACCTTTGGAGGACCGGGAGCTGATTGCTTACGGTGTGGAACGCAATCTTCTTGCCGAGACAAATATTATTGACGCAGAGTACACCGTAAAAGCTTAAAAGTACGACTACTTAAATGAGGTAAACCCATGAAACATTCTGAAGAATTTGATAACAGAGGCAGACGGTCCCTGCGACGTGCCCCGAACAGTCCCAGAAGAACACGTATCTCCAAAGAACCGGAAGAACGCCGGCAGGAAATTATTGAAACTGCGCTGGAACTTCTTGCTGAAAAAGGCTATGACAATACGAATGTGCAGGATATTACAGACAGAATGAATGTATCTCCCGGACTATGCTACCGCTATTTTAAATCCAAAACAGAGATATTCGCAGCCGCTTCGGAGCTTTATGCCAGTAAGGCAATTAAACAGATAAAAGTTCCCAACTCAGCGGATACCCCGGTAATAGAAAAACTTCAGATATTTATAAAACGTATTTTTGATTTTTCTATGTCACATCAGCAATTTGAATCCCGGTATCATGAAGAAACCGACATTCGGGCAATCCATTTAGACCACGTAGCGGACCAATGGTACACTCTGCTTCTGCCCATTATTGACCAGGGAACAAAAGAAGGAATCTTTCATTGCAAAGACATTCCGGCAACCACCCATTTTTTGATCTACGGTCTGGTTCACACCTTTCATAAACGGATACCCGCTGCAAAAGATACATCTGCTTACATGGAAAATTTTCTTTTATTTATATATGATATGTTTGCACGTGTACTGGAATTTCCAGTATCTTCATTTGGAAAATTATAAAACAATTCAAGCTTATGTAAATAAAAATGCACCTGTTTTCAGCTAAACTGACAGGTGTATTTTTATTTTAAAATTATGAGTGAATTTATTCATTGACAAATCCGGGAATGCATAGTATTATCTGAGTGAAGAAATTTACTCACTAAATAATAACGAAAGTAGGTGGTCTATATGGGTTTGCGGTACTCCGGAGAAAATTATCTTAAATCCATCTTTCTGCTTCATCAGGAACAGTCTGTCGTGCGCTCTGTTGACATTGCTGAACGCCTGGGATTCACAAAAGCAAGCGTGAGCCGTATGCTTAAAAATCTTGCCAGGGATGGGTTTGTCGCTGTGAATGATAACAATGTATGCCTGACGGAAAAAGGCTTATATGCGGCCGTTGGAATCTATGAACGATTTTCAACCATATTTGATTTCTTAGCTGATTTTCTGGAAATCCCCCTGGACATAGCAGCACGTGACGCCGGGGGTATGGAACACATCATCAGTGATGAAACATTGTGTGCCTTGCAGAAGCTTCTGGTTAAGAAAGGAACAGGTGATCCAAGTGATTACATATCTGATACAGTATCTGATTAAAGACAATGCGTGCATATCTAAGCCGTCTGTGCAGAAGGCATATGCAAAATTATGCAGTATAGCCGGTATCTTTTTTAATACCCTTCTTTTTCTTGCAAAACTGTTTTTTGGTACGGTCAGCTCTTCTTCTGCCATTATCGCCGATGGATTTAACAATCTATCAGATGCCCTCACCAGCGGCGCATCCTTTCTGGGCTATTGTCTCGCCGGAATGGGCGCTGGAGAAAACCATCAGTTTGGACATGGACGTTATGAATGGCTGATGGGATTTGTATCCGGTCTGGCTGTTTTTTTCATGGGCACGGCATTAGCAAAAGATTCTGTAACAGCTATACAGTCACCAATGCCAATCACGTTTAACGGACCGGTATTATTTATGCTCCTTGCTTCCATTCTCATAAAATTCTATATGTATCTTTACAACAAAAACATTGGCAAAAAAATATCTTCTGCATCCATGAAAGCTGCTGCCACTGACTGCATCAGTGATATGGCATCCACGGCTGCAATTACCTTAGCCCTGGTAACCGAGCACTTTACCGGCTGGCATATTGATGGTTGGTGTACCCTGCTGGTATCAGTATTTATCATGCTTTCAGCTATAAAGTCCATCACGGAAACGGCTGACCGTTTCATGGGACATTCACCAGACAACGGCTTTTCTGATAAAATTACAGAACTGGTTATGCAGTATCCCCAAGTTCACAGTATCCGTAACCTGACGATCCATGATTACGGCATGGGTCAATATGCAGTCTCCATGCACATTACAGGCGCTGACGGGCAAAACAGTGTTGATTTGTATACAGCAGCACAAAATATTTCCTATGATCTTTACCAGAACTTGAACTGTACTGCCACCATACAGACAGACTTTTTAGCTCCGGACAACGGTTTGCACAACCTTATAAAAAATGCAGTTGAAGATATCATCTGCTCCTTCGATGAAAATGCACGGATTAAAGATCTGCATTTTATAAACGCGGCTCCTTATACAAACGTCCTGATAACTATTTGCGGTTCCTGGAAAATCTGCAAAAAAGAACTGCAGCTCCATGAAAATATTTGTAAAGCTGTGTATTCCCTTGACAATAGCTCTCATGTAATCACTAAGTTTCTCATTGCTTCTCCGGTAAAAAAACCACTCTTAACCGAAAGTAAGCCCATTTTATAAAGGTACCTTACTTTTTTTCAAAAAGGTATTGACAAAATACAAAGGTACCTGTATTATATAAATCAAGGTACCTTTGTATTTTACTATTACTTGAACTCAGATTGAAAGGAGAACATAAATATGAGCGAACAATTTAAAGATTTAATGGAACTATTTATAAGAACAGACGCACTTCTTCACCGATATCAGGGCACTTATTTTCGAAACTTTGGACCCTTTGCCAGTCCTCATAAAGGACAGGGACGTGTACTTTCACTCTTAAAACTACAGCCTGAAATTACCCAGAAGGAGCTGGGATATCTCTTGGATATGAGAAACCAGTCTCTGGGAGAACTCCTGGGTAAACTGGAACGAAACGGCTACATCACACGCACACCATCCGAAAAAGACAGGCGGGTCATGAATATCAAACTTACTGAGGAAGGTGCCAAAGCCGCTGAACAGTTAGATGGGAAGCAAGAAGATGTAAACCAGATTTTCTCATGCCTCAGTGAGGAAGAACAGACTGTGTTAAGTGATTACCTGGAACGGCTCATCGATGCCCTGGAAAAAACATTTGAAGAAATGGGTATCCCGGAACATGAGCATGGAAGACCTTGCGGTCATCCACATTCCCATCCTCACGGCCACTCTCACGAACAGGAACGGGATTTTGGAGGGTCACAGGGATTTGGCGGTCCCTTTGCATCCAGACACGATCCCAGGGCTTCCTTTACAGGCCGTCCCGGTTTTCCGGGTACCCTGAAACGCCCGGAACGTCCTGAGGGATATGGACATGAACAAGTCCCCTGTAATGGAGAACATCCCGGCAGACAGGGGCTGAATAACTTCTCCGGCTATGGTGAGCATCCGGGCAGACATGGGCGAAATGAATTTTGCGGATACGCGATGCGCCCAGACAGACAGGGGCGGGAAGATTTCTCCGGTTACCCGGAACATCCAGGCAGACATGAGGGGGATGACTTCTCCGGTTATGAGGAACATCCCGGCAGGCATAAGCAGGATGACATCTCCGGTTATGGCGAACATCCAGGCAGGCATGGACACGAGGATGACTTCGACTTCAGATATTTCGAACAGTTCCAATCCTCTGATCGTCCGGAGGCTCCATACCGTCCGGAATTTTCCGAAAGCTTCGACTGTCCAAAACACCCGGGATGCCATGGAAACCGTTGTCCGGAATGCGATTTTGAAGAACTGAAATGTAAATACACCAGAAACTGGGAAAAGATGAGCGAAGCTGGCGATGTGGATACTGAGGCTGGCAAAACAGATACCGATACCAATGCTTGCGATACTATCACAAAGACAGACAAAGCTGATATCGAAGTTGAAACAAATACTATGACTAAGGATTCAGATATGAAAGACAGCAATAAAGAATAGCAATATGACCGTAACCAGTAAACAGTATGATTCAGGCAGTAAAGGGGTGATTTTATGTTTACTAGTATTGTATTATTTCTATATGGCATTCAGATCCTGATAAAGGATTTGATCAAAAAAAGCTGCAGACCGAAATTCAGTCTGCAGAACACTATTCATAAAATAAAACAAAGCTTTAAAAACGAATTGAACTTAATGAAAAATCTGGCAGAAAAACTGGCAGCAATTATTTTAGGAGAGCAGATGGGCATTTAGCATCTGCCCTCCTTTTAATTTGTATGATTCAATCGGAAATTTTTCTAACTTTCTGATCCATATTAAAATTACACAAAACTTGCCAAATTCCATATCCATCTATATAATAAAATCATAGGAAAGGGGGAATGACCCATCGCAAAAAGCAGGAAAAACTGTGCCTAGGCGGCGCATATGTGCCCGGATTGTGTTTGAAAATTGTGGAGGATTAAATGAAAATAACGAAAATTTCAGATTGTGAAAAAATTAATTTTATGGAACTTCTTCTTCTTGCAGATGAAGATGTAAAAATGATAGAGAAATATTTATATCGGGGTGAACTGTTTGCATTATATGATGACGGCTTAAAAAGTGTCTGCGTGGTTTCCCGGGAAAGTGATGATGTGTGTGAACTGAAAAATATAGCCACTTATGATAAATGGAATGGCAAAGGATATGGAAGCAAACTTTTAGAACATATATTTTCACATTACAGAGGTAAATACGCAGCCATGCTTGTTGGAACAGGGGACATTCCCTGGATCTTACAGTTTTACCAGAAAAACGGTTTTAAGATTTCTCACCGGATTCCGAACTTTTTCACGGATAATTACGAGCACCCCATGTTTGATAATGACATCCAGTTGGTAGACATGGTTTATTTATGTAAATGCTTGTAAACTTCTTACACTTTCAGCCGGGCAACCGGGAGAAAGTGTAAGACAGGATCGTTAAAGTTACCTGGATGTTAAGTCGGGATACCTAAGACGCCCGGTCACCTGTCATCCGATACACCCGGTCCGTAATATTCATCGTAGACTGCCTGTGGGACACAAGAAGAACGGTTCTCTCCCTGCAGGCTTCCTGCAATGATTTCAGGACAATGCCTTCATTTAAGCTGTCCAGACTGCTGGTAGGCTCATCCAATAAGAGAAAGGGAGCGTTGTGTAGAAATGCCCTGGCAATTCCAATTCTCTGACGTTCTCCTCCTGACAGTGTATCTCCCAGTTCACCCACAGGAGTATCATAGCCCCCAGGCAGCTTTTCTATAAATTCATGGATGGAAGCTTTCTTTGCTGCCGCTATGATATCTTCTCTGCTGGCACCTGGATTTGCAATTGCAATATTTGCCCCTATGGAATCATGAAAGAGATAGGTTTCCTGGGTTACATAGCTTTCCATATTTCTTAAGTCAGATGTATTAATATCCCTTACATTTTTATCTGAAATTTTAACACTGCCTTTTTGCACATCGAAGAACCGCATCAGCAGTTTTAAAAGCGTCGATTTACCGGAACCGCTTTTTCCATAGATTCCGATGATCTCCCCTTCTTTCATTTTCAGGGAATAATCCTTTAAGATCTCTTCTTTGCCATAGGCAAAGGAAACCTGCCTGCAGCTGACGTTGGAAAATCCGGTTGCTGCTTTTCCCGTTACTTCTTTGATCTCCGGTTCCTCTTCTAAAAGTGATAATACCCGCTCCCCGCTTGCCAGTGTCTGATTCAGATTATTGGACAGGCTTGATAACGCCGCAACAGGTCCAAAGGAACCCATCATAGCAATGGTGCAGATAATGACTCCGGTAAAATCGCTGTATCCTGAAGTGTAGGCAAACAGCATCAGGAAAAGCATGCCAAAAGAAAATAAAAGGATCACCAGATTGGTAGCCGATCTGGAACCGCCCTCCATTTTCTGCAATTCTTCCTGCTCCTTTGATAATTTTTCTGACTGTGCTCTCATTTGTTTCTTTTGCTCGTCACCTCGCCCATATTGAATGGTTTCATGCAGCCCCCGGAGATTATCCAGTACAATACTGTTCATCTCTCCCAGATCATTGCGGTATTTCATACCTCTTACGGAACCCCGCTTCGAATTCCAAAGTGGAAGCCAGACTCCCACTGCCAGGTAGCCAGCCAGTGCCAGGATTCCTGCCGGAAGATAAAAGTATCCAATAAAAACTGCCATAAACAGAGATGTTAAAAATGCAATGGCGATGGGTGATATGGTATGCGCATAAAATACCTCCAGCAGCTCAATATCACTTGTTATAATGGAAATTAAATTTCCTTTATCTTTGCCTTCCAGTTTAGCCGGCGCCAGTTTTCTGAGGGCTGAGAATACTTTGTGGCGGATGATTGCCAGCAATTTAAATGCAATATAGTGGTTACAAGCCTGTTCCCCATAATGAAGGATTCCACGACAGATAGCAAAGGCGATAAGCAGACCAAAAGTAACGGTCAACGAAAGCAGATTCTTCTCACCCAGGCCATGGAGAATGCCCACTCCTGCAAGTATTGTCAGAAAGATCGCAAAGAGATATCCCACCACACCCAGGAAAATAGCCGCTGTCATCACATGAAGGAGTGGTTTGACCAGACCGATCAATTTCCCCATAATTTTAATTCCGCTTCTACGATGCATACTCTGCTCCTTCCTTTTGTCGGTAATGTTCCAACTGCTGTTGATTTTCGTAAAGTTTTGCATAAACTCCGGCATTTTCCAGTAAATGCTCATGGGTTCCGGATTCAGCAATTTTCCCGCTCTGAAGCACATAGATGTAATCCGAGGGAACTACATTCTGCAGCCTGTGCGAAATCAGCAGAACGGTTTTTCGTCCGGCAAGTCCATAAATAACTGACATAATCCGTTCTTCACTCTCAACATCTATATTAGACGTTGCCTCATCAAAAATATAAATTTCCGAATCATGGAGCAACGCTCGTGCCAGTGCCAGTCTCTGCTGCTGCCCACCTGAGAGGTTAGAAGCTTTTTCCTGAAGCTTCGTCTGCAATCCCTCACCGGAATATAAGAATTCATACAGATCCACATCTTTTAATACCTGATCCATCTGTTCTTTGGACGCCCTGGGATTACCCATTGCCAGGTTTTCTTCAACCGTACCTTTAAACAAATAACTGTTTTGCCCGACCATGGTAATATGTGACATCAGACTTGCTTCTGAAATTTCCGAAAGTTCCGTGCCTCCTATGGTAATGCTGCCTTCATAACCTTTATTTCTGCTGGTCAGAATCGCTGCCAGGGTGCTCTTTCCACATCCCGAATTACCTACCAGAGAAACAATACTCCCTTTGGATATATTCAGATTAATATGATCTAAAATCTTACGCTCACTGTTGTAACAAAATCCTGCATCTTTGAATTTTATAGAATGCTCCTGCTCCGGTACTTCTTTTTCCCCTGTTTTTGCTTCCGGCAGATCCAAAAGCCGGAACATCTTGTCACTGGCTGCCATTCCATTCATTGCAATATGAAAGAAAGATCCCAGGACACGCAGGGGAATAAAAAATTCAGCAGCCAGTAATATCAGGGTAACCGTCCCGGCTAAACCAATATTACCTCCTATATATTCACGGACTGCTACGATCATACCAATTGCAGCGCCCCCATAAGCTACCAGATCCATCACGCTGATGGAATTCAGCTGCATGGTCAATACCCGCATGGTAATGCGGCGGAACTGCTCTGACTCTTGATCCATTTCTTCTGCTTTTTTCCCGTCAGCCTGATAAATCTTAAGGGTTGTAAGTCCCTGAAGATTTTCCAGAAAACTGTCACCAAGTTCCGTATAAGATCCCCAGTATTTATTCAGAAGCTTTTTTGCAAATTTCTGAACGCCCATTATGGATGCCGGAATAAGCGGCACACAGACAAGCAGTACAATACATGCTTTTAAACTGATAAAGGACAATACCGCAAATAAAGTCAGCGGTGCCAGCAGGCTGTAAAAAAGCTGCGGCAGGTATTTTCCGAAATATATTTCCAGCTGCTCCACACCTTCAACCGATACCTGGACTACCTCAGCAGTTGAGATCTTTTCCTTATAGGAGGCTCCCAGACGCAGTAGTTTTTCATAAATTTTCTCTCTGATCGTGATCTTTACATCCCTGCTTGCGCAAAAGGATGCTTTTGCGGCAAGCCTGTCACAGCCAAACCGAATGAGTATAGATGCCGCTAAAATACAGACACTCACTGCCAGAAGAGTCGTGTCAAGCATCCCCAGATATGTCTTTTCAATTAAATTTCCAATGGTTATAGCTGCCGCTATATTAGCAATGAGAGCCACCCACTGCCATAAAACATTTTGAACAATATATTTTTTCGATTCCGCCAGCAATCCGACTAATCTTGTTTTAATCATGGCGTTTTGCCTCCTTATTTTTTTCTCTCAGGGTACACCACAGATGGTGCAATGCCATAAACGGATGGTAAAGAAGCATTCTGGGACCGGAAAACCGCATTACATCCCGAATCTTCTCCCGCATTTCTGACTGGTAACAATGTACCCGGCAGTTACTGCAAAACGTCTTATTTTCCATAAACGGGCATCTCTGTATTTTTTTCTCCGCATAAGCCAGAAGTTCCTGACATTCGGGGCACAGGATTTCCCCCTTGCTCTTGACGTCATTGCCCACTTTATGATTTTTTCTGCAATATAGACGAATCATCATACTGACTGTTTCCTGTTCCCGGAGACGCTTTTGTTCTCCCTTGCTGCATTTCGCTGTCATATTAATCTGTTAACTCCGTTCTGTCTGCTCCATAATCCATGTTCCTTTTGTCTGCACCATAATCCAGGTTCTTTTTATTGCCCGGTATGGTTGCAATCCGAAAGAAAAAGTAATAATATTTGAAGATTACCAGCAGGACAATGACAACTCTTCCTGGTATATTATGCATCATAAAAAATGCAAGTGTCAGCATTGCGGATACCGGTAAAAGGATGAAAAGCTTTGTTTTAAGTGTCATCGCCCGATTTTTAATAAAGCTGTCCAGATGCTTTTTGTAAAGTCCTGTATTCATGAACCAGTCATGAAACCGCTTGGAACCTTTTGCAAAACAAAATGAGGCTACTAACAAAAATGGTGTGGTGGGCAGTATTGGCAATATCACCCCAATCGCCCCGATTCCCAGACTTAAAAATGCAAGTATCAGCCACAGTAATTTAAATGGATTTCTTTTCATATACGCCTTCCTTCCTTTTCCAAACTTATTATACTTCTTTCGTTTTCCGAATTAGCAGAAGCTAACTTATCTACGCTATAGTTATATATTACGAAACGAAAACTGTCAATGTGAATAAAAAAGTGTTGCATGCGCGCAACATCATCTGAATCAGACTAAAATCACTGATGATTTCAACATCTGACTGTTGTGCAAGTGCAACACCACGAATTTTATTGATAAACTTTCTCACCTTAGCAGCAGGCAGTATCCAACATTTTCGAACATAGTCTAATACTACATCCAGCTGGATATTGTATTAAATATATAATACCAAAACTGCAGTACTTTCCGGCATGTTAGATTCTTCTTCATTGCAGGTCATGGTCAGATGCACTGCCCCCTGGAGAATATTGCTTTCCTGGATATAAGTAAAGGTAATTGCAGACAGGGGAATCCGTACTTTATTATTCTTGATCCTTGCCAGCCTGCATATTTCATCTTCCTTGTATTTCATGGTCTGCATCCGTCCTCTAAGGGAGGCGGCTGTATGGGAAACAGGCATTTCCACATCCAATGCCGTAAGTTCCAGATAACCATCCCTTTTCCTGCAGCTCATATGCCCCGGATGATGAAATGCCTGGTTTGCCATAGATATTCTGCCCGGAATCCGGTCCTTTTCCCGATAGAACGTGAATGATATATCATAGTCTCCCACCGCTAAGTAATCACTTAGTTTTCTTCCATTAAACGTCTGTACGTGCTCTTCACCGGACTTTAGCGAATCGAATGCCTTATGAAGAATGCCCAGCTTTCTCAGAACCTGAACCGTTTCCTCACTGCATGCCTCAATAATACACGCCGCCTGATCTTCGGCATGGGCAGAATCCATCCCTTCTTTTTGCAGCCACAGACTAATTTCTTCCCGCTTCCTGCCGTACTCTTCCAGTAACATTTCACCGGAGGGCGTAAATTCAAAGTCCTCTGTGAGGATATTCTTAGATACACATTCTCCATAAAAGCGGGATAAGGTAGAAGCATTTACGGATAATTCCTCACCTAGTTTTCGGAGTCCCGGCCTGCCTTTACGCTGCCGATGTTTCTGTAAAATCTGCAGAAACTCATACTGCTTTCTGGTAAACTTGTACTCTGCACTTTTCTCATTTCGGTTCATGCCTACTCACTCCTTTCCCGTCACACCCAGTGTATCCACCATCTGTAAATCAGTGCTCCATCCAGACAGAAACTATAGTAGCAGTGCTGATACTATAGTTTCTGTCTGGATGGAGCACTAGATTCATAAACGCATCTATGATTCTGATCAATTCATTTCCTGTACAACTACTATCATAACACGCAATTAAATTATTACAATGTTGAAAATGAGATAAATTATCAACTAAATATTTTTCTTATAACTTTTACAAACAGCGATAAAATAAATGCCATATAGTATAAAATGCAGCCCTGCTGCGCTGGCTATCGAACCCCAAATCCATCCCCTTCCCGGAATAACAGGAAAGGTAAATGACTCTGGCTGCATGACATTCATAGAGATAAATACCAGGCTGCTGCTGATTATGACAGCCGGAATCAGAGGAAGCAGAAAAAATGCAGCCAGCTGTTTGTTCACAGTTTGATTGACTTTCCCTGCATTCATGCCGATATGCCTTAAAATATCATACTGCTTTTTATTTTTTTCAGAATCGCTTAAAATCTGTGTTACCAATATGGTGGCACCAGTGACGATAAAAATAAGTGCCAGATAAAATAGCGCCACCATGACAGAATACACATTCGCATACGACTTTTTAAATGCCGACCTGCCTGAGATATAATCCTTATCCACCTTCGCCATGCTGGTGGCATAGTTGCCCATTTCACTGGAAGATATCAACATATTTCGATTAAGAATCTCTAAGTTACTATCCTGACTGCACAGCTTTTCTAATGCCATACTGCTGACCTGCCTGTCGGTTTGCACCGAATAAACCTGATAGACCACTGACAGCTTCTCCACCATATTATCCGGTGCAATAATGATAAAATCCAAGCCGTTTCCATAGGCATCCGCCTGATTAAAAGGAGCCGTATTTATACTTGCCAGCTCCATCGTCTCACCGTTTATGGAGATCCCACGATGAAGTAATTCGCTGTATGCATCCTGAAGTGCCGCTGTACAATGGATCATATATTCATTCTCTTGAAGCTTAGGAGCCTCTATATCAAGCATATTACAAAGGGCACGGTAGTCACTGTATTTCATGAAAGTATCATACTGATACTCTACATATATATCCTGGGGCAAACTGCTGTATTCGGCAGCAGCCTCTTTTCGGATATCCTGAAAGGTTCTGCTCTCATTGTGATAGACATTATAGGAATGATCTGCTGTCACCGATGCTTCCTCTTCTATGCTGCTGCGATAATCCGACAAACGACTTTCCGGATTTTTGCTTAAAATGACGATATCAAATACATTCAATTCTATGGATCTGCTGGCTATTTTATTTACGGAAACGGCAACTCCCATAGCCGTCAGTGCCAATGTAAAGAGTATACATATCATGCTCAGCGTCATACTTAGGGATGCTATCTTAGATGTAAAAGAACGGAGTAAAAAAAGCCTGTTTTTGCTGTATTTTATATTCTCCCTGCCGCCAAATACCTTTGCCAGAAACCCCGGAACGCTCTGAAAAAAACCAAACAGAAAAAGCACGATTAATGCCAGGCCTAACAAGACATCATACCCTTTTCCAATGGGCATATAAATAAACAATCCGATTCCAGCCACACCGCAGATAAATGATATGAGAAATACAAACACCATCCACCCTGCATTCTCCAAACGTGATTTCTCATTTCTTTTTTCATAATACAGTAAATCATACAGCTTCATTTTACGGATCGATCTGCCATTTCTCCACAGTGCAAAGATAAAAATCAGCAGAAAATAGAATCCGGTTAATGCAATTGCCCGCAAGGAAAAGGAAATTGAAAACTGGTAATCTGCCCCGAACAGATTCAAGATAATAATTTTCAGGATTTCAGAAATCAGGTATCCAAATAATGTTCCGCAGACAAATGCCATCCCGCAGATCAGGAAATTCTCTTTAAAGAATAATCTTGAAATATCTTTATTCGATATTCCCAGAATCATATAAGTACTTAATTCTTTACTTCGTTTCTTCAGCATAAAGTTCGTCATATAATGGACCAGCCAGCCCAAAATAAACACGATTAAAATCGAAATCATAATAATCATATAGAATAAAATTTCCAGTTCAGGCAGGCTGGAAACCGTATCGGAAAAAATAAGTGCATTAAACCCGTACATAAAAGAAACGGTACAGGTAATTGTAATGAAATAGATCATATACTCCCTTGCCTGCCGCTTTGCATTCCTTATGGAGAGCTGTTTCAGCATGGAACATCACCTCCCAGTAAAGAGAGCACATCGAGTATTTCATGATAGAATCTGGAACGCGTTTTCTCACCTTTCCATATTTCATTAAAGATCTTTCCATCCTTTAAAAATAAAATGCGGTTTGCATAACTGGCGGAAAATGCATCATGGGTTACCATGAGAATTGTCGCTGTCATCTCCTGATTCAATTCTTCCATTACCTCTAACAGCCTGAAGGCTGATTTGGAATCCAGCGAACCGGTAGGTTCATCAGCCAGTACCAGTTTCGGTCTGGTAACAACGGCTCTTGCACAGGCACACCGCTGCCGCTGTCCTCCGGATACCTGGTAAGGAAATTTAGGCAGAATGTCCTCAATCTGCAGCCGCCCTGCTATTTCCATAACACACCTGGTAATTTCTTTTGGTTTCATCTCCTTTATCGTCAGCGGCAAAGCTATATTTTCCTCAATCGTCAGGGTGTCCAGCAGATTGTATTCCTGAAAAACGAACCCCAGATTATCCCTGCGAAATGCTGTAATCTCCTCTTCCTTAATCGTGGTAATATCCTCCCCATCTAAGAGAATTTTACCTGAAGTGACCGTGTCGATAGTGGAAATGCAATTGAGCAGTGTCGTTTTCCCGGAACCGGAAGCCCCCATGATACTGATAAATTCTCCTTTTTCCACGCCAAAACTGACTTTATTTAATGCCTTTGTAATATTCGTTTTCGTACCATAATATTTTTCAATATATTCTACCTGCAACAGCATATCATTACTCCTTTTCCATTTGTTTCCCGGGTTGCTGTTATTGTAACAGTAATTTTGCTGCTGTTGTATACAGAATGCTTTATTTTAACTTACAAAATTGAAAGAATCATCACTGCCTCTGCAAATAATCTCCTTTGGGAAAGAAAAGTGTGACAGCCGTATACTCCCCCAGGACAGATTCCACAGAAATTTCTATTCCCAGTTTTTTGCAGAGTTCTCTGGAAAGATACATTCCAATCCCGGTAGAATTGCGGTTAACCCTGCCATTGCTGCCGGTAAAGCCTTTCTCGAATATACGTTTCTGCTCACTTTCTTTTATCCCCATCCCATTGTCACGGATCGTAAGAGATACCCCCTGAGGTGCCTGATTTGCCATAATATCGATTTGCAGAGAATCCTCTTTCCTGTATTTTATACAATTAATGATCACCTGATTTATGATAAATTCGATCCATTTCTGATCCGTATAGACGCAGGCATGAACCTGTTCTGTATTTACAAGAACGCGGTTAGAGATTAACAACTGCTTATTTCTGGCAAGCACATTTTGGACTGCTGCGTGCAGTTGTGTTTCTTTTATCATATAATCTTTTTCTACGCTTCCCATTCTGGCATAATAAAGTACTCTTTCCACATCCGTTTCGATCTGCTCAACCTGGGTAAGAATTTTCCTGGACTGGTCCGTCTTATGATTTTCACATATCAGCTTTGCCCCGGTAATGGGAACCTTTATTTCATGGATCCATTTTTCAATAAAGTCCCGGTATTCTTCATTTTCACGCTGTGCCTGGGATACTTCATCTGCCATTGATTTCATAGCTTTTTTCATAATTCGGAAATAGATACCGCCCTCTTTTGATACAGGCATCTTCGCTATTTCCCCAGTCAGGTATTTCTTATCCAGCGTATCAGCCAGGGAAACTAACTCATCATAATATTTTTTCCGGTACCGGTAATCCGGCAGAAAATAGAAAAACAGTATGGTCAGCCAGCATAATATGGTAATGGCAATCTCTCCGATACCATTTCCAATTAAATATAAAAAAATGGATAACCCAAACATACAGGCTGCATTTAACAGTAAGGCCCCCGATCTGTCTGTAAGATATTCTTTTAATCTCATACTTTATAACCCATTCCTCTTTTCGTCTGAATAAGATCCCTGACATTTATCTGGTTCAGCTTATCCCGGATTCTTGTCATGTTCACACTTAAAGTATTATCATCTATATGGATTTCATTATCCCACAAATATTCGATCAGTTCCATGCGGGAAACCACTTTCTGGCTGTTGGTAAACAGATAATAGAGAATTTTCAATTCTGTTTTGGACAGCTCTGCCTTCTGATCCTTATGCTGAATCACTGCAGATACCGGAAAGAGTTTTACCTCCTGACATTCTAAATATTCCATAGGGGCGCTGGTGCTGCCCGTTCTTCGAAGCAGCAGTTGAATCCGCGCCAGAAGTATGGGAATATTGTAAGGTTTCGTTATATAATCGTCACCGCCCAGGGTCAATGCCTGCAGCTCATCAAAGGGGGTATCTCTGCCTGTAATAAAAATGATGGGAACCGATGAGAAGCTGCGGATGGAAGAGCATAAGCGAAAGCCATCCTGTCCCGGCAGGTTGATATCCAGCAGTATCAGATCCGGATTGTACGTTTCTATTTCACTTATACAGTCCTCAAAATCACGGACCGCTTCAGCCAGATATCCTGCATTTTTTAACAGAATGGTCAGTTCTTCCCGGATCACAAGTTCGTCTTCAATAATTAGTATTTTATTCATTGCTACCTCCGATTTGTGCTTCTTTTTACAATATACACTATTCGAAGGACAATATCTACCTTTTTACATAATCTCATATTTTCTCAGCTTTTGCACATTTTCTATATCAGTATGCCAGATATTTAACTGTAATGGTTTTGATAAATTCAGGCAATAGATTTCCAGAATCGACTTGGCATCAATGATGTATCTGCCGGATATGAGATCAAAGCTTCCATCCATTTGTGATATATCTTTTATAAAATTTTTGACTTCCCCGATGGATTTTAATTCAATATAAATTGTTACCATAAATTTATTCCCCTTCTTTCCTCATTCTTCTTTCTTATTACCATATCTTTGCCTGCAAGTTTTTTAAGTATTCATTATCGCTGCTATTTCAGAAACCGCCAACATTTTTATGTAGGTCAGGATCTAACTGTCGCAATGACTAATCACATACAATTTACAGCTGTGATAAAAATATTATAAGCAAAAGAAGTCTATAATTCCATGACTCCGATTAATCAATTTAATTGACTATAAGGAAACTATTTTATATAATGTAAGAAAAGAAAGGATAAAATATATGGAGTATGAACAGATCTTGCAGGAACTAAAGGAATGGAAGAATGATGAATGCCTGTTTCGGGACTTTGCTCTGGTGAAGCAAAACAAAATCTCACTGGATTCTTTTTTAGAGATTTATCAGTACGATGTATCGGGTATAAATATGGTAATGCACCCGGAGAAAATTGCTTCTTTTCGTTCCGAAGATGAATTTATAAGTACCGGGCGCAATGTATCTATTGTGAAACATCCACGTTACTTTCCGCTTTTCTATCATGAACACGGATTTTTTGAAATGATTTATGTTATATCCGGCAATTGTATCCAGCACTTTCAAGAGAAGAAAATTATTTTATCCAAAGGGGATTTATGTCTGCTTGCACCCGGGGTCATGCATGGAATCGAAGTATATACCGACAGTATCATACTCAACATCCTGATACGCTATACCACATTTCTTGATATTTTCATCAATACGGTGAGAGACAAAACTCAGATTTCACATTTTTTTCTGGACAACATCTATTCCCGTAAAAAGGTGCGCTATCTGATGTTTCAAACACAAGGAGATGCTGTGATCCGAAACTATATACTGGATATGTACAGGGAACAGCGCAAACCGGATGAATATTCGGACCGGATAATATGCAGCCTGGTGACGATTTTCTTTACCCAGCTGATACGCAGACACCAAAGTACGCTGGAAATCCCTAAATCTCATAAAGATGACTGTGAAACCTCCATGATCAACTACATCATTAATGAATATAAAAATGTTTCCATTGACCAAGTTGCAGAACATTTTCATTACTCACGGCAATATTGCTCAAAGTTAATCAAAGAAGTTACCGGCTATACCTTTTCAGAATTATTAACTAATATTCGGATGCAGCAGAGCGAAAATCTGCTGGTTTTCACTTCTATGAGTATCGCAGATATCAGCGACAAAGTAGGATATAAGAACCCGGAGACCTTTATCCGCATGTTTAAAAAGCGCATGCGCGATACGCCAAGCCATTATCGGAAACAAAACTCACAAACAGGAATTAAAAAAAGGGTGCCCAAATAGTGAAGAACAGTCTTTTCCTGTTCCCCCTGTTCGGGTACCGTCTCTTTGTCTGCGTAACGGTCTAATTTTCCGGCAATTCTTTCTTCTCTGAGGGCAGACCATAATGCTCTCTGACCTGGCACTCAATTTCTTCTAAAATCAGAGGATTGCTTCCCAGATAATCTTTCGCGCTCTCACGCCCCTGGGCAATTTTTGTTCCCTGATAGGAATACCAGGAACCGCTTTTCACTACTACTCCGATTTCAGACGCCAGGTCCAGGATATCCCCTTCTCTGGATATTCCCTGACCATAAATGATATCAAATTCTGCCTCTTTAAAAGGAGGTGCAATCTTATTCTTCACAACCTTCACTCGGGTTCTGTTCCCAATACGTTCTCCGGCACTTTTAATTATATCTATTTTCCGTACATCCAGCCTGATCGAAGCATAGAATTTTAGTGCCTTACCTCCGGTTGTTACTTCCGGACTTCCAAACATAATTCCGATTTTCTCCCGGAGCTGGTTAATAAAGACAACGATACAATTTGATTTGCTGACCACCGGAGTCAGCTTTCTGAGTGCCTGAGACATCAATCTGGCTTGCAGCCCCATGAAAACATCTCCCATTTCACCGTCAATTTCCTGTCTTGGGACCAATGCTGCAACAGAATCAATTACCACAATGGCAACCGCATTGGAACGCACCAGCGTCTCGGCTATTTCCAATCCCTGGTCTCCACTGTCCGGTTGTGAAATATAGAGTTCGTCCGTATTTACACCAATTTTTTTCGCATATACCGGGTCAAGTGCATGTTCCGCATCTATAAAAGCTGCAATTCCACCCCGTTTCTGCACTTCGGCAATCATGTGCAGGCTGACAGTGGTCTTCCCGCTGGACTCAGGTCCAAAAACTTCAATGACCCTTCCTTTTGGTATTCCGCCCAGACCTAATGCAATATCAAGACTTAAAGCGCCTGTAGGTACCGTCTCCACCGACATTGCTTTTGCGTCACCTAATCTCATAACAGAGCCAATACCAAAGTCCTTTTCAATCTTTCTGACTGCCTCATCAAGCGCCTGTAGCTTACCAGCTGTTGTCATATGGTTACCTTAATCTTCCTAAGGGCATCTGCTTTTTTCTTCTTAGCCAGAGCCAATTTTGCTTTTCTGTTTTCCATGCGTCTTAAATCCTCAATTGCTTTTTGCTTCATTCTTTTTTCTTCTTCTAACTTTTCACGTTCTTCTCTTATTAAAACCGCCTGTTTATAACATTCATCCTGCAATTTTTCATCTTCTAATACCATTAGGTTTTCAAAAACATAGGGAAACACAAATGTTTTACTTTCATTCATGCCTGAAAACTGAATTTTAATCTTCAGGGGATTATTCTCTGTGATAACACCCTTTCCAAAGTTTTTATGATACACCTTCTCGTTTTTTAATGATCTCATTTATCCGTTCTCCATTTCAGCCACTATGGCTTATTCTTTATTATCTTATATTAACACATAAAAAATGAAATTGTCAGTGTTTTCTGTAAATAATTAATTTTCGTTAAATATTATGTGTTTACATACTTATTAACTTGTGCACTTTGTCTATATATACTTATATTACTGTCTACAATCAATTCACGGTATTTTCCAAAATATCTGTCCATGTACGTTATACTGAAAGTATTTCATATTTTTTTTTAAAATTGCTTTCTGACAGCTGTGCGTCACACTCAAATCCATGTAAGGTACCACTTCTTATCTTTATCATAAAAACGGCGGCATTGAAATATAAATATACTTCAACGCCGCCATACAATCTTATTTATTTATGAAATCCTCTTTATTTAAGTCTTACGCAATATTCAAACCACTTAAAATCTGCTCCCCTAACACACTTCTTTCCGTTTCCGGAAGCAAACATTCCTATATAATTCCCGGTAAAAACACCTCCGGCTTCAGTAGTCAGGTATGTCGTTTCCCCTCTTCCAATTTCATTAAACTGTGTACCGTCCAGGCTATATCGGAAAATGTACATTTCTAAATCCGCTTCTACTTCCAGAAATAATTGCACACTGCTGCAGGAAATCTTATTTTCCGTCTTCCACAGGCTTCCAATCTGCCTGCGAAACAGGATACAGTCTTCCCCCTCCTGCCTGGTCACTGCAATTTCATAATGATGGCGGTTATTCATATAAACAGTAAGTCCTGCCTCTTCCTCATCCTGCTCTCTTACAAAATGTAATTCTGTCCTGGCTATGCAGTTGTGATGCTCCTGCCTTCGTCCGATCCATGCAATATTATCCGCTTTTGAAAGTGCATTTTCATTGCCATACAGGGTAAGTCCTCTCCCGGAAATAACATTCCATAACTGAGGGCAGGGGTTATATATAAAATTCCATGCAAAATCAAGCTTTTCGGAATCGAATGTATCTCTGACTGTAAGGGTTTTCTGCTGATAAGTATTCATATCCGTACAGCCCGGCAGACAGTCTGTTTCTACTTCCTCTTCCACCACTCCCTTATTGCCCATCACAGGCCAGCCCTGTTCATCCCACACCATAGGTACAAGCATCGTTTCTCTTCCCAGGTTATGCCGGAATGGATAGGAAAGCGGACGGATTCCAAGGCAAACAGCCCACCAGTTCCCATTCTGGTCCTGGGTAATATCTCCATGGCCAATCGCCTTCAGGGATGTTCCTCTGCTCCTGTTTGTCAATACCGGATTACCGCAGTATCCTTCATAGGGTCCCCATATATTCCGGCTTCTGGCAGCCGTCAGCATATGGCCATATTCTGTACCCCCTTCTGAGATAAACAGGTAATACCAGTTATTGATTTTATAAATATGGGGGCCTTCCGGACAACAGCCGCCGGTCCCGCCCCAAATGTACGATTTCTCTGTCTTTCTTTTGCCTGTCACGATATCAATCTCGCACATATAGATCTCGCCATGGGTTCCGCAGTAATAGACTTTTCCATCATCATCAAAAAACAGAGACGGATCAATTCCGGGACAGTCCAGCCAAATGGGATCTGACCATTCACCGCCCGGATCTGTAGTCCATACGATAAAATTTTGTTCATTTCCTCCGCTGTCTGTTCCATAGGAAATGTTCGTGGTTATTACATAGAAGATCCCCTCATGATATCGGATAGTGGGTGCATAAATACCGGTACTGTTTGGAGCACCTTTATAAAGAGTCAGCTGCTCATTTCTGGTGATGCAGTGTCCGATCTGGTCCCAGTGCACCAGGTCTTTGCTGTGGAATACAGGTATCCCCGGAAAATACTCAAAGGAACTTGTCACCAGGTAATAGTCCTCTCCTGCCCTGCAGATGCTGGGATCGGGATGAAAGCCCGGTATAATTGGATTTTTGTATTTCATATCATCTCTCCATTTCAAATATATTTTATTTGTCAAAGCAATGAATGCAATTCATTCCTATAACTGCATAAATAGAAACACAAAAATCATATCATAACACTCTTTCGTTTAACACCGGAACAATTACAGCTGTTTTACCGTACTTTTTATACCATCCTTTGAAATGGCAGGTGCTATTCCTCCATAACACTGTGAAGACCAACTACACTGTCAACAGGAAGAGAAAAGACAATGGTACGGGATTTGGTGGATAACCCTGCCCGTTCCATAATCGCCTTCATAATATTAGCCTTATCCCGTTTTTTCGCAACGATATAAATCATATCTTTTTCATCGGCAATGGATACTCCAAAGAATTTTGATACAAATTCACTTTCGCTTCCTTTTGCATGAATAATGGTTCCGCCTCCGGCTCCTGCGCTGCGGGCTGCCTCCATGACTACATCCGAGCTGCCCCTTTCTGATATGGCGATAATCAGGGCATAGGGCATCTCATTTATATGAATTGTTTCTTCTGACTGCATAGTTCTTTCCTCCATAAGATATTTCATACTGGAAATGCCTCCGATGCTGTCTAACGGGATCGTAATCGCAATTCCACTTCCAGGCATGTCGATGCCCATTTCTGACACCAGTTTCTTCAATAATCGTTTTGAAAGGTCTCCCGACACAACCACCTGCATCATGACTTTTTCCGAATCTTCGATTCCCAGATAATCGAGTACTTTTTGCTGTGCTGTACCGTTGCACAGTGTACCAAATTGTGAATGAACCTCATATTTTTTGAAGAAATCGATATAATCCTCTTCATATTCACGCCTAACAATTGTAATCAATAAATAAATATCACTCATCATTTTTCCCCTACAGTTCGATAATCTCTTCTACATCCAGTGATTCTGTTTTCTTTTCCCCGTCCTTGTCTTTCGTCTTAAACTTGAAATATAAACCAAGCAGCTGGATGGTTATTAATGGAGTCATGGCTACCATAGCTACTACCCCGAATGCATCTGTAATTACATTGCCTCCCGCTGCAGTACAGACGCCCATTGCAAGGGGAAGCAGAAATGTGGCTGTCATCGGTCCCGATGCAACACCGCCGGAGTCAAAGGCGATTGCCGTAAATATGGGCGGTACAAAAAAGCTTAATACACCCGCCAGCAGATATCCTGGAATCAGCATATACATGATTGGTATCCCGGTAATGATCCGCAGCATAGACAGTCCCACGGATATGGAGACACCGATAGCCAGACTCTTACTCATTGCTTTAATCGGAATCACACCGGAAGTCAGTTCATATACCTGTTTATTCAGTACATGCACCGCCGGTTCTGCCGCAACAATAAAGTAACCAAGCACCATGCCGATTGGTATGATAATCCAGCGGTAGCTAAGGGAACCAAGCTCTTTGCCAAGGTAATTGCCTACGGGCATAAAGCCTACATTCACACCGGTTAAAAACATTACAAGCCCCAGATATGTATAGACCAGCCCCGCACATACCCGGATCATCTGCGTCTTGTTCATTTTCCTTCTGACCATCTGAAATACGGCAAAGAATAAAGTAATGGGCAGAAGCGCTATTCCAACCTCTTTAAAATAGGTAGGAAATGCATGTTGAAACAGCTGCCACATCTGGCGGGAATTTTCAGTATCCGGAATTGCAATCCGTGTATAGGTTCCGCCGTCTGTCTGGTAAACCATACCCAGAATCATAATTGCAAGAATGGGACCCACAGAGCAGAGGGCAACCAGACCGAAGCTGTCTGCATCTGCATTCTTATCACTTCTTATCGCCGCAATACCCGTACCGAACGCCATGATAAAAGGTACTGTCATCGGTCCGGTCGTCACACCGCCAGAGTCAAATGCAACCGTTAGAAAATCGCCCGGAACAAAAATGGAAAACAAAAATACTGCGGCATAGAGTCCGATCAGAAGATAAGAAAGCCTGATCCGAAACAGGATACGAAGCATGGCAACCACCAGGAAAACGCCTACCCCCACAGCAACCGCACCTACGATAACTCCATTTTGGATAGAGGGTACCTGTTCCGCCAGAACCTGAAGATCCGGTTCTGATATGGTAATGATACTCCCTACCATAAAACAGATAAACAGGATTAACCAGAATTTCTTGGATTTTGTGGTCTCCGCACCTACATACTGCCCGATGGGCGTCATCGCGAGGTCGGCTCCCAGTGTAAAAAATCCCATGCCAATAATCAATAATACCGTTCCTACAACAAATGCCATTAGAATACTGTTTAGAATAGGTACAATGGTAAAACAGAGGAAGAAAACAATACCCGCAATTGGCATTACAGATGTCAGAGCCTCTTTAAACTGTTCCAGTAATATGGTTCTGTGTTTTTTCATGCATACTCCTTGTAGAAATCTAAGTGATTGAACTCGTTCAATCACATCTATGGTTACTATTATAAATTATTATACATGAAGGAGCCTTATTTGGATACTCGTTTTAAAACAATTTTCAAAATATATCCATATAAAGCCAATGTATGGAAAAAACGTCAAAAAATATTTTTATCAATAATAATTATATATATGTATATACTATCAACAGTAACTGAAATAGAATCTGTACAAATTTTATTTATGGAGAACAAGAATACGATGCACGAATATAAACTGGTTAGGAAAGAAATCTTAAAAGACTGCAGCAGTAAAAAGCTGAAAGAACTGGAGTTTCAGGATTTAGAAGCTTTGTTAAATGATTATGCATCAAAGGACTGGCGGCTGCTCACGGAATTTACGGACCTGAACGGTGGCAGTGAATTACCCGGGTATTATGTATTTGTATTTGAGCGGGAAATTATAGAAGCATGTTGAGATAGCGGCATGCTTTTTTAATTGCGGTTTTTCCACATGAACAAGGGCTGGTGATTTCTCACCAGCCCCAAAGGGATTAAAACATACGAAGAATTATTTTACTGCATTAGTTTATCACATCACCTCAATAAAGTCAAGGGTGAATTTGATATTTTTCCACAAGTTTTTCACATGTTATTTATTATCTGGCATTTCACCTGAAACAGCCAGCCTCCCACATTGCCGCATACTTTCCTCCTTTTCTCTACAATTCCTCATGGGAACCTGCTTCTGCAATTTTTCCATCCGCCGCCACCATAATCTGATCTGCATTTTTTACAATAGACAAGGTATGGGCAATCATGACCACTGTTTTCTTATTTTTCAGCAGATTGGCAATCGCCTGTTTTACGGCTAATTCATTTTCAATATCCAAAGATGCAGTTGCCTCATCCAAGAGCAGGATGGGGCTGTTTTTCAAAATTGCCCTGGCAATGGACAATCTCTGGCGTTCTCCCCCGGATAGAAGATTTCCGTTTTCTCCGGTTGGCGTATCATATCCCTTTTCCATTTTCTGAATAAAATCATGACAGTTTGCCTCAAAGAATCGACTGGACAGAATTTTCAAAATTATACGTTTGGACTGCGTATGGAAGAAGGCATAAGATTGTTGCTAAACACACCAGCCAGCATATCCGAAATCAGTTCTGTCCTGGGCTATTCTGAAACTGTAAGTTTCATGAAGGCCTTTAAAACATATACTGGACTTACACCCTCTCAATATAGAATAAATAATGAAAATAGTTAGTCCTAGCAAGGAAAGGTGTATGGCGCAACCTAGCCATACCTCTTCCAGAGCTGCGGCATAGCCGCACGGAAAGCAGACAACATGAGGGTTACAGCCAGAAGTTTAAAGTGTATGAGCACGTCGTTATCATCTAAAGGTGTTTCTTAGCAGGCCGCATCCCCTCTCAGGAAGTCAAATGCAACAATAACTGAAATCACACTAATTCCTATATAAAACATATAAGCAGCCTTTACCCCCAATATATTCCCGTTATTTCCTGATACTATGGAATAAATAAGTATCGCCAATGTAGATGCCAAAGAACTGGATATCTGTCTGAGAGTATTTAGAATGGAACTTCCGTCAATCCTGTTTTTGTCATCTAAATCACTCAGCCCCATTGTAGTTGCAGGGGAACTTAAGAACCCGGTTCCCGCCGAAAGCAGGCACGAAACACTTCCTACAAATATGAGACCGCTTCCCTCATGGAACATGATACCAAGGATGCTGCCGGTCAGCAGCATGGTAATTCCACCGGCAATTAATGGCTTGGGTCCGAATCTATCATAAACCCTCCCTGAACATACTGTAACAATAGCCATTATTACGGATGAAGGCAAGGTCACTAAAGCATAAGCCGTAGCGGAATACCCCAGAACAGTCTGGGTGAATATGGGCAAAAGCGTGCCGCTGCCCATACATATAATATACATAAGTACACTTATAAAAACAGCAGTTCTAAATTTGTGATATCTGAAAACCCTCAAATTAAGCAATGGTGCTTTTGCCCGCAATTGTAAAACTACAAAAAGAATAAGCGAAAGCGCTCCTAGCAGCAATGCCCCGCCTGTTTTAATATGAAAAAAAGAGCTGCCGGAGATATTCCCCAATCCAATCAACAATCCCGAAAAACCGACAGATGATAATATGATTGGAAACAGATTGAAGTATTCCGCATAATTCTCAGTTACATTTCTCATAAATATAACCCCCAGAATTACAATAATAATACCTATACCCAGCAAAATAACAAACATCGCCTGCCATCCCAGTACATCAATTACCACACCTGCTATTGTTGGTGCAACCACTGGTGCAAACGTGGCACCCAGTGCATAAATTGAAAGTACCGAACCATATTTTTCCTTCGGATAAACCGCCATGATGATCACTTGCGCAAAAGGCATTAGCATGCCGCATCCAACAGCCTGAATGAGCCTCCCGATAAGCAGTAAAGAAAAGCTCCGGGCGGCAGCGCCAAGAAAAGCACCAAAGCAAAATATGACCATCGCCGAAAGAAAATAGTTTTTACTGGGAAATCGTTTAATCAAATACGCCGTAATTGGTATCATAATACCTGATACCAGCGTCGCGCCGCTCGTAAGCCATTGGGCCGTACTGGTGATAATGTCAAGATCCTGCATAATGGCAGGTAGCATATTGGCTGTTACTGTTGTAGTCATTGACACTATAAAAGTGCCTAACATTAATGTTATAAAGATACCCGTTCTTTGTCTGCCTGATAACATGTTGTGCCTCCTGATTTGCTGTACACGTTTAAAAACTATCCCTTCTAACCTTTTCCCAAGATAAAATATCTCCAACCAGATAATCATGATTGGAGATATAAAATCTTTTTCTATCTAATTTGGCATCTGATTTAAATTTACTGCTTATGACTGCGCATTCTGCATTGTCTTCTTTTCTAAATAAGCTCTGACTTCCGGCTGATACTTCTCCAAATCCCAGAATATTAGCAATACGAACGCTATAGCACTTATTACAAGTGGTATCACAACTGCAATAATAATCATTGCCTGAATTGCCGAATCCGGTTGTACATCTAAGGCTCCGTTATACTGTCCCCACGCTAATATCCAGCCCAGTAATGCCGCTCCTAATCCGGAACCCAGCTTCTGCCCAACAGTATTAGCTGCTGTAGCAACCCCTTCTGCTCTGGTTCCGGTCCGCATATCATTATAATCCACGATATCTCCTGCCAGGGTAAATATTGCTACTGACATAGGTCCATTCCCGATTCCTCTCACAAAAATCATGCTCAAATAGATGGTTGGATTAGATGGATTCGTAAGAATGACAAGTCCGGCAAGCATAGTTATTACTAATCCTGCCATCATCGTTTTTTTCTTACCAAATTTACCAAACAGCTTCGGCACAAACGGAAGAAACAGAATTGTCGGAATTAGTCCCAGGACCGACTGAATACTATAGTAACTGACACTCCCTAAAACATTACCTGTATAATAAATACCGATTCCGCCGATCCCGCTTGAAATATAATAGGCAAAGAACAATACAATTGCGATGTAAAAATATCTTCCTTTTAGCAACATCTTTATTGCTTGCTTTGTTGGAACCTTTTCCTTCGTATTCTTTTCATTTACCTCTTCAATCGGTAATTTTTCTTTTACTCCAAAAAAGGTAATAAACAAACTTATTGTCGCAATAATGCCATATATCAGTGTAATAATCGTCCATGTCTGCTGCTTCTGCTGTCCGCCAAGTACTCCGAACAAAATTGGTGTAATAATGTTCATAAGCATGATTGAACCAGTTGCAAAAATTGTGCGAACCACGCTTACCGATCCGCGGTCTTCTGATGTTAGTGAGAATCTCTGGAGCATTGTATGATAAGCCAGGTTATTTGCTGTATAAAAAACGACTGACAACAGAAAATATGTAATCATGGCCCAGGCATTTTTGCCGGTCTGACTTAAGCCTGAAGGTACATTATACATAGCCAGATACATCAAAACCATCGGTACTGTGGAAAATAATATCCAGGATCTGGCTTTTCCCCAACGGGCTTTTGTTTTGTCAATAATAACTCCCATAAATAAATCACTAACGCCATCAAATATACGGCAGATCAACATCATCGTACCGGCAAATGCTGCTGATATACCAGCACTGTCTGTATAATAATAAGTCAGAAAAAACGAAGAAAAACTCCATATTAAGTTGGCTCCCACATCACCTAAGGCATAACAAATTTTCTCTAATTTCGTACTTTTCAAAGCAGATTTCACTTCACTCATTTTTAATTCCTCCTTAACCCTTTACATTTTATAGGTTCTTACTCTCCCATGCTTTGGCATAAAAGCCTCTGGTCCTTCCATCAACCTCTGCACTATTGGTGATTTCAAATGTTTCTGTAAGTCTTATATCTTTTGCAGAAGCACCAATCCGTACAGTCATCTTCCCTGACTCAATAATCCATTTCATCTCAGTATTTAAAAATGCCAATTGGCTGACCTTCATTTCGAATTGTACTTTTTTTGTTTCACCAACTGCTAATTTTACCCGGTAAAAACCTGCCAATTCCTGAGCGGGGCGAACCATTGATGCCAATTCATCTCTTACATAAAGCTGTATTACCTCCTCTCCGTCTCTCTCACCAGTATTCGTTACATCACAGGAAATATGAAGAATACTTGATGCCTCTGCTTTATCTGTCACTTGTATATTGGTATATTCAAATGTTGTATAACTCTTTCCCTCTCCAAAGTAATATAGCGGCGCCTTAGATCCTTCCACATACTTGGCAATTACCATTCCTTCTTCACCACAATACCCACTTCCATTTTGAGTTGAAGCATGAATTGGGATCTGCCCGGTATTCCTTGCTGCTGTCATCGGCATTTTACCGCCGGGGTTATAATCCCCAAACAGCACATCTGCAAGCGCACTTCCACCTGTCTCGCCGGGATACCAGTTTTCCAGAATTGCCGGGTAATGACCAGCAATATATTCACTTGACAGAGGTTTTGCATCCATATGGACAAACACGGTCGGTACACTTGTTTCAAAAATTGATTTTGCCAGCTCTTCCTGCACTCCCGGCAAACCAATGTTATCGCAATCTATTCCTTCACCTGTCGTGCAGTTCGTTCCCCAGCCATATTTTCCGCCAAGCACTAAAATAACAACATCGGCTGATTTTGCTGCTTCTATGGCTTTTTCAAATCCACCTTTATCGGTTCCTGCTACATCGCACCCTTTTTCGTAAGTAATCTTGGATTCACGACACTTTTCCCTAATCGCTGTCAGTATGGTCGGTGTTCTGTCACCATAGATTTCCCTTAATGTTTCTTCAATGACAGGGGATGTCCCACGGACGGTGCACCCCTCCAAATAAGGCATTCGGTTCGCATTGTCTCGTTTATCGGCGCCTGCACCAGCCATACCAGGCATATCACTCATTGCCCCTGATAAATCTCTGTCAATCTGAGCCGGGAATGTATAACATCCAAACAATAGACGTAGGCTGTCTGCATGGGGCCCAATTACTGCAATTTTCTTTGTATTCTTACCAAGCGGCAAGATCCCGTCATTTTTCAACATAACGATAGATTCCCTCGCTGCTTTTAAACTGGCTGCAACTGTCTGTGCACTATCGTAGGCCTCCTCCATCAACTCTTCCCTTATGTATGGCTGCTCTAACAGACCTAATTTTATTTTTGTTTCCAACATCCTTAGAACGGCCTGATCCAGATATTTAATGTCAAATTCCCCTTCTTCAATCGCCTTTGATAATTCTCCTGCATATCCATAAGGTTTGGGAAGCTCAGAATCCATGCCTGACTTTAAAGCCTGCATTGCCCCTTCCAACGGACCTTCACTAATCTTCAAATCGACCATACGATCGATGGACATATAATCCGAGACCATGATACCGTCAAATCCCATCTCATTTCGAAGCAAATCGGTCATAATTGCTTTTGAACCAATGACCATTTCCCCATCAATGGTCCCATAGGAGTTCATTACTGATCCCAAGCCGGCCTCTGAAATCGCGGCTTGAAATGGTTTTGCATATACTTCTCGTAATTCTCTGGCAGGAATAGAATTTGCCGCCATGTTAAGTCCGCCCTGACTCAAACCATACCCCAGAAAGTGCTTTCCTGTTGCAACGGCTCCGTTTTCCAAATCGTCTGTCTGCAGTCCTTTCGTATAAGCCACACTCATTGCCGCACAAAGGGTCGGATCTTCTCCATATGTTTCCCCCACTCTTCTCCATCTTGGATCTCTGGCAACGTCCATAACCGGTGAAAGAGCCTGACGGATACCAATTACTAACATCTGTTTTCTTGCAATATCGGCCATCTTTTCTACGTTTTCCGGATTCCATGTAGCTCCCATACCAATCGCAGCCGGAAATATAGTCGTATCTGGCGCCAATACTCCCGTCAATGCCTCTACATGTCGAAGTGCAGGTATACCGCAATTCTTTACAATAATATCCTGCTGTGCCTTTGCTCTTTCAGCATTAACCTCTTTCCCTTCTGTGCCGATAATTAATGCCAGTTCTCCTAAACCGCCCGGGAACCGTTCAAGTATCTCATTAGGAACCATCCCTCCTGCAAACATACATTGCACCTGTCCTATTTTTTGCTCCAGGGACAGATCTGCAAGTATTAATTGTGCCTGCTTTTTTACTTCTTCCTTTTTCATACTTCCTCCTTATCCTGCATTGCCTTTTTATTTGTATTCATTATAAGATTCCTCCCACTCTTTCATATATCGTATTTTATACATATTTATCGTATTTTTGCCCATTTTCTTGATAGTATATAAAATTTTTGCTATACTAAACATGCAGTATATCTTATCGGACATTCGTAATTCGATAAGTATAAAATAGTGGAGGAACTATGAAAGATAATATATTAATGCTTGATAGAATATTTACAATGAGCAAAATCCCATTTCGTTATTTCAATTTGACAAACATGGCCGTTATATCACAATACGGTTATGATACTACATCTGATCCGATACTTGCGGACCCCGCCTTACGTCAATATCTGATTAGAGAATTACTTAGGAACTCACGTCCCGCTCTCTTATATGAAAATGCGCTTTTATTGTATGCTGCCCTTAAAACAGATGACGAGTCTTGCATTATGATTGGTCCTGTTGCTCCTGTAAAAGTCGATGCTGACAGTATTAAAAAATACGCCCGTCTGCATAATCTCAAATCAGATGGCTTCCATATTTCCCACGCTTCTTTTCCTGATTTACTTGCCATGATTTCAATACTATATAATCTTTCTACCGGTATCCAACTCTCTGATGAAGATATATTGGCTAATAGTAATATCCAAACAAGCATTCCCGAATATCAGGTCTATCCATATCAAAAGTACATATTAGATAATTCCGAAGCAGAAGTTCTTCGGATGAACTATGCAGAGGAGGTTCGTTTTGTAAAACAAGTGCGCGACGGTGATGTGGACGGCATTAAATCCGGACTTCGTTCTCTGCAGAATGCACACACAGGTAAAATCGGAAAACTGGCAAATAATACATTTAAACACTATGAATACATGGTCTGTACTGCCCTTGCCCTCATGAGCCGGGCCGCAATTGAAGGCGGCTTGAATCCACTCATAGCATATGCTATGAGTGATACTTATCTCCAAAAACTGGAACAAGCTAAAACTATCCACGATATGCTACATTTGCATTCAGATATCCGCTTGAGCTATGCCCAGCAAGTGAAACAGTCCCAAATAGAACGAAGTCAAATTTCCTACATCGAAGCATGCAAAAATTTTATATCCCGGAATCTTAACAAGCCTATTACGGTTGCCGGTATCGCAAAAGAAATCGGGATTAATAATTCTTATCTGGCACGTCGTTTTTCTCAAAAGGAAGGTGTCAGCATCGTCCACTACATTCACCAAATGCGAGTAGAAGCCGCTTCTAACATGTTGAAATACTCCAATAAAAGTATTACTGAAATAGCTGCTTATCTCTGTTTCCCATCGCAGAGTCATTTTGGTAAGATTTTCAAGGATCACACCGGTATGTCACCGCAGAAATACCGAAATCAGGAAAAACTGGCTGATTTTAAAGAGTAATCACTCTTTATTTTATTTGCAATGTCACATGCTGGGTTTCCAGTCCTTCTGCTCGAAAAGTAACTTTTACTTCTCCTTTTTCATGGCCTGCTCTTATTACCGCCAATACCTGACCATCCCACGTTTCCCACGTATGGTTATCGTACTGATTCAGCGTCTCTGGTGCTGCTGATCCAAATCCCTGTATCGTGGCCGGTCCTTCTATTTCTACCGTGATCTCCTTTGATGTAAATAAGTTTTCATTACCATTCTTATCTTGAAGCAATACTTTGATATAAGCTAAATCTGCTCCGTCAGCACACAATTCGGTCTTATCTGCCTGCACTGAGAGAGATACCACTTCTCCTGCTGTTGTAAGTTCACATGTTTCTTCTGCCTTCCCATTTCGATAGGCTACAGCTTCCAGTCTGCCTGCTGTATATGCAATATTAAAATTTGCTGTAAATTCATATCCTGCACCTGCAGGTTTCTTCCCTTTAGATTCTCCGTTTAAGAATAATTCCACTTCATCCGCATCCGAGTATACATTTACAATTGCCGGTTTCCCCTCATATCCCGGCCATGTCCAGCTGGCGATATTATCTTTGTGCATCCATGCACTCCTGATACACTCCAGTCCATATTTATCAACCCGTTCAACTGCTATATAAGGTTCTTTACGCAGTCCGTATACGATTTCTCTCAGATAACTAATCGGTCTGCGATATCCGATCAGATTAATATCGCCTATATAAGCTAATGTAGAAGGCCAGTTTTGTTCAAATCCCCTCCTGCCATCATAGTAGAAAATACCGATTCCGGCTTCACCCAGATAGTCATACCCAGTCCACGTCATGTCACCCAGCACATGCGGATTCTTCTCTACAATATCCCACAGCTTAACGATATCATCCGGGTATGTTTCAATTCCCATTACCACGCGGTTTGGATGGAGCTCATGCTCCATCGCATGTCGCCCGGTCAAATAATTAAATCCTGCCACATCCATAGAAGAAGCAAATTCTTCGATAATCTCCGTCATGATCGGGTGTGCAGCAAAAGCATCTGCCAGTGGACCGCGCATGATACTCATCATGCTGTTCATCTGATTGCTGCCGCCCTCTTTTTTCTGTCCTTCCTCACCAGCTTGTTGTTTCTTCTGCATCATTTCTGCACCGCCAGGCATCTTCAACATAATATCACCCATGATTTCACGCATTCTGCTGCCGGCTGCAAATAAACCATTAATAGAATTTGTTGTATATCTGGTATCATCCAGAGTCTTGATCATATTGGAGATCTTTCGATTCAGTGCTGCCCCTCTGGGTGTTCCCACTTCCTGCACTTCATTTCCCATGCAATACATGATAACGGAAGGATGATTGTAGTCTTTATGAACCATTTCACGGGCATCTTTTTCCCAGTTTTCCATAAAGAACATTGAATAGTCACTGGTATTCTTCGAATGATTCCACATATCACCCAACTCATCAATTACAAGTATTCCGATGCGGTCACATGCGTCCAGCATCGCTCTGCTAAGTGGATGATGAGCGCTTCTGATACAGTTAAACCCTGCTGCTTTTAACTGCTCACATCTGCGCTCCTCTGCACGTTCTAAGGTACATGCACCGATTACACCATTATCATGATGTATACAAGCTCCTCGCAGCTTCGTCACTGCACCATTGATCCGCAAGCCATGATCCGCATCGAGCTGCAGTGAACGAATACCAAATTTAATGTTCTCCTGATCAAGGATGTTATCGCCATCATACACATTGATTCTGCATTCATATAATTCTGGTGATTCTGTACTCCATAATTTTGCATCTCTCACAAACATTCTTTGTCTGGTCTTAATTCCTTCTCCGCGAAAAAGTGTTGCTTTCATCGTATCTTCTGCAACTTTTGCTCCTGACGGATCTAATAACTCTGTAACAATATGTACCAGCTTATTTTTTGTATGTTCATTCGTAAGCTGTATGTCCACCATAACAACTGCTGCCCCCTCACTAATCTCTGGAACAGAAACCTTAACACCGTCAGCATCAATATGGAGTAAATCACCATACATGATATTCACGTTACGATAAATACCGCTTCCTGAGTACCACCTGCTATTTGGCTGCATGGTGTTATTAACATCTACCTTGATTTCATTTTCTTCCCCGTATTTCAGAAAACTATCCAGCTTCACCTGAAATCCGGCATATCCATTATGATTCTTGCCTGCATAATCACCATTGATAAAGATTCTCGCATCACCATACACACCTTCGAATTCCAATGTAATTGTCTGGTTCTCTGCTTCCCCTGGCACCCGCCATTTCTTCAAATATGTATAGGTTCCTCCCGGGTAAAATCCAGTCTGAATCTTTCCTGCTGCATCTTCACACTTCTTCTCGTGAATCATCGCATCATGCGGAAGTGTAATCACTTCTGCCTCTGCATTCTGCCCCTTTAACGCTGCCATCATCGGGTTGGCTGCTCCTTTAAAGAAACTCCAATTGTCATTAAATTTTTGTCTTATCATCGCGTTCCCCTTTCTACTTAAACCATAAAATTAAGACCATAATGTTTATATGTATTATAAACATCATGGTCTTTTCTGTATGTATATTTTTTGACTTTTTTATACATTTTTTGACTTCTTTTTCTATTATTTATTTTGTTTTATATTCTATTTATCTTCCTTTTCACTCTTTAGCACAAAATCTACTACTTGATTCTCTTTACGATAAACATATGGAGTGATACCATATTCTTTCTTAAACTGATTTCCAAAACGACTTTGCGATGCAAAGAAAAAGTAATCAGACACCTCTGCAATACTGCTCTCAGAGTATTTGAGCATATTCGCTGCTGCTGCAAGCCTGGCTTTAATATTATACTGGGCAATCGTAATTCCTTCTTGTTCCGTAAACTTACGAGACAGATAACTGTGGTTGACACCAATTATATCTGCAATATCTTTTATTCTGATTGGCTGGTGAACATGCTGGGCAATATAATTTTTACATTTTTCAATATAATCCCTTTTTGCCTTTCGATCTTTTTCACTCCTCACTCTTGTTACAAAATCAATCCGCATCGTCTGATGCAGCTTCAATATTTCTTGTGTGTTTTGACACCGTTCAAGTTTCTGCATATATAACTCACTCATTACGTATGCTGCCTGGGGATCTAGTCCTCCGCGCATTGCTGCTCTGGTAATTAGTACAATTGATGATAAGCACATATATTCCACTTGTTTAGAACTATCATCTGCCAGTTTCCCAATCTTCTCCATCGCCATTGGCTCTGCCGTATTAGACGCTTCAAAAAACTCAACATCTCCATTTTCCACCGCAGCTAAGTATTGCTGTTCATAATGATAACTCAAATGCTGGGCACCACGCTCTGACTTCTCAAACTGATATTTATCTACATCTTTTGATTCAATCTGGTCACTGGCATTTTTCTCATCTATTGCAGTTAGAATTACAGTTTCCGTCACCCGCCGTCCGGTAATCCCCCAAAACGCAAGCGATAAAATATTGGCTATGGCAATATATGGTTTGACTGGTATCAGATATTGTTCTCTGCCGGAACCATGCCGTTCTCTATAATAATGCTTTTTAGACACCGATGGCATCGCCAAAGAAGCTGGACCACAAATATAATAATTACTATCGTCATCAAAAAAGCTGCCATAAATAAAGATGTCTTCTTCTATATAGAATACTGGTATTGCTTTTTTCTGGCTCGCGGCTTTGACTTCCAGCCACAAATCTTTATCTGTATAGAAGGGATCATTTTGAATACTGGCAGATCCTGTTTGAATAATTATATTCCCTTCCGTATCAAATACATGAAAAGGAATCTGGGCCGTAACATAAAGCCGTTCCAGTAAATGTACTATATTTTCTTTCTGTTCCATATCTTTGCCCCGTTTCTTTTAGTAGTATCGCCGCGAAATAACTTACTCATTTGCCCCATAGCTCCGTAGTCTGTAAAATTCACCACTTATCTCTTGAAATTAATATATCCCTAACTTTTTCAGCTAAGTGAGAAGCTATCTTTTCAGCAAACTTTTCTACCAATACAATTCTTCCACCCTTCATTAGACAAAATGTCCCTATTTATCTAATCAAATTTTAACATAATCCTACGATGAAGTCATTGTCTTTGACGTATATTCTATATAAAAAATAACTGCTTATATACACAATCAGATTAGTTTCCGTTTCCGATTTTTAAATTCCTACTGTTCCATTGCTGTATGCATACGGGGATGCTTCCGGGCGAATTTCGTAAAATCACTTCATCTCCCCAATAATATCCTTCACACCCACTTCTGGATGGTGATAGCGGTTTCTTTTCCTGGTAACCCTCCTCCATTGAATTGCTTCCCTCGGGCACCAGTTGATACAAGCCACACAGTGTTCACACCGGTGCTGGAATTCCGGGCGGCCATTCTTTAAAACTATGTTTTTATTGGGGCATACTTTTTGACAGATTCCGCATCCAATGCATTTGTCATCAGCATGGAATCCTCCATCCCTATTGATCTTGATGCCAGTGTATAATTTATAGAATAACCGGTCCCACACCGATACACGGAAACCGGATCTGTGCACTCCTGCCAGGATGTCCTCAGCAGCCTTTGCCGCTTCCAGATCAGCCATTTTTAAATTCTCTTTCGCAGAACCGATTCTGGGATTGTATTCTTCAATAAAATTAGCTACAGCCAAAATCACCTTACCATAAGACAACTGCAGATTCTCTGCATTCAGCGCTTGTTCTGTATGTCCCAAAACGCCGCCATGCAGTGCACCATATGTGGAAACTGCAAATATATATGGATTTTTTGACTCCACCTTTAATTTCTGTATGAATTCAGACACCGTCCCGGGAAGTCCCCAAAAATAAGTTGGAAATACAAAGCCAATCACTTCACTTTTGCAGGTAACCCCCATATGCCCCGGCATGGGAATTAATTCTGCATGCAATTTATCCCCAATTATCCTTGCTGTGTGCAGACTGTTCCCGGTTGCAGAAAAATAATATATTACAGTATTCATTTTGTCACTCTCCTCTTGTAAGATAAGCAGATTATATCATCCTGCCGCAAAAAGAAAAGTACTGAACTTTTTTGTAGTATATTGCAATTTCTCACGCTTATGGCTATACTATGTAAAAAGTTAGGAGACAGCAACAGATGAAAAAAGACCAATTGTCCATAGAAAGATGCCCTGTTATTTCTACTATTCAAAAAATTCTGGGTGGAAAATGGAAGATCGAAATTATATATTATATTGCATTTGAAGATGTCCACAGATTTGGTAAACTAAGGCGGCACATTGGGCATATCGCAGAATCCTCATTGGTAAAACAGCTGCGGGAGCTGGAATCTTCCGGAATACTGATAAGACATGACTTTCAGGAAGTGCCGCCCCATGTGGAATACCATTTAACTGAATTGGGTAACAGTCTGATACCGGTTATGCTGCACTTAAAAAAATGGGGTGATGAGCACTGGGATGAACTGACGCGTTAGAACATGATTTAAAATTGCTTTCTGGCAGCTTATCGCCACATTTTGTGAAATTTTCACCTGGATGCAGGACGCATAGCGGGCTGCATAACCTGAATTCAGGGCAAAAATACCGCAAAGTGAGGCATGCAGCTGGCGGGAAGAATTTTCAAACACGCACTAAAACCGTTTCATACGGTTTCAGTTCGATCCCGCCTTCCACTCGTTCCCCAAATACAACTTCAAATTCTCTACAAATAGATAAGAATCCCCCTTTTCCGCTCATATCCACTGCAAACAGATAAACCGATCCGTCATCTCCCAGCCGTTCCACCGTCTTAATGCCCCCATTCGATTTCCAGAAAAACTGTACCCCATTTATTTCTAAATAATGAGTCAGGAGTTTCTGCATAAAATTATGCCGGATCCCCTGTTTGGGGCGGGATCCAATCAGAATCAGCCTTCCTTTTCCCAAACGCTGCTCTGTAAGAAAGACTTCTCCTTCCAGCCTCCCGGATGTCACAAAGCCCAACGGTTTTGCTTCTTTCACTTCAAACACTGCGCTCAGCATGGACAATTCCATGTTGGTATCAAATGCTTTTCCATTGACACCTGCATCTGTAAAACTTTCCAGATACTTAACTTTTGCTCCTGCATATTGCTCCAGCGTTCCAAATCCCCCGTCCAAAGGCACCGTATGTTCGCTGGTTCTGTAATTGCACATCGGACCGGTTATCCAAATACCGCCGTTTTCTACATAGCTGACCGCTTTTTTTATAAAATCCTCTTTCATACTTGCCATAAACGGCGTATATAATACCGGATAGCCCTTTAAATCGGTATCTTCATGTATAACATCCGTCATCATATCGTGGGGAATGTCCTCTTCATATGCCATCTGGATCATCTTCCAGTAATCATAATTTTCAAATGGCTCCACCTCATAGGTAATCCGTGCAGTATCCGAATACATCAATGCCACTTTCCCTCTGGGAATATGGGTTTTCATAATATAAGGCTCAATCTTTTCTTTCACCAGCCCCGCTTCTGTTACATCGGTATATCCGGTTGTGGGAGCTCCCCAGGCATACAGGATGGACCCATGGGTTATTTCACAGCCTGCCTGCTGCTGCCGGAAGAGCCAGTAGGAGAACCCCTGGGCACCGGCAATGTAAGCGGCTGCCGCTTCCGCTTTCAGATATCCTGCCGGATGAGGTACTGCGGCACCGGTAAGGCAGCCATTATGATTGGGACTTGTCTCCATAACCCAGAATGGAACCTCTTTTTTTAACATGCGGAAATAATCATAGCTTCTTAGCATAATGGCGTAATCTTTGGCCTCTGCATAGTCATCAAAAGATGCAAAATCCAGTTTCTCAAATAATTGGGGATTATCAAGTGCAAAGTATTCGCCGGAATTATGGGTAATCGGCTGACAGGAATACTTTCTTATTATTTCCGCCTGCATATGGCAATACCGGCTGGTCTTTTCCCTGGCAAACTGCTTATATGCCTGCTCTAATGATGCATTGTGGAGAAACGGCGTTTTAACCGGTGCCGGAACCTGCTCAAAAGCAAGATACCGCTCGCTCCATACCTCTGTCCCCCATGATTTATTCAGCTGATCCACGGTGCCGTACCGTTTTTCCAGCCACTGGTGCCACAGCGCCAGACAGGTTTCACAATAGCATTCGGATACATGGCACTTTAACTCATTGTCAATCTGCCAGCCGATAACTCCGGGCAGCTTTCCCGCCGACTCTGCTATTTTCTCCACAATAATCTTCGCTTTTTCTATAAAATACGGATGATTGATACAGCAGTGCTGCCTTGCCCCATGACTTAGTCTCTCGCCGCTTTGATTTTGAAACAGCCGTTCCGGGTGCCCGTAAGTCAACCAGACTGGCGGCGTAGCCGTGGGGGTGCATAAAATCGTCTTAATCCCATGGTCGTCCAGTTTCTGAATTATCCCCGCAAAATACCCGGTATTGAATTTTCCCTCCTCCGGTTCTATCACGGACCAGGCAAATTCACCCATCCGTACTACATTAATACCCAGTTTCTTCATATGCCGGATATCCGAATCGACCGCTTCCTCATCCCATAATTCCGGATAATAGGCGCATCCGTAATAAAGCTTTTCTTCCATTTTTTCTTTATCCTCTTTGCTCTCTTTGCTCTCTAAGCTCTCTAAATTCTCTGGTGTCTTTTTCTGTTTATTCCGTTTTATCTTCTGTTACTCCACCGGTTCGAAGGGTATATTTATCACTATTTTAGTTCCCATTTCCACCTGGCTTTCAATGGTCATTCCATAATTTTCACCATAAATATATTGAATCCGTTCTTTGATATTGGAAATTCCAATCTTTCTCATACCTCCCCGGATCTTCATATCCGTGTTCAAAAGTGCTTCTATCTGGTCCCCGGTCATTCCAGCACCATTGTCTTCAACGGTTATCTGCACATTTCCGTCTTCCTCCAGCCTGGAAGATATTTTTAATATACCTTTCCCCGGCTTCGGGCAGATCCCGTGAAATACGGCATTTTCCACCAGCGGCTGAATAAACACATTCGGTACTTTACAGGACAGCGTTTCCTCATGCACATCATAGACCACTTCGAATCTATTTACATAGCGGTAACTTTGCAGAATCAGATAATTTTTTACGTTGGTCATCTCCTGTTCCAGGCTGATATACATCTTATCTTTATCCACATTCAGGGTATCCTGCAGCAGGGAAATAAAAGCCTTTGCAAATATAGCGATATCCTCATTTCCCTTGATCTGTGCCATAAATACAATAGAATTCAGCGTATTATAAATAAAATGAGGATTAATTTGCAGCATCAGGCGGTTGATTTCCATCTCCTTCGCAGTCTTCTCATATTGAATGGATGTGTCTATGTAATTCTTAATATCACCTACCATCGTATTAAAGGACTCCCCCAGCCTCTGAAATTCATCCTCCGTTTGAATATTAACCAGATAATTAAAATTTCCGTTTCCAACTTCCTTGGCACCTTCCACCAGCTGTTCAATGGGGTTTAACAGGATGCCCATAAAGCGCCATAGCACAGCCGCCAGTACGATAAGAGCCGCCAAAAACAGCACACTGAAAAATATAAAAATATATCTGAGCTTGTAAATGATCCCGCTGTCTGATATTTGGGCAGATAAAGTCCACCCATCCGGCATGGGATAATCCTGACGGACGATGCGCCCGGAATTTTCGGTATCCTCACCAAGCTTCCCGTAGGACCAGATTTTATTTCCCTGCTGATCTGACAGCCAATAACCCTCTAATATTTCATCATTCATATCTAAATTATACTGGAGTTCTTCGTAATCCAGATTAATAATGATATCCCCCAGCGCTCTGGTACCGCTTTTCATATCATAGAACTGCATGCGGTAACTAACCACTCTCGTTTTTATTTTCGACTGCATCTGATAGATTTCATGTACGCCGGTAAATCCGTTTCCTTCCATTTCCTGATACCAGTAATCCTGCCTGATATCCTCATCCGTCTCCAGCCCATTGCTGAAATAAACAGACTGATCTGTAAGAATATACACACTGTAACTGTCCTGGCGGATGTTCAGATATTGGGAAAGTTTGTTGGTAACCTGCTGCCTGCCCGAAAAATATTCCACCATTCCCACCGCATTTTCTTCTGTAATAATCCGCTGAATCTCACCGTCACTGGCGATAATTTTTGCCATTTTCATCATCTCATCCTGAATATCCGCTATTCGGACTGCTGTCTGATTTAATTTTTGCCTTTCATCCTGATAGATCTGCTTTTTTAATACATTAAAGAAATAAAGGGAAGACAGAATTCCACACGCGGTCAGCACTCCAAGGGTTACGATCATGGTAATTATAATCAGTTTATATTTAATACCTGCTTTTCTCATAGACCTTCTCCTTTGCCAGTCAGAACTGCTGATTGCGATAATCACTTGGACTGATGCCTTCGACTTTTTTAAATACGTTGCTGAAATACTGGCTGGAAGTAAATCCTACCATTTTATGTATATCTACAACCCGAACACTTTTGTTTTTCAGAATCACCTTAGCCTTATCGATTCTGAGGATTGTCAGATAATCCACTACGGTATTTCCCATCTCCAGCTTGAATTTCTTTCTGAGATAGCTTTCACTTACACCGCAGTATGCAGCAATATCCCAAAGAGAAATATTTCTGCTGTAGTTTTCTTCCATATAATAAATTGCACTTCTGGTCACTTCAGACTTCCATTTATTTTTTGATTCCGCTATCGCCTGAAACATTTCCTTTACCGCCCGGATCATCCAGTCTCTGGTTTCTCTTACGGAATAAGGCACTGCCTGCCCCTTGCATAATTCCGGCTGGATCTTATTTTTCTTCATAAAGGATCTTAATACCTGTATGATATCCTGTGTCATCCGGCAGAATTCTGCTCTTGCCGGACCTGCTTCTACCCTTTGAAACACCATTTCCAGACAGCTGACCGCTTCATCTTCCCCCGCTTCCAATGCCACCAGCAGCTCCAGAAATATATCCCCGGACATCTCGTCAGTTAACGGCAGCGCCATATCAGCCTGAAATATTATAGTATCCCTTTTATATAGATAAAGTCTGTCTCCATAGACCATAAGTTCACGGTAAAGTTTCGGGAGCGCATAAAAATTTGTGATCAACCGTGAAATCACAACAGACGCCGTCCTGTTATCCCGGTGAAAATACTGCTGAGTCAAAGCAGCGAATTCCAACAGACATTCTCTTTTCTGGCTTTCGCTGTAACCGGGTTTCAGAAACAAAATGGCGGTAAAACGGCCTGTCTCCATTTCCATAATCCCTTTGCAGGCAATTCCCCGCCTCTCATACGTTTCCACTTCCTCCCAATCAGGCACTCCTCCTGCGGGTTCTGTCTGCCCAAAAGAAAGAACCGGTTCATCCGGCACGATATCCAGAAGTAAGAATTCACCTGCCTTTTTATAGACAAATTCGGTAAGGTCTGAGCCTGAGTCTGAATCTGATTCCGACAGCAAGAACTTCCGGAAATTATAATGAAAAAGCTTACGCTCCGTTATTTTCGACTCCCGTACTTCCCCCATGGCCTTTTCTATTTCTGCTGACAATATATCCTGGGTAATCTGATGCTTTAGAAGATAAGAGGTGATGCCGATTTCCAGCCCCTTTTTTGCGTAGTCAAACTCCCGGTAAGATGAGAGCAGAATAATTTTCCATGTTCTGCTGTCTTTTAAAAGCTGTTCTGCCAGGGTAAGTCCATCCATAACGGGCATACTGATATCCACAAATATAATATCCGGTCTTTTTTCCCTGATTAATTCATACCCCATTCTGCCGTCATATGCTTCTCCAACCAGCTCATACTGATCCAGCCCTGTCAGATAGCTTTTAAAATATTCGATTGCCATAGGCTCATCATCTACAATAAATAATTTTATCCTGTCCATTTTTCCTACCTCCGGAATTCATCTTAACATATTTTTAGAATGGTAAGAGAACTAATTTCTTCCAGAATCCCAGTTTTTTTATCAGCTTTTAACAGTTTCCAGCCTGCCTTTTGTTATCCCTTTACTGCTCCCGCCGTCAGTCCTTTAATAAAGGTTTTAGAGCATATGACAAACAAGATTACAACCGGTACAATAGACAGGGACAATCCAACTAATTGCGCTCCATAATCGGTCCGGTACATATTCGAAAGACTCTTGATAAAGATGGGTATGGTATACAATTCTTCCCTATTGGAGAAGACAAGTGGATACAGATAACTGTTCCAGGATCCTAAAAATACCAGCAGCGACAGTGTGGTTACCGCCGGTTTGATACATGGAAATGCAATTTTTAAAAAAGTAGAAAACTCACCGGAACCATCAATTCTGGCACTCTCTATAATTTCCATGGGAACGGAAGTCTGAATAAACTGAATCATCCAAAAGGCGCCGAAGCCATGGGCAAACCATACAAATATCATCGGCCACAGGCTGTCCTGGAATCCCATTTTTCTCATTTCTATCATATAGCCGATAATACTGATCTGGGTGGGTACCATCATCGTAAGCATAATGAAACTGACAATTATTTTTTTTAAGCGGAACTGGTATACATTGATTCCATATCCAATCATACCGCTCACAAGAACACTGACCACCGTGGAAATCACTGCAATCAACAAACTATTTACATATGTCTGGGTAAAGTTTGCACTCATCACGACTTTTAGATTTTCCAAAAAATAATTCCCCGGTAAAATCGGGATCTGCTGAAATAAATTTTCTGATCGGTAAGACGCCATAATGATCATCGTATAAAATGGATACAGCGATATCAAAGTAATGAATCCTAATAGTAAATAGGTTAAAAATGCTTTTGTTTTCTTCATTCTAATCTTCCGCCTTTCTTTTCATCATAAAGTTCCCGCAAACGGAAAATACCACAATAATCATAAACAGGCTGAAAGCGACCGCAGTTCCGTAACCAAGCCTTGAGGTGGACATGAAGGATACATCGTAGAAATGAGCCACCATTGTGAGACAGGATTTTTCCGGTCCGCCAAAGAGTGTAGCCGGGAACAGTAAATTTGGTTCATCAAATAGCTGAAGTCCTCCGATGATACTGGTCATGACAATAAACATGGTGATTGGTTTCAGCATCGGTGTGGTTATTTTTACAAATGTCTGAATCACACCGGCGCCATCCACCTTAGCCGCCTCGTATAACTCTTCTGAAATGGAAGTTATGCCAGCCAGATAGAGTGCCATATAATATCCGATGTATTTCCAGCCAATCATAAATGCGATTACAAGCCGCGCCGTCCATGCTTCTCCAAGCCAGTTCAGGCCCGTACCGCCCAGCAGTTTCACAACTGAATTCACAATTCCGCTGTTCCAGTCAAACAAAAAGGAAAAAATCAGACCGATTGCCACCGGGGTCGTAATGTAAGGCAGAAAATTGACGGTTTGAAAAAATTGAACCCCTTTCTTCAGGCTGCTTAAAAAGCTGGCGATAATAAGTCCCAGAAGAATTGCAATGGGATATGTAATGATGATAATAATAAGGGTATTGCCAAAGGCTTTCCAGAAATTAGGATCCTTTGTAATAATATCTGTATAGTTTTTGATTCCTACAAAGATCTGTTCTCCGATACCGTCCCACTTATAAAAACTGATCCGCAGGGAGTAGAGTAATGGATAAATATTAAATACCAAATAAAAGATTATAAATGGCGCAATAAATACTACCGGCCAAAAAATACTGTATTTTAAACTTCGATTCCTTAGCTTATTTTGTTTCTGCAATCTGACAACCTCCATTTTTTGACAATAAAAATCTGCCGGTTAAACTACCTATGAATGGAAAGTTATTCTATGGTTTTAACTCAGCAGATTATGTTTTTAATTCCTTATTTTACCGTTACATCCGGCAGCTTGCTCTGTACGTCGGCAAGTCCCTTTTCTAAAAGCTGATCCCAGGTCATAGATTTATCAGCCATCATTGCCTGAGCCAAAAGCATCACTTCACTTTGGACAACCGAATCATAAGGTGTTACGACGGAAGGTACTTCAATATTGGGAAGAACCTCCTGATACAGTAACTCTCCAATGTCCTGACCCTTAAAATACGTATCCTTATCTGTCGTATAGCTGTTGTCCTCATAATACTTCTTCGCCGGTACATAATAGGACACCTGCTCTTTTGCCGCTTTCACACCCTCATCTGAGTTGGTACACCAGTCTATAAATTTCCATGCAGCCTCTTTGTTCTTAGAAGATTTGCTGATTCCCATAATGGTACCGCCGTTGCTGTATCCTCCCGTTGGCGGGATCATCATTCCCCAATTACCGGAACCATCCGGGTCATTGGCTTTAATTCCGTTGGAAATCCCCCAATTGGGACAGGGATATAAGATATGGTTTTCACCTGCATATGCCGCATTTGCCTGTGGGGTATCAGCCGTAAAATTATCAATTGCCCCTGCATCTCTCAGCTTACATGCCGTTTCTAAAAGGGGTTTCATTTTCCCGGTAAAATCAAGGCTTCCGTCATCACTGACCAGAGATTTAGTATCAGAAGTATACAGCCAGCCCAATACGGAACCTGCACTGTTGAACAGGAACACCTTTCCATCAGACTTTTCCTGAACTTCTTTTGCAGCAGCTTCATAATCCTCCATTGTCGCAAGCTTCTGTTCCAGCTCTGCCCTGTCATCGGTACCAAAATATTCGGCTGCCACACTTCTCTTATAAGCCATTGCAGATGGTGATACCGACTGCTCAATCCCCAGAATTTCTCCTTTTTCATTCATAGATTTATTAATGGAATAATCAAAATAATCCTCTTTTTTTACATGATAAGGTTCTTGGGACAGATCCTCCCAGATATCCATCTGGAAAAGCGGTCCTCTCAGATTAGATTCCCCAATCAGGATATCCGGAAGCTCTGCACCGGAAGCCGCACTCTGCTGTATTTTGGAAACATAGTCCGAATAAGCAACTGCGGTCACTTCCAATTCGTAGCCCGGGTTCGCTTTTTCAAAAGCTTCCTTCATTGGTTCCGTAAAATTATTATCCCATCCCCAGTAAGTAATTTTGACCGTATCTGATTCTTCCTTTTTTTGTGATTCTGTAGTTTTACTTTCACTGCTGCCGCAGCCTGCAAGACTGGACACCGCAAGCATAGCCGTAAGCCCCAGGCATAATAGTTTTTTCTTTTTCATTTCCTGCTCTCCTTTTATTTCATGTGATTTATTTGTTAATGTAATTATAGGCTATATTCAAGAGTTATTTTCTTGTATAATTCGGCACTCCTGTATAAAATACGCTATAGGCATGGATTTTGGCAAGTACAAAACATACGAACATTTTCAGAAACACAAAAATCAAGAACCCCCGCCGTAAGCAAGAGACAATCAATCTGTCTCACTGCAAGCGGCGGGGTATTAGCCCTGCGATAACTATAAATCTGATGTTTTATCCAGAATCCTGGGAAGGAGCTTCCGATAAGTCATGTCTACACCAAAAGCACCTAGCGGTGCCGTAATCAATATGGCGAGTACTGCAACAGTCAGTACAATTTTACCACAGCCCAGCCCCAATGCCAGCGGCACGCCTCCAATCGCTGCCTGCACGGTAGCTTTTGGCATATAGGCAATCATACAAAACAGGCGTTCTTTACCGGACAATCTCGTTTTCAGCATACACAGAAATACGCCCGCCATACGAAACAACAATACGCCAAAGATCAGTATAATTGCCGATGCGCCTGCTGCCAGCGCATAACTCACATCCACGGTCGCCCCAACCAGCACGAACAGCAGAATCTCCGCCGCCACCCATAGTTTTGAATATTTCACGGACAGCCTTTCCGCCACAACAGGCCGCTTTTTCTGAAGTGCGATTCCCATGCTCATAACAGCCAGTAACCCCGAAAACGGAATGACGCCCTTAATAGAATTTTCCAGCGCCACCATTAAAAATGAAATACTGAGCAGCACAACTACTTTTCCCGAATCCCTCATATGCAGCTTTGCAAACAGGACAGCAAGTAACAAGCCAGTTACAACACCGGCTATCATACCGGTCAGTATGGACACCGGTACCTGTGCAAAACTGGCAGCCGTGATGCTTTCCCCCTGTGCCAGTCCCGTAAATGCCGTAAACAGGACGATTACAAATACATCATCCACAGAAGCTCCCGCCATAATCAACTGTGGAATACTGTTTTCTCTGCCATAACCTTGCTCCATGAGCATCAGCATTTTTGGAACGATCACTGCGGGAGAAACCGCTGCCACAACAGTTCCCATAATGGCTGCATCCAGCACCGAAATCCCCAAAAGTCCCGGTGCCAGCAGTATCATTCCCGCAATCTCAAGGCACGCCGGAACAAAACACATCAGAATAGCCGGACGTCCCACTTTCTTCAGATCATTGATATCTAAAGATAATCCTGCCCTTGTCAGGATAATAATCAGGGCAATTTGCCTCAGATCAGCAGAAATGCTTAAAATCGAGGGATCCAGCAGATTTAATACATAAGGTCCCAGCACAATTCCGGTAATGAGCATCCCCAGAAGGCCCGGCAGCCTTAGTTTTTTAAGAATGGAACTGAGCAGCATTCCTAATAAAAAAATAAATGCAAAACTTGTCAACATGATATTCTCTCCTGTATTTTTATTTTTTATAATTCTATAGCTCTAAACGGTGTTTCCTCTGCGCCGGATAAATGGACTGGCTGCCGCTCACCACATGAGCAATTGCGCAAACAACGAAGAAATACGGCAGATATTGAAATCCAAATACCTCCGCTCCTATAAATACCGGTGCGATAAAGGTATTCGTAGCACCGGAAAATACCCCTGCATACCCCAATGCCGCAATAAATGCCGCCGGCAGATTCAGAAAATCCCCTAAAACCAGCCCCAGGCTTGCCCCAATGGAAAAAAGAGGTGTTACTTCCCCGCCTTGGAATCCGGCAGCCAGCGTTACGATTGTAAATACTAACTTCACAATCCAGTCATAAGGATAAACCGCTCCACCTCCAAAGCAGCTTTGAATCAGATTCGTTCCCAGCCCGGAATATCTCCCTGCGTGAATTAAAAGGGAAAACAAACCTACTGCTGCTCCCATCACGGCTATTTTATGTATCGGATTCTGCAGCAACCCTCCGGTAACTTCCTTTAACTTTTTCAGGCTCCTTGCAAATATTCCCCCGGTTATGCCAAACGCCAGCCCCACAACCAGAAGCTTCACACAAAAAGCAAGTGTAAGATGTATAGAAAGATCCAGGGGTACGCTGAATTTCTCCAGTCCCATAAAATGAGAAACTTTTGCGGCAATTACAGATGCAGTCAGAGCCGTAAGCAGCGCTTCGTAGTCCAAAACCCCGGCTACCAACACTTCCAGGGCAAAAAACACAGCTGCAATCGGAGTCTGGAATAGCCCGGCGAAACCTGCTGCCATCCCCGCCACAAGCAAAATTTCGGATGCATTGGCTACACGCAGGCGGCTTCCAATCCCATGGGCAACCGTCGCACCAATCTGAACCGCAACCCCCTCCCTGCCCGCACTGCCTCCAAATAAATGCGTTGCCCAGGTGCTGACGATCGTAAAGGGAATTAAACGAAGAGGAATCTCTCTTTCCTCCCTGAACCTGACCTGGAATACCAGCCCCATCCCTTTCAGACAATTCTTACCAGCCTTCTGGTATGCCCCGATCATCAAAGCTCCAGCCAGCGGCAGAAACGGAATAAACAGGAATGGATGCCGTTCTCTCTGCCCGGTAATCCACAACAGAACCTCTCCAAAACCCGCATCCAGCATTCCCACAATTACTCCGATCACAGAAGCAGCAATGCATAATATCAGAATATCTCTATAACTTTGTAACGCTCGCTTAAACATATCTTCCTCCTGAACTAAAAAAACTGGCAGCTCAATTTTCATTGATTTGCCAGCTTTTTTGATTGAACCTCTGCTATGCAGGTTTCTGCACATAAAAAAACTGACACTCCTGTCCTGAAACAGAAGTCATCAGCTAATAGCAGTTTAGGTATTGTTTACCTGGGGAGAACCTCATTCCCGTTTATTTTCTATTGTGAATATTAGCATATTGGGTTGGAAATGTCAACTGGATTTTATAAGGCGCATTCAATAAAGAACACGCCTTTTCCATCATCATGATTATCTTTTATTTATCAACTCATCCAGCATTTTCGGAAGCAGCTCATCCATTTCTTCATCACTGAACTGGCAGGTACCAACTGCTTTATGTCCGCCACCGCCATATTTCAGCATCAGGCTTCCCACATCTATGTCGGAAGTCCGGTTCAAAATACTGTAACCAACTGCTGCTGAGCACCCTTTGCCGCCTTTTCCATTTACAATCCAGGCTGAAATGTTCTGCTGTGGATACATACTGTATATCAGGAAACGGTTTCCTGTATAGATAGGGTCTACGCCTCGCAGATCCGAAATAATTACATCTTTTTCCACTCTGGTATGTGCTTGTATCATTTCTTGAAATTTCGCTGTCTGTTCAAAATAGACTTCAATTCTTTCTTTTACATCTGTCAGACTAAGTATTTCCTCTGTATTCATGGTGCGGCAGGCATCGATCAGCTTTTCCATTAACTGATAATTGGAAATCGTAAAATTCCTCCAGCGGCCTAACCCTGTTCTGGGATCCATCAGGAAACCAATGAGTATCCAGCCTTCCGGATTCTGGATTTCGTCAATTGTCAAATTGCCTGAATCCACCTTGTCTACAGCTTCCATCATTTCATTAAAATGGGAGAACCTTTCATTGCCTCCATAATAATCATAAATAATTCTTGCACAGGACGGTGTTATACGGCTTTCTCCTTTATATTTTCCTTCCAGCTCGTTTCTCTCAAATTCACTGGAATGATGGTCAAACCATAGGCCGCATCCCTCTACATAAGGTACATTGGCAAGGCAGTCATCCTCTGTAATTTCTACCAGACCATCCTGCAGATCTTTGGGATGTGCAAACTTCCAATGATCAATAATTCCTGCTTCTTTCAGCAGCGCACCACAAACCAAACCATCAAAGTCGGAACGGGTAACCAGTCTCATACTATTCAGCTCCTTCATATGCATACGTGTATAAATAGTCGTATACGCTTTAGATTTTATATGTCCTATCATAGCATGTAATCTACAAAATGGATAGCCTTAAAGTTTTATTTTCATGTAAATATTGTGACATTTATTACTTAGAAATCCAGGTAATAATTTCTGCACACGGGTGGATTCCAATTACGCCGCTGTCCAGTGTCAAGTGGTAATTCTGCGCCCTGCCCCACACCTGGTCCGTGTAATAATTATAGTTAATTTTTCTCTTTTTATCTTTGTCTGCTAGGCGCTTTCTCGGTTTTGTATCTGTCTCTCCGTAGAGTTCTACAATTCGTTTCGCTCTTTTGTCCACATCAGCATGGATAAAAACGTTCAGGCAGTCCTCCCGGTCTCTTAAAATATAATCCGCACATCTTCCTACGATTACACAGGGTTCTTTCTCTGCTAAATCAAGGATTATTCTGCGTTGTGCCGTCCACAGATAATCTTCCGCTGACATGCCGTTCATGCCTCTTCCAATAAAGGAATAAGCAAAAATACTTTTCGTAGGAGAATCTTCCCCTTGCTCTTCAATAAATTCCTCTGAAAAGCCTGTTTCACCCGCTGCCTTTTCAATAATTTCCTTATCGTAGAAAGCAATTCCCAGACTGTCTGCCACCAGTTTTCCTATGGTTCTTCCACCGCTTCCAAACTCTCTGCTAATTGTAATAATTCTTTTTTTCATGATTCATCCGCCCTTTCTATATTCAGTTCTTTCTATTTCAGCCCTTTCAGCTGTTTATCAGCAATCTGTTTCATTAACAGAATGCCTGCCGCTAACGCAACACCTTCTGCAATCGGGAATGATACCCAGATTAGTACCGATGCATTTTGAAATTTGGTAAATAACCATGCCAGAGGCAATGCCACAACTATCAACCGCAGCAGAGATAGAATCAAGGATCTTATGCCACACCCCAGCGCCTGGAAAATTCCCTGATATGCTATATTGGCGCCCGCAAACAGATACCCAAGTGTTACGATACGAATTGCAAGTACACACAATTTTTGTGTTTCCGGTGCCACGGAAAAGATTCCGGCTAATTGGTCTGCAAATATCTGAAGACCCAGCAAGCCCACAGCCATGATCAGCAGCGTATATATCATGCCATATTTGATTCCTTCATCCACTCTTTTCCGATCCCTTTTCCCATAGTTAAAGGATACGATTGGAATCAATGCATTATTCATTCCAAATGCAGCAAAAAAGACAAACTGCTGGATCTTATAATAGACACCATATGCCGTCACCGCTGCGCTGGAAACTGCTCCGAAGATAATATTTACCCCATAGGTCATGAATGACATCAACGCCTGCATGATAATCGCCGGTAATCCCACCTTATAGATTTCGTTGATTATCGCCCTCTTTGGTTTTATATATCGGGGGCTGGGATCTATATCTTTGTTAAATCCATAGTGGAAAACTGCGTCCAGAAGAAAAGAAACCGTCTGACCAATAATCGTTGCATAGGCGGCTCCGCTGATTCCCATTTCAGGGCATCCAAAATACCCAAAAATCATTATCGGATCCAAAACTATATTCACCAGTGCGCCTGCTATTTGAGCGATAGTAGTCAATGTCGTCCGCCCGGTGGCCTGAAGCAGTTTTTCATAGATGGTGTACATAATGATTCCAAAGGACCAGACGGTGCAAATGCCAAGATAGGATTGCCCCATTTCCAGGATGACCGGATCTGTCGTCTGGGAATGCAGATAAGCATTGACGCCAAATAAACCAAAAATCAAAAATACGAGATAGGTACAGAGACCTAAAAATATTGCATTTCCGGCAATCCGGCTTGCTTTTTTGTGATTCCCCTCGCCCAGGCTTTTTGCCAGCAGCGCATTAATTCCCACGCCGGTTCCCACGCCAATTGCAACCATCAGCATCTGAACGGGAAATGCCAGGGTAAGTGCATTCACTGCATATTCCCCCATCCCGGAAATTTCAGCCGTATCCTTCATATTCGATACGAAATAGCTGTCTACTACATTATACAGAGCCTGCAGTACCATAGAGATAATCATGGGAACTCCCATTTTAACCATCAGTCTGTTTACCGGCTCTGTACCCATTTTGTTCATTGTTACTTTTTCCTCCATTATTTTCCTCCATACTTTTTATTTGGAGACTTTTCAGGAAAGCTGCCACAACCTGCTGTTCTGCAGAATGATTCCGGATTTCATACTGCACTGGAACCTGTATAAAAATCAACGACAAAAAAGCGCAAACCCAAATCTGGATTTACGCTTCTGCCACTCGATTACCATTATTTTATCATTGTGACTGCCAAAAAGTCAAGATCATTCTTTCTGCATTAAATAAATTCTTTTCTAAACTCTAATATTAATCTTTGTCATCATCGGCTGCCTCTTTTTTGCATTTTTTTAATTAATACCTTGTTTATTTCCCACATGAGAAATATAATAAACTGCAAAAGCAGCCTATTTAAAAATTCATTAGCAGGCATTATAAGCATAAATAAAATCAGATGATACCTGCGAAATCCCAGGGAGGACAGTATAAAATGAATAGTAAAATACTAATAATTGATGACGATAGAGATCTGTGTCTGTTGCTGAAAAAAAACTTAACCGCCGAAGGTAACCAGGTAACGGTCTGCCATGATGGTGAAAGCGGGCTTGCTGAAGCTTTACATGGAGAATATCAGTTGATTGTTCTGGATGTTATGCTGCCCCGCAAAAGCGGCTTTGATGTTCTGACAGAAATCAGGAAAACCAGTCATGTACCAATCCTGATGCTGACAGCTAAAGACAGCGAGATAGACAAAGTCTCCGGTCTGCGTATGGGGGCGGATGACTACATTACCAAACCCTTCAGTAATAACGAATTTGTTGCTCGTGCCGGCTCACTTTTACGAAGATACACCGTTTTCAACTCTTCCATAGAACACCAGGATCCAGTGCTAGATATGGGCAGTCTCCATATTGATCCGGCTGCACACGAAGTGCGGCTTAACAACACAATGATTGATCTGACCGCAAAGGAATTTGATCTATTATATTTTTTTGCGCGTAACAGCGGAAAAGTATTTACGAAAAAGCAGATATACCGTGCAGTTTGGGAGGATGAATATGCTTTTGACGATAATAATATCATGGTACTCATCCGCAGGCTGCGTAAAAAAATTGAACCATGTCCGGAGAAGCCGATTTTTATTTTAACCATCTGGGGCGTGGGATATAAGTTTGGCGGTGATCCGGCATGACAGGATTGGTGATTATCCTTTTGCTCCTCTTATGCATGGGACAACTTCTATATATCTGCCATATACGAAGGCAGGAAAAGGAATGGCTTTGTGTTCTTCGTGATGTGAAGCTTGGCAAACAGGAAAAGATATTTACAAAAGGAACCGGAATCATGGCTGATATCAGCTATGAACTAAATGAAATTATAGAAACAAATAAAATGCGAATCGCCCGGCTGGAAAATATAGATGAAGCCAAAAATCAGATACTGACCAGTCTTTCCCATGATGTCCGAACTCCCCTTGCTTCCTTGCTGGGCTATCTGGAAGCCCTGGAAAATGAGCTGCCGGACAAAACCGAACAACAGGAATATATTTCTGTTGCTTATCGAAAAGCAAATGATTTAAAATCTTATGTGGATATGCTTTTTGAATGGTTTAAACTCAATTCTAAAGAACAGCAATTTCATTTTGACACGGTGGACCTAAATGAACTGACACGGGAAATTATTATTGAATGGCTTCCCGTTTTGGAAAAAGAAAAAATTCAAATCAGTGCACGGATCGATGATGATGAGCTTCTCTTATCTACCGACAGCATGGCATACAAGCGAATGCTTAATAATCTTATGCAGAATGCAGTACGGCATGGACATTGTACCTGTATTACAATTATTGTGGAATTACAGATGGGAATTGTTCAGATTTCCGTTATAAATGACGGCAGCCATATTCCTTTGGAACAATTGCCCTACATTTTTGACCGTCTTTATAAGGGTGACCATGCCCGATCGGGTAATGGGAGCGGACTGGGACTTTCGATTACAAAAGAACTCGCCACAGCTTTGCATGGAGATATAAACGTAACCAGTTCCAAATCTCAGGGAACAAGATTCCAGATCAGTCTGCCGCTGAGTAATTAATTTATGAACCGTCCATTTCTTAAAGTATTTTATTTTCTTTCCAAAAGTAATAAAAAAGTAAGATCTGATAAAGGCTCCTGTCAGCTTTGGATGGTAAAATAATTTTTAGAAAGGAGTCAGACAAAATGAACAGCTATGTAATAGAAACAATGGGTCTTACAAAACAATTTGGCAGTCAGCTTGGTGTAGATCATATAAATCTTCATGTACCCCAAGGCAAAATCTATGGCTTATTGGGCCGAAATGGCGCCGGTAAAACTACAACCATGAGGATGCTTCTGAATCTGGTACAGCCAACCTCCGGAAAAATCAAGTTGTTTGGCAATGATTATCGGGAAGATCCAAACAAAACTTACCGCAATATTGGAAATATTATCGAAACTCCAGGCTTCTATGATAATTTAACCGCACGTGAAAATCTACTTCTTCTGGCACGGCTGCGGGGGAAGCACCGCAAGGACACCGTAGGCCATGCACTGGAAGTTGTAGGACTTGATAAAGAAATCAACAAACCATTTTCTAATTATTCCTTAGGCATGAAACAGAGGCTGGGCATTGCCGCAGCCATTATGCACGATCCCGGACTGCTCATCCTGGATGAGCCTGTGAATGGACTGGACCCTATCGGAATCCATGAAATTCGAAATTTCCTGCTGGAACTGAGCAGAAAAGGAACCACGATTTTCCTTTCCAGCCATGTGCTGAGCGAAATTGAACAGTTAGCAGATATTATTGGCGTTATGCATGGGGGACACTTACTGGAAGAAGTCTCCATGGAAGAACTGCATAAGCGAAACCGTCAATATGTGGAATTTAGTGTTTCTGATGTAAATACTGCGTCTCTGTTACTGGAACGGCATCATGCCGTCAATGACTATACCGTATGCGACAATCATACGATCCGGATTTTTGAATGCATTTACAAACGCGGAGAAATAAACCGATCTTTTGTGGAAAATGGCTTAATGGTAACAAAAATCAACATTAGTGAAGAAAAACTAGAAGATTATTTTTCAAATTTGATTGGAGGTAGCGGAATTGGCTGATCTTATTTACTGTGAATTGTTAAAGCTTAAACGGTCAAAAATGATTTTAATCAGTATTCTTGGAGCCCTGGCAGCACCGGCTATGCTGCTTCTGGAATGTCTGCAAACACATTTTGAACACCCTGAAAAAATATTTACTCTGGCCCATATATATGACAGTCTGATGCTCTATACGATAATTCTTATGAACCTGTTGGTTTATATTATTATAGCCTCTTACCTGTTCAGCCGGGAATATACAGAGAAGACTTTGAAAAATATATTACCAATACCGGTTTCAAGAGCTTCATTTTTAACCAGTAAGTTCTGCATTTTGTTTGTTTGGATGATCGTTCTGTCCTTTTTCTCCTGGGGTTCTACTTATCTTTTGTCGCTCCTGTATCATTCTGTGTTTGGTATGGCAGAATTCCATTTCCATATCGCCCTGACTTATCTGGGAAAAATGCTGATCGGTACAATATTAATGTTTTTAACCATAACACCTTTTACATTTCTTGCCGAGAAAACAAAAAGCCTGGTTGTTCCATTGATCATATCATCTGCCGTCATCATGGGCAACGCTGCTTTGTCAAATCAGGATCTTGGTGCATTATATCCCTGGACAGCCATCCTATTTCTTATGCAGGGAAGTCTGTCCGGAACCGGTTACCCTGTTTGGACTTCTGTCAGTATCATCGCCCTGGTGTCAATCCTGGGGTTCGCTGCCACATTCATTTATTTCCAGACGGAGGATATTAAATGATAACACCTATCGGTCTGGCATGGTTCAATATCACAGACTGGCTATTTCTTCATTGGTCAATACACCGTTTATTTTCGCACAATTGATTTAGATTGCGCTCATGCTGGGCGCACTAAAAAGGCATCATACCGAAACTGGTATGATGCCTTCCTTCTGCTATTGTTTCTTATATGTATCTCTTTATTGCATATACAGTATCAAAATACATGCCAGATACGATAATTCCGCTTGTGGGATTACTTGCATGAACCACCTGGCCTCCGCCGATGCAAAGGGCCACATGATAAATATATCCACTTTCATCAACATAGAATACCAGATCGCCTGCCTGTTCACTGCCTGGGGATACTGACGTACCGCCGGCAGCCTGATCTTCAGCCACACGGGCAAGATAGATACCAAAGTTTGACATTACAGATTGTACAAATCCTGAACAATCCGCACCATTTGTCAAACTTGTTCCGCCCCAAACGTATGGGTTTCCTACAAACTGGAGTGCATAGTTCGCAATATTGGTTCCCAGTCCAGAATTAGAAGATTCTGAAGAAGAGTTGTCTGGCACTTCTGTTTCCGGAGTGTTTGTCGCTGGTGTTTCGGTCGCTGGCGCTTCCGTTTCAGCAGTTTCCGGTGCTTCCGTCACAGGTGCATTTGTCTCTGGTGCTTCTGTCTCTGGGGCAGTTGTCTCTGGTGCTTCTGTTTCCGGTACAGTTGTCTCTGGAGCATTTGTCTCTGGGGCAGTTGTCTCTTGTGTTTCAGTCTCTATTGCTTCTGTCGCAGCTGTTTCTGTAGTTTCTGTTGTCGGGATATCCGTTTCAGTTGTTTCAGGAGTTTCTGTTGCCGGTGCATTTGTCTCTGGGGCTTCGGTCTCAGGTACAGTTGTCTCTGGCTTCACAACTTCCGGCTGTGTAACAGGTATCTTCTCCTGCTCTTTTTTGGCTGCTTCTTCTGCTGCCTTCCTTGCATCTTCCTGAGCCTTCTGATATGCCTGCCATTCACCATCTAGTCTGGACTGCTCCTCTTCCAGAGATTCTGCCTCATCAAATCTAACTTCACAGGTAACATACTGCTTCGCAACATAGCCTTCGCGTCCGTCACTCATTTGTACTTTTACCCAATCTCCCGCATCTGAGACAACTGAGTATGCTTCTGATTCCATAACTGTATCAACAACTTCAGCATCTTCATTAGCCTCTAAGCGTACATTTAATACTTCTGCATTAATTACCGCCACTTCCCAGCCATATTTCCTGGCCAATTCAGCTGCTTTGTCACCACTCACTACGAGATCTTTCTTCACATAGCCTTTTACAGAGCCCGACTTAATCAGATACCAGTCGCCTTCTTCTTTTACAATTTCTCCTGCTCTGTGATTATAGAGTTTTCCCAGAACTTCCCCATCTTCTGCATTTGCAGATTTACGGATGTTCACATACTGTTCTTCCGGTTTAACGCCTTCTTTTTGTTCTAAATCAGCGATAACCATCTTTTCATAGGGAACTGCTTCTTTCTCTTTCGTTGTGTCTGTCTGTACATTTTCTACGTGTACAGCTAAGCCTACAAGCGGAGTTCCAGTATTCGCAGCCATTGATACAAGACTCATTCCGCCAAATGCCATTACACCGGTGGCAAGAAGGCCTGCAATTTTCAGCATACGTCTTTTCATAATAATCGCATACCTCTCTTTCATTACAATTTTTTTCGCAGTTATTACGTTTTTATTACGCTCTGCAACATTATTTTAACATTTTTGCCTTAATCTGTCAATGACGTCCAATTACGTACGCAGATCATATTTCTTAAAGTAATAAAAAAGTAAGATCTAATAAAGACCCCTGTCAGCTTTGGATGGTAAAATATATTGTAGCAGGAAGGAGTAAGACAAAATGAACCATTATGTAATAGGAACAATCGGGCTTTCAAAACAAACATACATCTATTTTCAAAAGGAGGATATTAAATAATGACACTGGATTTACTAGAAGTACTCAAAATTATTTTTCTTGGTATTGTAGAGGGTATCACAGAGTGGCTGCCTGTGAGCAGTACCGGACATATGCTCTTGGTGGACGAATTCATCTCCCTGAACATGAGTGAATCCTTTAAAGAAATGTTTTTCGTCGTCATTCAGCTGGGCGCCATATTAGCTGTTGTACTGGTATTCTGGAATAAAATGTTCCCGTTTCAATTCAAAGACAAAAAGAAGCCGGTGATAAAAAAAGATACTTTTTCCATGTGGTTTAAAGTTGCCGCCGCCTGTATTCCAGGTACGGTGGTCACCATCCTGTTTGACGATTATATTGACGCCCATCTGCACACGCCCATGGTAATCGCAGCAGCCTTAATCTTCTATGGAATTGCATTTATCGTGATCGAAAACTTGAATAAAAAAAGAAAACCTCAGATTTCCCATTTATCGGATATTACTTATAAAACAGCACTTCTCATTGGTCTGTTCCAGGTCCTATCCATCATTCCCGGCACATCCCGTTCCGGTGCCACAATTATTGGAGCATTACTGATCGGCGTATCCAGAACCGCCGCCGCGGAATTTACATTTTTCCTGGCTGTACCGGTAATGTTTGGCTTAAGTGCTCTAAAGATGATCAAGTTTGGCTTTCATTTTGGAGGAAACGAGATATTCACTTTGGGAGTTGGAATGATTGTGGCATTCGTAGTGTCACTAATCGTTATTAAGTTCCTGATGAGCTATATTAAGAAGCATGATTTTAAAGTATTTGGCTGGTATCGGATCGTTTTGGGGATACTCGTATTACTGATAGTCTGACCTGATCTGCTTATCTGTGTTGGAAAAGCTGTTGTCCCGGATGAAGGGCGCATAGCGGACTATGTAACCTGTATTCGGGGCAAATGGAGGGAAGTAATTATCAACTGGTTACCTACTGGAAATGAAAATTGTAAGAAAATATTCAGAATTTCTCACTTTTTATAAACTTTATTTTAATATTCATATTGTAGAATAAAGAAAAAAGGAAAGAGAGTGTGTGTATTATGGTAACGCAACTGAGTTTAATGGAAGCAATTATGGATATGCTGTGTATAAGCCCCATATACTTTTTGGGACTAGTGGTGACGGGATTATTATTATTTTATTTGTTTAAAAGAAATAAACAGCTCCCAAAGATCAGAATTACAATCAGTTCCATTCTATTGTATTATTATCTGTGTATCGTCCTCACGAATGTCGTTGGGATTCCGACAATAAGCGAATTCAACCGATTGACTAAGCTGGGAGAATCCTTATTTCATCCTAATCTTAGTTTCATACCTTTCGTGAACGGATTCAGCTTAGAATTCATTCTGAATATTATTTGTTTTATGCCATTAGGATTTCTGTGTCCATACATATCCCGGTCTTATGAGCAGATAAAAAAAGCAGCGCTGATCGGTTTTGGACTTTCACTTATCATTGAGATCAGCCAGTTATTCACTTTATACAGAGCAACGGATATTAATGATTTGATTGCAAATACACTGGGTACGATAATTGGGTGCTGCTGCTTTAAGCTCTTTGCCCGAATTGGAAATAGAAAATCCGGCTCCGGACACCGCGTCATCTTAGCTGACAATACCACACGGTTACTGCCTGTTTTGATTACCCTGTTCGCTTTTGTAATTGTATTTATAAATTAAGATAATTTCATATAACAAAAAGCCGGTCATATAAAGAAATGAACTTTACATGTCCGGCTTTTTGGATTCAGTTATTGCAATTTATGCAATCTATTGATACGGCGGAATTTTTCAGAATCCCTTGATTTTTTCTGCTGCATACTGAAGAATCAGTCCTGCATCGCTGCTGTCCGACACTCCGTCTCTATTCACATCTGCCGCCTTGTGCTGCTCCTGGGTCAGCTCCTTAAACTCTGCCGCAAACTTGAGTACCTCTGCCGAATCAGCGGCATTCACGGTTCCATCTAAGTTTACATCTCCCATCAGACGGGCTTTCAGAATCTCTGCCACCAGTTCTTTTAAAACTCCGCCTGCCGCGGATGCATCTGCCGACTGGTCATCATAGACTTTTTGAGCTTTCTCTGTGACTGCTTCCAGACCTGCGATGGTATCTGCCAGATAATCTCCTGAATTTTCCAGGATCTCGCTGGCTTTCTCCAGGGCATTCTTCAGCTCTGATTTGTCCGCTTTTCTTACAAGCGATGTCATGGCTGCCGCCAGATCATGATATGCCCGGTCTAATTCTTCCGGTGAAGCCTGCGGGTTCTCCGCCGCAGCTTTTGCTGCTTCCAGTGCTGTCTCCAATGCTGTTACGCTGGTATCGGTGTATTGCTCTCTGTTCTTAATCAGTTCCTCTGCTGTCCGGATCAGAATATCCAGTCTGGTATCATCATCCTGAATGAGAAGACTATTCACTGCAGTCATCAGCCTTGTTGCCGCAGCGTTGACTGTTGTCTGGTCTGCGCTGCTTTGGGCATATACGCTCTCTGCATATGCTAAAGCATCTCTCACTGCCTGTACACTTTCCTGCGTATACTGTGCCAGTTCCTCACTCTCAGCCAGAATTGCTTTGGTCCCGTCAATTGCTGCCTTTAAGCCAGCCCGCTGCACATTGCTCTCCAGAAGATTAAAGGCTGTCATTAGTTTCAGAAAAGCATCATCTACTTCGTTTTGTGTAACCTGCGGATTATTCAGTAGTGTTCTTGCTTCATCAAGAGCTGTCTGCACTGCCGTCCATGTCTCTGCTGTGTAGCACTGGCTCTCTGCCTGTTCCTGTTCCAGCTTTTCCGCCATGCTAACCGCCAGTTTCAGAGATCCGTCCTGTACTGCTGTTTCTTCTTTGAAATTTACAACCAACCTTGCTCCATAACCTTCTCCCGCCTCTTTACTTCCAAACAGAAGACGATTACCTGATTCCGTTTCATTTAAAGCAAAACTGATATATTGTTCATCCGGATGGTTTTCTTTATACTCCCTGACCAGCTTTGTCACATCAGCCTGCACAGTCTTCAATCCTTCATTGGTTGGAAATGTCTTGGATACAACGGAAGTATTCTCAAGGTCTGCCACATCGTAATACAGTTTTGGAAAATTCAGTCCTGCAAGGTCTTCCTCTCCTGTGTCCTCTCCTTTTCCGGTGCCCTCCTGCCAGTCAGGGTCTGCCAGTACAATGCGCACACTGTCCGTCTCTGCGCCTCCCGCTTTTTTCCCCAGATAGGTTAATGTCAGACTGGCACTTTCTATTTCTTTCTCTGTATTTGACACATCATACTGGGAAAGATCATATTTTAGAAATCCAATCTTGCAGTCATACTCCCAGTCCGGCCACCACCAGCCTGAGTTACCGGATTCTCCCAGTCCTTCAACACCCGGATCTCTCTGTACCTGAAAATAGGACTGGCCTCCATAATTACCATATCTTTCATTCTGCCACGTCTGGGAATTCGTATCTCCTGCCGGAAGATTCCCAATAAAACGGCTGTCTGCAAATTCTTTCAATGCTGCTCCGTCAAATGGGGTGACAATAATTTTACTTCCATTCTGGTCATCTGCCCTGTCATTTGTTTTTTCTACATTTATAACAGAAAGCAGCATTGCCTTTAATTCACCGCCTTCTATATATACATTTGGACGTTCCAGCTTTGTCCAGTTATTTTCTGTACCGTCTTCATAGCTCAGGAAATTCTGATATGGCGTATATGCAGCACCTTCATGCAGGGTCCAATTGTTAATCCCGTCATATGAAGTCATATAATATGCCTGTTTTGCATTCCACTTATTTACAAGGCAGTGATACATCCCATCTGAATACCACATTACAGGATCTTCCATGTCATCCTCCGCAGTATCCATTCCCGGAAGATTCCACCACAAGCCGTTGCGTTCCACATGCCAGGGTCCATTTACGGAATCTGCGGTGGCAATGTCTCCGTTTCTGCTGATTGCCTCATATCTGCCGTCCGGTCTCACAATGATGCTGATGTTGGTCATTGTAAAACTTCCATCGCAGTTCATTTGCTCCAGATGTGTCCATTCTCCTCCGTTCTCAAGTGTTTTGGAAACGTGTACGGTACCCTGTACGTCCCATGGATCGCCCAAAACGATACCATACCGATATCCCTCTTCATAGAGGGGATCATGACTGCTTAACACAAAGGGATATACATTATGCCCTGCTCCTTCATGATAATCCGGCCAGATCAGGCCCTTATCCTCATATGGTCCATATAAATTGTCGCTTACTGCGTAGATGGCTTCCGAACCTTTCCACCCCGGATACCCATTTTCACCCTCGTGTCCGCCCCGCTGATCCCAGCGGCTGGCAAACATATAATACTTCCCTGATACTTCATCTTTGATAATGCCCCCATCCCAATAGGAATAATCGGACATATCATCGTCCTCCAAACCATTATGCCTGTCACGGGGACCTACTTCCGCCGCTCCCCAGCAGTCAGCCGACAACCCCTCCGGATCCATGACCGGCATGGGCAGGAAGCAATCCATAAACTGTTTCACTTCGGATTGTCCATCCATGGCTGAATCAATTGGTTCAGCCTGTGCAAACATAGCCGGAAAGCCAGCCGACATCGTTAATACCCCTGTCAGCGCAAATATAGCCCCTCTTTTTAATAGTTTTCCCATAGTTTCCTCCTTGTTCTGAATGTTCCTTCTATATAGATATAAATCTATTTCTATCATCAATGATATCATCCTCTCTGGCAAAACCTTTAGGATTATATTCCGACACATTTTTAATATTTTTCTCTTTTTATTCCTGATTAGGATTTAATTAATATATTTGTACTTTTTTCTCATCATATTTAACTCCCAGCAGTAAATTTCTTCCCTGATCGCACAAATATTTATTTCTTACATATTATAAATGGATAAAAAATATGGAGCTTTCCTATATGAAGAATTGTACCAACCTTTATTTTCTATCCTCCATAGCGTGTCAGCTTTCTGAATGTCTGTCTGAAAAAGAAATTGCCATACTGGCTGCTGATCTGGCAACTGTTGGTTGTATGCTGTCATCCATTTTAAGCCACAGAGTTGTGAATACTTCGTTAGATTCAGCTGCCGCTGCCTCAAATATTGCCTCGGATGTAGCGGAATTTAATACATCTGTTTTTTCGTCAGCCGAGCAGTAAAGGGGGCAGCTCTGACTTCATCCCCAATGGTATAAAGTTTTTGTACGAAAAGTATATTTGGCAGTATATTATTCCTCATCAGTATGATATATTTAATTCAACTATTATTTTTGATTTTATGGGGGGAACTTTTATGTATGAAAGACTGCTGAACAAACAAGAAATGCCAACGATAACAGAAATGACTGCATATTGCGGTAAGAATGCAGCGTTATTCAGAAACCTGAATGAATGGTTGTCTGATACATATGATACCAAACAGAAAATAACTTTCCCATATGGCAAGCATTATGGCTGGGGTATCTCTCATAGAAAAAAAGAAAAACTTATTTGCAATATATTTGCTGAATGTGAGGCTTTTACCGTAATGATAAGATTATCAGATAAACAGTTCGGTACCATATATGATAATTTGCAGAAGTTTACCCAGGAATACATAGATGATAAATATCCCTGCGGTGATGGCGGCTGGATACAATATCGCGTCACAAGCCAAGAACACTTTCACGATATCCAGACAATATTATCTGTTAAATGTTCATAAATATCATGTGATTAAATTTTCAGAATATAATTCTTAGAATTGCCACAGGCAGATTCTTATGATAAAATATAGTCAAATACAGAAGAAAGAAGGTATGGCAATGGATAAAAGCGTATTAGATTATGTTGTTACAAAGACACAGGAATTAATGAGTGCATCATCATGCAGCAGTGAAACAAAAGCAGCTTCCCAGGCATGGCTGGACGCAATTGGAACTGAAACAGGAGCAGCAGAAACGAAGAAATATATCCAGGAGCTGGAAGCAGATATTATGCCGATTGACAATTTAATCTGTTTTGCAGAATCAGATGCCGGAAATCAGGTCTTTGGAGCAGATACTGCTAAGAACGTAGCAGCTCATGCAAAGGAAATCAAGGCTGCGGGAGCTGAATTTTGTGATTGCCCGGCATGTGCAGCTGTAGCCGCCATTCTCGAGAAGAAAGATTTTCTATTAAAATAAGAAATAATTACCTGGAAACGCAGGAACCACTTCAGAAAATTAAAGTGCTTAAGGGAGTGTGTACAAGCACGCTCCCTTAAGCTTTGCCCATACTCCTTTTATGGTACGGACACTAAATTTAAATTTGTTTTCTCATCCAAATGTGGGGGCATCCTTCATCATCATCTTCTTCACCATACTGGACAAACCCTAATTTCTGATAAAAATTGCTGACTCTGCATTGAGCATGAAGGTCAATTCTATGACAGCCTTTATCAAAAGCATATCTTTGTGCTTCTTTTATAACATACGCACCGATATTTTTTCCTCTGTATTCTCTAAGTACCGCCAGGCGACCAAGACAGCAGGTACCTAATTCATGCTTTTTAAATACCCGGCAAGTTGCAATTGGCACTTGCTTTTCATCATATATTACAATGTGTGCTGCCTTATCGTCTATTTCATCAAATTCATTCTGAAATCCCTGTTCTTTTATAAAAACTGCTTTTCTTATTTCTTTTGCATCTTCCGGCAAACCATCCACATAAATCTTCGTATACATTTTTATATCCTGCCTTTCTTCATATTTCTGCTATTTGTTTTGTTTCTCAACCATAATACACGCAGGAGGTACAGCACCAGTAAAACACCCCAGGAACCGGCTTCCGCATATGCAATAATCATATTTCCACATAATCCGGCAAAACCATATGAAAATATGATACGTGAAATCAATGCAATTCCACCCGCTATACTGGAAAACAGCAAATCTCCGATTCCCTCTATGTAACCTCGTACAGACATTGCAATTCCATAAACTGCATAAAAACTTGCAATTTTCTGAAAGAAATGCTTACCAATTTCTGTTGCCTCCCGGCTTACTCCAAACATGGAGATCAGATATCCGCCTGTGGCTACAATGAGCCACGTAAGCAACAGGGATACACACAACATGATTGCAGTTCCAATACAAACAATCTTTGGGATTTGTTTTCTTTTTCCCGCTCCAAAATTCTGTGCTACGATGGTGGCTATACCGGAACCAAGATTAATAATTGGCAGTAAAATCATAGTGTCTACACGATATGCCGTGGTAATAGCCGCCACAGTCTGTGTCCCAAACCCATTCATAAAATTCTGCAGGATAAGGCCTCCACAGGAACTAATACAGGATTGAATCATCGGCGGTATACCAAAGTGAAACCCTTCTCTTAAAACAATTCGATCTAACGACCATTCTTTTATGGAGAAACGCAGACAGGGGTATTTCTTCACACTGTATAATACGATAAATACGGTCATAACAGCCTGGGAAATCACCGTCGCAGCTGCTGCACCAACAACTCCCCAATGTAAAACGCCTACTAATATAATATCTAAGATTACATTCACAACAGAGGAGCACAAAACAGCCCCAAATGGCGCACGGCTGTTGCCAATCCCCCGCAGCGCTGCAGCATATACATTATAGACAGCCAGAAACGGTATCCCAATCAATATGATCTGCAAATAATCCTTTGCCATATGTATCGTATCCTGCGTCGTATTTAACATACGAAGTAACGGATAGGCTCCTATCATACCGATTACCGGGACAAAGGAAAATATTCCTCCAATCACTACCGAGAACACCGAAACTATTTTTGATATATGCTCCTTTTTCCCGGCACCAAATTTCTGTGCAAACAAAATGGAAAGACCAAGTGTAAATCCCGTTATTGCAGTAAGGAAAAAATTAATGACGGTACTTGTGGAACCGATTGCCGCAAGTGCCTTCTCACCATTTACATTCCCTACGATAAATGCATCAGCCCAATTATAAAGCTGCTGCAAAATCCCGCTTAAAATAAGAGGTATACAAAATTTAATTAATGTAAATGCTACGTTTTCTTTTTTATTTTTATCACAGCTCATGTTAAATATCTCCTAAATCAAAAAAACGCATGCAAGAAAATAGCCTTGCATACGGTAGGTGCTCACCCGATCACAACTTGAAGTATAGCAAATTGTGGAAATATTTTCAAGACAAAAATTAAAGAGACATACAAATGTACGTCCCTTCCTTATTTTACATCTTCCGGTAACTAATCCGTAATTAATGTCATAATGTCTTCAATCGTTTTTCCGCTTTCCTGAATCATATCATAAAGCTGGCCCAATGCTTCTTCCCTTTTCTTTTGTTCCAAAGCTTTTTTCTGATCTAACAAAGCATCCATCTTCGCCTGTACTTTTGCAATTTGCTCGTCCAAAACTTCAATCTGATCATCAATTGATTTTCTTTGTCCTCTTGCCATGATTAATTCCTCCAATATAATTTACTTTTATCGTTAATATTGTAAATCATTATCGGCTATTTGTCCAGGTTATATACAAGTGTTTTATAAAAGTTAATAAATATATCTATATTGGGAATGTATAGTAACAGCAAGTCCCTTTTTTCTTGACATACCAGGATTTCAAATGGCAAAACCATCTGTTTGTTTTCTTCTTACCATACGAAGAGTAAATACAATTACAGCAAAATTTCTCCATAAGCTTCCCTTAGAACCTCCCTTAGAATTACATTTACACGCAGGCACTTTCTCCTTGGTTATTATGTAATGTAATTTTTCTTTTTCTTATTTTCCAGTTCATCTCTAACGCTTCCAGTTTTACACACTTTATTTTGCTTAGTTTATTCTTATGATAACATTTTCTCTGATTAACAATCCATTCTCCCAGTGCCGCCTGATTGTAAACGAATTCTTTGGGTATGTTTATATTTCCATATTCCAGATAATATTCTTCACAATATTGATACCAGATGTCCCACTTTCTTCTGATTCCAAGTGACCATATCATCTCAATCTGATTCAGTAGATATATTTTTCTGGCATCAATTTTACATGTTCCAGTTTGATGATATGCAGCCCGCTGCCGCTCAATCCAACGCCCCAGGAGATAACCGCCCGGCGTTATATATTTAACAGGTATCTTTAGATGCTTCTCTGAATGATAGAATTCTTCGGCAAGCATATACCACTCATCCCAGGTCAATCGTGCATTATTACTTTTTTCTCCAGCTTTAGAATCATTCATACTCTCCCCACATTTCTGATTATTCTATCACAGTCATTTGCGTGTATTTTATTTATCAAACAATGTAGACTTTAATTGACGTATAGTATATAATGGAAAAAGTGGAAAAAATAGTTAAATTTATCCATTTACAGCGTGTCAATTAAAGTCTACATTTTTTGACTTAAATCGATAAATTTCTGCTTATTTCGGGCAATCTGGACGTTTTTATTCAGGGCTGCAACTCATTTTTTCTTGAAAATTTCGATTATTTTTCTTATTTCATTTTCTTATTTCTAATATTTATCTTATTCCTAATATTTCTCTTATTTCTAATATTTGTCTTATTCCTAATATTTCTCTTATTCCTATTATTCTTATTATTCCTCAGCGAAACCCTAATTAAAATTTTATAACGACATAGACTCACCAGATTCTTGCTAATTAAATCTTGCATTATTAGTAGTACATTTATAACCTGAAATTGTGCGTTATAGTACTATCCGGATAATTTATAATAGTAAAAACCCTCTAAAATGCGGGCATGCCAAATAAATTTGACAAAATTCCAAATATATTTGCTGGCTTTATGAAAAGACTTTACTTATAATAAAAGCACAGAAACACAAACAGGAAAGGGGTTAAAATATGCTTGGAGAAAAATTAATGACACTTCGAAAGAAGTATAACTACAGCCAGCAAGAACTGGCAGATATGCTTTCTGTATCAAGACAGACCATCTCCAACTGGGAATGCGGCCAGGGAGCTCCTGCACTAGATAAGGCACAGGAACTTGCTGCAATCTATAGTATCAGTCTGGATGATCTGGTAGGAAATAATGTTGAAATCGTTACCACCAGTAAACGGTCAAGAGATTTACATGTTCTGAAAAGGCTTGCAGGCAAGACCGTTAAGATGAATTTTTCCAGTACCGATCTGTTGCTTGATGCTGCTCTGGATACCGGAACAAACGGCAAAGTGAAAGTTCTGGAAGTAAATGACCAGTGGATTCGTATTGAATATGTACGGACAAAAGAAAAAAGTATCTTTCAAAAAGAGAATGTAATCAAACTGGTGGAAACAGGTGCAGTGGACGGATTTGAAATAATCGAGGAGGAAGTATGATGACAGGTATGGTAACATTTCTTATTTTTGTAGTAATTGGATTATTGATCTATATTATTTGTGAGTTGACCGATTCCAAAAAAACGAAACCAGAAACTTCTTATAAAGAAGTGATTCCCCAGTTTCTGAACAAATATTGTGAAATTACAATAAAAAATTCATTAGCTTCCATAGATGTCATGTACAGCACCAGGGGTGTATTAACAGATATGGATGATGAATGGATTATGCTGGAAAGGACAGATAAATCAAAAAGATCAGTTAAAGTGCTGAGAATTGATAATATTGGTGGAATAAAAGAGATCTCAAATCTATCAGCATCACCCCAGAGTTATTAATAATCATGTTCGGTGTCAAGTCGTACACGGTTAATTTTATTGATCACACCGGTTGCCCCCCACATGGGATGCAGTGGCAAAGGCACAATTGCCAAGCCAGGTATCCCACAGTGGGCTCTTCGCGAAAGGAACCTTCCCGCTTACAGTTCCTGATCCTCATCCGAAGGAATATATCTGCAAATGTCGGAAACATCACATTTTAAGATTCTGCATAAATCGTTCAATTTTTGTGTCGTAATACCTTTGTTGTGTTTCAGTTTATTTAAGGTGCTAAAAGAAATTTTGTGCTTATTTGTCAATGTGTAATATGTTTCATCAGATTTTTTCAATGTCTCCCAAAATGGTGTAAAATCGATCATGCTAATTCCTACCTTTCTATTAATAATAGACTTAGCATAAATTATATTCTTATTCTTGAATATATTCTTATTTGAGAATATAATATATTGCATAGTATAAGGGAGGAATTGAGCATATGATTGAATATCTGCAAACCTATATGAATCAAATTAAGCATGGTACAAGCAGAGTTTCTTTTTTGGTGGAGCTTTACCAGTGGGAATTGGTTGATAATGATTATGATTTTTTATGGGAAATTATGCCGCCTAATATTTCTGACAGTGAATTATTTGAATTCTGTAGAAAAGTACCCGGCTTTTTAGAAGATTATAATTGAAAATGGAGAGTAGTTTATATACTCTCCCATTAAGCATCAGGACCGACCGTTTCGCAACATATCGTTTACTGCTGCGTCAGCCCACCATTCATTTATTCCTTATTTTTCGTAATCGGGTCCACGTCATTGATCAAATTGTAACATTTAGAACATGCAAAATTGTTTTCAACGCACATCTCCATATCACAACTCGTTGTTTCTTTAATATAAGATACCCCCCACTCCATGATATTCTTCATAACCGGTATAAAACTCTTGCCGATTTCTGTTATCGAATATTCAACTTTAGGTGGAACCTCTTTGTAAACCTCTCTATGGATCAGTTTATCCCTTTCCAGTTCCCTTAATTGCTGTGTTAGGACACCTCGTGATACCTCGGGGATCAGTCTCTGCAGTTCCCCAAAACGTCTCGTTTTCTGAGCAACAATCCATAAGATCGTTAATTTCCATTTTCCCATCAGTAAATTTTGTGTTACCGTTATGGGACAAAACTTCTTCGCATCGTATTTATCATTCATGTATATCCGCTCCTTTATCCAATAGTCACATTTTTATGACTATGTAATAAAAATGTGCGTACTTGTAAAGTGAATCCTATTATTGTAACATTATATAGCAACGATAACCGACGGTCAATCGAAAAAAAGGAGGTAACATTCATGAAAGAAGTATATGATTTTTTGAAAAAATGCGGAACTTATTATATCGCAACGATAGATGGCGATAAGCCTAGAGTCCGCCCGTTTGGGACTGTGGATATCTTCGAAAACAAAATGTATATCCAAACAGGGAAATCTAAAAATGTGTCAAAACAGATTCACGCCAATTCCCAAATTGAAATCTGTGGAATGGCAGATGGTAAATGGATTCGTGTAGAGGCCGTTGCTGTTGAGGATGATAACGTTGAAGCACGGAAGCACATGCTGGACGCTTATCCGGATTTGAAGCAGATGTATTCCCCTGATGATGGAAATACAGAAGTCTTTTATCTTAAAGATGCGATTGCGACTATCTCCTCATTTACAGAAGCTCCTGTGACCATTAAGTTTTAATCCACAGACCGGCAGAGCGCACCAGCTGTGGCACAGTACAGCCATCATTCATATCATTCTTATTGATACATAATCCCACAATTGCATACCCTTTTAGATTATTTTGACATTCCCGGGAGTTGGATTTATAATCAACTATATAAAGGGGGCGGTTTAGAATGGGGCAGATTGCAAACCAGGGCTTACTTGAAATCATTTTCAAATTGAAGAAAAAGCACAAAGAAAAGAAGGATATGAAGAAAAAGAAATGAGTGCAGGCAAACCGGGCAGCTATCTCTTATAGCTGCCCGGTTTATCCTCATGAATTTATGCCTTATGTCATTTTACACTTACCCTGCAAACTGCATGCTCTCCACTGCTTGTCTTTACCGTGATTTTAGCGTATCCTCTTTTTATTCCTTTTACAACACCTTTTGAGGTTACGGTTGCTACTTTGGAATTAGAAGAACTCCATTTCAATGTATCCGTACTATTTTTAGGCGAAACGTCAGCCCTTAAGGTTATCTTTTTTCCTTTCCTAAGACTTTTTTCTTTCTTGTTTAAACGAACTTGACTCGCTTTAATTTCTTTTACGTTTATTTTACAGGATGCCCATTTTCCACTGGATGCTTTTGCTTTAATTGTAACGGTTCCCTCTTTGATTCCGGACACTACTCCGTCCTTAGAAACTTTTGCTATTTTTCTGTCGGAAGAAGTCCACTTAATCTGATCGGTGGAATTCTTTGGATGCAGTTTCGCTTTTAAAGAGACTTTCTTACCTTTTTTTATTGTTTTTGCTGTGGTATTTAATTTTACACCGACCGCTTTTTTCTCTTTTACAGTAATTTTACAGGTTCCTTTGATCTGACCATCTGATGTTGTTGCTGTGATCATTGCAGTTCCAGCTTTTTTAGCTCTTACCTTTCCACTTTGATTAATATCAGCAACCGTAGAATCAGATGATTTCCATGTCACTTTTTTATTTGTGGCATTAGAAGGGAAAACAGTAACCGATAACTTACGGGATTTTCCTTTAAGCAATGTTTTTTTAGATGGTTTTATACTTACTTTTTGTATATTCACAACTTTGGGATTAATTGTAAGCATACACACAGCCTTTTTACTGCCATCATGGGTTGTTACCGTTATCGCTGCCTTCCCAGCTTTTACCGCCGTAACGTTTCCGTTACGGTCAACTGTAGCTGCCTGCTTATTGGAACTCTCCCATATAACAGATTGATCCGTTGCATTTTGGGGAAGAACTGTGGCTTTTAGCAGAACTTTCTGTCCCTCTGTCAGACTCAGGTTACTACTGTTTAAGTTTACCGATGAGACCGCTACTTTTTCCGGGGTCGGCGGTGTGGGTGTTGGCGGTTCCGGTGCTGGTGGTTCCGGACTTGGTGGTTCTGGTGTTGGCGGCTCCGGTGTTGGCGGTTCCGGATCTGGTGATACCGGCGGTACATATTCCTGCGTATAATCATCGGTATAATACCAAAGGACCTGATCGCCCTTTGCCAGGATATGCTGATTCATCGTTTTATTACTCAGCACCCCGTTCACTTCATACATCCATCCGCTGTTCCTTCCATTCGAACCTTCTGCCAGAACTATTCCAGCCGGATTCGTGATACTGGACACATAGGAATCACTTCCACTGTATATATATCCGTTTTCCAACAAAGCTTTTTTAAAGACTTCTGCAACAGTAACTCCTTCTTCAGCCGTAACGTTGAGATGATCAATCCATTTCTGATAACCCTCATGACTGCCCTGTCCATGAGCCGTGTCCCCGTACAATGAAAAATCAACCGTTATTTTTGCATCCGGATCCGGATTCTCACCATTTTTCCCAAGGACAAGGACGGTGGCTTTCACCGGCTGCCTGTAAAGCTGCGCAAATTCTTTGTTATCCGGGTACTTAACCGCATATTTTTCAAATACCTTACTTGAAAGGCAGCTCTCGATTGTTACTTCCGTATCATATTCCGGCTGTGTAACCAGCAGGTTTTCATGCGCTATAATATTTGGCTTACTGGATTTGAACAGATTAAATGCTTCACTTGGATAGTCCAAAACAATATCAACTGGTGAAATCCCTTTATCCGTCTCATTGGTAATATTATAAATGTATTTTAATGTTTTACCATCTTCATCAAATATGATTTCCCGAAATCCATGCAGATCTTCTGTAATATGCTGCATATCTGCATTTTTACCTTTGATTGCTTCAAAGTAAGCATCTTTTGCGGCTTTCATCAATGCAGTTTCACGTTCAATTTCTATATTAGTTAACGGGAGAACTTTCACTGTAATATCTTTTGTTACGGATAAGCCCGCGATACTTTTATTTGTCATTGTCACCGTAAAAGTGACTTCTTTAGCAGACTCTCCCGGTAGCGGACGATAGATATTGCCGCGATATCCATTTACTTTTGCGGTCTCTTCATCTTTACTGATAACCGTAAATTTATAATTATTATAATTAATAATGCCAGTCTTGCCCGGAGTCAGAAACTGTATATCGGAATCCACTCCCTCTGGGTCTATAACCTTATCTGTCCCGGAATATTTTAGCTTATCAATGGTATAATTATTATCCAGCTCTCTCTGCATCTGCTGTTTGATTTCAGAAGAATCCACGCCCTTTACCGTTACTGTAAATTCTTTATTCAGAACAGCCGCTTCTCCGGAATTGGTATAGTTAAATGTAAAAATAGCTATGAGTTTTACTTCTTCATCTTTAGTTCCTCTTTTTACCGTTCCTTTATAATCACTATAAAAATCGGAAGGATTTACTTTTCCTACGGAAATGACGTCTGTATTTGTAGAGATCCAGTTGATCTCTGACCATCTGGCATTTCCCACATATTTAGGAAGAACCAAGTCAGTTTTCACTTCAGAAATACTGCTATTGCTTCCTTTGATTGCATCGTCATCAACGTTTGCAACAAGTTCTTTATCCATCGTCTCTTTCACTTTATCCAGATCCCAATAGATATTAACCTGCTTATTCAGCTCTTTTACGGCATCCCCCTTAGCAAGCTCAAAAGTCACATTAAAATATACGGCTTTACTGAAAAAAACTTCACTTAATTTTGCCGGGTTATAATAATAATACGTAATAGAACCATCTTCGGAAATATTTGCATAATCTTTCAGCCTCTCAAAAGATTGTGAAACGTTTACTGATTTTAATGTTACTGCTACGCCATCAAAATTGTGAGCTTTCAAATCATTTTCTAAATAAGTGACGATATTTTTATCTTCTTCAAATTCAGGTGTCAATACACCCCATTTATAATTTTCCAGAACTTCATTTAAAATTGCTTCATCAGCATTAGCAGCTTCTGAATAAACTCTGAATTTAAATTCTTTCGTATCTTCTGCTTCGTTGCATTTAATTGTGGCTGTCAGAATCACTTCTGCTATTCCCTCTGCGGACAAGGTTACTGCTCCGTCCCTGCTTATCACCTGAATGTTACTGGACTCCCAGGTAATCATACAGTCGTTTTCTCCTGCAGCCGGCAATAATATAGTTGTTGCCCCAGTGATCTTTTCCGATTGTTCCAGTTTTAAGCCCGCTTTTGCTTCCGCTACCTTTGCTGCATCTGATTTTTCGATGATGGAAGTTGACTCTGCAGTGGCTGTGGAACCATTTTCACCATAAACAATAACGATTACATATTTGCCGATAAAATCATCCGGAATCATAAATTCGGATGTAACAGCACCTTCTATATCTGTAAAATCTGCACCGTTATCGGAAACTTTCCACTGATAATTCAGATTTGTCGGGGTGGCATCCTCCATACCGGCAGACACAGCGGTCAGCTTTTCTCCTGTTTTGGCTATGCCTTCGATTGTTACAGACACAACTTCCACCGGACCTGCAGGCTCGTCTTTTCCCTCCCAGGACAGTGCCGGGTAACCCGGAGTTTTTACATAATGATATTCATCCTCAATCACAATGTCATAGATGTTATCAGCATTCAGACTACCTATGATACTTTCGCTTTTTAAATCAGATTCTGATACGGCACCGATGGATTCATCTGTCGCTTCCGCAAGGTAATAATTAGCAGATAATTTAGCACTGCTTGTCTTCATGCCAACGATCCCATTTACTTTGGGATCATCCGTGTTTCCATCTTTGCTAATCAATCCTGTATTATAGCAATTGATCATAATCGCACCGGAGCAGCGTCCGGCTATACCGCCCACGGTGGTATTTGCTGCGCCGCTACCGGCAGAAATACTGCCTGTGTTGTAGCAGGAATATAAGGTTCCTCCATCCTGATTTCCCACAACACCGCCCATATAGGATGCTGCTGTTTGATGATACCCGGAAACCTGGCCTTCATTGACACAGCCCTTTACCGTTCCTGCATTTTCTCCTGCTATGCCTCCAACTCTTTTGGAACCTCCGGCTTCACTTACATCTATGATACCCTGAAACTGGCTGGCTTCCACTGTTCCGTTATTCTGTGCTGTAATACCGCCGGCACTCCCACGAGCTGTTGATTCTTTTAGATATATTGTTAAGCTGCTTTTGGTATTCTGAATTATACCTCCGAAAGCATTCCAGCCTGCAACTCCACCTGCTCCAACACTTGTGCTTTCAAGGACCCCCGTAAGATTTCCGATATTTTTTATCGTCCCCTGGGATTTGCCGAATAAACCGCCCCATTTCTCTGCAGTATGTAGTGAAAGATTTGAGATTTCAAAATTTCCCCCATCAAAGACCCCGGTATATGGATCATCCGGGCTGCCAATCGGCACCCACTCTGCACCGCTCAAATCAATATCAGCCAGCAAAACAGCATTTGCATCTGCATTACCGCTATTCACATGTTCCCCAAACCATCGCAGCTCATCCGACGTACCAATCTGGTAAATACCATTGGTTTCAGCTGGCTCTGTCCATGCTGGTTCCATCTTTTCTGTAAAAGATGAAGATTCAGCTTCGCTTTCATCCATTTCACGCTGTTCACCAGTTGTGGTCTCCCCTGTGTCTGACAGAAATTCTGTCTCCATTTGTTCACTTGCCGATGCCGTAACAGGCGCTGCTGCCATGCTAAATGCCATCGAAAATGCAAGCACCATGGATAGTGCCTGATTCAGTCTTTTTCTTCTCATGACCTTCCTCCTAGAGATAATAATTATTATATAAACATCATTTGATGTATATATCTTATCCCGGGCAGGGATGTCACTGCTTAAAAAATCTGGTAAAAAAAGCTCCCTCAACAGAATGAAGGAGCTTTTTACAAATAAAAAAGCACAATCTTCCCACCCAAAGATTATAACTGTCCAATTCAAGCAAAGTCATCTGACTTACGAGTCATACGAAGAGACACCTGTTATATTTCTATAACATGATGTCTCCAAATCCTCGTTTACAGTAGGGGTAAGCCTGTACCGGATTTTCACCGGTTTCCTTACTTCTTGTCTGGTTATTATGAAATTTACTATATAAAAGTATACACCCTTACACGTTTTCTGTCTATAGAGAAAGTCTTATGATTCTAAAGGGTAAGTCGTAACTTTCTTCAGAAATTCTTATGATTCCTTATGAATCTCATACTTGTCCAAAACATGGTCTTTCCAGCAGATATCAATCGTTCTGCCGCCCTTAATCCGAAGGCCTTTCACACACCCATCCTTCCATTCTTTTGGAAGTGCAGGAAGCAGCTTTAATGCTCCGCCCCTGTCCTGAACCAACATATTTGCAATGGCAGCGCTGCCTGCAAAATTCCCGTCAATCTGGAATGGCGGATGCATATCCCAAAGGTTTGGATAGGTGGATCTGGTAAGCAGGGTCCGCAGATATTCATAGCTCCTGCCGGCATCGCCCATGACAGCAAATACCTGAACGATCCAGCCACAGCTCCATCCGGTGTGCCCGCCTCCATTTTCCAGTCTTCTTTCCAGCGTTTTACGGCAGGCTTCTTTCAGACGGTGATCCTCTTCAAATAATTCAGCCGGATATAATCCATAGAGATGGGAAATATGTCTGTGCCCGGGCTCTACTTCTTCATAATCAATGGGCCACTCCTGCAGCTGCCCATATTTTCCTATTTTGTACGGATATAATTTTGCTTCTTTTTCTTTGATTTCCTCCAATAGTTCCTCAGCTATTTCCAGTTCCCCACATATCTTTTTAAAGTCCCCAAACACTTCCCGTATAATTGTCATATCCATGGTGCAGGCATAGGTCAGGGATGCTTTTTCTCCTTCCCCGCCGGGCACAAAAAAGACGTTTTCCGGAGAAGCTGATGGACAGGTCACATAATAATCTTCATATGGCACCAGCCAATCCAGGCAGAATAGAGCTGCCTGTTTCAAAACGGGATATGCACTATTCCTTAAAAATTCTTTATCCCCGTGATATTCGTAGTGCTTCCAGAATTCTTCGCACATCCACGCTCCACCCAGTGGAAAAAACGAGTAACATCCGCTGTTTTCCTGACCCGCATTTTTGCCGTGTGCCACTCCAACGGGATTCGTGCTCATCCAGTAATCCGTATTATGAGATACCGTAAAGCCCCTGCATCCAAAATGTATCTCTGCCGTTTTCTGACCCGCAATGCTCAACCCTTTTACAAAATTAAAATATGGTTCCAGGCACTCTGCCAGGTTGCAGCTCTGGGCATGCCAATAGTTCATCTGGGCATTTATGTTGGTTGTATAATTACAACTCCAGGGCGCACGGAATTCCCAGTTCCAGATGCCCTGCAGATTCGCCGGCACACCTCCTTCTCTGGAGGAACTGATCAGCAGATATCTGCCATACTGAAAATAAAGAGCATACATGGCTGTATCTTCTTTTCCATCTTTCATATCCTGCAAACGCTGGTCAGTAGGCACATCCGGCTGGCTCCCCAGATCCAGTTCCACCCGGTTGTATAAATTCATATAGTCTTTTTCGTGCTTTTCTTTCACGCCTTCATATCCACAGCTGTTAAATTCTGCAGTAACATCCGGATTACGCACTGCAGTCAGTGCCATTATAATTTCCGATGCATTTTTTACAACCAGGACTGCTGTTTCGCCTTCGAATACGATCTCATGTGTTCCATCGGTTGACAGGAGCGTCAGATCTGCATGAAATGCCTGCCCGCGATCCCCCCAGATAACAGGCGTTTCGCTGTCCACATAGCTTGGATCTACATGTTCCGGACACGTCCCGTTCATACGGATCATCCCCGGCCTGCTTTCATAAACCGGTTTTAAATCACTTTCAATAGAAACACGGATTCCCATTTCCTTAACGCTGCTGCACAGCCGTATGTACATCGCTTTAGACGGAAAGCTTGCAAAGTATTCTCTTTTAAAATTCACCCCGTCAATATCATAGCTGACACTGGCTGCAGCATGGTCAATATCCAGTCTCCGCACATAATTTTCTGCATTCCTGCCATGGACAAAATCTATTTTCAGATTTCCAAGGGGCAGATAGCTCTCTGTAAATTCCGCCAGCATTTTTTCTTCCACTAAGCACTGTGCTTCTGCATTCTTTCCTTCAAATATCAGCTTCCTTGCTTCCGGTAAAAATTCCAGAGCATTTTGATTATTTTTATCATGCTGGTAACCGGACCATAACGTTTCTTCATTTAGCCCTATGAGTTCCTGATCGATATTCCCCCAGATCATTCCACCCAGGCTGCCATTGCCAATGGGCAGGGTTTCTTCCCACCGGGCAGCAGGCTGCTTATAAAATAATTCCATAAAATCCTCCTGATTTTGGTCATTTCTTTGTTCTGTTCCATTTTATTACATCTTTGACATAAAGGGAAGAATTATTACACATTTACTATATTTACTCAAATATAAATATCTCCTCTATGGGCACACCTACAACCCTTGATATATCGATTGCCAGTTTTAATGAAGGGTTATATTGTGCTTTTTCCAACCGCATTATGGTTTCCCTGCGAACTCCCACAGCATTTGCCAGCTCCTCCTGCGTCATTTCTTTCAACTGTCTGAATTTTTTTAGATTGCATTCGAAATCTGCCCCCATACTATTCCGCTTCCTCCGTATCGTATTTATAGAGCAGGTAGCTCGAGAGGAAAATAATTAATGCAATGATAAGGGAAGAAGAAACGATATAAGCAATAGCTATCACATCGGTACTTAATTTATTTCCCACAAATCCCATCAGCCAAGTTACAAAAAACAAAATTGAAAATCCCGTTTTTAAAGCTGATAAATCGGCTCTTGTCTTCTCTTCTTTAAATCGCTCATCAATAAGTGTGTTGCTCAGCTTCGCTTCATAGAAAAAGCCAAAGAAACCAAAAAAGACAAAGAACATAAATGGCCAGACCGTCCGCTGTTGCAGATACGTCATAATTCCAAAGAATCCGAAAAATCCAAAAAATCCAAACCAGCCGAATTTCGGATTTAAGCTTCTCGTTTTATTTTTTTCTCTGTTGGTCCTGTTTACTTTTAAAGAATTCTTAATCATACTGATCACAAAATAAAACATGTAAATTACCAGGCAGCCAGTAACGACAATCATTGGCAGATCATTCATCTGGAATTGATAAGTACTGAAATCCATTGGCTTTACAAGCCTTCCTTCGTTATAAACAGAAGCATAAAATACTGCAGCAAATTGTAAAATAATCAAAATAACCAACACCGTAAACTTCTTATTTCTTTTCATTGTTATCCCTCCTTGAAAGTGATGTATTTATCTCTTTATATGACAAATATATCACTCTGCAGTGTGGATGTCAAGACTATTTTGATACAAATATATCACTTTTAAAAAATTGGCTACTTACCTATGGCATTTGTCGGCTGGTTGTTAGTTTTTGGTTATAAAATGTGACGTGTAACATAGTGTGTTTTGGTTGTTTATTCAGCTTGTCACACAAACGAGGCAGTATAACCCATATGGATTTATACTGCCCTTAACTTATATTTTCTTAGCTTATAATTTGCTCCGTTACTTTTAGATGGGTCCCGGAGTACTATGGTAGCATTTTTATTTGCTTTGCCTGCTATTTTCTTCGTTTTCTTTGAAATCTTATCAAAGGAAGACGGCTTTACTAGATTTAAGGTTTTTACAAGCTTCTGAAGCCAGCTAAACCCCAATATAGCCCCCCTAAATAGCATACACCATAATCCTAATATACAAAATCCACCAACCACATTTTAATCTTCCTTAACAAACTCTTCTTTGTCAAAATACAATGCAATGTCTCATCTTTCAGCTGCTCTGCCTTTACCCGCTGCTCCTCTGAAACATCCAGATCACCATAAACTGCTCCCTGCACCACATCCAGTGTCTCCCTGAATTTTTCTCCAAATTCTTTAGAATATTTTTCAGAAAGAATTCCTACATAGCCATAATGGGATCCCTTTGCTTTTGGAGTCTTATCATAGAGAAGTAAAAATAAAGTATAAGCATAGAGATGCTTTACCGCCAGCCTATTATCCGCTACACGGAAGCTCTTTTTACGATTTCCAAGTTTCCTTCTGTGATAAATTACATAAATCAGCCATGATAAGATTAAAATGACAGCCAGAGCAACTACAGCAATCAACAGAATCTTTTGTACGGGTACTTCTGCCTTTTTACCCGTCTTCTTTTTCTTTAATTCCTTTTCCTCATCTTTTATCTTCTCCGATTTGCCTGAGTCATCTGACTGACCGCCGTCTCCCGTAAGTGCAGGAGCCTGTGAGAATTCCGGTCTTTCCATAATGCCCAGATAAGGTGGTGTTGCTTCCATAGGTACCCAGCCAATGCCGTCCTGATAGACTTCTGCCCAGGCGTGGGCGTTTTCTCCGGTAATTTCGATTGGTTCATAAGCCTCCACACCTTTTACATCCTCCGGTGTCACAAGATAACCCTCCACATATCTTGCAGGAATACCCAGATACCGGTACATCAGTACTGCAGCTGTTGCATAGTGGGCGGAATATCCTTTTTTCTGGCTCTGAAGAAACCATTGCAAAAAATCATAATTTCCTGTAAAGGTATCCACTTCTTCGGAGTATTCTATATTCTTGTCCAGATATCCCATAATCAAAGCATTTGCTTCTTCATAGGGATAATGAGCACTTCCTGATGCCTCTTCTATTTTCAAAAGATTTTTCAGAATCTGTTTCTGGTGGTCCGGTATATCCAGGTAATTCCGGTAGATAAAGGCATTGTAGTAACTTTCGTTTCCTGCGTATTCCGCCGAAGTATCACTATTCCTGATTTCATAAAAATCTGACGCCAGTGTAGGATAACGTTTCACCAGATTACTGTTTGCAGTATAGTGATACAGGCGGTTTCCAAACAATCCTTTTGACTTTAAGGAAACATCCCCCAGATTTTTGCTCCCATCTATCTTACCGGGATCTGACTTCAGTTCATAGGGCGTATAAATGTACTTACTGTTTGCGTTTACATTCTGTACCGTAATCTCCACAGTCTCATCATCTGTTTTTCCATTTTCCAGCTGATTTACCAGAGAGAGCTGGTTTAATCCATTAAAATTTGTTTCGTGAAGCCAGTAAAACAGGTCCTTCGCTTCATAATAGACAGATTTTTCTAGCTCCTCCCAACCATTCTGGGTGTAAGTACTTCCAACAAACCCGCGCAAATACAGGGATTCCGGCTTGTCCATCAGCACTTCCAGTGCAGTTGTATCCTTCAATGTCAAATTTCCCAGTCCCTTAAATTGACCCTGCGTAAAAGAATTTGTCTTCTCTTTTTCGTAGCGTATATTGGAAATTGTTTTTGCTATTCCTTCTTTTACCGACTCTGCAAATCCTGCTTTCGTGTAGCTATTAACAGATACTGTACTGACCATCAATCCCAGGATAGCTGCAAAAGCAACCGTTAGTATTCCGGATACCTGCAGGATAGCCAAATATTTACCATTGCCAAATGCCCTCCGTTTTTTCCTGCCATGTACAAAAAAACTCAATAGAACCATTACGGAAGCCAGCATCATTATCACAGGTATAATACCATAGTTTTCACCAGTACATAATTCCAGCACCAATAATGGCAATACACTTATGCATAAGAGTAATATACTGCGCAGCCGGATAATTACGGTTACAACTACAGCAGACAGCAGGCAGCTCCATATCCAGAACAGGCAAAGGGCGATTCCATATGATTCCTCAGCAATACCAATATCATAAACTTTCAGGAAAATTCCAAAGTTTCTGCCGGCTGCCTGCCCAATCCGGTTCATGGTCAGCAGAAAGCCGTCCAGCATCAACTCCTGGCGTATTAAGAGGAACAGGATTCCAACAGCAGCCAGAAGCGCCGTACCTGCCTTCACATAACGGCTGTACTTTCCATGTAACTGCAGCAGTGTCAGGATCAGCAATCCAAAAGCTGCCGAATAGTATACCTGCACCGGCAGATCAAGAAGATAAATAAAAGACAAAGATATGCCAAGATAAAGCAAAAAAGCCGGAAGTAATCCTGCCAGCACGCTAAACAAACCTTCCTTGCCACTATTTTTCCGATTCTCCAATTGAATTGTAATCTGAGATTTTTTCTTACCTGTATTTTTCTTTCCATTTTTCATATCTTACATCCCCTATATTACCAACTGGCATAATTCTTCTGTCAATGTCTCCGGTGTAAATACTACCAGCGAATGGTCCAAATTTCCGGATACCTCCTGCTTACTTATCCGGCACTGCAAAACAGCCACGGAACAAATCTCACTTAAGCATTTCAGATCCTCTCCACCATCTGACGCTGTAATATAGACCACATGGGCATAGGGATTGTCAATACAGTCCTCCAAATAGTAATGGAGGCTGGTCTCTCCCTGCTCTTTACTTTGAATACCCAGAAACCCCGCCGTCATCTCGGCTAATTCATCTACCGATGTAACATCCTGCCGGCGGAAAAGGGCCTTGCTCTGATCATACCACCCTAATGTGTGAAGATGCCCCTCCTGGATCAGAGACTGGGATACCGATAAAAAAGCTTCCATCATTGCATCGCGAAGCGCGGCTGTTTCTTTCTTCTTTTCAAAAGATGCTGTTTCGTATAAAAGAAGTATGGAATTTTCTACCGGAAGGCTTAGCTCCTTAACATACAGCCCATCCAGCTTGCCGGATACCTTCCAGTGTATATTTTTCGGACTGTCTCCCTCCTGATATTCCCGCATGCCAAATATTTCACTGGGGTCATCCCCTCTTTTACTGTCTGAGTAAGTAATGCTGTCCCAATTAGCACTCAGGCTGTCGCTGATTTGTACATTTGCAGGAAATATATCGGGCAAAATCACAATATGCCCATATTGATCCGGGTTCTCCTGAAGGGTAAAAATCCCCAGCCAGTCATATAAAGTTACTTTTTCAATGGTCACCTGCACATTTCCGCAATATCTGCTTTTCAGATTCCAGTTCAGCTTTTCCGTTTTTTTAGCCGGTATGGCGCAGTAAATCTCCTGCTCTTTCATCTCTCCGGTCAGCTGATTGAAAAACTGAAGGCAGCAGCACACTTTTAACACAGGGAAAATACTCTTATTTTGAATGCTGAGTTCCCCCTGTACCTGCTTTCCCTTGCCTGCCATGGATACCGCCTGAAATGAATACGATAATTTATGCCGGGTGGTTAATATGGCCGCCCCGCAGACAGGAAGGATTGACACAGAAGCGATCAGAAGGAAAAATGCCCAGTATGAATCTGAATAGATGTATAGGATCACCGTACCCAGCAGCCATACTCCATAGCATATTCTTGTCTTTAACATAAAGTCCTCCTGGTTATGAAATTTCCGGTACGGAAACCGTTTTTGTAATTTCTTCCATGATAGACATGGCAGATACTCCGGTTACCTTTGCCTTGGGATGGAGTATCACACGATGGCTGCTGACGGACGGAAATATCCCGATGACATCTTCCGGTGTTACATAACCTCGTCCAGCTATATAGGCAGATGCTTTCGCCATATTATTCACCGCGTATGCACCACGGGGACTTACGCCCAGCTGGATATATTCATGGCTCCTGGTTGCTTCTGCAAGCCTTGTAATATACCGCAGTATCTCATCTTTTACCTTGACCCTGGACACTTCCATCTGCATCTCTTCTAAATCGTCCTTATTGATTACTGCTTTGATTGTATCCAGCGGCTGTATTTCCTGACGATCCTTTAAGATATTGACCTGACTCTCAAAATCCGGATATCCCATTTCCAGTTTTACCATAAAACGGTCTAACTGGGACTGGGGAAGCAATTGTGTACCGGCGGAACCAAAGGGATTCTGAGTGGAGATTACAACGAAAGGTTTTGGAACCTCATAAGTATTTCCGTCAACAGTTACATTTCCTTCCTCCATAACTTCCAGAAGTGCTGCCTGGGTCTTACTGGAGGTACGGTTGATCTCATCTGCCAGCAGCAGGTTACACATAACTGCTCCGGGCTTATAAACAAACTCACCGCTTTTTTTGTCATATACCGTATATCCTACAACATCAGATGGGATAACATCAGGGGTAAACTGGATTCTCCTGTAATCCAGTCCCAGTGTTTTGCTGATTGCAAGTGCCAGTGTGGTCTTACCCACTCCGGGTATATCTTCCAGTAAAATATGTCCCTTTGCCAGAATTGCCATCAGTACTTTTTGAATCACTTCCTCTTTTCCTACGATAACCTTTTGTATTTCCTGAACTAACTGTTCTGTATGCTTCATGTATGTATACCTCACCTTCTTGACATTTAAAATATTCCGTGTTTGATATTAATTCTCTTTAATTTTCTGCCGATTGGACCGATTCCCAGCATCAGAAAAACTACATTGGATATGGCATATTCGATACTTACCGGAAGTGCGATAACCTGTACCGTCAGATATCTCGCCAGGCTGAAACTCCCGTCAAATGAAAGTACGGTCCATATATCCATAATGGCCGAATATCCAAATCCCGCCAGGAACCCGTATACTGCCAAAATTCCTCTGTTCTTCAAGATCTTCTGCATCACCGGCAACCCAGCAATCAGCCCAAGACCTCCCCATGCAAGCATCTGAAAAGGCGTCCATGGCCCCTGCCCATAAAACATATTTGAAATAATAGCTGACAGCGATCCGATTAAAAATCCGGATTCCGAACCCATATAAATCGCAGCGATCACCACTATCGCTGTTACCGGTTTGAAACCTGGCGTCACTGCAAAAATCAATCTTCCCACAACAGATATTGCCACCATGACAGCCAAAACTACCATTCGGCGTATGCTGCCTTCCTTTTTTTCATATGCCATGTAAAATGGTATGCAGGCAAGAAATGCAATCAGAATTGAGATCAGATTATACTTTCGGTCCTGAAACATACGCACACCGAAAATAATTACCCCCACAGCTGCCAGTATCAGCAGGATATTTATCGTTATCCGCTTTTTACTCATACCTGCTTCCTCCCGGTTTTCATGCACATAGCGATAACATCTTCACAGGTAACTACATCCCTGTACATATGCCTTGCAATCCGGTTTGCTGCCGTGGTATAAAAACTGTTATTGCAGAAAAAATTCTTTGGAAGATCGATGGAGGTTACTTCTTTGTCAAAAAACATGCCGCACCTGTCCGATGCCTCTGCTGCAAATTCCACATCATGAGTAACCATCAGTATGGATATCCCATTTTTCTTTAAATCTCTCATAATTTCCAGCAACCGATTCTTGGAAGATGCGTCAATCCCCTTTGTTGGTTCATCCAGCAGCAAAATTTTGGGTTTTAACAGCAGCATTTTCCCTATGGCTGCTTTCTGCTGTTCTCCGCCGCTTAAATCATAGGGGTGCTTGGGAAGAAGGTGTTCAATTTCTAACATCTTGGCAGTCTGCTCAATCATACGGCCCATTTCTTCCTTGTCATAGCCCATCACTTTCCCCATTTCCTCATAGTCTTCCCGTACACTTTCCTTTAAAAATACCGTCTGGGGATTCTGAGGCAGTGACGCGAGGATCTGGCGGTACAATTCATTTCCTTTATACGCTTTCTGTTTCTTACCGAAAATTTTGATTTTTCCTTTATATGCATGATTTACATGGGAGATCACACTGAGCAGCGTGGTTTTCCCGGAACCGTTGCTTCCCAAAATGCTAACGATCTCTCCTTTATATAATTCCAGACTGACACCCTCCAGGATATCCGGCAGCTCCCGTTCATAGCGAAACCAGACGTCTTTCATGGACAGTACTATTTCCTGCTTCAGTCCTTGTTGCGTGAATTCATCATCCTGGTGGATGGATTCGCTCTTCTGGTCCAGTTCTTGTTCCTCCTTATACCAGGTACTTAAAAACTGGCGCCCCTCTCTTACCGTAAGCGGACAGGCACAATCCACATCCAGCCCGTTATAGATCCGCACTGCACTGGGCAGTCCAAGCATCATTTTATGGTTTGCTTTAATTTCTTTTAATTTCTTTCCTGCATCCCTGGGATTCTCCCACAACAGCAGCTTACCCTTTTCCATAATCCCAACTTTATCCGCAGCCGGGAAAACATCTTCCAGGCGGTGCTCTGTCAATATAATCGTAGTTCCAAGCTCCCGGTTCAGCTTTACAAGGGTAGCGATAAAATCCGATGATGCAATGGGATCCAGCTGGGAAGTGGGCTCATCCAGAATCAGAAGTCTGGGCTGCATTGCCATAATGGATGCTAGATTCAGCAACTGCTTCTGCCCTCCGGAAAGCTCAGAAGTATTTCTGCGAAACCAGCCGTCTATTCCAAAAAAGCAAGCCATTTCTCCCACTCTTCTGCGAATAATCTGATTATCAAGCCCCATATTTTCCAGACCAAAAGCAAGCTCATGCCACACTTTATCCATCACGATCTGGTTTTCCGGATTCTGCATAACATATCCGATATCGCAGGCACTGACACGTTCTGTTAATTCCTCCTGCCTTACCCCCAGATAACGCACTTCTCCGTCTTTCTCCCCATGGGGTGCAAGCTCTCTTTTTAATAATCGAAGCAATGTGGTTTTACCACAGCCGGATTCTCCGCACAGAACAATAAACTCTCCCTCTTCTACCGAAAAGCTCACATGATCCAGTGCACTTGCCTCCTGTTCCGGGTATGTAAAACTTAAATTCTCGATCTTAAGTATTTCCATTGTATTTTCTCCTTCAATTCCAGTAATCCGGGAAGTATCATAAATAATAAAACGACAGCATATCGCCAAATATCCTCGGCTTTTGTTCCAATCCCGGAGACAACCGGATAGTAGTAAAAATCAAGTTTCCCCGCAAAATAATTTCCACCTATATACAGCATCATAATTCCAATCGCTGTAATTAAAATACCATCTGCTTTCCGAAACCGGAAAAGAGAAAAATTCTTTCTTCCCGGCAGCCCGTATCCTCGCGCTTTCATTGCATCGGCGGTTTCAATAGAGTTTTCAAGAGACCAGGACAACAGGCTGTCGAATACCCGCATAGAACTCCCCAGCTTGTCAAACTTGCTGTCACTTGCATACAGTCCCATTGCCTTCTGTGCCTGGTTAATTTTTTTGATCTGTACTTTAAAGAGGGGAATAAAGCGCAGCGCCATAGACAGCACCAGTGACAATTTCGGAATCGTTTTCCCAAACAGATACAAAAACTTATCCGATGTCATAATAACGTTCAGGCATTTACACCAGAACATTACACCCACAATCATGACGGCAATTGCACCTCCATACATAATCGCTTCCAGGGTAACCGGGTTGTCGTTCATGAAAAATAAAATCGTCTCTCCATTATGTGAAAACAGAGGGTTGGTGATTGCAAGCAGAAGAAACAGAAAAAAATAGAATACCAGGTTGCGCGCCACGATACGGGCGGGATGCAGCATGGAAAAAAAGAGAATTGAACCAAACAGCGTACACAGTAAAATCACCGGATGCGCAGAAAACATGGTAAATAAAATAACACATACATAATATGTAAATAATACAATCGGATGGAATTTTTCAAAACCGCTCATGTCTTTCTCCTTCGCTTACTCATTCTTCTGTCTCAGTATTCTTGCTGTCATTTTGCGTATCGAAGCTTCCTCCAATATCCCGTCCAAGGTCACAGGTATAAACAAATTCGATTACATCTCGATCCTTTGGTTTATATCGGCTGCACCCGTAGTCCGGAAATGCTCCATTAACCCGGTACATCCATCCGCTAAGGGGACCGCAGGAATATTCATACAGAAAATTTATCCCCTGAATGTATGCACTTCCGTAAACGTTATCCTGTGCCCCCTGATATTCCATCTGAATTTTTTCATGGCGCGTGGCACGGTTTAGAATATCAAAAACAGTGTCCTTCGGACGAAGTACATATTTTGTCGGTGCTAAAATCACACCGTCTGCCGGAACATATTTTGCATCCTGCAGCTCCGGTGCCAGCCGGTCCCAGTTATCCAGGATCGTATCACACCGGATGCTAAATGTAACAGTCTGGGAATCTTCTGTAATATCATCCACATGAGTCAGGTAATAATCTTCCACAGACTGAAACTTTGTACCTTTAAACAGAACAATGATAATGATAGCCGCAAAGGCAAGTATCAGTAAATCTTTTTTCATTTGTGTACCCATTTCCTATCACCGATTTCTGTGACAGTGCCACTGCAAAAAAAGGTTAAAAACCTTTGTGACTTCCTTTCTAATTCCTATTTTTCAAGCTTTATGGAATGACAATGATTTTAGGCTTAGGCTTAATTGTCGTCTTCGTCATCTTCGTCTTCATCGTCATTTTCTCTTATATATTTCTCATTTTTCAGCCGTTTTCTTCTGCCCATGCGTATAGCCACAATAACAACCAGAATAACCACCAAAACTACCGCTGCTGCTGCTGCAATTATCGCGTTCAGCTGGTTCTTAATTCTGACATTTGCCTGAAGGATATCCTCGTACTGTAAAATCTTGGTCTGGTCATATGCGCTTAAACTTTCAATTTTTCGCTGAATTTCTTCAACTTTTTCTTTGTCCTTTAAAGAAATTTTATCCAGTGGATAAAGCTTCTTCGTAACTTCCTCATTGACTGATTTAATAGTCTCTTTAATCTGGTCAATTTCTTTTATTTTTTCTTCCAGCTTTTCTTTGTATTGCTTATAGTCTTCTTTATTCTCCGATTTGCGGTATTTATCCAGAAGAGTGACCACTTCTACGTAAGATTCGCTGGTAATGGGATCGGGCAGACTGTCCACCTTTTTTACATCTTCCTCTGTAAAAAAAATATTTGCGGACATTGCCAGCTCCTGTCCAAATAGAGAAGTGACCGTACCGTTTCCCTTTGTATTCAAATCCATATGTTCTGACAATGGCTCTGAGTTGTTTGCAATCCCTTTTTCAGCCATTTTATCTGCCAGGACAGCATAGGAGGAAACATAGCTTCTTTCTTCTGCCGGAATTTGTTCATATGCATCATAAACAGCTGTGATTTCCTCCGATGCTGCATCTTCTTTCAGGTTATGTATCCTGGTCTCCAAATCCGATATCTGCTTTTTTAGTTCCGCAGTCTGCTCCGGACGGAAATCATATAAATTTCGCATTCCTCCATAGTAGCGGCACAGAGCTGTCAGCGCACATAATGCCTGGTCACTCGCCATGGTGTTGGATTTATCCGGGTCGGCATTCGGATTCTCCTCATCATATTCTTTCGAATGGATAAACCCGCCTTCTTCCATATGGTACTGCATCAATCCATCAATGACGGTATTTCCATTTTTAATAAACCGCTGATCATTTCCCGGATCAATACCAAGGCTTGTTAATGCGATCAACACCTGAGAACAGCTTTCCGAATTCTCCGATCCCCAGCTTGTGAAACCGCCCGATTCCTGCTGGCTGGATGAGAGGAATTGCAGGGCTTCGTCCACAACCTGCCGGACACTTTTTACCTGGTCCTGCTTCGTTCCCTGCTGCACATAGCGATAGGTCTTCTCACTGTTATAGTAAGGTGCCAATGCCTGAAGCGCCATGGCAGTCATATCTACATCCGATTGCGGATCTATGGATGTCAGATTAAACCCGCCATCCTTAATCTGACTGCTGAGAATCTTCTCCAGCAACCCTTCTCTCGTATCTGCCGCATCCGCCGGAATATCATATCGCATACTATCCATGAGCAGCAGTCCGAAGATCAGTCCGTTAGTTCCCTGTGTACCCAGCGACATTACCTTGCCCCGATTATAACTGCCATCCGCCACCAGATCAATTGGATTGCCCTCCTGGTCCTCTCCTATAGAAACCGGATCTCCTCCTGCTGAGAGCACCGCCAGTCCGATTCTCTGCCATTCCGTCGCTTTTGTACGATCCAAATATCCGTTTTCCTGATAGGATTTACTGATATACGCCGCCGTAACGGCAAGATAAGCATTGTAATCATCTGCATATCCGCTTCTGCCTATGCCAATAGCTGCCCAGTCGCCTGCAGTCGATCCCACACTGTCTAAAAAAACTTCTGACATCAGAGGTTCGTCCAGGCTGACGCCTGAAATAGCCTTGCGCCAGTTTATAATTCCCTCCATAACATTTAACAGTTCGTCCGGGGTATAATCTTTGTGGGAAGCTTCTGCAGTAATTGTGAATATGCCTGCAAGGATACAGCAGGCAGTACACATTACCAGAAGCTTCTTTATTAATTTATCTGCGTTCATTTTTAATCTCATGATGATTACCACTCCTTATCCCAGATGACTGATCCGGTGTCGGTGCCGTTTTGATTGCCATCTGGTGACGGATTATTACCGCCCATTGCGGCGCCGCCGCCGATATCACTTCCGTATGCAAGAGTAAAGCGGATACGTATATCATCACCGTCTTTTGGATAATACTGCGCAAATCCCAGATTCGGATATTCTCCATTTACCATGTACATCCACCCTGAGCCCATTGTAAAATCAAATTCACCAAGGCTGTAATTGTCTAAATGTTTATCATGATATACTTCACCGGTTCCCTTATCCCATTCCAATAATTTTTCTTTTAAATCCTCAGGAATAGCAGGGGTGCTGATTAATTCATAATTTGTAGTGATCCTTTCTAAATAATAACCTTCATCTATTGAGCCCTTATATTCCGACAGCATTCCGTAATTTTCAAAAATGGCTTCTATTGTATGTGCTAAATTTTCTCCTTCTTTTATATCAACTGTTTCAGAAAAAAAATTCGCTACCCCAACAGTTGTTGCTTCCATGGATACATGTATTGTACCTACAATCTTTTCACCATCTGCCGGGAGGTCCGGATCTGATGTGACAGTTATACATTCAAAACCTACTTTGTTATTATTAACATCATAAACATATATTTCAATTGTATTATGTCCGGGAACTAAACTTGCATTATATGAAGTCTTTTCCACATTGGGTTGTACATACATTATTTCTTCACCATTTACAAATACCTTGAAATTTTCTGCTGTGATATAATTTCCTTTATAATCCTTACAAGACAGATAAAAACTAAATTCCCCCGGAACTTCTACGTCATTTTGTACTATTTCGAATAAATCAGAAGTAATGGTTGGTTTAAAAGGATCAATTTCTTCACCATCTTCACCTACTACAAATGAATAATCTACATCAATACCTTTGGGTTCAGTTCTATCATCACCATCTATAGCCTGCAGAAAAAATGTATATTTACCCTTATCCGTAAAGGAATATGTATAATTGCCATTTTCATCACTGGTTAGTTCTTCTCCCTTACAGGTGACTATCATGTCCACTTCCTTAGATCCTCTCAGTCCTCGGGCATAAAATGTAATTTCAGGAACATCAACTACTTCAAAATCTTCTAAATTTGTACTGATTGTCAGATCACTGATGGGTTTGTTATATGTAATGGTATACTTTTTTTCCTCACTGCTCTCACCGTTTACAGCTGATACAACAAAATGGTTTTTCCCTTCCTGAAGCGATACCTGATATTCATTGGATTCTGATGTAACAACATTCCCATTAAATGTTACTGTTACCGGTATTTCTTTTCCAGATACTTCTGCATATGCAGTGAAGCTGTAATTATTCTTTGTAACCGTATCATTATTATTTATGTTACAGTTTATTTGTATCTTTACCAACTCTAAATATACCGTATAAGTTTTGGAAACGGTAAATACCTTTTTATCTTTATCCCGATAAGTAACGGATACTTTTATCTTATTTTCACCAGAGGATAGCTTCACGCTGCCCGTAAATTCTAAATCCTCCCCACTATTCACCTTAACAGATACATTTCTTACCGTCAGTTCTTTATTAATCTGAGAAATTGCAAATGTGTAAACACTATTGGTGACTGTTTCACCATCTATAATTGTCGTCTTAAAATATTCATTTTGCTGCTCACCTTTTGGTCCCAGCTCCTTATTCCCGTTCTCTTTCCCCTTATCACCAGGCCCATTCCCATTGTTGTCTCCGCTTCCATTTCCGCTTTGTCCATTCGAGCTTCCAAAATTTTCGTTTCCGGTGTTACCTCCATTACCAGTCGAACCATCATTGCCTGTTGCTTTTCCTGAACCAGAAGTATTCCCCTGCTTTTTATTCGTCTCGGGGTTATTGTTTTTATTCTTGTTTTGCCCCTGGTTCTGTTCTTCATCCGGGTCAGAATTTACGGATGAAGTTGTTGCCGCTGCGATTCCCTTCGGCAAAGTTGGCACTACTTCATTTGTACTGGTCAATTTTACCAGGGAGCTGTCTTTCGACAGTCCCTGGATTGGGTTGGATGGAACAGCTGAAGCCTGACTGCTTAAAGCATTTATGAACGTGGCGGTTAACAAGATGATTACCAACAGTGTTGTGACACCCGTTGACGCGCTTCTATGCTTTTTTACACTGGTCTTAATATTTGACCAAAGTTTTCCCATCGCTTTCACCTCATTATTTCGTAATCTTTATTTTCTTAGTCGAACTATAAGAACCATATATATAGTTACCCACTGAATCTTTACGATATGCCCGTACCCGTACATAATATGTTTTTTTCTTCTTCAATTTTGTTAGTGTTTTACTTGTGCTTTTGGTTGTTACCGTTTTCATACTCTTTCTAAAACGTTTATCCAATGCATATTGTATTTGATAACCCTGAGCGTATTTTACCTTTTTCTTTATCACTACTTTCAATTTTTTTGCATTAGAATTCGAAACACTTTTAATTACGGGTTTAGAAGGTTTCTTAACTTTTTCCCACTTCGCATATAGTGTATAATTGCTTCCTTTTCCTTTTTGTATTTTTTTAATTTGCTTTTTAAACTTTCGGTCCGTATACCAGCCTTTAAACAGGTAACCTGCTTTTTTTGGAGACCTTAAAGAAATAGAAGCATTTCCATTATAAACTGATGGATTACCTGAATGATTGCTTCCTCCGGCAAGAACATAAGTCAAACTGTAGTTCGAAACCGTAATATTACATCTCGTTGTAAAATTACCTACCTTAGCTGTTATTACTGCAGTTCCAGCACCCTGAGCAGTGACTCTGCCGCCTGAAACAGCAGCAACTTTATTATTACTGCTGCTCCAAACTGCATTTCGATCCGAAGTAGTATTCTCCGGTACATAGCCAATAGATAATAAACTGCTTTGTCCTTTCACAAGTGCAATATTCGTCTGATTCATAGTCAGTCCCTTCAAAGGCGATTGAACTACTACGCGGCACAATACTGAAAATTTCCCTACACTGGCTGTAATTGCTGCCTCTCCATTACTAATTCCCTTGATCTGTCCATTTTGTACCGTTACTACTTTATTATTACTGCTGCTCCATTTTACAGTCTTATCATTGATAGTATTTACAGGATTATAAGAAACCTGTAAATTTACACTGCTTCCTACATCAACGGTTAACTGATAACGATTAAGCCCAATGCCTTTTAACTGTAGGCTTAAAATTCTTTCATATTCTTTTTCTGCGTCTGTTAGAACCTGATATTCCTGCTGTGATATATAGGCAAGCTGCTCTTCCCTCAGGTTATCATATGCTGCTCTTGCCAAAAGTATTGCATCTTTGCTGCCCATTGACACGGTGCCGATTGCTGAGATTTTATCAAGTACTTCCTGTGCCTTTTTATAGTTGTATTTCATATTAGAAAGTGCCATCTCCGCCTGAACCAATACCTGGTAATTTTCCACCAGCTTCTTTTGATTTGCAGTCATCCTTCCAAAATCACGGCGGATCGAAACCAGTTCACTTTCTTTATTTAATGTAACCTCTCCTATTCCAGCAATTCTAGCCATCATTTCCTCTGCCAGCGCTTTATCATTTTTTAAAGCAGCAAGGTCCATCTCAATTCGTACTAAAGTATAATAATTTTCAACCAGGACCTTTTGAACATTGCTCGTAAGCGCTTCATAAGATGACCTGGCAGCCAAAATATCAGCTTCTGAATCCAGAGATGCAGATCCCCCTAATTCCGCAATTTGATTTACAACTTCTGTTGCTACCTTAAAGTCATCTTCTGAACCAAACTCCTGTGCCATATCATAAAGTATTTGTTCAGACGAAATAAGGCGATCGAGTATACCCTCCTGCAGTTGTGACTTTTCTTCTTCTGAAAGCATCAGATAAGCTGCATGGGCTTCGGAAATCAGTTGAAAACTATTATCTTCAAGGTTTAGATCCTCTAAATTTGGTATTGCCTGTATTTTTTCCTGAACAAGCGCAATTCTGGCTGCACTTTCTTTTAAAACAGAAAGCGTTTCTTCTGCAGTTTCCAACTGCCGCAAAGTACGTTCATTTACAAGCACCTTTTGTTCTTCATTAAGGTTATTATAAGCTTCCCTTGCCTGTTCAATTGCTTCCTGCGATTCAATACTGACATTCCCAATAGAACTAATCAGCTTTTCCACTTCTTTAACCCGATTATCATTTTCGATTAATACAGCCAACTTTGCTTCTAAATCAATCAGCTTACTGTAGTTTGTGATCATCTCCTGCTCTTCTTCAGACAGTGCGTCATATGCAGCCCTAGCTTCTGAAATAGCTTTTGCATCCTTCAGAGCAATCTCATTGCCTAAATTATTAATTAATTCAATTACAATTTTACTTTCATCCATACTGGCTTCTAATGCAGCTAGTTTCTCTTCGGCTCTCAACAGCTTTCTATAGTACTTTTCATCAACTGCTGCCTGCTGTACCGCATGTAATCCATCATATATTTCTCTAGCCCGTAAAATATTAGAACGGTCTGAAATAGTGATACCTTCCACATTCAATTTATTTATGATTCCAAAGAATTCATTTAAACCTGATAGATAATCCACAATCCATTTTGCATGAAGAGTCATGTCTCCATAACTGCCCTTTGGAATTTCAGTAATTGGGGTACCTGTAAATGAAGAATTTTTGTACCACCCTTTGAAGATACATCCATCTTTTGTAATCTGTTCTGCAGTCGGCAGTACAATCGTGTCTGTATAAGGAGTATAGATACTTGGTATTGAAACTCCCGGTGCAAGTGTACCGTCATTTAATTTTACATTTATAGAATATTTATTTTTACCATACTGTGCATATAACTTAATGTCATGCTCCGGCATAGACAGTAATTCACCCGGCTGGTAAAAACTCCCGGTTCCATCTTTTTTTGTATTCCAACCGATGAGTTCTTCCCCGTCTGTAGCAGTTACTACTGGCATTTTTACCTCGGCATAAGGACTGTGCTCTTCTACAAAGCTCTCTGCATGACCATTTCCGTCAAAAATTACTGAAAAAGATGCGGGGGCCATTTCCTGATAGCTGCCGTCCGTCATATCAGTCATATCATATAAAGAGTTTTCTCCATTTAAAAATCGGTCATATGCGATTAATCCATAGACTGCCTGGTCAGTAGCCATTCCGTTTACAACATTTCCGGAACCACTTCCTCCATCATCTCCTGCCGTAACATGCTTGAAGCCACCTGATCCTGGTGACGCACCACTCCTGGACGCCCAGAAAGTAAGAAGGGCATCAATCATATTATTTGTATTAACTCCGTCCTGTACCATCCCTTTTTGAATGAAACTGCAGCTTTTACCGATATTGGGCAGTTCTACATAAGATGATTTGGGATCAATGTTAAGTGCAGTTAATGCTACAATCGCCTGCACCGTAGATTCCGAATTCACATTTCCCCATCCCTTAAACGCACCATTTGCCGCTTGTAATTTGCTTAGTTCCAGAATTCCTCTTTCGACTACTTTTTGAAATTCATTATAAGATACAGATGAACCGGTTTGCACATATTTTGCCTGATCTAAATAATATGGTGCCATTGCCTGAAGAGCCATTCCTGTTATATCCGGATCGGGAATATCCCCTTTCAGTGCAAATCCCCCTTTCGTACCATCCTTTTGAACAATTTCTTTCCTTAAAATAAATTCCAACATTCTGCCAAAGTTATTAACATCCCCTGATTCTGCATCAACCGGATTTTTAATAAAAGAATATCCACCGGTATTCATGGCAATTACTTCCCAGATTGGACCATTAATACCCTGCAAATATGAAAATTTGTATGAGGATGACAATTTATCGATAAAGTTATATCCTGCAACATCAGTAATATCATATCCCAGTGCACTTAACGCCAGTATAACTCTGGACCATTCTGTAGATTTGGCAAAATGCAATTTCCCATTTTTATCAATCACATATTGCTCAACCCTCTTCAGATAGTCACTAAAATATCCCTCTTCAATGTAATGCATATAATCTGCGCCAATATACATTCCACGTAAAAGATCCATAACGGACCATTCCCCGTTACTGGTTCCCACATTGGGTTCTTTTACACGTTCCAGGATATACCGTGCTCCTGCATTGATATAAAATCTTATTCCCGGTTGCTGGTCTTCCCAGAATCGTATCTCCAGATTTTCATTAGCCTTATTTGGATCCCACGCTTTCGCCTGTACTTTCAGGGATGTAACCGGTACAATGCCAAGTACCATGACAACTGCTAATACCAGGGCAAGTACCCTTTTACAAAAACCTCTCCATTTCATAAACTACCTCCTTCTTCCCCGGAGCGTGTTCGAAATATTACTGCACTGAAAATGGCATACAGCATTCTTCTATGAATTTTCAAACACCCTCTGAATCGTTTTTCATTTTATAACCTTAATATTTACGGTTTTAGATTTGCCATTTTTGCTCCTCACCTTAATCTTGCAATGTCCTGCCTTCTTCGCCCTTACAACGCCTTTCGAATTTACAGTAGCTATTTTTTCATTCGATGATTCAAAGTAAATTTTTTCCGTTGCCGTAATTGGTTTTCTGACAACTGTAATCGTTGCCTTTTTCCCTTTTTTCAGTTTCATACTGCTCTTATTAACTTTGAGCGATTTCGTAACAACTTTGCTTTTTTGTACGTTTACCCTGCAGACTGCTTTTACACCACGTTTTGTCTTTACGGTAATTTTAGCAGTCCCTTTCTTTTTTGCTGTAATTTTCCCACTCTTTGTAACCGTTGCCACTTTTTTATTTGAGCTGGTCCAGGAAGCAACCTTGTCTCCTTTTCCAATGCTTTTAACTTTCACTACTTTTGTTGATTTTTTCACCTGCAGAGGAATACTGCTTACATTTAACTTCACATAGGCTTTTGGCTGTGGTGCCGGTTTTGGAGGCTGCGGAACAGGCGGTGTTGGGGTCGGCGGCGGCGTTGGCTTTGGTTCCGATTTCTTCTGAACGGTTATTTTACAGGAAGCCGCCTGATCACCTGAATAGACCGTTATATTTGCAATGCCTAAAGATTTTGCTGTAATGTTACCATCTTTGACCGTTACGATGCTTTCCTGTTCGGATACCCATATAAACGGATCCGTAGAATTTGCCGGTGATGTTTTAATCGGTAATGTTAAAGTTTTTCCTTCTTCCAGAGATATTTCAGATTGGGAAAATGACAGACTGTTAACGGAAACCGCTTTGTCGATCACTTTTACCATAGTGCTGGCACTTAATCCGCTTTTATCCCCGTATGCCGTTATCCATACCGTACCATTTTTCTTTGCCATGACCAGACCATTTTCGTTTACACTTGCAACGGAAGAGTCCGAGGACTTCCATCTGATATTTTCCGTATAGTTATCCGGCGATACGGTTAATAATAAATTTTTAATTTTCACGCCGCTGACGCTGGACAGGGAAAAACAAGGGGGACTGATACTGATTTGCTGCAACGGTATTTCCTTTACGGTTACCTTACATGTTTTGCTGAATGCCCCTGACGAAACCGTTATATCCGCCTCACCTTCGGCAATCCCTTTGACAATCCCGGTCTTACCCACGGTAGCTACTTCCGGATCAGATGTTACATAAGTCCAGGTAATGTCGTCTGTTGCATCCTCTGGAATGCTATTTGCCTTTAAAGTCATTGTGGCACCTTTTGTTAATTCCATGGATTCCATACTAAGACTCATATCCGTCATAGGAATCTCTTTGACGCTTACTGTACAGGAAGCTTTAAAATCATTACAGACAGCTGTAATGACAGTGTCACCGGCGGCTTTTCCTACAACCATTCCTTTTTCATCTACTGTGGCGGAATTTACGTTAGAAGAAGACCACTGTACTTCCCTGTTATCCGATGTATTTGACGGCAGATAGATTACATCCAGCGCACTTTTCTGGTTTTTCAGAATTTCCAAATGATCTGCACTCAGTTCAATTCCGGTCATGGGGCTTTCCGGTACCGTAATGGTACAGGATGCCTGCAGATCTCTATAACTGGCTGTAATCTGTGCCACACCCGGACTTACTGCCGTTACCTCTCCGCTTTCTACTGACACCACTTCCGGGTCACTGGATGTCCAGTGGAGATTAACCGGAAAATTCGTTTGTTCCGGCTCCACTGCCACCTGCAGTTCTTCACTGTCATTAATCATAATCTCTTTATCTTCTGTCAGCATTTTTATAGCAGTTACTTCACCAATCAATGTATCTTCCAACATTTCTGATATCTCATCTACCACATTTTGCTCTGCTCCTATGTCACTCATGACTTGGTTCGCCTGACTTACCATCTGGCTGATCTTTGGATCATTCAGCAACGCTTCTCTATTTGCTGCAGAATTTATACTGGCAAGCAGATATGTCAGACGGTCTTTGTCTGCTACCAGATAATAATCATCAATATCCCCGCCCCCCATTGCACCGGAGCCGCCGATCTCAGAACCATATCCTACCGTGAACTGTACGCGTACCACATCTCCGTCTGATAGATAGGTGTCCGCAAATCCTACATTTGGAAATACATTATTCAAACAATACATCCAGCCGCTCATTCGGCTGAAATTAAATTCTCCCAGCTCACCCTCAATATAAGCCGCCGGGTCAAAAGCATTTCTCACTTCATCCACGGTAGCCACCTTAGGCTCTAAAACTGCATCCTTTAGGAAACCAATTGGCAGATTTTTAATTTTTGCTAAATAAAACCCGGTATCCAGACTTCCCGTATAAACCATTTCGAATCCGTATTTGTGAATCAGACGCTGGAGGGCGCGGACAGAATTCTCACCTTCATACACTGGAACCAGCACCGGTTCTATCAGATAATCTTTTGAAATAGTGAATAGTTCAATATCTAAGGCTGCATATCCAACACACTCCCCTTTATTTGCTGCTTTGTATGTAAAATGGAATTGAACCTCTTTTTCAGAACCGTCTTCCTTATATCCCCGGACAATAATGCCGTAACTGCCATCCGCCTTACCGGTCATATTTAATAAATAGCTGGTTTTTTTATCGTCGTTCCAGCTTACCGCCAGCGCTTCCAGGTCTTCGGGTGTATCTTGACTATATAAAAATGCCTCCGAATCCACTTTGTTGTCTCCGCTGTCTCTTGCCCAGACATCAAATGTTTTTTTGCTCGCCCGTTGGGTAAATCCATTTTGTAAGGTAGTTTTCAGCATGATTTCTTCTTGCTGGCCGGAACCTGTTTCATTCGCCCGAACAACCATTACCGGAATATCTGTTATCAACAGCAGCATGACAGTCATCCAAACGAAAAATTTCTGAATAACTTTTTTCTCCCTCATTTCGTTTCCTCCTGAATTATTTATCATATTTTTTTACACAAAAATAAAAGCCTTCCTGTGTGTAAACAGAAAGGCTTTTATATTATAAGCAAATCGGATTCCCATCCTCTTTATTCCATCATTCTAATGCACCAAACATTAAATCGCGGTATAAAAACAAATCTGTTTCCTCAGCCCGGAAATTCAGCAATCTGTTTTTACGGCAGGTATCCTGACTCCGCTTCGACCTTAGAAACGCCTTCTCAGCAGCTATCTGTGCAGCGCCAATGGCATATTGTTTCCTCGTCCACGTTACAGTAGAGGTGACTGTGCCGGAGTTGAACCGGCTTCCCTATTATCACTTTCATGGCAGATTCTGAAAAACTGCATGAAAAATGACCGCAATTAATATTTTGTTTATGAAATAATACTATCTCATTGAAATGGGAAAGTCAATGAATTTCTTTGGATAATTGGTATCTTTTTTATATTTCACCTCCAAAATTATAAATATATTTTTCATTTAGCAGCTTCCTTTAAGAACTTTTCTTATTTAGAAAATCAGCTAATCCATCTATATTTTTATATAGAATTTCATTTTTCTTAGGCTCCAGTTTCGACACCATGGCTGTTATTTTTTTATCGAAAAATCCCATTTTATGTTGACGGAGTTCACCTCCCATATTTACTGTTTTTTCAGCATGCTTTCGCAGCGATGCGGGAAAATTTTTGCTGAAGAACTCACTTTCCTGATCAGGTGTTGTACAGCACATAAATAAAACAATATTTTTTGTAAGCAGGCTTTGCAGATTCTGTTCACAAAAAAGTTTTACTTCTTTTTGTATTTTCCCTATGTATATGGATCCTCCGATGATAACCCAGTCATATTGCTGCAAATCGACGGGTCCGGCATCTTTTAAATTTATTGTTTTTACTTCCTGGTTCAGTTTGTCTTTGAGATAGTTGGTACAATCCTCTGTACATCCATATTTACTTGCATATAGTATCAATATTTTCATACACTTTACTCCTATACACTTATTTTTTAGTTTCTATCCGGACGTAGTACTAGTTTATTTGCGCACACTTAACATCGTTAATTTAATTTATACCGTTATCATATCCTATTATTATCTATTTGTCAATAAGGCCTGCAAAAATTTTATTTAGATACTTTCAGTCATTACACAAAAAAAACTGCACGATCCGAACCACAGAGAAGGAATTCAAATATGGGCTATGCCATAAAGTTTTCATATCTTTCTCTCCTGCCAGATCGTACAGTCATATTTTAGTTAGAATATTGTGTTTTATTTTTTGCTGCTATTTATAACTTTCACTTTCACTGTTGCCTTCTTCCCATTAGAAGTAGTGACAGTGATCTTACATTCTCCTTTTTTCCTTGCTTTGACTAAACCACTAGAGCTTACAGTTGCAATTCTACGATTAGAAGATTTAAATTTAATGTTATCCTTCGCAGTAATCGGTTTGAGCGTTACCACTAATTTTACCCTCTTATCCTTTTTCAGCTCCAGTTTCTTTTTATTAACAGAAATAGAAGAGACTTTTACCTTGCTTTTCTTAACGTTAATTCTGCAGGTTGCTTTCGCTCCATATTTTGTTGTTACGGTGATTATCGTTTTTCCCGGTTTCTTCGCTGTTACTTTTCCTTTGCCCGATACCTCAGCATACTTTTTATTAGAACTCTTCCAGGAAACCACTTTATCCCCTGCTGCCAAACCAGATACCTTAAGGGTCACCCGCTTCTTTACCTGTAATGGCAATGTTGCTGCATTTAGTTTAACTTTTGCCTTTTTAACCGTAACTTTACAGTCAGCAGATTTACCGCTTCCATCTTGTGCTGTCACAGTAATGACAGCTGTTCCAGCAGCTTTTGCGGTTATTTTCCCATTTGCGTCAACTGTAACTGCTTTTGTATTACTGCTCTTATAGGTAACTGCTTTATTAGCTGCATTAGCAGGTGTTACCGTTGCTTTCAGCAATTGCGCCTGTGTAGGATACAGGGAGATCCCTGATTTCTCTAACGTAATTCCGGTTACTTTTACAACTTCCGGAGGTACTGGTTTTGATAACTCAGCCAGTGTTTTTTCTGCTGCCGTTAAGACACTGTAATTGCTGACATATTTTTTGGCTGCATCTGCAAGTGAATCATATGCTGCTCTTGCTTTTTCTATTGCTGCTTTGCTGTCTTTTGTTACTGTACCGATTGCTGCGATAAGCTGTTCAACCGGAGCTGCTGCTTTTTTCAATTCGTCAACTGTGGCATTTTCTGCGTCAAGTGCATCGGAAAGCTGCCAATAGTTTGGTACATATCTACGTAAAGAATTATCGTTCAATTCTTTGAAAGTACTATCATATGTTTCCATAGCACTATTTAAAGCTTCGTAATATCCTTCTGTACCTTTTTTCGCTAATGCATTGTCTATCGTTGTTTTTAAGGTGTTAATAACGGATGTATCCTGGGCTGAGAACTCTGCACGAAAGTCATATATATAACGCATTCCATTCAGATATCTCCAGGCAGCAACTAAACCATAACCTCCCTGATCTGTTGCCATGGAATTATATACTCCGTTAGAAGCCCCAGCATTATCCGGGTCATAATCAAAGGTATGGCAGAATCCACCGGACTTTAATTTGTACCGTAAAACACCGTCAATCAGGGTATTTCCATTTTTAATAAAGCGCTGGTCGGTCAAAGGATCTACTCCCACAGAAATAATGGCAAGCAGCACCTGAGACGTACTTTCCATATTTCTCGTTCCCCAGGATAAGTAATCACCCAGATCTGTCTGCAGTGTCCCCAATCTGTTCAAAGCTTCATCGATTGCTGTGCGAACCGTTTTTGTTACAGTCTCACCACTTGCCAGATTTGTGTAAGTATATTCCGTATCATCCCAATAATAGGCAGACAATGCCTGTACTGCCATAGCTGAGATATCAGGATCAGATACCGCTCCCCACAATGCCCATCCGCTGTAGCTTCCATTTTCACCGTCCTTCAGCTGTCTCTCCAGAATATATTTGATTAGATATTCATCAGAATATTTCATTTCAGCGGGACGGGTAAAGTCCTGTATATTCATTGCTATCAATGCAAAAATCGGTCCGTTAATTCCCTGTCTTGAGGGGTCTACAACAGCATTAAAGGCTCCATCATTGATAAGATTAATCCCATTGCCATTATAAGTTCCAAAATCAGTAACATCGCCTCCAATTGCTGCGATTGCAAGTGCAGCACGATGCCATTCTGTCACTTTATTATCATCTAATTTTCCATCGTTCTCCGCATATCTTTTTTCGATATTTGCTTTCATTGCTTTCATGTAAGCGCTGTAACCTTCATTATTTTCACCATCTTTATAATTCAGGTTCACACTTCCATCGGAATTAACCGTGCCAAAACGTCCCATTGTAAATGCAGCCCAGTCGGACCAGGTAGAACTGGCACTTTTAAGGAATGGCTCGCTTCCCAGTACCAGAGTACCATCACCATCTCTATCCCGGCGTGCCTCAAATGTCTGTGTAATCCATCCCGGCAGATTTTCTTCCAGGTGATTCCTTATGAATTCTACGGAGACTGTATATTTCTTTGTTATTCTGCCATCCTTGGATATAACGGTATAAAGAACTGGCTTTGTTAAATCCACTTCTTCTTCCGATTTTGGGGAAACTGTGGCACCATCACTTAATTTGATGACCGGTTTCAATTTCGTAAGATCTGTATCTTCAGGTATGCTTACAACAATTTTATCATTTGTAATATTCCCTGTTCGTCCGTTGATCGCAAGAGATGATATATCCGCCAGATATCGTTTTTCTGTTGTTTCTGTGTAATGCTGCCTGATCTCAACATTATCTTTAAATTCGCCATTTTTAAATTCTACTTTACCATATTTGCAGCCATCTGCATCCTCTTTATCCGGTAAGCTGATAATCACATTTCCGGAAAAATAATCGGTATTTGAAATCGTCGTTGCTTCGGTATAAGTTTTTCCGTTAATGGTAAAGCCTTCGAATTTGTAATAATTATCTGCATTTTGATTGATCTCACCGGACATGCCAAAGTATATACGTTCTACGTTGCCTTTTGGCATTCTGCCATTTTTAGCTCCAGCTTCCTGGGGAATAATTCCTGCATCCTCAGGACCGTAACACCATTTCGCAGATACATTCCATACGTCGGTACCTGCATCAAAGGTATAGAACGCACTCCACTGGGCAGTAAAGGTTACGTCATGATCCGGAATCGTATAATCATCACCCGGCTGGTATGTCTGCGTCCCATCATGCCATCCATCAAAGTCAAAACCTGCTTTTGTAAATGGATTTTCCGGAATTTTTACCTGGTCGCCTGGTTTCTGGTTTTTTAAAACGATTGGCGTTCCGGAATCAGCTCCACCTGATTCGAATTTAATATTAGATGTACCGGACTGCGCCCACTCTGCCGTGAAAGTAATACCTCCAAACGGCATGTTGTATACAGACCCCGGCTTATAAACATCTTGACCATCGTACCAACCCAGGAATCGATAACCGTTTAATGTAAAGGTATTTTCAGGTAAAGTAACTTCAACTGATTCTTTACTGGTTATTTTTTCTGGTGCTGTTCCAACTGCTCCTTCTCCTCCTGTAAATACGGCATCGAAAACGGCATCAGGGTCTTTTTCAAAATATGCATTTAGATGCACATCACGATTAGGCATCTTAAATAACTTTTCCGATGATGTTAAATTCTGTGAAAGCTCTGGATCAACAGGTAAATCTGGTCCCAGAGAACTTGAAGTTGATATATCCCACGTCTTGAAACGATACCCTAAATTGGCTAAAGCCTTTATCGTAACATCGGTATTATACGGGTTATACCATTCAGTTTTATTTCCATTCACATACTCTTCACCAGTTATTACTATTGTTCCACCATCTTCCGGTTCCATATATACGCTTCGAACATAAGCTTGCCTCATAAGATAAAGGTCAAATGTAATATCATTATCAGGCATAACAAATGAAAAAGTACCATTTGTAATCGCTTCAATCATATTGTTTTTATCAACTTCTGATAATTCCAGTCCTGTCACTTCTGCACGATTAAATAGATAGCTTGGATAATTGTTATAATCAAGCATTAAATAGTATGTTTCGCCAACTTCACAATCTATTTTAGAATCATAAATAACTTCATGATTACTATCTAAAAGCTTAAATGCCCAATCATAGTATATATCATCCGGCTCTTCTCCCGCTTCTCCACAATACCCATTAATAGTAACCAATCTGGTATCTGCCTTAGTTTCTCCACTCGTCCTGTTAGAATTTGAATCACTTTGTATATTTTCTGATTTTATCATCTGCGCCTGAGTAGTTACAGGAATCATTGTTAAACACATACATACAGACATAAATCCAGCTAGAAAACGTTTTACTTTTCTCACCATAACCTACCTCTTTCTAACAAGAAGCAAGGCATCCGAAATGGGATACCCTGTCTTCTCACAAATTGTAATTAGAATCCAAATCCAATATCTGCACCATAATTGCAGGTATATTGCCAATTAATTTTTTCTCCGCCTTCCAGATAATACTGAGCTGCACCATACATTGGTAAAAACTCTTCTCCACCTTGAGGAATTACGGTATACATCCATCCGCTCATACCTCCGCAGGTAAATTCTCCCAGAGTATATCCACCCTTAGACATTTTGGATATATAATTATTTTCTGCTCCAGTTAATTGAATACCACGCTCTTTTGCCACTGCTACAAGTGCATCCATAACAGTAGATCCAGCATCCAGTTTAAGTGTAACATAAGAATTTTTATTATTAGAAGGACACATAATTGCATTTGCTGCTGCCTGATATTCTGTACCATAATTATAAGCATTGGTAGTACGGATTCCAATTTCAACAGTAAGTTTTGTTGCATCCACAGTAGCCGTCAATTCATAAGCTCTGGTCTCACCACCATATGTAACGGAAATCGTAGCAGATGACGCAGACACATCAACGTTATTAAATGTTCTTGTCGTACTTCCTGTAGCGCTTGTCTGACTATCAATGCTGACAGCTGCATCAGAATTTACACCAGTCAGAACAACATTTAATTTTTTAAGATCACTTGTAGCTGTTCCAGATGGTAATTTCGCATTATAAGTATAGCGGGTTACACCGCCAACGGTTACTGTCTTTAATTCTGCTACTGCACTATTACCGGATGTGGGAGCTGTTAAAGTAACAGAACCAATCGCCAGGTTATCACTTGCTGCAGATGCTGTAATTGTGGTCATACCTAAAACTAATGTTAAAGCCAGTACCAACGCGGTCAATCTTTTAAAAATCTTCATAAATCAAATCCTCCTTTTTCATGTCTCTCATTTTCATGCTGTTCGGAACCAATCATCGCTATTTCCCCTCCTTTCCGTTCCATTCATCAGCTGTTACTCCCTTTCTATAGAAATATGGTATCGTTAACCATAGAAATGGACTTTTTATCTGTCCAAAAGCTATATAAACCTCAAAATTCATTAAAAAAAGCCTTCCTGTGCTCAGACAGAAAGGCTTATTATTCCCCGTATGTAATTGATTGAATTGCGGCATAAAAATAAACCTATTTCCTCAGCCCAGAAATAAATAACTTGCAACACGGCAGGTATCCTGACTTCGCTTCATCCTTAGAAACGCCTTCTCGATAGTGTATATCAATGGCTTTTGTCTCTTCGTCCACGTCACAGTAGAGGTGACTGTGCTGGATTCTCACCAGCTTCCCTATTATCACTTTCATTGAATACTTAGATGAAAAATGACCGCAATTCCATATTTAATTTTGTAATTTTCTGTAATACATCATAGCTCATATAAATTTTATTGTCAATAGTATACTGACATTTTATAATAATAAATAATATTTTTTATTAACTGCTAATTATAACAATAATTAAATTGTAAACTCCACAAAATATATCAAGCAAACATTCATATAACAAATAAATAATATAGAGTTATATTTCAAATCATAAAGAACACAGTTCCCCAATATCTTGAATTCAATAAGCATTTTATACTATTATATAAGAGTTTTTATGTAATTTTTTTATACTATTTGTAATTATTTTACATAATTTAACAGTATTCCCGTGTAAACCCAAATTTGTCACAGTATTCATCCATTCTACTGCCCTTTTTACATCGTATAACAGCACTTTTATTAATAATCCAATCCCCAATTTCTTCCGGGTCATGATGGATTTCCAGTATCTTCAGCCGGTTACATCCATGAAATACCCATTTGCCGATCTTCTTTAGGGATTCCGGCAATAAAACATACTCTAACTGATTGCATTTAAAAAAGGCGCTGTCCTCTAAGACCCTCAGGTTACGTGGAAGCTTCAGCATCGTAAAGCCCGTCTGATAGAACGCCTCACGACCAATAGATTCTAATGTAACCGGAAAATGCAGTTTTGATAAATTCATGCATTTATAAAAAGCTCGGTCTTCAATACGGTTAATTTTACTTGGCAATACAAGCTTGGACAGATTCTGACATTGATAAAATGATTCTCTTGGTATGATAAAATTCACCCTGCTTGGTTCAAATGTGACTGACTCCAGACGTTTACACTCTTTAAAAGCTCCATCTCTGATTGACTTTGTACTAGCCGGAAAATATATTTCCTTTAATTTTGAGCATCCGCAAAATGCTTCTTCCTGAACCACTTCCAGATTTCCAAAGCTGACTTTATATAATGAAGTACATCCGTAAAAGCTTCTTTTCCCGATTTTCTTTATATTCGGAGAAAGATCTGCCGTTTTCAGACGTATTTTATTACGAAGTGCCTGATCTGAAACTTCATCAAAAATTGTTCCAATACTCAGATTTTTATCTGCGCACTGTTTTCCTTCCCGCATGCCAAATACTCGAAAGCCGACATTTCCTCCCTTATAAATAAGTACTTGACTTCCCATTTTACTCTCCCTTTTCCTTTGTATCCCTCTTTTAAAAAAGAAAGCCCTTCTGTACATAGACTGAAAGGCTTTTCATAACACATAAATTTTTGCACAAAAATAAACTCATTTCCTCATCCCGGAAATAAAGTAAGCTGGGCATTACGGCAGGTATCCTGACTTCGCTTCATCCTAAGAAACGCCTTCTCAATATTTTTCAATATCAATGGCATCCTGTTTCTTCGTCCACGTTACAGTAGAGGTGACTGTGCCGGTCTTTCACCGGCTTCCCTTTTAACATTTTATCCCACATCATCTGTGGAATATGACCGCAATCCTTAAATTTATTCTTATTTTACCATAATATCTCAAACACATTTAAAAGTCAATTGTTTTTGATTATATAGAAGGCTCTTTTAGAGTTCTTTCACCCGCAATTCCAAAGTCACCTCTTTTTTCTCCCTCGGCTTGAGTTCTGTCAGCTGATGATTCATCCTTGCAGCATTTCTTCCTTCCGCATATCCGGTTGACGGTATTAGTCCCATTACATATTCCTGCTCTCCTAACTGTTTCCACTGGCAGAAATAGGGCAATTCCTCTTTACGGTATTTCAGACATACCTCCAGACCGGATTGTCCGAGACTGGGATTTTGAAGACCTACACAGACCTCGCCTTGATCATTTGGTTCAAAATCATGGTAGAAACACTGCTCCTGGTATCCATGCATCGCCTCTGTTAATTGTTCATATTCCAATATTCCTTTTTCCGCTTCTATTGTTCTGGGCGTTACAAGGCTATTATTCATAATCAGCCTGGACTGCTCACTTAAAAATGGAAAGCCGAAATTCATATGGTACAATAACATAAAGGGCTGTGCATCAAAGCCTGTATTTTCATATACATCGTGCACCACTATTTTATTAACACCCAGCTCCATTTTTATCGTCCGTAACAGTGTAAAATCTTCCCCATAAAATCTGCTCTGTCTCACCTTGCCAGCTGCTGTCATTATGTACGCATCATTTTCCCATTCCTTTGTTATATGGACTTCTTGTGCCGGAATGTTATTGATTACACCATGTAATCCATATTCTTTTCCCTGATCCACATTACTTGCCCCGGTATTGGACAGTCCTGACGTAGTCATCACTCCGGCAAAAAAATTATCCAGAAATCCCTTGTCTTTGTTTTCTGTAAAATACGCGGGGCTGCAGACTTCCGATTTGGAAATATAGGAAAATGGGTACCCCTGATAAGATGCCCATGCTATATCCATGCCACGGTCCGGCAGTATGGTAAATGCAAGCCCTGAGCCATTTTTGCACTCGATGCTTCTCATGCCTCTGGCTTTGCCTTCTTCAAATGACATCAGACGCATATCCGCAATCTGACTCATATCACCCACAAGTTTTCTGATTTCCTCTTTGCTTCTTTTTCTTCCGTACAGATCCGCCATCTTCTCACCCCACTGTTTTTAAATATACCGTATTATGCGGTTAAATGTTCTCAACCTCTTATCATTATGCTCTGAATGCTTCCTCAATCTCACACGAATACGCCGGAATTGCACCTTTTTGAGAAGCCACATAGCCCCCCAGCAGATTTCCGTTTTCTCCGCACCGGGAAATTGGCAGTCTCTTAGAAAAGCTGTATATAAATCCCGCGCCAAATGCATCCCCGGCACCCACCGTATCCACAGCCTCTACTTTCATTGCCGCAACTGTGATCATTCTGGATTCCTCATCATATATCCTGCAGCCTTTTTCACCATTCGTTACGCAGATGATCCGTATCTGGTAATGTTTTCTGAGATTTTCTATTACTTTTGCTTCTTTTAATCCGGGTTGATACAGAACTTTTGCCAGAACGGCCACTTCCTCTTCGTTTAATTTCAGGATGTCCGCATACTTTAACGAGCCTTCCAGCATTTCTCTGGAAGGATTCTCCACTCTCAGGTTAATGTCACAGAACACCAGCGGAAAGGAACAGGCATCCAGAATTTTATGGAGATTCTTTCTTGTCTTTTCTCCTGCCTGGCAATAGGTACCAAAGCAAAAGATATCAATGTTTTCTGCCCGAATTTTTTCCAGTAACCCTGCATCTGCATCTATATATTCATGGCTTGCATTAGATGCAAACTCATATGCCGGTACTTTCTTCTCATCCAGTGTTATCTTTGCATATCCTGTACTCTTCGTGTCATCGGTCTGAACAAACCTGCAGTCCACACCCAGATTGCCGATTTCCTTAAGCGCTTCGATTCCCAGGCTGTCCGTTCCCAGCTTGGTGTACATATATGTCTTCATTCCCAATTTGCACAAATGGGCAGCTAAATTTAACGTGCATCCCCCAATATGTTTTTCATCCCCTACGATATCCCATAAAACTGCGCCGTAACTCATGGCCTTTAACATTCGTCCGCCTCCTCTTTAAATCAGCTGCCGCCATGAACTTATGGAGACAGCTGATAACTTATCTTGTTCTATAGCGCATAACGCGCCTCTAAACTTTTACTTCAATATAAAATTTATTACGGTCCCCACGGTATCTGGAGCTGCAGTATTCCAGTACCCGCCCTTCTTCATTGAAGGCTTTGTTCAGAAAGCTCTGAACAGGAAAGCCTTTCTCCACATTCAAAAGCTTACTGTCTTCTCTGCTGACAATCTTGGCCTCTACCACTCGTTCCACCAATACAACCGTTGTATTTTTCTGACTGCTCAGTATCTGGTACAGGGAGTTATTCTCCATATCTACATCCAGAATATAGTTACACAAATCATAGGGCAGATAGGACTGAACCACTGCAATAGGCTCTTCGTCTGCAAACCTTAAACGAACCAGTTCAATTACTTTATCGCCATTTGACAGTCCCATCTCTTTTGCCAGGAATTCATCCGCCGCAATCACCTCAAATTTGAGCACTTTCGTTGAAGGGGTTAATCCCATACTCGAAATCTGCTCGTTGTAACTTACCATATTTCCCATATACTGCAGATCGATTTTAGGTTTGGAAATAAACGTACCAATCCCTTTTTTCCGATACAGCAGATTTTCATTTACTAAATCTGACAATGCCTGCCGTACGGTGGTTCTGCTTAGTTTAAAATAATCTATGATCTCCCATTCTGTAGGAATCATATCGCCTGGCTTTAATTCTCCGGTAGTAATCGCTTTTTTAATCAGCTCTTCCAGTTGAAAGTAAAGCGGCAAGCGAGACTGCTTATCGATATCTTTTGTATTACCGAACATAAACTCACTCCTGCCTGTCTTTTTGTGATAATTATAACAGTAAACGGATAACTTCGCAAATACCTATTGCATGCGTCCATCCGGCTCATTGCACGCGAGAATTAAGTAGCAGATACCAGCAATTTTTCCTGCGTCACTTCTTCTCTGTTAAAACTGCCATTCAGCCTTCCGTTTTTCATGACATATACCCGGTCGGCAAGACTGATGATTTCGGGCATTTCCGAAGACATTACAATTACACAGAGACCCTGTTTCGCCAGCATATTCAGCAGAGAATAAATCTCTGATTTTGCTCCTACATCGATGCCTCTGGTAGGTTCGTCTATCAGCAGTACTTTCAGATTGTTCTGCATCAGCCATCTTGCAAGTATCACCTTTTGCTGGTTTCCACCGCTTAAATTAATAATCATCTGTTCCATAGTAGGTGTTTTGATTTTGATACTTTCAATCATTTTTTCCACACCTGCTGCTTCAAGCCTCCTGTCAATTGCGAAATGCTTTTTGAAGAAGCCTTTTGATGCAATCGTCATATTTTCCCTCACACCTAAGTTTGGAAATATGCCATCGTCTTTTCTGCTTTCAGGCACCATTCCAATCCCTGCTGCAATTGCTTTGGATGGGGCATTCTCTTCCAGATTCACGCCTGCAACCGTAATGGTTCCGCCCTGCCTTTTATCAATACCCAGAACTGCCCGGCAAAGTTCTGTCCTTCCGGATCCCATTAATCCTGAAAATCCGATTATTTCTCCTGCCCTTGCCGAAAAGGAAATATCGGTAACGAAATCGGTACTCAAATGATCTACATGCAGCACCTCTTCTCCCAATTCCACTTTCTCCTTTACAAAAAGATCCTTTAATTCCCTGCCCACCATCATGGACACCAGCTTTTCTTCGTTCAGGTCTTCAATTTTATCAGTTCCTATATATTCCCCATCTCTTAAGATACTGACTTTGTCGCATATCTCAAAAATCTCATCCAGTTTGTGGGAAACATAGATAATGGCGGTGCCGCTTTCCTTCAACATTCGGACAATTTTAAATAAGTTCTCTGTTTCCTGTCTGCTCAAAGCTGATGTAGGCTCATCCATTATAATTACCTTTGGATGTTTGGATATGGATTTTGCGATCTCCACAAGCTGCTGTTTTGCTATGGTTAGATAAGATACCTTCATGCGCACATCCAGGTCCAGCTGCAGCTCTTCCATAACCTTTGCGGAATCGGCATAAAGCTTGTCGTAGTCCACTCTGCTGCCCTTTTTTGGAAAATTCCCAAGAAAAATATTCTCTGCAATAGACAGGTTGGGAGCGAGATTTAATTCCTGATAAATCACGCTGATGTTTTCTTTGATTGCCTGTGCCGGATTTTCCATCACAATTTTATTTCCATTGGAATAAATAAAGCCTTCATCCGGTTGATATACCCCCGATATCACTTTTATTAAAGTGGATTTTCCAGCTCCGTTCTCTCCCATCAAGGCATGAACCTCTCCAGGGTAAAGATCCAGGGATACATCTTTCAGTGCATAAACTCCGGGAAATCTTTTATGTATATTTTTTAACTGTAATACCGGCTTGTATGAATTGTTTTCCATGCCATCATTCCTCCCTGCAGTTTACTTTTTTCCTATCAGAATCTTCTTTTCCGCCATACGTTTATTTCTGGAATCAATATATACAGCCAGTAAAATTACAATTCCTCTTGATACTTCCTGGTAAAAGGAGGAAACCCCTGCCAGAACCAGAACATTTGACAATACGCTTAATATTAACACGCCGATTACTGCCCCAGTGAGATTTCCTTTTCCTCCCGAGAGACTCACTCCTCCCAAAACCACAGCTGAAATCACCTGGAATTCAAACCCGTCACCTGCATTGGGTTGTGCAGAGTTCAGGCGGCAGGCAAGTATATAGCCCGACAATGCCGTTAATACGCCCACGATAATATATGCTGCCATTTTAATACGTCCCACATTGATTCCGCATAACCGGGCTGCAGAATTATTACCGCCTACCGCATAAATATTTCTTCCAAACACTGTTTTATTCAGTACAAAATACAGGGCTGCAAAGATCACCACCGCAATCAGGAAAGGGATTGGAAATGGTCCGACATAACCTGTTCCCAAGACTTCAAACCCCGGAATATTTGCCTGGATTGAAATTCCGTTTGTAATTATATAGGCGCTTCCCCGAAGGATCGCCATTGTTCCCAGCGAAGCAATCAGGGAATTAATACCTGCTTTTGTAACCAGCAGTCCGTTGATGCATCCCAATACAGCTCCCGCAATAATGCCCCCCAGAAGTGCCGCCGGAACATTTTTGGTAAAATTCAATATCATAACACCTACAATCCCTACAACTGCCTGCATGGAACCTACGCTCAGATCCATCTCTCCCAGCAAAATAACAAACATATAACCCATGGCGCAGATCGCCGTCAGGGATGCTGTCCTTAGAACATTCATCAGATTATTCACACTTAAAAACACCGGAGAGATGATGGTTGAAATGATACATAGTCCAATCAGTGAAAGCAGCAGCGCCATCTGTTCATATTTTAAAAGCGCCTTCATTTTATCCTTTGCAATCTCGTGCATAATTCTTACCCGCCTTATTTATTTAATTTATCTACCGCTTCAAAATTAACTTTATAGGAATCTCCGTCCTTGCTAAAATACTGGTCGAAATCCTTCTTTTCGATGACCGTAGTTGGAGAAATGTATTCTTCCTTAGCATTTCCACCGACAGCGTCTACTGCCGCATCTACACAGACACTGCCCACATATTCCGGGAAACTGCATAACCCGGCTGTAACCAAATCATCACTTTTTAAAGCTTCACGTCCTGCAGCACCTTCCACACCATAGAGCATGGTAACAAAGTCATTCCCCGATCCGACCTGTCTGATGGCAGATACCGCTCCCAATGTGGAATCATCATTAATTCCAAATACTGCGTTAATATCCGGATGTGCAGTTAAAGCATCAATGGTTGCATTCATGGATTCTTCCCGGAAGCCGCCGTCTACTTCCGAAACAATTTCATATTTAATGCCGGACTTTTCAAGGGCTTCCTTAAAACCTTCCGTTCGGTTTTTACAGTTTTCCAAAGACTCATAGCCTAGTATTAAAATTTTAGGATCTATATTATTTGCCTTTACATACTCTGCAAACCAGTTGCCGGATGTAATGCCGCATTCCTTATCCGGAATTCCAACCCTGGTATCTGCACCCTCTACCATATTGGATTCGCACACAACCTTTATTCCCTGTTCCTGAGCTTTTTTCACTACGTTAATTAAAGATTTCGTATCTACAGGTGAAATAATAATTGCATCTACGCCTTTCGTAATCATATTTTCAACCAGTTCTACCTGTTTGCTTGCGTCGTTATTGGCATCCGCAACTGTCAATTCCGCTCCGATCGCATCAGCTTTTTCCTGGGCTCCGGCAACGATATTCTGATACCATTCCTGAGCCATCATATAGGTTACCATGCCAATTTTCAGATCACTTTTACCGCCTTTGGTGTCTGCTGTTGATTCTCCGGCATTTTCTTTTACTGCTTCTGTCCTAGATTCCGCCTGGGCTTTTGTTTGTGCCTCCGTTTGATTTTGTGCAGTGTTTTTTGTTTCCCCCGTTGCTGCAGTGCACGCCATCAGACTTACCGTCATACTCAGTGCCAATACCATAGAAATCACTTTCTTTTTCATTTTGCTACCTCCATTTTCTCTTTCTTTATCTATAATTTTTTGCTGCCTCTATCATAGCCACCAGGTTTTCCGCAGGTATATCCGGTGTGGCTGTGTGGGTGGGGGATAATATGTATCCGCCATCCCGGAACATAATGTCCAGTATCTCTCTTGTTTTTTCCTTTACTTCATCCGCCGATGCAAAGGGAAGGAACTGCTGTGTACTAATTCCTCCGTAAAAGGTCAGATCTTTCCCATATTCCCGTTTGATTTTCTTCAAATCATAGATCTCAGGCTGAACAGTATTGTAAACATCCAGTCCCATATGGATTAATTCCGGAAAGAACTCTTCGATATCTCCGCAGCTGTGCAGGACTATTTTCTTTCCTTTGCTTTTTACCTTCTCAAACATTTCCTTAAATCCGGGTTTTATGTACTTTCTCCACATATTGGGTCCCATGATGGATCCCCGCTGCTGTCCCCAGTCATCGCCAAAATACACCGCATCAAAATCCCTGTCCAATACCGTATCCAGAAGTTCCAGATGATGATCCAGAATCTTTTCATAGAGCTGAAAGGTAAATGACTCATTAATGCACATATCAATCATAATATTTTCCATCCCGCGAAGACTCCAGGAACGTTCAAAAAATCCCATCGTGATGCTGAACATAGTAAAATGTTCCCCATGATCTGCTTCTAACTGATCACAGATACCGGACGCAAATTCCTTGTCTATTTCCGGAAACCGGTAATCTCCCAGTTCATCCTCTTCCAGCGGATATTCTGCAATGATACCCACATCTCCTCCGTCTTTGGATGCCATCCAGGTCACTCCAAAGAGATCCTTTTCATTCCCGTTTTCAAGCCTGGTATTCTTCTTATACTTGGCCCTCAGCATATGGTTTTCCAAATATGCAAATGCATCTTCACATCCCGCTAATCTTTTTATGTTTTCTACGGCCCCCGGCGTCAGCTCAAAATTCCATGGTACTAGATCTGTCTGCCTGTGAGAAATTGCATCTAAAACTCTTTTCTTTTTATTGTCCATTTCTTCCTCCTTGTTACTATGTCATGACATCGTGATATCATAATATAACGTTTCCTGTCTTTTGTCAATATCACTGGTTTTATGAATATTTTTGTAAAATACTTGTACATAATGCCATATCCAAAATTTTTCTGATAAAATCAGGTTATAATTTTTGACTGAGCCGGTTTTTCTATGAATTTGACCTAAAGTGGATGCCAAATTAAATATTTGCTGAAATTCTGGGTTTAAAATTATTAGTTTTGCACAATTGTTAAACTACTCAGGAGATTTTACTTCCCGTCATCACCTATCAGGAAAATACGCAAAAAAATATCCTCCTGCGGAACAAGCACAAATCAAATGTACCCGCAAAAAGATATTTTTATTTTACCACGCTGAAATTTAAGCCAGTGGAAGCAGCAAGCCTCCGTCACAAAATTCAGCCAGGGGAAATCTTTTGAAATTTATCAAACACTTCTATTTGTAACGGTCTTAATGGTATTCCATATGGTTGGAACCGCACCTAATGCGGTAAATGCATACAGCATAAAGAGATCTTTCATATAAATCCCTCCGTCTATGGCTCCCTGTCTGATCATCTCGGGAATCAGACGAAAAGCACTGAAAACATCTATATTTAGTACATCAGCCGCATCAATTGCCCAGCTGAGCTGTTGGCTTACGTAAACTACACAGATCATAAAAACTGATGAAATGACAATTCCTTTCAGGCTCATCTTCCCGGCTAGCAGCTGATATCCTTTAATAGCACAAACACCCATCACTACTCCTGAGATAGACGCCATATATCCAAGCTGGTCAACTACAACGATACATAACAAACCAATAAGCGTTCCCAGGAACGCCCCTACGATACCGGCAATGATATTTTCCTTTTTTTCTTCTACCTGCTGTATCCGCTGATTTCCATAGAGCGTGCTGGCATCTCCTGCATAGGTATCCGTACTTCTTTCAAATGCATCCATACTTCGTTCATAAGTATCCATACTTTTTTCATTGGTATCCACATTTCTTTGATACGGATTCTTACTTCTTTCATGCGTATCTACACTTCTTTCATACGGATCTACACTGTTTCCATATGGGTCTACACTGTTTCCATACGGATCTACACTTCTTTCATACTCATCCATTTTCTTTCCTCCTGATGTATTCTCTTTTCCTTACCAGAACTGACGGCTTAAACCTTATGTCCGGGATAAATATTATAACTTAGATGCGCGGGAATATTGTCAACCATGTATTAAAAAGACAATTTCATGTCATGAAATAGAAATAGCTGATCCAGTCGTTTTAAACATCCATGAATAATTAAATTCCTCTGGTAATATATATGATAAAAGGTGGACTTTAAGTAATGAAGGAACTGGAAAAGGAGGAGAACGATGACTGATATATATATTATTTCAGGATTTTTAGGCGCCGGGAAAACCACATTGATTCAAAAAATGTTAAAAGAGGAACTCCATGATAAACAGGTTGTATTGATTGAAAATGATTTCGGAGATATCAGTGTGGATGCAGCGCTGCTGGACGATGGGAATATCCAGGTAAAAGAGATGAATGCCGGCTGCATTTGCTGTAGTTTGTCGGGGGATTTCGCAAAAGCAATGCAAGATCTTCTGATACAGTTTCACCCGGATATAATCCTGATCGAACCATCCGGCGTGGGAAAATTATCTGATATTACCAAAGTTTGCACAAGCCCCAAGATCTGTTCTCTTGCGAAAATCAAAAAAACTATAACGGTTGCTGATGTGAAGCGTTGTGCAATCTATCTCGAAAATTTTGGAGAGTTCTTTGAGGATCAGATCACGAATGCTGACACGATTCTGCTTAGCCGAACGGAAAATTTTCCAGGCAAAGTCAGAAGTGCGCAACGGCTTGTAAGCAGTTTAAATCCACATGCCATAATCCTGTCTGATTCATGGAAGACACTCAATACCTCCCGGATTCTGGAACTGGAACTAAACAATAAATTCAAAAAATCGGAGCCGGATAATCCGGGAAAATGCCAATGCAGCCACGCTTCTGAACAAAAATGCATACCTGAATCCCCGCACAGTGACAACTGCCATACAGATGAAAACGGACAAGTCTCCTGCTGCTGCGCCAGCCACCATATGGCAGAAGATGTTTTTGATACGGTGACGATACATACCACCAGAGTATTCAATACATCCGATTTGCAGCGGCGGATATGGCAGATGGAGAAAAGGGCAGCCGGAACTGTTCTGCGCGCCAAAGGAATTGTCCGTACTGCAGGAGGCTATCTCAATGTTCAGTATGTACCTGGCAGTGTACAGCTGAAGGAATGTTCGTCTGGCGGCAGCATGATTTGTATTATTGGACAGGGGCTAAACCAACAGGAATTAGCCGGTCTGTTCAATGGAAATTAGACCATGACGATACCTGTATATGTGGTAACCGGTTTTTTATATGCCGGTAAAACCACTTTTCTAAATGCCATGCTGAACAGGTATGACCGGAGTAAAATTAAGACTTTACTGCTGCAGTTTGAATCCGGTGAAGAAGAATTTCAGGGTACTAATGATTATTGTATCTGCAAATGTTTCTCAAAAAAGGAATTGGAAGGACAGCCTGATCAGATGATACGGGCAATTTACAGATGTGTAAAAGAACAGGCGCCGGATGAAGTATGGATTGAATGGAATGGCGTAACACCCTTTTCTCTTCTACAGGATTTTTTCCAGAGCACTTTGCTGCGCAGCTTAAGAATACAAAAAGTGATCCATGTTGCTGATGTCTCTGGTTTGGAAGAAATCCTGGGCAGAACCGGAACCTCTCTGCCAGAACAGATTGCAAACAGTGACGCTATTATCCTGCGCATTTCACAGAAAAACTCCGGTACGGGAACGTACCAGCGGATGCGCCATATGATCAAAAATATCAATCCCGGTGTACCTGTATATAAACTGAAAGATACCTGTCCCATTAACTTATATAAGTGGGTTATGGAGAAAAAGCCTTCACCGGTCTACTCTTTTTTTAGATCATTGCTTTTTCTGACTGCCGCGTATTTTTTGACGAAACCGGTCCTCGATCAGCTTTCTTTCTCTGCCAATACTATCATAAATGTATTTCTGGGCATTATACTCCAGGCAATTCCTTTCCTGCTGCTGGGTGTGCTTCTATCCTCCATTATCCAGATCTTTGTTCCCAGATCCTGGATTGAAAAGCATTTTCCAAAGTCACTCGCCGGAGGAATGCTGGCTGCTGTAGTTGGAGGATTTTGCCTGCCGGTATGTGACTGTGCTTCCATTCCCATTTTCAGAAGCCTGGTGCGAAAGGGCGTTCCTCTGCCCGCCGCCGTTACATTTATGCTGGCTGCACCGGTGATAAATCCCGTAGTTATTTTGTCCACCTATTATGCATTTGGTGGGAATCTGGCAGTTGTTGCGGGACGTATCGGGCTGGGAGGTTTTGCAGCGGTAGTGATCGGACTTAGCTTTGCAGTGTTTCATTCCAAAAAACAGGACTTGCCAAACGGAAGATTTGATGGTGTCATGTGCAGCTGCGGATGCTATCAGGGAATCAGTTCCATATCCGGCCCCCGTGCCAAAATTGAATTGTTTCTGCGTCATGCACAGGCAGAATTTTTTGATGTGGGAAAATATCTGATACTTGGCTCTTTTGTTGCTTCTGTTTTTCAGGGGCTGGGAACCAGTATGCTTGTAAATACCCAGAACAAAGCAGGGGATGCTGTATCTACGATCATCATGATGATTATGGCATTTGTCCTTTCCCTGTGTTCCTCCTCAGATGCAATTGTGGCACGGAGTTTTTCCGCCCAGTTTCCAATGATGGCGATTATGGGATTCCTTATCTTTGGTCCCATGATGGATATTAAAAATCTGTTGATGCTTTCCTCCGGATTTTCGAAACGTTTTATCATTCGTTTGCTGTTCACGTCATTTTTCATTTGTTTTGCTGTCGTGTTCTTATTTTATCAGATAGGAGGGATATAGATGCAGATAAGGATAAGAGCCTTCAATCCACAGGTATTACTGGAATCCCTGTGCTGCGGATTTTTTGCCGGACTACTGGTCTATTTGATCCGCAGTGAAAAATATCTCTCCTATGTAACGCCCAGAATGAAACCCTATCTTTATTTTTCAGCAATTGTAATGGGAATATGGGCACTCACGGGAACGCTGCGTCTGTTTCAGCCCCAATATAAGATACGGTCCATGCATTGCCTTGTTTTGGCAGTCCCCGTTATAATGCTCTTTCTTCCCCACTCGCCCCTGGAAATTTCGGATGTTACAGAAAATTTCAGCCGTGGAAGCAGTATGGCCACGGTCATAGAGGCTAAGCCTTTTTCCGGGGCATTAAGCATCGGGGGCACAGGAGCACAGGAAACCAGGGACAAATCTGGAATAGAAGATTTGAGCAACAAGGATTCCGGAGCGCTGGACTCTCAGGGGATATCCACTACTGAGGATCTGAGCAACAAGGATTCCGGAGCGCTGGACTCTCAGAACTCATCCGCGGCTGAGGATTCCTCAAGCCTGCCAGGGCTGGATGTACAGAATAAAAGAATCACAGTCTCAAATGAAGATTTCGCATTATGGCTTGCCGAGATGGACTCCAACGGCGTACAGTATGAAGGATATACTGTCGTAATAACAGGCTACGTTATGAATGATTTTAAAATTCCAAAAGAAAATGAATTTACAGTTTCACGACTTGCCATGACATGCTGTATTGCTGACGTATCCCCCACAGGTCTCCGTTGTATCTATGACAAGGCCTCTGAACTTGACAACGAGTCCTGGGTTACCGTCGAAGGAACCCTTTCCATAGGTGAATATCAGTACAACGATATAACTTTGAAAGAACCTCAGATCCATGTTACAAAGATTACGCCCACAGATCCGGTAGAGGGATATGTTTATCCATTTGTATGATGAAATTAAGCTGACGGAAGAATTTTTTCAGATAAATCAGTCCATAAAAATATAGGCAGCAGCCTCCAAAGGAAGCTTACTGCCTATATTTTAAGAACGCCTGGGGAGATTTTCCTTACTAAGATACCGGATACAATTCTCCGAAAAGCGTCATATGGAAGGTTTCATATACGGAACAGATCTTATCCGCCATGCACACAATAGCCGTCTCACGATATCGCGGCGGAATTGGTGTAAGTGGAAACATATGTTTTCTGATCACATCTTTTTCAATCTGTGACAGATCAAATTCCGCGCAGGCATTTCTCAGCGCCCTGCCTGGATGTGTAAACCCATGAAAGCGATGGTCGGTGCTCTTCTCATGCCAGTCATATAAAAAGTAATCATGAAGAAGTGCCCCTCGAACCAGTTCCTTCATTTGAACCTGCCAGCCATATTTCAGTGCGATCCAGTAACTTAAATATGCCACTGCCAGACTGTGCTCATAAACGGTTGTTTCACCATGCTGTATATATTCTTTTAACTTTGTGTACTTTGGATGTTCTACTATTTCTTTAATAAGATCCAAAAACTGCTGCTCATCTTTTGGATCCATTCTCTTTTCGGCTGCCATTTGTGATGACTCCCCCTTTGGAATTATCCTTGGTCCATAAAGTCTTTAAATGGAAAATATTTCAACTCTATGAACAACTAAGTTCTCTGTCTTAATTAGTATAGCACGGTTGTATAAAAATGCAATGCAGAATATCTTATAATTTTCTTACAGAAATTCTACCATTGCCATAAATCTATCGTGATCGATGAAAATTATGATCTGCAATGACTGAGTGCTCACAATGTCTTGCATACCCGCCACACTAAAAACCCCGCCGAGCTTAGGCGGCTCGGCGGGGCTGGACATTTACTGATGGCAGTCGGTTTACTTCGCAATTTTGATCTTTTTCACACTGCTGTATTTGCCATAGATTTTCTTTCCGGTTGAATCCAATTTATATGCCCTGACTTTGACATAATATTTTTTATTCTTTAAAAGCTTATTAACATTCTTTTTCGTATAAGAGGTAAAGAGTGACTTTTTGTCTCTGGTAAAGGAAGCATTCCTTGCATATGTAATCAGATATCCTTTTGCACCCGATACTGCTTTTGTATTTACCGTCATTCTCTTTGATTTCGTATTTTTCAGAGAAATAGAAGATACTTTTCCTACGGTTACTTTTTTCCAATGAGCATATAGAGAGATATTCTTCTTTGCAGTGATCCTGGAAGAAGTTGTAATCCTTGTCCCTCCGCTTTTTTTGGTATACCATCCGCTAAAGCTGTATTTAGCTCTTCGTGGTGTGGGAAGCTTCCCGTATTTCTTATTATAGTAAACATTTTTATAGGATTTTTCTGTAGTTCCTCCATTGGCTTTAAATTTCACCTGAAGTACCAGCTGGCCTTTTTTTACTTTTTTATTATTATAAGCGCCTTCTTTAATGATATTATCGATCTTTTTACACTTCGGACCATAATTTACGGTTAACCCCGTGCTATTTTTCGCGGTACTGTCAAAACACCCTGTATATGGACCATGTGACGATTCATCATCATTGTTAATGCGGTCCTTGTCAAAAGGCGTATAGATCGTCATGCTTCCCGTCAAATTGCTGCAGCTGGTAAATGCCCAGGCCATATTCACTACTGTCTCAGGTATATCAGGTGCCTTAGTAATCTTCAGACATCCGGAAAAAGCATTCCCCATATTTTCTAATTTGGAAGGAAGCTTTGGTGCCCTTTTTAGAGATACGCACTCTCTAAATGTTCCATACATATTGGTGACACTATCCGGTATTACAGGTGGTTCTTCCAATTTACTGCAATCAGAAAATAAATTTGCTGCAGATTTCAATCCCTCTGGTAATTTTGGACTCTTCGTTAAAGATGTACAAGCATAGAATGTTCCATTCATCTCAGTAACTCCCTCAGGAATAGAACCACTCGTTACCAGACTTGTACACTCTGAAAATGTATTATCCAAACTTTTCAAACCAGAAGGAAGCTTTGGCATTTCCTTTAAAGAATAACATTTACTAAATGTATTGTCCAGCTCAGTTACACCGCTGGGAATGTCTGGTACCTGCACTAATTTTTCACAACCGCTGAATGCATCACCCATTTCCACTAGCTGTACCGGTAGATTTTCTATTTTAGTAAGGCTCTTACAATTTTTAAAAGCCCATCTCATCGTTCTTACTGAGTCCGGTATTCGGGATACATCCGTTAAATTAATACAACCATCATAAATATTGCTTATATCCGTGATCCCTTGCGGAAGTTCCAGTCCTTTTTTTAAACTTTCACAACCTTCAAAACTTCCTCTTAAGCTGGTTACACCGCTTGGTATCTCAGGAGATTCTTCTAGAGCTATACAATGATTAAATACCCATGACATTTCTTTAAGATTTGCCGGTAATTTATCGATTTTATTTAATTTAAAGCAGAACCAGAATGTGTTTTCCATTTTCGTTACACTCTCCGGTATTCCTGAAACACTTTCTAAATTATTGCAATCCATGAATGCATATGACATATCGTTATCTTCAAAACTTACTCCATCTAAAAATCTTATTGTTTTTATTGCAGCGTTAGCACTAAATGCTCCATCAAAATACGGGGAAGCTTTCAATTCCACATATTTAGCAATTCTAACCGCATATTCCTTACCCTGAATAATTGTCTGACCGGGAATAACAAGATTTTCCGTTTTCCCAATATATTTTTTCAGAGTGATTGTTTTATCATTTTGCTCGTATCGCCATTCGCTTAAATTCAGATTCCCATCGGCTTTTTGCTGATCGGACAAACTTACTTCTGCCGCCTTTTTTGTACCGGCTTCACTAACATTTCCAGCATCCTGTGCCGTTTCATCCCGTTCTGTGGTTTGTGTTTCTGTCACATGTGTATCTGTGTTTTGCGTTTCTGTCTCTTGTATTTCTGCGTTTTGTATTTCTGTCTCTTGTGCCTGGGTTGTCTCCGTTACCTGGGTTTCCGGTTCCTGGATTTCCAGAACTTTTGATTCTGTGATAAAATCATCACTTTCCGATTGCTGCGTTCCATTCCCACTATTTTCTGTAACCATTTCAGATTGTGGCAAAGCAGTATTTCCGGTATCATCTGCAAGCGCCACCATATTGGATGAAACCGCAATGGATGCTGCCATAATGATACTAAAAATTCGTTTACCCTGTTTGAATCTCTTCATAACTCATTTACCTCCTTGTATAATTTTAGAAAAATTTAGCAAATACACACAATTGATTATATACCTCGTGCCGGATAATTGCAACACAGTTGGTGTTGACTGAAACAGATCTTTCACCAGATCATTCATCAGATCTTTCATTTTTTCAGACGCGCTCTAGTACTACAGCGAACGCTGTATATGTGTTCTATTAAATGCATTATATTGGGGTTTAGCTGATAAAGACGCTTTGTAGGCAGAGGTAGTGTACGGAAAGAGAAGGGGGCGGACCAGGACATTGGTTTGGAATGCTTAACGCAGAACTGGCATTTTCTAACCTTCCCGAAGCCCTTTTTGGCGGCACGCGGGCATTCGCTCCGAAATCCTGATGCATTTCGCAACTCAGTGCCCGCTTAGTATCCGATGGGAGCCAGTCGAATACTATCCGCCAAAAAGCACTTCGGCAAGGTAAGTAAATGCTCAGATCTGCTATACGCATTCCAAACCAATGTCCTGGTCCGCCCCCTTCTCTTTCC
>UQGG01000015.1 GCA_900540475.1 uncultured Robinsoniella sp. | reverse complement strand
GCTCAGTACCCGCTTAGTATCCGATGGGAGCCAGTCGAATACTATCCGCCAAAAAACACTCCGGCAAGGTAAGTAAATGCTCAGATCTGCTATACGCCTTCCAAACACCTCTCCTGGTCCGCCCCCTTCTCTTTCCGAGATAGCATTCGTTGATACAAAGCTGGTTTTCTCAGCAGGTTGGAACCCTGGGGTTGTGGCATGCTGAACGCTATTGGCGTAAAACAACTGATATATAGCAACTGATCTTGAGACCGTGATTTGTTTTTTGTTCTGCGATCAGAAAAAGGACTTCGGAAAGGTTAGAAAATACCAGTTCTGCGTTAAGCTGACGGAGTCCATGCAATTTTCCTACTCCAATCTTTCCGGACACTACCAATATTCTACAAAGCGTCATTTATCAGCAAACCCCCAATCTCTAGAGCGGATTGTTAAAGAACGAATATAAAAAGATTCCGGTACTGCATTTTAACGTGCAGTACCGGGATCTTTTTCGTGTGCCTGAAATTACATATATTATAGAAGGAACATAGAAAAAACCGCCGCCCGGTAAGTAAAAAGTCAGAATCGTTATATTTTATTTCAGAATGATTATATTTTTGAAATGGGGAGTTTGCTAAAATGTATATAAATAATTTATATAAAAGTCATTAATTTTTTATATCAAAATGTTTGAGAAGAATGGAAAGAAGGAGAATGTATGAAAAAAAGAATTGTGACCTTGCTTTTAGCCCTGTCACTGGCTTCAACTTCACTGACAGGATGTATTAAAGTTGTAAAAATCGGAGATGAGGCGGCTCTGACAGGGGAAGAGAAATTCAGTGCCGGAGAAGATGTTGCCTCTTTTTGGGAGTCAAAGGCTTTGCCGGAACTGGGTGAGAAAGCGGTGGATCTCGGTACGTTACTGACTGAAGCAAATGGTGATCTGAAATCTGTTGCAGATAAATATGGAAAATATTCCATGGGGGATTCAGGAGAATTGACCTATACCGTAAAGGGAACGGTAACGGTTCAGGAAGTGGAGGCAGAAAAAAAAGCGGGCTATATGACGGTTTCCCTGGAGGGCTATTCGGGAGCTGAAGAAATTAAAATGCAGATTGGTTCCGTTATTAAAGGTTCAGCCGTGAGAGATGCGTTGTCGTTTATCAAGTTTGGGGATTATACCAACCAGGAAGAATATGCCCAGGTATCACAGGGGATCCATGCCTTGATTCAGGAAACGGTTATTAATCCGGACATTGCAAAGGGGCTGAAAGGAAAGACCATAGAGTTTGTGGGATGCTTCTCAGTCAGTGACAATACATCCATACTAATTACACCAATCAGTATCACCGAAAAATAAGCGAAATGGCAGTGAGGTATATAAATGAAAGCAAATGTAGTTTTACATGCCGAGTGCATGAATAAAATTTATCCCGGAACAAAGGCGTTGGACCAGGTTTCCTATGACGTGGAGAAAGGAAAAGTCAATGTTCTAATCGGAGAAAACGGAGCAGGCAAGTCTACGCTGATGAAGCTCATTGCCGGAATCGAACAGCCTTCCTCCGGTAAAATGTATATGGATGATAAAGAGGTTGTCTTCAAGGATACAACAGAAGCCAGAAAACATGGAATTGGTATTATCCATCAGGAATTAAGCCTGTATCCCAATCTGAATGTTTACCAGAATATCTTTATGGGCAGAGAGCAGACAAAGGGGCTGAAGCTGGATAATAAAAAGCATGCAGAACTGACAAGAGCAGTATTAGAGAGACTGGAACATCCCATTAATGAAAATATTCTGGTAGGGGACCTGAGAGTAGGACAGCAGCAGATGATTGAGATTGCCAGAAATGTAGTACAGGAGGATTTAAAGATTCTCATAATGGATGAACCCACCTCTTCCTTAAGTGAACAGGAAGTAGAAGTTTTATTTAAACTTATGAGGGAATTTACCAGCCAGGGAATGTCTATTGTATACATATCTCATCGTCTGGAAGAGATCATGCGGATCGGAGATAATGTAACGATTCTGCGGGATGGTAAGTTCGTAGCGAAAGCGGAAGTTAAGGATATAGATGTTCCTTGGATCGTCCAGCGAATGGTGGGTGAGGGGAAATCCTATCCGAAAAAAGAGCGGGGGATTAACTGGAAAAAGGCAGAGACGGTAATGGATGTTAAAGGGCTGACGCTGCCGAAAAAAGGCGGGGGATATCTTCTAAAAGACATAGAATTCAATCTGAAAAAAGGAGAGATCCTGGGAATATACGGATTGATGGGAGCAGGACGAACAGAAATCTTTGAATGCATCATGGGAATGAGACCGGAACATACCGGCGAGGTAAAAATAGGCGGAGAAAAATTACAGATCCGTAATATCTCGGAACAGATTGCCCGGGGCTTTGCACTGGTACCTGAGGACCGCCAGGCAGAAGGGCTGGTGCAGACGCTGGATATCGGGAAAAATATTTCACTTTCCAGCCTGAAGAAATATGCCAGACATTTTTTCCTGAATGAAAAAGAAGAGAGCAGGCATGTAGATGAACAGATCCAGGACATTCAAATAAAAGTGGCGGATAAAAAGCTGCCGATACTTTCCCTTTCAGGAGGAAACCAGCAAAAGTGTGTCATCGGGAAAGGAATTCTCACTAATCCCAAAATACTGCTTTTGGATGAACCCAGCAGAGGTATCGATATCGGAGCCAAAACGGAAGTGTTTGATATTATCAATCAATATGCGGAGCGGGGCTTATCAATCCTTGTTGTTTCTTCGGAACTGAAAGAAATTGTAGCAATTGCAGACCGGGTCATTGTATTGTCAAACGGGATTAAAACCGGCGAATTCAGCGGAGACGAGATTACGGAAGATCAGTTAGTACTGTCCTCTTATAAAGGACACCATACACAGATTAATGTATAGAAAAGAGGAGAATTAAAATGGGTAAGAAAAATAATACAGGTACATATAATTCCATTGCCATGACACTGCTGAAAGGAAGGACATTTATCGTTTTAATTGTGCTGGTGCTTTTTTTCAGCATCATAACGCCTACATTTTTTACATTAAATACCGGACTTCTGGTTGCAAAGCATGTTGCTTTATATGGTATCCTGGGACTGGGTATGACTTATGTTATCATTACAGGCGGCATTGATCTGTCGGTAGGTGCGATTGCAGGACTTGGCGGTATGATTGCCGGCGGATTGATCAATGAAGGTCTGACCCTTCCTATGTTTGGCGTTACGATTTATTTCAGCGTTCCATGGGTCATTTTAATTACTGCCCTGGTGGGGATTTTCGCAGGATGGCTCAACGGTTTTATTATCACGAAATTTAACGTGGCACCATTTATCGCAACACTTGGAATTATGAACGTGGCAAGAGGTTTTGCCAATTTACGTTCCGGCGGCAAGACATTTTCCAACATTGCAGGTAACAAAGTGCTTGGCAACAATGGATTTGAGTTCCTGGGAAGTACCGTGGCTGGTATCCCGGTAGGCGTTATCATTCTCGCGCTGATTGCAGTGGGAGCTGCCCTCATTTTAAAATACACGCCATTTGGCTGGCATGTTCTGGCAATCGGGGGGAATGAAAGAGCGGCAAAGCTTTCGGGAATTAAGGTGAAAAGAGTAAAGACATACGTGTATATGTTTTCCGGATTTTGCTCCGCAATGGTTGGTATGATCGCAGCAGGGCAGTTGGTTGCCGCACATCCCGCAACCGGCGAAGGCTGGGAGATGAACGCAATTTCAGCGGCAGTACTTGGCGGAACATCCATGGCTGGAGGTGTGGGCACCATAGGCGGCACAATCGTAGGTGCATTTGTAATCGGTGTTATTAATGACGGCATGGTAATGTGCGGCGTTTCGGAATTCTGGCAGAAAGTAATCAAGGGTATCGTAATCGTGGCAGCAGTTATCATAGACCAGTTCCAGAGAAATATGCAGGCGAAGATGGCACTGCAGGTTCGAAACGAATCCAAATAATCCGGTCAGATGCCGAATGGTCACAGTTTATCTGCAACAGTCTCACTGCGGCGGATAAAAGTTAAAAATATACTTGCTTTATGGGAAAATAAGGAAATAAAATAATTTGCAGATGTAGTATAATAGTTTTGTATGGTAAGTATAGTCAGATGACTTTACAGTTTGATAATGGAAGCGTATGGACAGGGAACGGTGTTTTCCTGTCTTGTTCCGCATTCAAAATCAAAAACCCCGTGGCGTAGATATCAGGCACTATATATCGACGTATTTACGCCGGGAGACACTGGGTCTGCCGGCACAACAGTCCGGGAAGTTGTCCGGGGAAATTAACAGAAGAATAAGAATAGGAAAGAGGGGACTCCGGTAATGAATATTTTAATTGTAGATGACGAAAAACTGGCAGTTGAAGTAATCAAGAACATGATTCAGTGGGAAAGTTATGGAATAGAGGAGGTCTATACGGCTTATAGTATGAAGCAGGCTGTGGAAGCGATGGAGCGGCATCAGATATCCATCCTGTTGTGTGATATCGAGATGCCCAAGGGCAGCGGGCTGGAAGTTGCTGCCTGGATACAGGAGCAAAAGCTGGATATTAAGATTATTTTTCTGACGAGCCATGCCGTATTCCAATATGCAAGCCAGGCGATTAAGTACGGTGTATCCGATTATCTCTTAAAGCCGGTAGTTCCGGAAGAACTGGAACAGGCAATACAGCTTGCGTCAGAAAAAATTCAATTACAAAAGCAGATAGAACAGAATGAAAAATTTGCTTCCTATTGGAATTCCGGTAAGACAATTATGCAGCAGGAATTTTGGAAGTCCTATTTATCCGGTGGAAAAGAATATAAGAATCTCCAGAGCATGTCTGAGAAAATTGATATTGATGCAGAACCGGGGACGGTTTATTATCCGATACTTTTATACTGGTCCAGAAAGAAAAACAGAGGAACGGTGTGGGATGATGAGATCATCGAATTTTCAATCCGGAATATTGTATCGGAAGTTTTGTTCGGAAAGATGCAAAACGGAAATTTCGTGCTGATCAGAAATAATTGTATACTGGCGGTCTACCCTATGCAGAAAGAGACCCAGTTGTGGATGCGGGAAAAGTGTAAGATGATGTTAGACCGGTGCGGAGAGTATCTGAGCTTTTGCAATATCAGCTGTTACGTAAAGGGAGATACGCCATTTGAAAAGCTGAAGGAGGCAGTGGACATGCTAATTGAATCAGAAGAAAAAGATATCCTGAAAGAAAACAGGGTGGTAGTGGCCCAGCAAGATAAGGAAGTGTTTCAATATCAAAAGCCGGATATGGAACCCTGGGTAAATGGTCTGTTTGATAAGAGCCAGGGTAAGGTGCTGAAGGAAATACAGAGATATCTGGAAGAAGTAGGGGTTGTCCACCATGCGGACTCTAAGGCGTTAGGGCAGTTCCAGCATGACTTTTTGCAGGAATTATATATTGTTTTGGAACGGAAAGGCATCTATGCCCACAGTGTCCTGTCCAGCCCGCAGATGCTGGAGTCTTTCAACCGGGCTTCCAGGAGTATAGCGGATATGGTGAACTGGGTTGCGGATCTTTCAGATGCACTGGTGCAATATGATTATAAAAAAGAAAAAACACCGGATATGATAAAAGAGATCAAAATTTTTATCGAAGAAAATTCCGGTGAAGAAATCAGCAGAAATGACCTGGCGGCAAAAGTCTTTCTGCATCCTGATTATTTAAGCAGGATTTTTAAAGAACAGATGGGGATGTCCCTGTCCGACTTTATTATTCAGGTCCGAATTGACAAGGCAAAAGTACTGCTGCAGAAAACCGATGACAGGATCTCTGATATTTCAGCAAAAGTAGGCTATCCAAACACTGCATATTTTACAAAACTATTTAAGCGCGCAACCGGTATGACACCAAAAGAATTCAGGAAGGCATAGGTAGAAAATGAAGAAAAATCACTCACTTCGCTATTTTATTGTGGAAATAGTGAGCGCTGTCCTGATCATCCTGTGTGCATGTGTAATGTGCTATAACTACTATATCATGCATCTGATGGAAAGGCGCGTGACAGACTCGGTGAAGGCTACAATTGGGATTTATAACCGCCAGATTGAGAGCAATCTGGACAGTATCCAGACTTTTTTGCTCTCCCAAAGCCTGATGGAAGAGGAAAAAAGAAAACTGGTGAATCCGAAACGGGATCTGGACCGGTATCTGGCGGAATTATCCATTAAATCAGATTTTATGAAGCAGATCGGCAATTACAAGATGCTGGACGGTATCTTTTTATTTGACCGGAAAAACGACATCTATTTGAGCGGTGTGCAAAATGGTGTAACGACTCAGCAAAACACAGATATTTATAAGAATATCGATGATACTCTTGGGAAGTTTGAACGGGAGGGGCAGGGTTCCTGGTTTACCGTACAAATCTTAAATGATACCTGTCTCATCAAGGTATTGGAGAACCAGCAAATCTATGTAGCGGGCTGGGTCAAAATAGAAAATATATTAAAGGAATTAAAAGTAGGCCTGGGGGCAGACTCGGACTTTATATTCCTGTGCAGGGAAGATGGCAAGGTGCTGGATCTTCACTACACGGAGCGGCAGATTAAGCTGTCCGGACAGAAAGAGGTAGTTCTGAATAAAAACCGCTATCAGAATATCCAGGTAGATATAGAGAATCACGGACTGTCCATTGCGGTACTGAAGAAAAAGGGAGGATTCCTGGATGAACTACGGGTGGCTGGAATCAATGTGGCGGTAACGCTGGTATCTGTGGCGATCCTCTCGGCGCTGGTTCTGTTTTTACTGAACCGGTATTTTTTAAAACCGTTGAACCGCCTTGTTCAGGCTATGCGGCAGCTTAAGAATGGAAATCTGAAGGTGAAGCTTGCAAATGATAAGGAATTTGAAGAATTCCAGATTGTAAATAAAACATTTGATCTGATGACAGAAGAGATAGAATCCCTGAAAATCCATGTTTATGAAGAACAAATACATAAACAAAAAGCCCAGCTTCAGTATCTGCAGGTGCAGATCGACCCGCATTTTCTTACAAACTGCATGAGCCTGATTCAGAATCTGCTTCTCCTGGACCGTAAAGATTCGGCGCGTGAGGCGACGGTTGTCTTGAGTAAATATATGCGGTATACATTGAGAAGCGATACAAAAGTGTCCGTTCTGCATGAACTGGAACATGTACAGAACTACATATGTCTGCAAAAACTGCGTTATGAAGACCAGCTGAGCCTGGTGTTAAGAAAAAAGGGAGATGTGGATGGGGAGATGATTCCAAATATGCTGATTCAGACCTTCGTAGACAACTCGGTTAAACATCAGCTAAGCCCCGAGTCGCAGCTTCTCATTACCGTAGAGGTAAAATATATTCTGGGAGAGGGGGAAAAAGAATATCTCTATATTTTAGTTGCAGATAACGGCGATGGATTCGAAAGTGATATATTAGAAAAGCTGAAAAATAATGAAGTCATATTAAAACAAAACGGGGAGCATATTGGCATTTATAATGTGTGTCAGAGAATGGCGCTCATATATGGAGAGGAAGCACAGATTCAATTTGGAAATGGAGATGCAGGCGGAGCAGTGGTCGAGATACGCCTGCCAAAGAGTACGATCTGAAGGCAGACAGGAGGGTCAATGAAGACAAATATGAAAAAGTTATTTATTTTATTGGTAATTGCATGTGCAATGGCTGGTTTAATGCTCTTCTTAAGATGGTGCCACCCGGTAAACAAAGGACAACAGGCAGAGCATAAGGAATATGACAAGCTGGTAGTGGCATATTCCGGAAGCATAGGGGGGACAAAGGATCTGCAGCTTGTCCAGGATGAACTGAATAAGATCACACGTAAAAAGCTGGGAATAGAAGTGGAACTTAAGGTGCTGAATAATTTTAAAAATACAATTAATCTGATGCTCTCCGGTAAGGAACAGCTGGACATTATGACAATTGATAATCAGATGTATATGGAAGCTTATATCAATCAGAATCTGTGGGAACTGGACGAGCTGCTGGATCAGTATGGTCCCGGTATAAAAGAGGTGCTGGGGATGGACAATATCAATGCCTGCCGGATTAAAGGAAAGCTGTATGGCCTTCCGAATAACCGGGATTTTGCAGCGGGCTGGGATGCGTACATGCTGAGAAAAGATATCCTTGATAAATATAATATCAAAAAAGAGGACATAAAAAGCATAGAAGATCTGGAAAAGGTATTTGATCTGATCCTGGATAAGGAACCCGGCATAACCCCTATTGCATCTTCCGGTTCTATGTTCGGCAATTTTGCACTGGCGGACGGAATAAACAGTTTTCCGGCAGGAGGACACCTAAACTATGGACAGGATGAAGAAATTGTAAATATATTTGAGACAGATGAATACATGGAAAATTTAAAGCGGGTAAGAAAATGGTATCTGAAAGGCTATATGGGGGACCGGATTCTGGAAGATACCCAGTCGCTTCGGGATAAGATTCGTGAGGGCACGGTATTTTCTTATCCGCAGAAAGGGAAGCCTGGAATCGAACGGCAGGAATCTATGTCTTATGGAAAAGAACTGGTAATTGTCCAGTTTGGTGAAAATGCCATCAGCTATAACTCTCTGGCTGCTTTACCCTGGGTGATTACCAAAAATACTATTTCAAAAGAGAAATCCATGCAGCTTTTGAATCTGATGTACACGGATGCAAGCTTTAACAGGAGGAGGCTCCAATATTGTTTATATCATTACACCGTCTCATTCCAATCCGTTCTTCGGTACGGAAGCTACAGCAGCAGAAGCGAAAGCAAAAGAACTTGGATACGAAGTAAAGACTTTGTCACATGATGACGATGCAACGAAACAAATGGAGCATTTTGAGTCGGCAATCGCCGATAAGGCTGCGGCAATCATCTGTGATAATGCTGGTGCAGATGCAACAATTGAAGCTGTAAAAAAAGCTAAAGATGCAAATATTCCAACATTCTTAATCGACCGTGAAATCAATGAAGAGGGTGTGGCAATTTCCCAGATCGTTGCAAATAATTATCAGGGAGCTAAAGCAGTAGCGGAAGTATTTGTAGAGGCAATGAATGAAGAAGGAAAATACGTAGAGCTATTAGGCAAGGAATCTGATACCAATGCAGCAGTTCGCTCCAATGCGTTCCATGAAGTAATTGACCAGTATCCGGATATGGAAATGGTTGCTCAGCAGTCCGCAAACTGGGAACAGACAGAAGCGTTTGAAAAGATGGAAACAATCCTTCAGTCCAATCCGGATATTGCCGGCGTTATCTGTGGAAATGACACCATGTTGGAAGGTGCAGTAGCAGCGTTAGATGCAGCAGGCCTGAATGTTCCGGTAATCGGCGTAGACGGTTCTGACAATGCCAGAGATCTGATCAAAGAGGGAAAAGCAACCGCAACAGCATTACAGCAGGCAGCAAAGATTGCAAGAATGGCAGCAGAGCAGGCAGATGCATATCTGAAAAACGGAACTACAGGACTGGATGAGAAGCAGCTGGTAGATTGTATTGCAATTACAAAGGATAATGCAGACAGATTAAGCGCGTTTGATTATCAGGAATAGAAAGAGGAGCAAACAGAGATTTACACGCACAAGAAAGAGAGGGAAAGGAATGAAGTTAAAGAAAGCAATTGCCACAATAGTGGCTGCTGCAATGGTGTGTTCTTCGCTTACCTACGCAAAACCTATGGAAGTTCAGGCAGCATCTTCCAAACTGAAAAAGATTACTATGAGTTCGTCGAAAGCTTCTGTATATAAAGGGCAGACAAAGCAGCTGAAGTTAGTAAAGGCGCCTGCAAGTGCAAAAGCTGAAATAAAATGGTCCAGTTCCGATAAAAAAGTGGCTTCTGTTACGAAAACCGGATTGGTAAAAGGTGTAAAACCGGGGACTGCAACAATCAAAGCCACTGCAAAAGTTGGTAAGAAAACCCTGTCAACGAAGTGTGAATTTACCGTAAAGAAGCCGACCTACGTTACAAAAATCACACCTAAGGTATCCAGTAAAACACTGAAGGTGGGAAAGAAATTTACGATTAAAACCAAGATCGCTCCTGCAAATGCTTCTGTTAAGAAGCTGAAATACACAACATCGGATAAAAAGGTAGCTGCGGTTACATCCAAAGGTGTAGTAACTGCAAAAGGAAAAGGAACTGCAACAATTACAATTAAAGCAACAGATGGAAGTAAAAAAAGTGCAACGGTAAAGATTAAAGCCAGTGCAGTTCCGGTAACAAAAGTAACATTAAAACCGGCACAGTTATCTCTGTCCATTGGAATGTCTAAACAGTTAAAGACTTCTGTAAAACCAGGCAAAGCAACCAACCGGAACGTTACCTATACTTCTTCAAATGCAAATGTAGCATCCGTATCCAGTGATGGTGTTGTTACGGCAAAAGCAACGGGTACCGCAGCAATTACTGCAACGGCTCAGGATGGAAGTAAAAAAGCATCCACCGTTTCCGTTACGGTAAATCCGGTTATGGCTGCAAATGTGGCAGTCACTCCGGATACATTATCTCTGAAAACAGGCGCAAGCCAAAAATTACAGACAGTCGTATCACCAATCAATACAACGAACAAAAATGTAAGCTATACAAGTTCCGCGCCGGATGTGGCATCTGTATCATCTGACGGAACGGTTACAGCAAAAGGGAAAGGCTCTGCAGTGATTACGGTAACAACACAGGATGGAAGCAATAAACAGGCATCTGTCCGTGTGAGTGTATCTGATGTAGAAGTTAAGATCACCGATTTGGCAGCAGCTGAAAATGATTTGGTTCTTGCACCAGGTGAGGCAAAGCAAATTACTGCAAATATAACACCTGAAAATGCTACCAATCAGACATTGCGTTACAGCTCTTCCGACAGCAATGCGGCTGAAGTTTCAGAAACAGGCGTGATCACTGCGAAGGCTCAGGGATCAGCTGTGATAACCGTTGAAACAACAGATGGAAGCAATAAAAAAGCAGAAATTAAGGTTGAGGTAACAAACAAAGATAAAGTGCGTACCATCGTGACAACAGATGGCGAAGTAGATGACATGGATTCCTTCATGCGTCTGATGCTGTATTCCAACGAGATGGATCTTGCCGGATTGATTCTGACAAGCTCTACCTATCACTATGCCGGTGATCCGGATAAGGGTATAGCTCCAAAGAGATGGACCGGCACTGCATGGGCAGGCGAAGTATTGGAAGATTACGGCGAAGTATATGCAAACTTAACCGTTCACTCACAGGATTACCCTACCCCGGCATATCTGGAAAGCATCCTGAAAATCGGTAACATTAAAAATGTAGGCGAAATGGATGAAATCACAGAAGGCTCAGAGTTCATGAAAGATATTCTGCTAGATGATGATGACAGAACACTTTATATACAGACATGGGGCGGAACCAATACCACTGCAAGAGCTCTGAAATCAATTGAAGAAGAGTATAAAGGCACAGACCAGTGGGAAGCAATCCAGCAGAAAATTTATGACAAAGCAGTGATCTACATTATTTTGAACCAGGATGCTACATATTCCAACTACATTGCCAAGAACTGGCCTGGTATTAAAGTAATCAACGATGGCGGAAACTTCTGGAGATTCGCTTATATGTGGAAGAGTGTTCCGGAACCGCTGACACTGAAACTCCAGGGTGACTGGAATTATAACAACATCAAAATAGGACATGGTCCATTACTTGAGAATTACAAATTAATGGGTGACGGAACTATTCTGGAAGGTGAAGATGCCAATGAGCAGCGCGGAAGCGAAGATTATTTAATCAAAAATACCCAGTACAATCGTTACGATTTTATTTCTGAAGGAGATTCTCCATCATTCTTCTACCTGCTGGATACCGGACTTAGAAGTATGGAAGATCCCACTTACGGCGGCTGGGGCGGAAGGTTTGGCGTAGAGCCGGACGGCACCTACAAGAATACCGTATCAGATTATAATATCTATACACAGAAAGACGACAAAACTTATACACTTACCCGTTGGTTTAATGATATTCAGGGTGATTTTGCAGCACGTGCAGACTGGTGCGTGGCAGATGAATTCACCGAAGCAAACCACAGGCCAACCGTATCGGTGGAAGAAGGACTGGACTTGACGGCACAGCCAGGGGAAAGAGTAAAATTACATGCAGACGGTGCGGACCCGGATGGCGATCTGCTAACTTACAAATGGTGGCAGTATTATGAAGCAGATACTTATAAAGGAACCGATGACGGTAAATTTAATATTATCGGGAAAGATTCAGATACAGCAAGCTTTGTGGTACCCGCTGATGCAAAAGACGGTGATACCATTCATCTGGTAGTTCAGGTAACAGACGATGGAGCACATAACATGAACCACTACCAGCGTGTAATCCTTACCGTTACAGGCGCACAGCAGGTAGAAAGCGTCACGGTAAACGGAGCTTCTGAACTGAAAGCTGGCAGTAAAACTACATTGAACGCAGTTGTATTGCCGGAAACTTTGACTAACAAAAATGTGACCTGGAAGTCTGATAATGAAGCAGTGGCAACTGTGACAGATAAAGGACAGGTAACCGGCGTTTCAGTTGGAACAGCAACGATCACCGCTGTTTCAAAAGTAGATAATAAAATCTCCGGAACATTTGAGATTCAGGTAACAAGGGCAGATAATGATCCTGCAAACCAGAACCCGAGAGCGATTATCACACAGGATGCAGAAGTAGACGACCAGAACTCATTGGTACATGCACTGCTTTATGCAAACGAAATTGATTTCCAGGGAATTATCCAGACAAGCTCACAGTTCCACTGGATCGGTGATCCGGATGCCGCAGATGCAGCTTCCCAGACGAAGTACCGCTGGCCGGGAACGGACTGGATGAATGAATATGCAGATGATTATGAGGAAGTATATGAGAATCTGCGTACACATGACCCGAATTACCCCACACCGGATTATATCCGCAGCATTATCAAAATCGGAAATATCGGATATAAAGGCGATGTGAAAAATGAAACAGAAGGTTCAAAATTAGTAGAAAAAGCACTCTTGGATAACGATCCGAGAAAGCTGTACCTCATGGCATGGGGCGGAACAAATACCATCACCAGAGCGCTGATGAGTATTGAAGAAAAATACAAAGAAACAGACGAATGGGCAGCAATCCGCGAAAAGATCGTGAACAAGGCAATGATCTGTGCATTCGGAAAACAGGATCAGACCTATGATCAGTATATCGGTGAAGAATGGCCGGAAATCGCATTCCTGAATGTAGGCGGCGGAACCACATACGGCTATGCATGGTCCAGAACAGCAGGCAGCGTAGACAGCGAAGGCAAGAGAACCCTCTCCGGAGCATGGATGAGAGAGAACCTGGATTACGGACACGGTGCATTGTTAGACAATTATGTAACATGGGGTGACGGAACTTATTTAGACGGAGAAGAGGATGGAAGCCAGTTCGGAACCAATGAGGAACTGCTTGACAGCACAAACTGGTGGGGAAGAATGAAGTACCAGAGGTATGATTTCCTTTCTGAAGGAGATTCACCAAGCTTCTTCTATCTGATGGATACCGGATTAAGATCCTTAGAAGACCCGGCATTCGGAAGCTACGGCGGACGTTATTATCTGGATACCAGCATGAAGAACTCCAAGGGACAGCAGCTCAACTGGTATAAGACAGTTCAGGATTATGATCCGTTACAGGATAAGAAAGTGAACTCTGACTGGCGCTGGATGGCAGATCTGCAGCATGAATTTGCAACACGTGCAGACTGGTGTATTACTCCGAACTATGAAGATGCAAACCACGCACCGGCCCTGAGCATCAAAGAAGGATTGGACTTTACTGCAAAACCAGGGGAGACCTTGAAACTTCATGCAGAAGCTAGCGATCCGGACGGCGATTATGTATCAATCAAATGGTCACAGTATTTTGAAGCAGATACATATGTGGAACCGGAAGCGAATAAAGGCATTTACATCAAGGGAGCCAATTCAGATATGGCAACCATTACAGTACCGGAAGATGCAAAAGAAGGCGATACCCTGATAATCTTAGTACAGGCATCTGATAATGGAACACACTCACTGTCACACTATCAGGAGATTCTGATCACCGTAGAGGGTGCCCAGGCAGTGGAAAGCGTTACAATTACAGGAGAAGATACCATAGAAGCAGGAGCCAAGACAACACTGAGTGCAGTAGTATTACCGGAAACTCTTACCAATAAAAATGTAAGCTGGAGCTCTGATAATGAAGCAGTTGCAACAGTATCGGATAAAGGACAGGTAACTGGTGTATCATTTGGTACAGCAACGATTACAGCTGTATCAAAGATTGACAAAAATGTAATGGGAACATTTGAAATAAAAGTGACCAGAGCAAAAGATGATGCAAACAGCAGTAAAGTAAGAACAATTGTAACAACAGATGGAGAAGTGGATGACATGGATTCCTTCATGCGTCTGATGCTTTACTCCAATGAGATGGATATTGCAGGCTTGATTTTAAGCAGCTCCACATACCACTATGCCGGAGATCCGGATAAGGGTATCGCACCAAAGAGATGGACCGGAACAGCATGGGCAGGGGAAGTATTAGATGATTACGAAGAAGTATATGAGAATCTGAAAGTACATTCCGCAGATTATCCTTCACCGGAATACTTAAAGAGTATTTTGAAGATCGGTAACATTAAGAACGTTGGTGAAATGGAAGAGATCACCGAAGGATCTGAATTTATGAAAGATATTCTTCTGGATGATGATGAACGTACTTTATATATCCAGACCTGGGGCGGTACCAATACCACGGCGAGAGCTCTGAAATCAATTGAAGAAGAGTACAGCGAAACAGATCAGTGGGCAGCAATACAGCAGAAGATCTATGATAAGGCTGTGATTTACATTATCCTGAATCAGGATGCAACCTATTCAGATTACATCGCAAAACACTGGCCTGGAATTAAAGTAATCAACGATGGCGGAAACTTCTGGCAGTTTGCTTATATGTGGAAACGTGTAGCAGAGCCGCTGACAGAAAAACTCCAGGGTGACTGGTATTACAATAACATTAAGACCGGACATGGAGCATTGCTTGCAAACTATAAACTGATGGGCGATGGCACAATATTAGAAGGAGAAGATGCAAACGAACAGAGAGGATCCGAAGAGTATCTGTTAAAGAATCCTCAGTATAACCGCTATGATTTCATATCAGAAGGGGATTCACCATCTTTCTTCTACCTCCTTGACACAGGGCTGCGAAGCCTGGAAGATCCAACCTACGGAGGCTGGGGAGGCAGATTTGGAGTCATGGAAGACGGAACATACAAAAATACGGTAAAAGATTATAATATCTATACCAATAGCGAAGACACCGCATATACCTTAACCAGATGGTTCAATGATATTCAAAGTGATTTCGCAGCACGTGCAGACTGGTGTATTGCATCTGATTATGCTGATGCAAACCATATGCCATCTGTAAGTGTAAAAGAAGGAATCGATCTGAGTGCAGCACCTGGAGAACGTTTAAAACTCCATGCAGAAGGTTCTGATCCGGATGGTGACAAACTGACTTACAAATGGTGGCAGTACTATGAAGCTGATACTTATGCCGGTACTGCAGATGGCAATATGTCCGTTACCGGTAAAAACACCGATACAGCAAGCTTCGTTATTCCGGAAGATGCACAGAACGGCGATACCATCCATATGGTAATCCAGGTAACTGACAACGGTGCCCACAATTTAAATTACTACCAGCGTGTAATCATAACCGTTACAGGCAGAGAAGAAATTCAGAATGTAGAAATAAAGACACCGCAGGGTGTTCAGGCAGATGCAATTGCATTAGGAACCAAGACGGCAGGCTGGGGTGGAAGCCCATACGCAGTACAGTTAACCGCAAAAGTGACACCGGCACTCACAACAGGAAAAACATTCACATGGTCCTCAAGTGATGTAAGCGTTGCAACAGTTGACAGCACAGGAAAGGTTACACCACTGACAGCAGGAAGTGTCAGAATCACGGCAGCGGCTAATGACGGTTCCGGTAAAGAGGCATCCATTGATCTGACAATTGTTGAGTTAAAACCAAGCACAGTTGAAGTTACATCCGGAGGTTCCACTCAGCTAAAAGTAAATGCCACGCTGTCTCTGAGCGCAGCAGTAAATCCATCGGATGCCGTAGACAAATCCGTTACCTGGACATCGGATAATGAAGCTGCAGCCGTTGTATCACAGGATGGAGTTGTAACCGGAATCGGCGCAGGAACCGTAGTCATATCAGCGGTATCCAATGCAGACCAGAGCGTATATGGTGAAATTACGCTTGTGGTAGAGGAAGAAAATGGAAACCAAATGGCAGCACCAGTAACGGAAGATGCATCCGAGAATTCAACGGAGGCGGAAGAAGTACAGGAGGATGTAATTGGGGAAGAGACACAGAATGTAGAAAATCCGTAATGAGGAGATATAAAGCGAAGGAACACAAAGTGAAGTATCATCAAACGGAGAGACACAGTTGTAATCGTATGGCTGAAGAAGCAGATGCCAGACAAAGATAACTCCTAAAATAATGTAAAAACAGGGAAGCCGCTGAGTAATCAGTCAGGCTTCCCTGTTTTTTGCTGAGTATATAATTATTTATTTATCCATTTAGAGGCAGCAGCCCGGTCACAGTACAGGGAAGCATTTTCAAATTCCAGGACGGCAGTCGCGGGAAGATTGGGATCGCTGTGGCTTGTCTGCATAATCTGATACAGGATATCGGCTTTGTGAGAATCATTAATCATAAGGATACAGCGTTTTGCTTCCCGGAAATTTTGTATGCCTAAAGTGGCTCCCCCTTGCAGAACGGTTTCTCCGGTAAAGTATTTTTGCCCTACTTTTTGGGTAATGGGATCGAGAGACGTGATATGTGCCCTTGCGAACAAATCCGAACCAGGTTCGTTCAGCGCAAGATGTCCATTCATACCCGCACCCAGAATCAAAATGTCAATACATTCATAGCGGGAATGGTTTTTCATGAAAGCTTCTATTTCACTGCATTCTGTTTCCATATCTCTTTTTGAGGCATCCCATAAGCGTACATTCTGTGGATGGTAATTTACCTGATTTAAAAAATGATCCATAAGAAAACAGCCGCAGCTGTCTTTAATGTCCGGTGTCATATACAGCCACTCATCCATAGCAACAAAGGATGCTCTGGAAAAGTCCGCTCTGCCTTCCTGATACGCCTGAACTAATTCTTTCAATAAGCCAAGGGAGGTGTGTCCGGCGGCGATACACAGCAATTGCTGCGGGTTTTCTTTCAGGTTTGATAATATTTCTTTTGCTGAACTGCGGCACATATCCTCATAGGAGTCAAAGATTTCTAAATTCATAGAATCTCCTCCCTTGCATCTGCAATAATGCGGTCTATTTCCTCACAGAGAGAGTCTGAAATCACAGGCTCCCGGTTCAGATAACCATTTGTGGCCGTTTCAACCAGATCATGAGCACGATCCAGCAGTTCTTTATGAGATCCGCTGGTCCAGTTCGTCCAGTTTTCCCTCAAAAAGATTCCGGATTGGAGATAACTTTCGTGCATCCAGTCCAAAGTGTGCTCTTCGGAAAGGAAATTTCCCCGGATACCTACTTCCCGGATTACATCCAAACCGATGCTCTCTTCTGATACCTCAAATCCTTTCGTAATATAATTATAGTAGTTAATCCATTCGTTATCCAAAGCCAGCTGCTCGAGACTGATCCCCTGATCTGCACCCACAATGCCCTGGGCACCCATGGAACGGGTTCCCGACAAGAAATTAAATGCAGCAGTGAGACCCTTTTCAATTCCGGCCTGGAAATCCGGCATGAGAGCATCGGTAAGGCCGGCATTAGACATGCCAGAGACTCCGTAGAACCGGGACATCTGTCCAACGGCAATGCCAAACAATGCCTGGTTCGGACTGCCAAAAGAGCAAAGAGTGGTTTTCAGATCCATAGAATGAACCGGAGCACTATAATTTGATATCTGCCCGTTTAAAGCATAGGCGATAAACATACTTGCAATGATTTCCGCATTTTCCAGAGTCAGAGTTCCAGCGATTGAGGCAGGAGAAGTAGCAGCACTCATTCCCATAGGACCCAGGGACAGTGATCCGCCATTTTCTGCAAATAAAAGAGCCATTTCCAGTGTATCTTTTTTGAAGGAAAGAGGGGTAATTGTCTCCAGAAGATAATTACTTTCTTTACCCATGAGCTTATTCAACTCCAGTATGTATTTGGCAGATAAGGGAGTCAAAACATAAGTTCCCCCCGGTTTGCTGGAATATTTATAGATATCCTGGTAATTAATCAGATCCGATATCTGGTCGGGCACATCGGAAGGAACAACTACCGGACTGGAGTATCGGAAGTTTTCCAGGTGCTCAAGGAGGGCAAACCCCTTTAAATTATCATTTCTGATACCATAACGGCTGGTCTTTGTATGGTAGTCTGTATAAAATACCTGTGTGGAAATATGAGCACGGATATCATTTTCTAAAATATCTTTTTCAAAGGACTGCCGGTTCCGTTTTTTGATCGTGTCCAATACCAATTCCATCGCTTTTTCCGGAATCCGTAATATTTCTTTTTCATAATCGACGTTTCCACCCAAATCAGAACAGCGGTCAAGTACATCTCTACAGGGTACGTGGATACCAATGGTCTCTAAAATCTGAATGGAAGAGTCATGGATCATCTGAATCTCAGAGGGAGACAGAACCTCAATGCTTGAAATGATTTTTCTCATGGATAAATACCTCCTTAATATATTAACTAACTTTCTTAATTAATTGGATTATATGATTTCCTTGACAAAAAGTCAACTGTTTTTGTGTAAAAATTATATTTTAATTTATGTATTGACAAATTAATGGACATAATATACAATTAATTAAGAAAGTTAGTTAATGAAGGTGATGTCAAATGAAAAATTATGTACCGTCTCATTTAAAAGATATGAATCGTCAGATCGTATATCAGATTATTAAAGAAAAAGAAACTACTTCAAAAGCGGAGTTAGCAAAACTGACGGGAATCAGTTCCCCTACTGTTATTAAGATCGTAAACTTTTTAATAGAAAAAAAGCTTGTTATAGAAGTGGGACAGGGGGATTTCAGCCAGAGTGAAGTTTCGGTAGGCAGAAAGCCGCGTATGTTGAAGTTGAACACGGGTTTAATGTATGTAGCTGCATTTTTTCTGGAAGGTGATTTTTTAAGTATGGGTGTGGTGGATTTAGCAGACCGCATTATATATAAAAAGAGTATGGAAATAACTCCGGATTTTTCCTTTATCATGCCGGAAATTCTGAACAGGCTTGTAAAACAGCTTTTAGAGGAAGCCGGTATATCAGAATCTCAGCTATTTGGGATCGGAATTGCTCTGCCGGTAGCTTACAATGAAAAGAAATGTACGATTATTACTGCGCCGCTTATTCAGGTAAATGAACCGCTTGTGATCAGAGATGAAATTGGAAAATTAGAGGACAAATACAAGGCAATTGTCATGATAGAAAATGATGCAAATGCCCAGGTTTTAGGAGAATTTCAAAGGGCAGGATACAGTGAAAAAGAAGACCTGGTATTTATATCAATAGGAACAGGACTTGGTGCAGGTATTGTATTAAATGGTCAGCTTCGCAGAGGAAAGCATCATATGTGCGGAGAGATTGGCTATATCTGTTTCCTGGGTGATGATATTGAAAGGAAGAAAAACGCCGGCTGGCTGGAATCCCAAATCAGCTATCGGGTACTGGAAGAAAAGTTCGGAGTGGATTTTAGTAATGGCAGCGGGCTGGATTCTGATACAAAAAAGAAACTTATAGCATATGTAGCACTTCCCATTGCGCTTTGCATAAACAATACAGCTATGCTTTTGGATTGTGGAAATATCGTATTAGGTGGTATCGTTACGGAGGTTCTGGGTGAGGATTTATTGACTGAAGTAAAAAAGCATGTGGAACAGATGTCTCTTACAGATAGTTCTATCCGGCTGCAGTCTTCCTCTGACAGCGGACTGACGGGCATTGCGTCTATGGTTACAAAGAAAAAAATCGTTGAATTATTAACATTGGAATCTGATTGATAAATGGTGCCTGGCACATTACTGCCTGTGTAATACAAGTCAGAATAATAAAAAGTTGTATTCCGGAAGGGATATGACTTTCTATAAATGGAATTAATTAACAAAGTTAGTTAATAATTAAAATAAGGGAGGAGGAATCCTTAGATGGAAGAGGTATTAAACCGTGTAGAATCCTGTCTCGAAAATCAAACGAACAGAAAATTTAAGTGGAAAGTCTTTGCCGGCTTTGATGGCTACGTAGATTTGCTGGTAAAACCTGTCCGCTCCGGTATTAACGACCAGAAGAAGTATTTTGAAACCATTTCGGAATTCGGTAGCTATTTGAAAACGAAGGCGAGTAAAAGCTGTTCGATTGAATTGCAGAAAATAACAGAAAAGGTTGGAGGAAACACCATTATTTTTGCCGAAGCCCTGGCGGCATTTGGCATAAGCAGCAAATGTGTAGGCGCTTTCGGATATCCGAAATTGCAAGAGGTATTTTCCAATGGAAACAGCAATGTAGAAATCGTGAGTATTACGAACCCGGGACACTGTACGGCATTAGAATTTCAGGATGGCAAAGTGATGCTGGCTGAGAATTCTGATATCAATGAATTGGATTATGAGGTTCTTATAAACCGTATAGGTGAGAAAAAATTCTCTGCGTATTTAGAAGAAGCTGATGTATTGGCTTTCATGAATTGGAGTGAGATGGCGGGAGGAACGTTAATCTGGAAAGGTATATTGAGAAACATACTTCCCAAAGTGGCTGAAAAGAAAAAAAAGTCGGTTTTTATTGATATCTCGGACTGCTCCAGAAGAAGTAAAGAAGATATCGGCGAAATGTTAAAATTGGTTCGGGAATTTTCGTCTTACTTTGATGTGATTATGAGCTTGAATAGAAATGAAATGGAAACCATTTGCAACACAATACCAAAAGAATTACAGGAATCAGATTTTGAAAAGATGGGTGAAGTGATCAGAAACTATTGCGGGATTCAATATTTAGTAGTGCATTTACTGGACGGAGCGTATGCTTTTTCCGGCGGGAAGCAGTATTATATCCCCAATAAATACGTAGAAAAGCCTTTGATTTCCACAGGGGGCGGAGATAATTTCAATGCCGGCCTGGTATATGGCATTATGATGGGGATGGATATCGAACAGGCATTGGCAGCAGCAAATGCTACCAGCGGTTTCTATGTAGTAAATGGGAAAAGTCCAACCCCGGATGAATTAAAAGAATATATAAGCCAATGGAAAAAGGAGGTGAGCAGTAATGATAAGACCTCCAGAGAGAGAGCCTGATTTTCGCAATCTGGAATTAGTTTTAGAAAAGCAGAGACCCAAAAGACCTACGTTGTTTGAACTGTTTGTCTGCGATGAGATAATAGAAAGAGTATCCGGCAGATGCTTAACCGGTAAAAATAAACTGGAAAAAGATATTGCTCTAATAGAAACATACGATAAGCTGGGTTATGATTATTCACTAATCATGCCAACTGAATTTACATTTTACGCCGGGATTAAGGAAGAGAAGAAGTCCTTTTCCTTAAATGACGGAGCCGTTATAACAGACAGAAAATCCTTTGAACAATACAATTGGCCCTCAGCAGCGGATTATGACTATACTTACATAGACAAACTGGCAGGATATCTGCCCAAGGGAATGGAATTTTTAGCCTGGTCCAGTGATGGACCGCTGGAAAGTATAATAAAGCTGGTGGGGTATGAAAATCTCTGCTATATGCTTTATGACGATGAATCTCTGGTTGCTGATATTTTTGAACAGGTAGGAAAACGTACTGTGGATGATTACCGCCATATGCTGGAGAATCCTCATATTAAAGGGGTGGTGGTCGGGGATGACTGGGGATTTAACACACAGACCCTGCTGCCGGCTGAGGTATTTCGCAAGTATCTATTTCCATGGCATAAGGAAATTGTCCGTATGGCACATGCCGGCGGCAGATATGCCATATTGCATTCATGTGGACAATACAGCGGAGTGATTGAGGACATCATTCAATATATGGGATATGATGGCAGGCACTCCTATGAAGATAACATCATTCCGGTTGAAAGGGCTTATGAAGATTTGTATCCGGATATAGCAATTCTTGGGGGAATAGATGTAAACTTTTTATCTTCCGCTACACCGGAAGAGGTAAGGAGACGTTCTGAACAAATGCTGGAACGCACATTTGACCGGGGAGGATATGCGCTGGGGTCAGGAAACAGTATTCCCAATTATATTCCCTGGGAGAATTATAAAGCAATGATAACAAAAGCATATGAATAAGGAGGATCATTATGAGTAAAGCAAAAATTGTATTTATTGGGGCAGGGAGCATGTCATTTGGGATTCCTACATTTAAGGATCTCTTTACCACCAGGGAATTGGAGCAAAGTACCCTTTCTCTTGTGGACATCGATGAGCAGAATCTGGAAAGAATGTATCAGCTGGCACTTAAGATGAACGAGGCGTCCGGAATGAATCTCAGAATCGAAAAGACAAGTAACAGAAGGGATGTGCTGCCGGGGGCAGATTATGTGGTTAACAGTCTGGCTATTGAAAGGTGTGAGCTTTGGAAAAAGGATTTTCAGGTTCCATTAAAATATGGCATTAAGCATTGTCTTGGGGAAAACGGAGGTCCGGGTGCATTGTTTTTTGGAATGCGCACGATTCCCCTCATTATGGAGATCTGCAAGGATATGGAGGAATTATGTCCCGATGCATGGTTTTTGAATTTTTCCAATCCGGAAAGCAGAATTGTACTGGCTGTCAATCAATATACAAATATTAAGTGCATAGGTCTTTGCCATGGGATCTTCATGGCGCAGGATGATGTGAGTAAAGTATTGGGCAGGGAGAAAGAAAGCATTGAAGTGTCTGCAGCGGGAATGAATCATTTTCAGTGGCTTCTCAGTATTCGTGACCGGGAGACAGGAGCAAATCTCTATGAAGAATTAAGAGAAAAAGAGAAAAGCTATGACAGCAAATTTGAACCATTTACAAGAAAGATGTTCCGGGCAGTTGGAATGTGGCCTACCTGTTCCGACGATCATCTGGGTGAATATCTTCCATATGGGTATGAGGCAGGTATGGAAGGTTATGATTTTGACAAGGATGAGCAGGAGCGAATCCAGATGAAAAAGGATGTCCGTGAAGTAATAGATGGGGAAGCCGGTGCAGAAAAATGGCTGGTAAAATCGGGAGAGAAAGCCATGGAAGTAATTACAGCCCTGCATACCGGCAAAAGAACTTTTATTCCTTCGGCAGTTGTATATAATGGCGGAGCAATTACGAATCTGCCGGATGATGTAGCTGTTGAAATTCCAATTATAGTGGATAAAGATGGAGTGCATAAGGTACATATCGGCAACCTGCCTCAGAATATCAGTTCGCTGCTTTCCCTTCAGGTAGGAGCACAGCAAATGGCTGTCCGTGCTGCAATGTATGGTGACAAAGAAATGGCTTATCAGGCACTTTTAGCCGATCCTGTTATAAACAGCACAGATGCTGCAAGAAATATTGTAGATGAACTTTGGGAAGTGAACAAGGCTTATATAAAAAGAACCCTGTAGCCCAGAAGCTTTTGAACATAGCAGAGTAAAAGGAGAAGCAGATTATGAGGAAAAAAATAATTGCAGCAGTATTATGTATATGTATGACAGCAGGAACAATGGCAGGATGTATGGGGATTGGAAACAAAGAAAAGCAGCTGGAGAAAACAGAGGCAGAAAAGTCTGAGCCGGGCAGTGAAGGGGCAGAGAGCCAGGCAGGAAAATCAGAGGAAATTGACTATAATGCAACCTTTGAACTCCGTTTCACTTCATCCCTGAATGGAGAAGTGAGAACTGCGCTGTTAGAGGAGGCAGCACAGAAATTAAATGAAAAATGGCCTAATGTAACGGTAGTAAATGAGAGTACCAGTGATTATGCCCAGAAACTGAAACTGGAATTTAGTTCAGGTGACGGATATGATATGGTTTACCTGGATGATTTGAACCAGCAGGCGCTGATGGAAAATAATTATCTTATGGATATTACGGAGGATGTACTTGAGAGAGGATGGATTGAAAAGTCTGTTCCGGGATCTATCGAATTTAATAATCTCCGTACTCCGGATAAGTATTACAGTGCATCATTTCTTATGGCACCCATTGTAGTGTATTACAATAAAGATATATTCAAAGAAATTGGCGTTCAGGTACCAAAAACCGTGGAAGAGCTGGAAATAATTATGCAAAAAGCTAAGGAAGCGGGCTATATCCCTACGGAATGCGGCGGTGATAATTACTATCAGATTATATGGGCGGCAGAGAGTATGATGCTGAATTCAGCTCCAAAAGAAGATATTGATGACTGGTATTATAAAAAGACATTTTCCGATAACATGAAAACCGCTGTAACCGATGCATTTGCACATATCAGTGACTGGTATGAAAAAGGTTATTACAGAGAGAACTTTGAAGGAGTAAAAGGGGATGATGTCCCGGCGCTTTTCAGTCAGGGAAAAACAGCGTTTACTATCGATGGTGATTGGAGCCTGGCAAATTTTGAAGCCAGCGGACTCAACATTGGAGCATTTATTTTCCCGGGATTCTCAGCGGATTCAGAACCATATATCGTAGATGCGACGGATGGGGCGTGGGCATTAAATGCAAATCTGGATGCTGATAAAAAAGCAGCGGCACTGGATTGGATCGATATCTTTTTTGAAGATGATTTCGTAAAGAAGTGGTATGAAGCCAGTTTTACTCCTGCAACATTAACAGATGTATCCGGTGTGGAAGCCACAGTGCTGCATAAAGAAGTGGTTGAAAGTACAAAAAATGCCAAGATCGGGTTTTATTTAGACAATGTGAAGCCTGGTTATCTGGACTATATGATCAAAGAAACACAGCTTCTGACTCAGGGCCAGCATACACCGGAATCGTTATGTGACAGCCTTGAAAAGGAGTGGGGTAAGGAGTAAAAGCGAAAGAAGAGGTGAACGTAAATGGAAGAAGCAGCGATACTGCGCAAGAAGAAAAAAATAAATGTAATGGCATATGTATTTATAATGCCCGCATTGATACTGTTTATTGTTTTTGTCTGCTGGCCTTTACTTCAGACTGTTTATCTCAGCTTTAACAGCTGGGATGGATTAGGGGAAATTGAATTTGCAGGTTTGAAAAATTACAAGGAATTCTTTACGGATCCACTGGTGCTGCAGTCCGCAAAAAACAATGTAATATGGATGCTTTGTTCTTGTACAATTCCCATAGCGATAGGTCTGATACAGGCTTCTCTGCTGGTGAATTCCAACATTAAGCATGGAAAGATCTTTCAGCTGATTCTTTTTCTGCCTCAGGTTTTTTCCAGTGTAGTTGCAGCAGTAATATGGGCATGGATTTATAATCCGGCAATGGGGCCTTTGAATAAAATGCTGGAGAATATAGGTCTGGGCGGATTGGCACAGTCCTGGCTGGGGGATACTAAATTTGTTATGATTTCGTTACTGGTTATGTCTGTCTGGATGGGGTATGGATTCAGTACAGTAGTATACAGTGCCGCCATTCAGGGCATCAGTTCGGAATTATATGAAGCCGCTACCATGGATGGCTGCGGACCGTTTCGAAAGTTCTTCTATATTACGATACCCAGTGTAAGGCTTACGACTACAACCCTTTTGCTGTTTGCACTGATTGATTCGTTCAAGGTTTTTGACATTGTATATCAAATGACAAAAGGGGGACCGGGTTACAGCTCCTATGTACTGTCCTACTATTTGTATAATGAAGCATTTGTTAAGAACCGGATAGGTTATAGTGCTACAATCGCTGTTATTATGACTATATTTATTCTGTTTATTTCAAAAGGATTTCTGCGTTTTCGGAAAGGCGGCGAAGAGATATGAGGAAGAAGAAAAATTATACCCCGGCAGTATATGCGGTGCTATGTATCTGCTGCTTATGCACGCTGGTTCCCTGTGTATTGATTGTCATTACATCCTTGCGGACCACAGCGGAAATCGTGCAGTCGGGACTATTTGGAAATATTCAGAAACTCCATTGGGAAAATTATATACAGGCATGGAAAGTGGGACATTTTCCAAAGTATCTCTTTAACAGTATGTATATATCCTTATTTTCGGTAATAGGCGTGCTTTTATTTTCACTGCTTTCGTCATATGCCATGAGCTGCCTGAAGTTCAAAGGCAGAAATCTTTTTCAGACATTAATCGTTATGGGACTTGTAATCCCCCTGGAAATTATCGTAATTCCATTATTTTACGATATGAAATCCATGGGACTTATGAATACGCACTGGGCAGTGATTCTGCCCACGATAGCCATGAATGTGCCTTTTGGAACCTTTCTGCTAAGCGGATTCGTAAAAGAAATCCCGGCATCACTCCTGGAATCGGCACGCATGGATGGTACTAATGAGTGGCAGACCTTGTGGTATATTGTGACACCAATAATCAAACCTGCACTGATATCCTTGCTGATCTTCACTTTCATGTGGTCCTGGAATGCTTTCATGCTACCCAATATCATGATTAAAAGTGAAACCATGAGGACTTTGCCTCTGGGACTTGACTTTTTCCGCGGAAAGAATTCACAGAACATTCCGCTCATATCAGCTGCATCCAATATTATCGCTTTACCTGTTATTATCGTCTATCTTACGTTCCAGAAAAATCTGATCAAAGGGATGATGGTTGGAGCAGTAAAGGGGTGATATGTGTTTAAAACATGCCGGAGAGCGGACAGACAGGCTTCAAAGTGTTTACTTTGGAGCCTGTTTTTTGTGCCTCTGCTTGGTGCGACTATTCAGACATCAATTATTAATATATCCATATCATTAGCTGTCTTTCTTGCTGGTCAATTCATAAATAAGGGATACCTTAATATTCTGGTTATAATTTCCAAAATGGCGTCCAAATAAAGTCATGCCGCCCACATTCAGGGAATCTTCCGGCACCCCTATCCGGTATTTAAAGGATTTACCGTTTTGTATACCTAAATCAGATAAACGGTAGTCGCTGATCTTTTTATTATCCATAAAACATCCCTCATCATTAATAGATAAGGTTTTTAACAATCCATACTGGTTGTAGCCGTCCAGCCACCAATCTGGTGAGTAGACACCCCGGTGAGTTCCAAAGTCGGAAGGAGAAGTCCAGATGCCCAGAGGTTTTTTGTTGATGGAAAAGTGAATATCACTGGGCCAGTCTTCACGTATTCCCGGAGCCTCTGAAGAGATTTCCTGAGAAATACGGATTTCCGTCAGGCGTTGGTTTTTCTCTAAATAGTTAGGTATCAGAGGATGGAGTTCAAAGGAAGGGACAATCTGTTTATTTCAATGATCCTGATTTCTATGGTACCGGGCATTGTAAATATTATCCCCATGTATTCCATTGTGGATAAACTGGGCTGGGTGGATCAGGCGGTATCCTGCATAGTTCCGGGACTTGCTAATGTTACGAATATATTTCTCATCAGGCAGTTTATGTTTGGAATACCCAAGGAGCTGGATGAAGCGGCGATCATAGATGGAGCCGGTCATTTCCGCATATATGGGCAGATTATCATACCGGCGTTAAAACCGGTTCTGACGGTTGTTGCACTTTTTACATTTACTGGCTCCTGGAATGACTTTTTGTGGCCATCCATTGTGTTCAACGATGTGTCACATATGCCTGTTTCGGCAGGACTCCAGCTGCTTCAGGGAATGTACGATGCTCATCAGGCAGGTACTTTGCTTGCAGGTGCAGCTGTTGCAATGATACCGACCTTTATTATCTATATGTTTGCACAAAAACATTTTATCAGCACCATGTCCTTTGCGGCAGCAGTAAAAGGTTAATAGAAAAGTACACATTTGAATGTGTGAGATCAATTAAAAAATATAAAGAAAGGAAGCCACACTGTGATTCATTAATTTGAGTGTCTGAGTGGCAGAATTACAGGCAGCCTGTAATATTTAATGGTATAAGTATGCGAAAAGCAAAAATGAAAGCGGACAGAGATTTTCAAATAGGAGAAGTTGATAAAAGAATATTTGGTTCATTTATCGAACATGTGGGAAGAGCCGTATATGGTGGGATTTATGAACCTGGTCATCCCCTTGCGGATGAATTTGGTTTTCGAAAAGATGTGATGGAACTGGTAAAAGAAATTGATGTGCCTATTGTGCGGTATCCGGGAGGTAATTTTGTGTCCGGATATAACTGGGAAGATGGAGTTGGTCCCAAAGATAAGCGCCCCAAAAGGTTAGAATTAGCATGGAATGCCACGGAAACCAACGAAGTGGGACTTAATGAATTTGCAAAATGGGCACAGGCGGTAAATACCGAAATAATGATGGCGGTAAACCTTGGAACCAGAGGGGTAGATGCAGCAAGAAACCTGGTAGAATACTGCAATCACACTTCCGGATCTCATTATAGTGACCTGCGGATCGAGCATGGTGTAAAAGAACCTTATAAGATTAAAACCTGGTGTCTGGGAAATGAAATGGATGGACCTTGGCAGATCGGACATAAGACAGCTGAGGAATACGGAAGAATTGCATGTGAAGCAGGAAAAGTAATGAAGGGAGTGGACCCGGAAATAGAACTTGTAGCTTGCGGATCCTCTTCTGTGGACATGCCTACTTTTGGTGACTGGGAGGCGGAGGTTCTGAATCAGGCTTATGATCAGGTAGACTATATTTCTCTTCATCAGTATTATGGGAATAAATCTATGGATACAGCTAACTTCTTGGCTAAGACGCTGGATATGGACCGTTTTATCTCTGGTGTGATCTCAACCTGTGATTATATTCAAAGTAAAAAGAAAAGCAAGAAGAAAATCAATCTGTCCTTTGATGAGTGGAATGTATGGTTTCATACTTCCGGGGAGAATCCTAAGCCCTGGAGCATTGCACCGCCGCAGCTGGAAGACGTCTATAATGTAGAAGACGCACTCATGGTAGGGGCAATGCTGATTACACTTCTGCGTCATGCGGACCGGGTGAAAATGGCATGTCTTGCCCAGCTGGTAAATGTAATTGCACCGATTATGACTCACAATGGAGGTGATGCATGGAGACAGACGATCTTTTATCCATATCTGCATGCATCTAAATATGGCAGGGGAACCGTATTATGGACGTTGATTGATTCTCCAAAGTATGATTCCAGAGATTATAGCGATGTTCCTTATCTGGATGCGGTTGCTGTGTATACCAAAGATGGAATCACTGTTTTTGCTCTGAACAGGGGTGAGGAAGAAATGGAGTTAGATTGCGAAATCAGCGGATTTGGGATATACTATGTGAAAGAGCATATTGTATTAAAAAATGCCGACCGCTATGCTGCTAATACTATGAAGCATCCGGAATGTATCGTTCCCATGTGTAATGGCAATGCGGCTATAGAGGATGGTATATGCAAAGCAGTGCTGTCTCCGTTGTCATGGAATGTTATTCGCCTGTGTGTATAAAACGGGGAAGTGTTTTTTAAAATTGGAGGATATGAGATGACTAGAAGAGAACGTGTGATAGCAGCTTTAAATCACAGAGAAACGGATATTGTCCCGTACTTTGTAGAATTTACTGAACAGGAAGCTCAGAATATGTCAGCTTTTCTGGTAAATCGTGAATTTGAAAAAGACTGGGGGCTACATCTGCACTATATACAGTATTGGGGGTGGCCTACGCAGAGGGAGGACAAGCCGGAATACTTTGTGGATGATTTCGGTGTGGAATGGAACCGTTCTGGTGCTGATAAGGATATTGGGATGGTGGATCATCCCTTATTCCCGGATCCGGATGAGGAAATCGTTTATACATTTCCTAAAATAGATGAGATGCGTCTACGGGCTGAATATGAGCAGCTAATTGCTGAAAAAGAAGATAAATTCTGTATGGCTGGGTTTGGATTTTCCATGTTTGAACGTTCCTGGAGCCTGATGGGCATGGAAAATGTACTAATACGCATGTTGACTGATCCGGAAAGCCTGGAAGAATTATATGACAGCATCTGCGAGTATAATCTACATTTGATTGATATCGCTTTAGAATATGAGATAGATGGCGTTTACTTTGGAGATGACTGGGGACAGCAAAAGGGAATGATTATGGGACCGGAGCACTGGCGGCATTTTATAAAACCCAGGATGAAGCGAATGTATGACCGTGTACATAAGGAAGGAAAATATGTATTTCAGCATTCCTGCGGAGACTGCAGCGAGATATTGGGAGACCTGATTGAAATTGGACTTGACTGTTACCAGACCTTCCAGCCGGAAATCTATGATATTGAGGAAGTGAAAAAGAAATATGGGGACAAACTGACTTTCTGGGGTGGAATTTCAACGCAGCACTTACTGGTTCAGGCGACAAAAGAGCAGGTACAGCAGGAAACGATCCGGATTATGAAGATCATGAAAAAGGGTGGCGGTTATATAGCGGCGCCGACCCATGCGGTTGCTTTTGATGTACCGCCTCAAAACATAGCTGCCATGATAGAAGTATTCCAAAACCAGAGTAAATTTGGGATACACTGATAAAGCAAGTTTAATAAAAACATGCTCTAACCCATTTATACCATAAACTATCATCATAAGTTTTCAAAAAGGAGCATTGATGAAAAAGACAATTACTTCTGTACTAACCATATTTATATTGTTCTTTTCATTCACAACTAAAAGTTATGCCATGTCAGCTCCCCAGTCTGCGGCAATCCAATCCTTGCTGGATGATGCCTGCCGCAAATCCGGGGTGCCGGGGATGTCTTTATCAATACTTAAGGATGATGAAGTGTCTTACTTTTCTTCCGGGTATGCCAACCGGGAAAAGGGGCTGGCTGCAAGTGAGAATACGTTATATGAGCTGGCTTCGGTAAGTAAAGCTTTTACCGGCATGGGTATCCTGTTGTTAGAAGAGCAAGGTCGCCTTTCAATGACCGACACTGTACAGAAATACCTGCCCTGGTTTACTTTAAAATATGAGGGGAAACCGGTTGATATGCAAAGCCTTACACTCAATAACTTTCTTCATCATACCAGCGGCCTGGTGAATGCCCGACATACCCAAAGTATTCCCCGGGGCAATACGCCGGATATGCTGCAAAAGACAGTGGAAATGCTAACGGATGCGGAATTGGCGTTCCTTCCCGGTGAACAATATGAGTATGGAACGGTTAACTATGATGTCTTGGGATTGGTGATTGAAAAAGTGTCGGGACAAAGCTATGAAGATTTTATGACGGAACAGGTATTAAAGCCGTTAGGTCTTGACCAGACGTATGTTTATCAGGAAGATGCCAGTGCTACCGGGCAGCTGGCGCAGGGTTATCGTTCTTCTTTTTTTATGACAACACCATATAACGCGCCGGAATATGCCGGGAACAAACCCGCAGGCTATATCATATCCAGTGCAGAAGATATGTCACGCTGGATGGGCATACAAATGGGGACGGTGCAGGACATTCCCGATATATTCCATGGAGTTATCGAAAAATCACATCAGGGAGATCAGTCTGTTCCGGCTGTCAGCGATATGTATTATGCAGCGGGCTGGATGGTGGACGCTGACCAGACAATAGTCGAACACCAGGGGGAGAATCCCAATTTCAGAACCGAAGCAGCCATGCTTCCAAAGGATCGAACAGCCATATGCCTGCTGAGCAACGGCACCAATACCAATATTAGTCTGGTACTAAAAGTCAAAGATATATTAGACGGCAATCTGGCGCAGTCATATGAAATAGGAAGTACGCAGCTAATGGATATTGTCTTGTCAGCTGCTACAATTATTTTTGGCTTATCAACGGTTCTGCTTTTTTTCATGGGACTGCACAGAAGGAAATCCCATAACCGGCAGGCAATGGGAAAAAAGAGAAAAATCGTAACGGCCATTCTATTGGTAGCAGTCATTGTCCTGTGTATCATAGGTGTTGCTTTGGACTGGTCTGTGATACTTGTCTGGGAAACATATAGCGTTCTTACGGCGTTTATATCTGCTGTTTTACTAATTGCAGGGATTACATGGTTTGTCTATACATACCGGTATAAGGATTAATCGGATATGAACGGGCAAATACGTTATCAAACTGAATTTGTAGTATAAGAATTAAGAAGATTTGAGCATCAAGTTAAGTTATGAAAGCACAATAAAAAAACGAATCGTGAAAGCACCAGATAATCGAGCTATCTGGTGCTTTATCTTTTTAATACTATTTAAATAGAAGTTATGCTGCAGATATCAGCTATAATATCGAATTGCCGCCTTCCATTTCTAACTGCATATAATGTAAATTTGTACTCAGATGCTCTACCATAGCTTCTGAGGCAGCCTTTTCATCATGGGACAGAATGGCATCCACGATTTTTCTGTGGGTCTTGATAGTCTCATCTTTTAGAATCCGCTGGGTAAGAGTAGTTATAAAATCAATACCGCTGCGATCGATGATGGGGATGATGCTCTGGAGCACAATGTTTCTGCTGGCGCGTGCAATGCTGGCATGAAATGCGATATCTGCTTCCGTATGATCTTTATTGTTTTTAATCAGTTGTTCTATTTTTAAACAGAGTTCACTTATTTCACGGAGATCAGATTCGTCTGCGTTGCGTGCTGCGAGGGCTGCCATCTGGGGTTCTATCAGCATTCTTACAGAGATCAGATCCATCGCCAGTTGTTTTTTGTCTTTTATGAAAGTAAAGCCAAGGGGATCGTCCACTACACCTGGTTCCTGACAGACAAATGTTCCGGAACCCCGCCGTATTTCCACGATATTTCTGGATACCAGGATCTTGACCGCTTCCCGGATAGTACTGCGGCCTACCTTTAAACTTTCTGCCAGCTGGAATTCATTGGGAAGCTTTTCACCGGCTTTTATCTTATTTGTTATAATTAATTCAATTATTGCATCGGAAACTTTTTCTGCCAAAGGTTTATCGGCTATATTTTCAAATTCGTACATAGATAGTTTCTCCAAAGGTTCATTAGATTATATTTTATTGTTAAAATCGGGCATGAAAAACAAAGTAAAGCTTAATCGCATTAATTGTATCATGTTTTTTTTGATTCAACAATTAGTTATTTTAAATAGTTAAAATACATAAAAAAATCCATTGACAAATTCTTTCATTGTTGATATTATATAGTAAATACATCAGACGTCTGATGACATGACGTATACGAAGGGAGGGCAGTATTAACTACCATATATAGTGTTCCAGAAAAATAAAAAAGGGTTTTACAAAAGAATGGAGGAGAAGTATGTTTGAGAATTTGTTACAGAATCCCGTATATATGTTGGGGATTGTTGCGGCAGCAGTTATTATTTTGATTGTATTGGTGATGAAGTTTAAGGTTAATGCATTTGTTAGTTTATTGATCGTGAGTGTACTGAGTGCATTTGCTGCCGGAATGACTCCGGGAGATACGCTGGCTTCCATTACCGGGGGGATGGGAAGCACGCTGGGCGGAATTACGATTATCGTTGCATTGGGGGCAATGTTAGGTGCAATGCTGGAGGTATCCGGCGGCGCTAAGGTAATGGCGAATACTTTGATTAAGACCTTTGGAATTAACAAGGCTCCTTTGGCACTGGTGGCAGTTGGTATTATTGTTGGAACGCCGGTTTTCCTGGATGTGGCATTTATTATTCTGATTCCGGTTGTCTATTCACTGTCGAAGCAGACGAAGAAGTCGGTGCTGTTCTTCTCACTGCCGCTGCTTGCCGGACTAGCGGTAGGACATACGTTGATTCCGCCCACACCGGGACCTGTTACGGTTGCCAATATCGTAGGTGCGGATCTTGGAAGCGTTATTATGATGGGATATGTAGTGGGGATACCGGCAGCGATCTGCGGCGGCATTTTCTATACGAAATTTATTGCGAAGCGTATAAATGTCAATCCGCCGGAAGTTCCGGAGGTGGCTGTGGAAGACGAGCGGAAGCTTCCATCTTTCGGTATCGTGGTATTGAATATTTCCCTTCCATTAATATTAATCGTAATCAGAACGGTTTGTGATTTGATTTTACCGGAAGAAAATACATTAAGGGTTGTTTTGAACTTTATCGGTGCACCGGAAATAGCACTTTTGATCTCTGTTCTGTTTTCGTTTTTAACTTTGGGACTCCAGCGGGGGATTTCCAAATCAGTTATTGAAGAAGTATGTTCCAAAGCACTTGGTCCGGCAGGTATTATTCTTGCGGTAACGGGAGCGGGCGGCGTCTTCAAACAGGTACTAATTGACAGTGGAATAGGAACAAGTCTGGCTGATATGATGTCACAGGCAAGCATCAGTCCCATATTTATGGCATATTTAATTGCTACGATGATGAGAATTTCCGTTGGATCTGCAACGGTATCTATGACTACGGCAGCAGGAATTATGGCGCCGGTCATCGCTGCAACAGGCACAAATCCAACGCTGGTTGTAATGGCAATCGGATGCGGGGCAATCAACTTTGTACATTTTAATGACAGTGGATTCTGGCTGATCAGCAAATATTCCGGTACCAACGAAAAAGAAACTTTGAAGACCTGGTCCGCGATGGCAACAATTATAGGTATTACCGGAATTATCATCGTAATGATCCTGTCTATATTTATAAAATAGGAAACCGGATGTATTGTATTTGGAAATTCATTCAGCAGTCTGAAGGTTCAGAGCGGTGGTATGAATTAGAAAAATGAGAAACAGATACAGAATGATTTGTGGAATGATTGGAGGAACATATGAATTCTTATGAACGAGTAATGGCGGTATGTAAACATGAAAAACCGGATGTGGTTCCGGCAGGTCCCTTTCTGGGAAATCACGCAGCGAAGATCTGTAAGGTCCCGCTGAGCAAATATTATACGGATGGAAAGGTAATGGGAGAGGTTTTGTACAAAGCCTGGGAGGAGTATGGCTATGATATTATTTTCACCCACTCCGACGGCTATTACATATCCGAAGGTATGGGAGTGGAGACCAGAAAGGAAGGGGATGACCTTCCGATTGTAACCAGACATGGAATAAGCTCCCTCTTGGAAGCCGGGAAAATCAAGGTACCGGATCCATACCGGGATGGCAGAATGTCCGTATATCTGGAGGCAATTGCCTATTTGAAATCCAAACTGGGAGGCAAGGTAGCCATAAGAGGAACCGGAACTGGGATGTTTTCCCTGGTTTCCCACATATACGGCATACAGGAACTGCTGCTGGACATGGCTGAAATGCAGTATGCGGACGAAGATGAAGATGCAAAGGAAATGGAAAAGTGCTTTTATGAATTAATGGAAACCTGTACGGAAACCCTGATCCGGTTTACAACGGCAGAGCTGGACGCGGGTGCCAATATCATTCATCTGGGAGATTCGCTGGCATCGCTGGATGTAGTTTCACCTCAGATTTTCCGAAAGTATATCTATCCCTATCTGAACAAATTCTTTACCAGGATGAAACCGGAGTTTGAACGGCATAGTGCTTTTGGCCTGCTTCATATATGCGGTAATAACACGGCGGTTCTGGATGATTATGCCTCGACAGGTGCCGATATCTATGAGGTGGATTATAAAGTGGATCTTCAGGAATGTAAACAGCGGATTGGCAACAAGATGATTTTAATGGGAAATGTAAATCCGGTGGAGCTGTTGCAGGACAATGAGGAAAAAGTAAAAGAACTCTGCAGAAGTTGCTTGGATGTGGGGACGCAGGGAGGCGGATTCATTCTGGGAACCGGCTGTGAAACTGCAATAAATACACCGATGGAAAACCTGAAACGGATGGTGGAGGAAGCCCATAACTACCGTTATTAAAATCCGGCACCCGGCTTTTCATCTGGCACCCGAATTTCCGTGAACCATGGAAAACAGACAGATTAGGATACAAAGTATGGCGCGCGGCTGTCAGAGAGCAATTTAGAATACGCTCTGGAACATGACTAAATATTACGAACTATAAAGAGAGGATACAGGAAATGAAAATAACAAATTTGAAATTATATATGGTGCAGCCCAGATGGCTTTTTCTAAAGGTTGAAACGGATGAAGGAATCTGCGGATGGGGAGAGCCGGTTATCGAAGGCAGGGCGGAATCTGTTAAGGCATGCGTGGAAGAAATGAAAACCTATTTAATCGGCAGTGATCCAAGACGGATAGAAGATATCTGGCAGGTGCTCTATCGGGGCGGATTCTACCGGGGAGGTCCTATTTTATCCAGTGCAATATCCGGAATCGAACAGGCTTTGTGGGATATAAAAGGAAAATATTACAATATGCCGGTATATGAATTCTTAGGAGGCACGTGCCGGGACCACATTGATGTATACTGCTGGATCGGCGGAGACCGCCCCTCTGATGTGGGCATTGAGGCGAAAAAGCAGGAAGATCTGGGCTTTAAGGCGATCAAAATGAATGCTACGGAGGAAATGGCATATATCGACAGCTTTGCAAAGGTAGATGCAGTCTGTGAACGTGTGGCAGCAATCCGTGAGCAATGCGGAAAGTACTTTGGCATTGCTGTGGATTTCCATGGCAGAGTACATAAGAGTATGGCGAAAATCCTGGTGCAGGAACTGAATCAGTTTCACCTCATGTTCATTGAAGAACCGGTATTGTGTGAAAACTACGAGGCACTGAGGGAAATTGCAAAATACACAGCATCCCCAATTGCTACCGGAGAGCGGTTATTTACCAGGTGGGATTTTAAGAAAATCTTCGAACAGGGTGTTGTGGATATTATTCAGCCGGATTTATCCCATGCAGGAGGTATTCTGGAATGCAGGAAGATTTCAGCGATGGCGGAAGCCTATGATGTTGCAGTGGCACCCCACTGTCCCCTGGGACCCATTGCACTGGCTTCCTGTCTGCAGATGGATGCATGTACACCTAACGCATTCATTCAGGAACAGAGCCTTGGAATTCATTACAATCAGGGCAGTGACCTGTTGGATTATCTGGCTGATCCTAAGGTATTTGAGTATCGGAACGGAGTAGTGCAGATACCTTCAAAACCAGGACTTGGAATTGAAATAAACGAAAAGTATGTGGAAAAGATGGCAGAGACAGGTCATGACTGGAAGAATCCGGTATGGCGCAACAGCGATGGAACCGTGGCGGAATGGTAGAAAGGAAGTGTTTTGGATGGAAATGACGGCTAAAGTCATTCGGGATTTTAAAGATAAAATTTCAAAGGGACCGGTGCTTGGACCCTTTTGCAAAACGCTGGATCCTTCCTTTATTGAAATATTGGGATACAGTGGATTTGATTTCTGCATTCTGGATATGGAACATGGTCCGGCAGCAAGTTCGAATCTGTCTGATCTGATCCGGGCCTGTAATGTAACCGGTATTCTGCCGGTAGTAAGAGTGCCTGAGATATCGGAGCAGGCAATCGGCAAAGCACTGGATCTTGGTGCCGGAGCGGTGCAGATTCCCCAGATCACTAATGCACTTCAGGCAAAAAAGGCAATTGAATTAGCCAGGTTTTATCCCAAGGGAGAACGGGGGGTATGCAGGTTTGTGAGGGCAGCGCTTTATTCGGCAATGCCCAGAGAAGAATATTTTGAAAGTTCCAATGAAATCCTTGTTACCCTTCAGATTGAAGGAGTAGAAGCGATTCATAATCTGGAGGAGATCATGGAAGTGGAAGGGATCGACATTATTTTTATTGGTCCTTATGACCTTTCACAGTCCCTGGGAGTTCCGGGACAGATTGACCACCCGAAAGTTTTGGAGTATATGAATGCCATTGTCGATATGGGAATGCGCAGGAATATTCAGATCGGAACATTTGTGGATACGCGAAAGGGTATGAATAAATGGATCGCCCAGGGTGTACGGTATGTCTCGTATTCTGTGGATGTGGGTATTTTTATGGATGCCTGCAAAGAACTGGTGGGAGATTTTGAAGCAGCGAAGAACTGACGAGACAAAAAAGTACCTTTTTGTTTTAAGAAATTCAGATGAAATCTTAAAACAAAGAGGTATTTTGCGATATTATTTATAAATGCAAATTCATTTCAGAAGTGTAATTTATTTTCGAAATGTAAATTCCTTTATATCCATTAAACGCCTGTCTAAATCATTTCCATGGAAGGTAAGGTACAGGGTTTTCACGCCGGTTACCGGAAGGAGGTCACAGGTAAAAGACTGCCAGACGTTCCATCCGCCGGTTGGCGGTACCAGGCAGGAACCGATGACCTCGTCATCTGCCCATATTTCAACGATTCCACCGTTTATGCGGGCAGCGGCGGTGACTGTAAATGACCGGGGAGCTTCAAAGGAAAAATAGCGGTAAGCAGCCCAGGAATTATTGCAGATATGGGAAAGGATTTCACCGCCGCCGTTTTCGTCGGGGCAAAGGAAGGGTCCGTTTCTCACCTGGCAGGCAAGGGAAGCCGCATATGTTCCGTCAGCTTTCAGCGGTTCAGAAGCACCCTGGGAAGTCATAGGAACCTCCGGAATACCACCGTTTTCATCAAAATAAATTTTCTCGATACACATTCTGCGGTTGAATTTGGAGTTCTGGGAGGAGCGGTGGTAGAACACATACCACTGATCTTTATATTCAGCAATACATCCGTGATTGTTCCAGGTCTGGGGATCGCAGTAAATATTGTCGATGATCACGCCTCCTTTTTGAAAAGGACCTAAAGGGGAGCGGGAAACGGCATATGACATGCAGGTCGCCCTGCCTCTGGCAGTGTCAGTGTACACCAGGTAGTAAAGCCCGTTCCGTTTGCGCATAGAGGCACCTTCGTGAAATCCATGGCGCTTTTCATCAATCAGACAGGAATCTAAGGAAGAAAGATCCAATGACTTCATATCGGTATTCAGTTTTGCGCCGGACAGCTGGAACTGCCCCCAATAATAGTAAGCCTGGCCATCGTCATCGATAAATACGGAAGGATCAATGCCGGAACCGTCTGCATAAGGAACCGCAACGGGATCAGTGAAATATCCACAGGGAGTATCGGAAACAGCCACGCCTTCATAGGAATTGGTCATACAGAAATAAAGATAGTACTTCCCGTCTTTGCAGATACAGTCCGGGGCATACATCAGGGAGCCCTCCTTTGCCCAGGGAATATCACTGCTTTGCAGACAGATGCCATGGTCTGTCCAGTGGATGAGATCATCCGTTGAAAAAACATGCAGCACATCGCTGCAGTATGTGGTTTCGCCGCTGATATCATAAGAACCATAGAGGTACATGCGGCCGTCAGGCATAAGGCGGGCTTCCCCGTCAGGTACAAAATGTGTTAAAGGCAGTATCGGATTCATAAAATAAATTCCTTTCTTTAATATTTGCTACTCGAGTAGCAAAAAAATAGTAACTTCACAATAACATATAAAATTAGCTGCTGTCAATGATCTGTTTTCCTTTTATATGAAATCAGGATTCTGAAAAATAAAAAATATACTCGGGTAAATTTTTATTAAATAACTATTGACAATAACACGTATCTCTGGTAAGATCTACTTATACAAAAGGATCAAATTCGATAAGAATTTACATAGAATTTGAAAATAACAATACATAATATACAAAAAATACCAACAGGGAATGATTTTATCATTCCATTTATTTAAAAAAATAATTTACCCGAGTAAATAGGAGATGAGTGTATGAAAGCAACCAGATCAGATGTGGCAAAGCTGGCAGGAGTTTCAACAGCTACGGTATCAAATGCTTTAAGTAATCCGGAAAAGGTAAAAGACGAAACCGTGAAGAAAGTACTGGAAGCGGTGAAAGTCCTGGATTACAGGCCGGACATGATAGCGAGAAGCATGTCTACAAAAAAGACGATGCAAATAGGAATTGTATTAGAGAATATTTCGAATCCATTTTTTGGAGATATCGTCAGAGGGTTCGAAAGTGCGGCAAACGAAAAAAATTACTTCGTAAATATCTGTACCGGTTTTAATAAACTGGATGAATATTTTGACAACTTTATTACCAGAAGGCTGGATGGGGTATTTGTAACAGCCATTCCTTACAAGTTCAATATGGATAAGCTATACCATTTGGTTGACAATGGGATTAAAGTATTGGTCAGCGGCAATGTTGGAGCAGATTTCAGAAAAGTTTCTTCTATAGAAAATGACCACATGGCCGCCATGCATGAAGCTATGGAATATCTCTACAGCCTGGGACACCGGGACATTGCTTACTTAAGCGGACTTGGAAGGAATCTTCCCTATGATTTGAGAAGTATCGGTTACCGGCAGATGGTGGAACGCTTAGGACTGCCCTGCGGGGAAGACCTATTGTTTGACGGAAAGTACCCTTATTCTACAGATATGACAGACGGTTATTATTACGCTAACGAATTAATGAAATCCGGCAGGAAATTTACGGCTGTGATCTGTGTCAATGATCTGATGTCCCTGGGAGCTATAAAAGCATTTAAGGAAAAGGGGTACCGGGTACCGGAGGATGTGTCAGTTATGGGATTTGACGGGATTACTTATGGAGAATACTGGGAGCCGTCTTTAACCACCATGAATCTGGATAAAGTGAAATTCGGTGAAAAAGCTTTTGAATTACTGTATTCCAATATATCAAAAGGAAATACAGGATATTTTGAAAATAAGCTGAGCCTGATTAAGAGAATGTCAACTGCAAAATGCAGATGATATATAATGCGTGCGTAAGATCAGTGAAAGGAGGTAAAAAAACTGTTTCCCGCATATAGGAACCGGTGGAACGATAGCCTAGAGGAAAACAGTGGATAAATTATAACATAGATACGATAAACACGCAACGTATTCAGTATAAAATTATAACAGAATTAAAATCAATAATTAAAAATTAACAATTAAAGGAGCGAAGTCATATGAAAAAGAGAAATAAAATGGTAGCATGCCTTCTGGCAGCAACAATGATTTTGTCAAGCTTTTTATCCGGATGCAGTGCAAACGGAGGAGCTGGGGAAACACAGAAAGGAACATCCAAAGAGTCCGCAGCGGACAGCGAAGCAGCAGCTTCTGATAAAAAGGATACGGAAAATGGCAGCGAGGGTACAACAGCTGGAAGTACATCCGATGTTGGCTGGGACACCTCAAAAGAAGATACCATAACCTTAGCGGTGATTAATAATTTCTATACTGCCGGCGAGAAAAAGCTTGCAGAAGAATACATGAAGCTTCATCCGGAAACGAAAGTAGTTGTGGATGTTATATCTGACAATGATTCATACATAACAAAAATGATGACATCAATGAGCGATGACAGAGAAAATGCACCGGATATCGTTCATGGTAATTTCCTGGCTGCTGCAGTTGCAAATAATAGTGCTGATATTGCAGTGGACAAGGGTTATCTGATCGATATGACAGATATGCTGGATGAGGTAAATCCTTACAATGACGGTAAAAAGGTAAGAGAAGCCTTTGATGAAGATGACTTTTTGATTTCCATTAATTCATCCGGCGGCAGACATTTGACTTATCTTCCGTTTGATAAAATTGGAGTTGCTTTTTACTACAATAAAACAATCTTTGACAAACTGGGATTGTCCGTACCCACAAGCTATGAGAATCTGATTGAAATCTGTGAGAAATTAAAAGAAGCAGGATATGATGTTCCGATTACAGCAGGAAATGAAAGCGGATGGCTGATCAATTCAATGGCTGATGCATATTACCGAACTACAGAAGATGAGTTTTTGGTTCAGCCCGGAGATGCAATCTGGGATGAAAATCTCATGAAAGCGAATAAAGATTTCAAATTTGATGAAAATAATCTTGACTGTGATGCTAACGTAGTAGGCAGTGCAGAAAGACAGGCAAAATATGCAACCGAAAACGGCATCAATACAGAGGGCAATAAAAAAGTCTGGAGTGAATTCCAGAAACTGGCACAATATTTCCCTACAAACTGGATTGCAGCAGATGGTTCTCAGATTATTACAGACTTTGAATCACAGGTTTCCCCGATTTTATTCAACGGAAGCTGGAATGCAGGTTTGATTTTAAATGACATAAACCAGTTACCGGAAGATATGCAGTTTGAATGGGCAACTTTCCAGCTGCCGTCCTTTGAAAAAGCTCCGGAAGGCTTCAGCCAGACTATCCGAGGACTTTACAGCCTTGGTAATGCCATCAGTATCGTTCCAAACAAAGACGATGACCATATGGCACGTGTAAAAGATTTCTACAAATACTGGTATTCACCGGATCAGGCAAAATTATGCTTTGAAGAGACACTTGCCAATGGAAATTACGTACAGGGACCATGTGTTGTAAAAGGTGTGGAATTAAGTCCGGAATTAACATCTAAATTAGAAGGTTTTATCGCTACCGGTGTTGGCCGCGGCGCACAGTGGGTAACCGGACAGGACATGGTAACACAGGCTGATAAGCCAAAATACAATGATTTAATTCTCCAGTTCTCAGAAGGAAGTCTTGGTGTAGACAGTTTCCTGGAACAGATGGATCCGATTTACCGGAATTATTACAAAGATGTAGTGGACAGAGCCGGATATGACTTAGATCCTACAACAGCAGATACTGCAAAATAAAGGAAATCAGAAAAGGGGTGATGGTAAGGAATTGCCTTCACCCTTTTCCAATAGCATCTTGCAGTCACAGCTTACTGCAATACTGCGAATAAAAGTGGTGTGAAAGCGTTTTTCAGTCACACTGCTCAATCAGAAACGAGGAGGACCATATGAATAAATCTCTGAAAATGAAATTATTGCCATATTTCTTTATCGCACCAACCTTTTTATTGCTGGCGGTTTTTTCTTACTTTTCTATTGGTAATGCATTTTATACGTCATTTACAGATTCAACATTTGGAATTTCATCTAAAATGGTGGGATTTGAAAATTATATTGCAGCATTTAAAGATGAAATGTTTTTAACATCATTTAAAAACCAGGCAATTATTACCGTTGCAGCTGTTTTCTGCAGTGTCTTTTTCCCACTGCTGGCGGCAGAACTATTATTTTTTATTAAAAGATCTAAAGTAGCAAATATTATTAAAACAGCATTTGTTGTTCCCATGTTAGTTCCATCTATCGTGACGATTTTAATTTGGAAATATCTTTACAATCCAAACTTTGGTTTTAACTCAATTTTAAAAGCTATCGGCATGAATAATCTAACCCATAATTGGCTGAATGATAAATCCACGGCGCTCATATGTATTATTCTCGTAGGATTCCCATTTGTATCAGGCATGTACTTTTTGATTTTCCATTCCGGACTCAATATGATCGGTGAGGAATTATATGAAGCAGCCATTGTTGACGGGGCTACCAAATTTAATGTAGTAAAAGATATTCATCTGCCAAATGTGAAATCATATATGAAAATTGTAGTAACACTTTCTTTAATCGGAAGCCTGTCTGGCTTTGGACTGGTTGCGGCTACTACGGGAGGCGGTCCGGGTTATGCAACGATGATACCGGCGATGCAGATGTATAAGATTGCATTCGGGGATGGAAAGTTTGGATATGCTTCTGCATTAGGAGTAATTTTGTTTATTGTAATTATCATTTTAACTTTGCTAACCAGAAGATTCTTGAAGGAGGAAGATTAGTATGCACAGTAAAAGAAAAATCGGAGTCGGGTACATTATCAGCAGACTGCTGATCATTGCTTTATTGGTTATCACCTTCTTTCCCTTCGTTATGCTTATAAATATGTCACTGAAACCCAATGTAATGATTGCTAATGATTTTCTGGGGCTTCCAAGAGAAATATACTGGGTTAATTTTATCAAGGCATTTAAATTTGTTTTCCGTCCTATTTTAAATTCCCTTTATGTATGCGGAATTTCCCTTGTATTAATCATCATTATCGTAGCTATGTCGGGTTATGCTTTCGGAAGAATGAAGTTCAAAGGTAAAAATATTTTATTTTCACTCTTGATGGCTGTTATGATGGTTCCTTATACATTATTAATTATACCAAACTATAATATTATTAAAAATCTCCATATTTTAAATACCTACTGGGGCTTAATTATACCTTATGTAGCAGGGCAGCAGGTCTTTGGCATTATCCTGGCTGAGGCATTTTTCAAAGGTCTTCCCAATGATATTTTTGAAGCTGCAAAGATAGACGGTGCCAGTGAAATTTATGCATTTGCCAAGGTTGCGGTACCGCTTTCCAAACCAATTTTAATTACGGTTGGAATTACATCAGTTGTTGCAATGTACAATGATTATATCTGGCCGACGATTGCCTTGACCGGCGGAGATGAAGTGAAGACCTTCTGCCAGGTCGTATTTAATAATGCGGCAGGTAAGGGAACAAATGATATGGGCTTAATTGCAGCTGCATTTATTATAGGAACAATTCCGCTATTAATCGCAACATCCAGCTGCCTGAAATATTATATTCAGGGTATGATGGGTGGAGCTGTCAAAGGCTGATTCCTATGGATAATGCTGACAGGAAAAAGGGAATGTTTGCCCAGGTCCGCACCTTTAATGGAAATCAGAAGAAGTTCATGGTATCCCAGATTGTGGGGTCTGTCTATAACAGTATCGTGTCAGGAGTTCTCATGACCGGATTCCTGCTCTATACAGGGGTACCCGCCGCAGGGGTCGGTGTAATTTTATCCATTCCCCTGCTGGCAAATGTACTCCAGGTGCCTTTTGGGAAGATATGGGATTTTTTCCGCAATTCCAAGCAGGCGATTAACAGGATGGTTCTGCTTGCCAGATTATTAATCTTATCCATTGTATTTATTCCACTGCTGGTATCTGAGGGTTCTCAAAAGCTGATGGGGGTCCAGGTGGAGTTTCGGATTGCAGCAGTATCAGTGATTTTGTTTTTTGCATATATTTTTGCATCCAGTTCCGGGATACGTTTAAACTACTGGATGGTAAATTCCATCCAGCCTGATATACAGGGTACATTTTTTGCATTCCGGGATCGAATTGTAGTGGGTTTGACGACGCTTATTTCTTTCGGGGCAAGCACCTGTATTGACGGGCTGCAGCGAAAATCCAATGAATATATTGGCTTTGCAATTATCTTTTTTATAGCGGCAGTGATCGCAGTGATTGATTATATTGTAATCAGGAAGATTCATTATGAAGAACAGCTGGATGGGCAGTCTCAGATATCCCTGAAGCAGTGCATCCGAATTTTTCATGAGGATAAAAGGTTTTTGCATTTTCTGATTTATATGTTTTTACTTAGCTTTTCCATGAATATGGCGAATCCTTATTATAACGCCTATATGCTGGAAGAACTGCATTTGAATTATACAAATATTATTATGCTGACAACTCTTCAGGTAGGAGTTCAGATCGCAGTATCCTCCGGCTGGGGAAGGATCGCGCAGCATATTCCGTGGAAGAATATACTGACCATAGTAACCATGGTTCTGGGGATACAGTTTTTATTCTGGCCATTGGTAACGCCGGGTTCTATTGGACTAATTCTGGTAATATTTATTACCAGCGGATTAATTGCCACGGGACTTGCAACGGCACAGTTTATGCTTCCTTATCATTATGTCAGGCCTCACAATGCGATTAAATATCTCAGCATTAATACGGCGCTCAGCGCATGTGGAGGATTTCTGGGGAGTCTGACAGGGTCAAAAATAATATCGGTATTTAAAAATACAGACTTAAAAATTGGTACGGTTTCCATTGGATCTATGCAGATGAATATGATTATTTCCGGTTTGCTGATTCTGGGGACGGTATGTTATGCAAGATTAAAAATGAGGGATGAATCGTGAGATGGAAAACTGCAGACGGCAGGAATGAATTTTCAAACAGGCTCTAAGGCTGGGAAAAAATAAGCAATAGAAAGGAAGCCACAATGTAATTTTTTCAGCCTGTTAATGTGTGGCAGTATTACAGGCATGCCTGTAATAGGAATAGGTATAAATATGATCGAAAATAAAGGACAGAATAACAACATTTTCCGAATACTGGACGACAGTATTCTGGAGGATTGTGAAGAAGATAACAGAAAAAGAGTATATATGACGCCCCGGAAAATACTGTGGGAGTCCCAAGGAGATAATTGCCCGGTGGAAAACAGTTCGGCTTTGCTGGAGAACCGTTCCCCCCAGATTTCTCTGGTTCCGGCAAATCCGTGTATCTTAAAAAATAAAGGGGAAATTGCCGGTATCCTTTTGGACTTTGGCGTTGAAATTCATGGCGGCATTTCCCTGCTGGTATGGAAAGCAAGCCTGCCCCAGGGAATGCGGGTGAGAGTACGTTTCGGGGAATCCGCCATGGAGGCCATGAGTGAAATCGGAGGCGAGACCAATGCCACCAACGACCATGCAAACCGGGATATGATCGTTGAAGTGCGGGATATGAGCATGAACCGGATTGGAGAAACCGGATTCCGGTTTGTAAGGATTGATTTACTGGACGAAGGAGAACTGGAAATTAAGACAGTAAAGTCCATTTTGATCTATAAAGATATTCCATACAAGGGAAGCTTTACCTGCAGTGATCCCATGCTGAACCGCATTTGGGATACCGGGGCATATACCGTACATCTGAATATGCAGAATTACATATGGGATGGAATTAAAAGAGACCGCCTGGTCTGGGTGGGTGATATGCATCCTGAAGTTACCACTATACAATCCGTATTCGGATATGATGAGAGCGTACCCAGAAGCCTGGATTTTGTCCGGGAGGAAACACCCCTGCCGGGCTGGATGAATGGATTTCCGGCATATTCTATGTGGTGGATAATCATACAGCATGACTGGTTTATACACACCGGTGATCTGGCATACCTGAAAACCCAGAGGGAGTATCTGAAGGGACTTTACAGACAGCTGTCAAAAGGCATTGATGAAAATGGCAAAGACAATACACCGGAAGTACGGTTTGTTGACTGGCCGTCTTTCCAGAACCAGCCCGTTGTAGATGCGGGGCTGCAGGCGCTGCATGCCATGGCAACACAGAAATTGCAGGAAATCTTCACGGTTCTGGAAGAAGAAGAGCTTGTCCGCCAGTGTGAAGAGGACTTGAAGAAACTGGCGTCATTTGATGCGGATTATAAGGATGCAAAACAGGCAGCGGCACTTTTGGTTATGGCGGGACTGAAAGATCCGGTGACGGTAAATGATCAGCTGTTAAGGGTTGGCGGAGCAAAAGGAATGTCTACTTTTATGGGCTATTATATTCTCACCGCCCGCGCAATGGCTGGAGATATAAAAGGGTGTCTGGAATGTATCCGCGAATACTGGGGTGGTATGTTATCCCTGGGCGCGACTACCTTCTGGGAGGATTTTAACGTAGACTGGCTGGAGAATGCAGCGCCTATTGATCAGATTACAGAAGCAGGAGAGGAAGTTAATGTACACGGCACATACGGGGGACACTGCTATGTGGGCTACCGTCACAGCCTCTGCCATGGATGGGCATCGGGAGTAACTCCCTGGCTGATGGAAAATGTACTGGGCATTCAGATTCTGGAGCCGGGCTGTAAAAAGGTAGCGGTAAAACCGGACTTGGGGGATCTCAGCTGGGCAAGCGGCAAATATCCCACTCCATATGGGGAAATTCAGGTGTCCTGCATAAACCGGCCGGATGGAACAATGGATGTGCAGGTGGAGGCACCGGAAGAAATTGAAATCGTTCAATAATGGAGAAAGGCAGTATTGCAGAGCAATATAAGAGGTATCAATATGATAACACAGAAGCTGAGTGAAAACTGGTTTTTGCAGATCACGGACCGGCAGGAGCGAATTCCTGCCGCCGTACCCGGGTCTGTGTACAATGACCTGCTGGCTGCGGGTCAGATGGAAGATCCATTTTGGCGCGATAATGAAATGCAGGCGCTGAAAATCATGGAAAATGACTTTATATACAGCTGTGAATTTGCAGTTACAGACGATATCCTGGAAGCAGATGCAAATATGCTGCATTTTGACGGGATCGATACCATTGCGGACATCATGCTGAATAGCAGCCACCTGGGAAATGCCCGGAATATGCATCGAATCTGGGAATATGATGTAACCGGAATGTTAAAAAAAGAAGGAAATCTGCTCACTGTACATATCTATTCCCCAACAAAATTTATTAAAAAGTGTATGGAGGAAGTGATTACTTTAGGTACGCCGGATTGTATGGAAGGCTTTCCGCAGATTCGAAAAGCCCATTGTATGTTTGGATGGGACTGGGGTCCAAGACTTCCGGATGCGGGTATCTGGAGAGATGTAACCATAACCGGGATATCCTGTGGGAAAATTGACAGTGTCTATATCACCCAGGTGCAGGAAAATGAAGCTGTGAGGCTAAGCTTGGATGTGGAACTGGCAAAACTGCCGGATCAGAAGGATACGGAATTTACCTATGAGGTGCAGATTACAGATCCAAATGGAAAAATGACCGCACATTCCCAATCACCCAAAGAATTGTTAATAGAAGACCCCCTGCTCTGGTGGCCAAACGGATTTGGCAGCCAGCCGCTGTATACCGTGGAAGTGATTTTATCAGCAGACGGCTGTATCGTGGACTCCTGGAAGCGCAGAATCGGTCTGCGTACTATGGGCATTCAGCAAAAAAAGGATGAGTTCGGGGAAAGCTTTGCCCACGAAGTGAATGGCATCGCGATCTTCGCCATGGGTGCGGACTACATTCCGGAAGATAATATTTTTCCCAGAATAACGAAGGAGCGGACCCGGACATTACTGGAACAGTGTGCAGCTGCCAATTTTAACTGTATCCGTGTCTGGGGCGGCGGTTATTATCCGGACGATTATTTTTTTGATATCTGTGATGAATTAGGATTGATTGTCTGGATGGATTTTATGTATGCCTGTGCGGTGTACGAACTGACAGATGATTTTGATGAAAATATCCGGGCGGAAATCGAAGAGAATGTAAAGCGTATCCGTCATCATGCGTCTCTTGGACTCTGGTGCGGTAACAATGAAATGGAAATGTTCGTAGATGCAGGTGACTGTGTAAATACGCCCAAACAGAAGGCGGATTATATTAAAATGTATGAATATATTTTCCCTCAGATAATGAAGCGGTGTGATCCAAATACATTCTACTGGCCGGCAAGCCCCTCATCGGGAGGAAGCTTTGATTTCCCAAACGACCCGGACAGGGGTGATGTACATTACTGGGATGTCTGGCATGGAGGCAAGCCGTTTTCCGAGTTTCGCAAGTTCTACTTCCGCTATGCCAGTGAATTTGGATTCCAATCCTTCCCCTGTTCCAAAACGGTTGAGAGCTTTACCCTGCCTGAGGACCGCAATATCTTCTCCTACGTAATGGAAAAGCATCAGAGAAATAATTCGGCAAATGGGAAAATCATGAATTATCTGTCCCAGACTTTTTTGTATCCGAAAGAATTTCCGGTTCTGCTTTACGCTTCCCAATTGCTGCAGGCAGAGGCAATCCGTTACGGGGTAGAGCATTTCAGAAGAAACAGAGGCAGATGCATGGGAGCTGTCTATTGGCAGTTAAATGACTGCTGGCCGGTGGCATCCTGGTCGTCCATTGACTATTTCGGACGATGGAAAGCACTTCACTACGCGGCGAAAAGATTTTTTGCACCGGTTCTGCTGTCCTGCCAGGAAGAGGGATTTTTAACACAGAGTGCAAATATTAACGAAGAGCCAAAAGAATATGAGAAGAGTGTCCGGTTCAATGTCTCAAATGAAACCCTTAAGGAGAGAGTACTGACCATTGTTTGGTCTGTGCGAGATGCCCTGGCAAATGTGCGCAGAGAAGAAACCATAGAGCTTAAAGTTGGTGAGCTGGACAGTGTATGGTGCGAGAAGATTTTATTGCCGGATATCAATATTTATGATGAATATGTCAGCTATGAACTTTTGGAAGATGGAAAAAGCGTGTCTTCTTCCAGTGTTATTTTTTCGGTGCCCAAGTATTTTCATTATGAAGATCCAAAGCTTTCCTGCCGGGTACAGGGTGATGAAATTATCGTGACGGCATCAGCCTATGCGAAAAGTGTAGAGATCCGAAATAAAGAAGAAGATCTGATATTATCGGATAATTACTTTGATATGGATGCGGGAACGAAAAAAGTCAGGATTATCAGCGGCGTACCCGAGGAACTGCAGCTGAGAAGCGTCTATGATATCAGGTGATTCACAATCCTGGCTGAGATGGGTAATAGACATGCTCTGACAGCGGATACAGTCGGTGCAGTTAGCTGTGCCGACTGTATCTGGAATTCCGGCTGTGAGACGAACCATATTATGACTTGGAAAAAACTGGAATAATGTTCTGGTTTGAACTGTCAGGTTATGATTCTGGTTTAAACTGACAGGTGAAGGAATCAAAATGACCGATTCCGCACTCAGTGAACATCCCCAGGTAGGTGCCTACAAAGGTCAATGAATAAGTTCCTTCCGAGCAAAGTCCGGCGGTCATTCCCTTACCAAGTGTTGTGCAGGCAGCTCCGTCTGTACCATATAGAAATGTATAAAAGTTCCGGTCTGCGACGATTTTCAGATGCATCTGCTTGAATTCTTTTTCTATGGGCTGGGACGTAATTACTTCCAGATCATGCACCTGCCTGCGCAGGCATACCTGATATCCGGTGTCTGATTTCTCCAGGTAGAGGTCATAGTGATAAGAATCATTGTAATAGGCAGTGATACCGGTTTTTTGCCCCGGAGTGAAGTGATTTAAGACTACACACTCTGCCTCGGAACAGAATTCTTTCTGCCGGATTCCAAGAAATGCCGGGCTTTTTGTACGGGTAGACAGGGATACCCCTGTTGGATCCCTCATTTCCAAATATTGGCCGTCTGTATGGATCTGATAATCAGAACGGTTTGGATTTTTGATGAAATTGTACTGCAGGTTTATCACATTATCCCGGAAAGAATCTGTAAAAGAAGTTATTTCCGGAAGCTGCGGGGATGTGATGGGTCCGTCCATGGTGTAATCAATGGTTCCGTTCTTACCGATTACGGGCCAGCCTTCTTCATCCCAGTAAAGGGGTGTGAGGAAAGTTTCGCGGCCCAGATTATGCAGGGAAGGACCTAACTGGCGGATTCCAAGACAAACCATCCACCAGTTGCCGGCAGGATCGGTTACCATATGTCCGTGTCCAACGCACTGAATGGAGGAATCGGAATCTTTATGGGAGAGTACGGGATTGCGGGGACAGCTTTCATAAGGTCCGTAAATGTCCTTGCTGCGCAGGATCGTGACCATGTGCCCATAGCTGGTTCCTCCCTCAGCCATAAGCAGATAGTACCAGCCGTCTTTCTTGAAAATATGCGGGCCTTCTGGTGCAATACCGCCGTTCCCTCTGGAAATCAAACAGCTGTCTGTCAGCATTTCGCCTGTCCGGACATCAATTTCGCAGAGATAGATACCATGGGTTCCCCTGATCAGTGCAGAGGTGGAGAAGTAAACGTGTCCGTCTTCGAAGAAAAGAGAAGGATCGATGCCGCCCTGTTTTACAAACACAGGATCCGACCAGGGACCTGTTATATCTCTGGCGGTTACGATAAAATTCCCTCCGTTGGAGACATTGGTGACAGTCAGATAAAAAATCCCGTCTTCAAAGCACAGGGAGGGGGCATAGATTCCGCCGCTGGCATTGTCAGGGATGGGGATATATGAGGTTCGGTGCAGCAAATCCACCTGGGAGTCCCGGTCCAGACAGTAACTGATTAACTGCCAGTTTACCAGATCTCTGCTGTGGTAGACTGGAATAGCAGGGAAATATTCAAAGGATGATGTGACCAGATAGTAGTCATCTCCCACGCGGCAGATGCTTGGGTCTGGGGTGAATCCTTTTAAAATTGGGTTTTGATAGTTCATATGGTTTGTCCTTTCTTTTTACTGTTATACGTGTAGCGATTTTTAAAAACATAGCACATCCATGAGAGAAAGTCAATACAAAATCAGAATGTTTCTTGATTTAAGTTTACTTGACGCTTTCTTATCTCTCTCTTATAATAAGGTTATAGCGACACGTATAGCTGAAAATCAGTGATGGATTCCGTCACATAAGTAAAGGATAAAAAACCATGAAAGTAACCAGATCAGATGTAGCAAGAGCAGCGGGGGTAGCTCCGGCAACCGTATCATATGTATTGAATAATTCCAGGCAGATTTCCGAAAAGACCAGGCAGAAAGTAATGGATGCTGTGGAAGCATTAAATTACCAGCCGGATCTGATTGCCAGGGGGCTGGTGACTAACCAGACTATGCAGTTAGCCCTGATTCTAAGCGATATCGGCAATCCCTTTTATGGAGAAATAGCAAGGGCGTTTGAACAGAGTGCTTTAGAAAAAGGATACTTTGTAAGCATTTGTTCCGGAGAAGGGAACCTGGATCATTATCTGGAGAATCTGGTACGCCGCCACGTAGACGGAGCCGTAATATTTGCCAATCCCACCCATTATCAGATGGAGAATGTGAAGAAGCTGGTTGACAATGACATTAAGGTTGTAATCAGTGGAAACCAGGTGCCGGATCAGATTGCATCCATTGAGAATGATTATGTATCCGGAATGGAACAGGCGCTTACACATCTGACAGAATCCGGGCACCGCAGGATTGCTTACTTTAGCTGCTTCGGGAATCAGGTACAATACGATACCAGGATCGACGGATTTAAAAGGGCTGCAAATAAACTGGGACTACATCAATCCGATATACTGTTAGTGGAAGGAAAACCGCCATACCATTCCGATTTGGAAACCGGTAAGGAAATGGCACAGGAAATTATACGGCAGGGAATGCCGGTGACAGCGGCTGTCTGTACAAATGATCTGATGGCTTTGGGTGCCATCCAGGAATTTCACCAGAGTGGTATCAAAGTGCCGGAGGATATATCCGTGATCGGCTGTGATGACATTATGCTCGCTTCCGCCATGATTCCCCCATTAACAACCATCGGAATTGATAAAGAAAAGCTGGGCAGAGATGCTTTTGCATTGTTATACCGCCAGATAAAAACAGGAGAAATCAAACATGAAAAAGTGACTGTAGAGCTAAAGGTACGCAGTACTACAACAAAGCCGGGAGTCAGATAGACTGCCTGGCAGTACCGGATAGAAGCGTATTATTTTAACGGGTATTTTATTATTTGAAAGAGTATTGCAAGGGCATCGCGATATTGCAAAGGTATTATAAGTGGATTGCAAGGGCATTGAGGTTTTGAAAAGGTATTGCATGAGGATTGCAAGGGCATTGAGTATTGAAAAGGTATTGCATGAGGATTGTATGGGAATTTCTAAATAAAATCGCTATACGAGTAGTAGAAACTGTAATGTAAAGAGGAGAACGCGTATGACAATGGAAGAAAAACAGAAATTATTTTCAGACCCACCCGCAGAGTACCGGGGGAAGCCCTTTTGGGCGTGGAACGGAAAACTTGAGGAACAAGAGCTTTTACGCCAGATCGATATAATGAAGGAAATGGGATTTGGTGGTTATTTTATGCATTCCAGAACCGGATTGGAGACAGAATATCTGGGGAAAGAGTGGTTTGAACTTACCAATACATGTGCTGGTTATGGAGAAAAACAGGGAATGGAATCCTGGCTTTATGATGAGGACCGCTGGCCCTCAGGCAGTGCGGGAGGAATGGTAACAGAAGACGAGGCGTTCCGTGCCATGTTCCTGGAAATGGTGCTGGTGCCACCCGGCGTAAATATGCCACTACAGAAGCAGACGGGCAGCAAGTCCCAGGATAACTCCGCTGACAGGTTGAATACCATAATTCGCTTTGCCTGCAGAATAACGGATTCGGGGTACAGAGAAGAAAGAATATTGAAGGATGACGAACTGCCTTTAGCGGGAGAAACAGAGGTTATTTTTCGAACCAGGTATTCAGAATGTAAGGATGTGTATAATGGTTTTACCTATCTGAACACAATGGATCAGGCAAGCGTAGAACGTTACCTGGATGTGACCCACAACGCATATGCCAGGTCCTGTGAAGGAAATCTGGGATCATCTATTACCGGAATTTTCACGGATGAGCCTCACAGAGGCGCTTTATTTTCTACCTTTTCCGAAGGAAGGGAAAATGCAGTTCCCTATACGCCGGGGCTGTTTGAAGAATTCCAAAAAAGATTTGGGTATGATTTAAAAGAACATCTCTTAGAACTGTTTTTGATCAGGGAGGAAAACCGGATACGGAAGGTATCCAGAGACTATATTGAACTTTGCCAGGAACTGTTCCTGGAGAATTTTGCAATACCGATGCAGCGCTGGTGTCAGGAACATCAGCTGAAATTCACCGGACATGTGCTTCATGAGGACTCTCTGACCACACAGACAGTTATGCAAGGTTCTCTGATGCGCTTTTATGAATATATGGATTATCCCGGAGTCGATGTGCTTACGGAAGAAAACGAATGCTGGTGGATCGTAAAACAGGTGGTATCGGTGGCGCGTCAGCTGGATAAAAGGTGGATTCTGTCAGAATTATACGGCTGTACTGGCTGGCAGATGAACTTTGAGGCTTATAAGAATGTAGGGGACTGGCAGGCGTTACTTGGCATCAATCTAAGATGTCCCCATTTATCGTGGTATACCATGAAAGGTGAGGCGAAGAGAGATTTCCCCGCAAGTATCTTCCATCAGTCAGCCTGGTATGGGGAGTATCATTATCTGGAAGATTATTATTCCAGAATCCATACTTTTTTATCAGAAGGAGAGCCGGATCAGGAGCTCCTGGTATTAAATCCCATTGAAAGCGTATGGGCAAGGGCGTACTCCGGGGCTTTTTCCGGTCTGGAAGCCAGAGATTCGGGAATATTGAAATTAGAAGAGCAATACCGTCAGGTCTTCCATACTTTAGTGAAGAACAGAATAGACTTTGATTATGGGGAAGAAGATCTCTTATCCCGTCACGGCAGAGTAGAAAATGGCAGGCTTTTCGTAGGAAAATGTGCTTACAAAAAAGTACTTGCGGCGGGCATGGAAGTGATCCGTTCATCCACCCTGGAGCTGTTAGAAGAATTTGCAAAACAGGGAGGAACGGTTATTTTTACAGGCGGCATACCGGAATATGTGGACACGGTACTTTCTGACAGAAGCAAAAAGCTTGCCGCAGCAGTCATTTCCATACCATTTCGGAGTGAAGATATTGCAGAGGCATGCAGAAGCGGTAATGAAATCGGCGTACAGGGACAAGGGGAAGAATATATCTTTGCCCAGGTTCGGCTGGATGGCGGAACTAAGTCCGTTATGCTGCTCAATGTTAACCGGAAGGAAGGATACCGGGATCTGACCATCTGCCTGGGCGAGGGAGAATCGGCTGAATTATGGGATGCAAGAACGGGGCAGGTTTCAGTTCCGGAGCAATACCAGGAAGAAGGCAGGATTTTTGTAAAGACTGATATAGAAAAAGGCGGAGAAAAGCTGTATGTTGTAACGGCAAAGAAGAGAGATCTGGCGGAAGGAAAACAGAAGCATTTAAAATATAACCGGATTGCCTGCGATAACCATAAGTTTTTCTATCAATTGGGAGAAGCAAATATCTGTGTACTGGATAAGGTATCGATAGAGACAGAAACGGGTGAAGTGATCCCCTATATGGAAGTTCTGAAAGCCGATCAGAAATTACGGGATCTCTATGGTATTCCACACCGGGGAGGCGAGATGCTGCAGCCCTGGTATGAAAATAAATATGGCAGCAGCAGCGTAGCCCTTGGACGTATCAGACTCTGTTATAAATTTGAAGCTGAACATATACCGGAAAGCCTGGCGGTTGCAGTGGAAGATCTGGAACATATATTGGAAATAAGAATTAACGGGCAGCCTGTTATAATTAAATCTAACGGGAAGTGGCTGGATATCTGCTTTGACAAAATTAATATACTCGGATCTCTGCTTCAGCCGGGGAAAAACGAATTGTGTCTGGACTGTGATTATTACAGAACATGTGGCGTGGAGGCAGTTTATCTGCTGGGTGAATTTGGTGTGAAAATAGATGAACAGGAAGCATTTGCAAAGCTGACTTTATTGCCGGAAAAGCTTTCCATCGGCGATATCACTTACCAGGGTCTGCCATTTTACAGCGGACGGCTTTCGTATTTGATAGAAGAAATAGAAGGACTGGATAAAGAATACGTTCAGATAAAGATACCAAAATGGGAAGGTGCATGCCTGAAGTTCATCGGAGAAGAGGAAAAGACCATTGCATTTGCTCCCTATGAGGCAGATATCCACGGATTAAAAGAAATTCAGCTGTTTCTTACCAGAAGAAATACCTTTGGACCGCTTCATCAGCTGCCGGCAAAATCCATTGCCTACGGTCCGGATAATTTTCTGACTCAGGGAAAAGAATGGTCGGATGCCTATGTTCTTTATCCACAGGGCATTATGGGAGAACCGGAATTTTATCGAGTTTCTGAGGACGGAATGGAATAGAGGTTTATGTAAAGGTTTGATTTAAATAGGAGATATAAATAGGTAATTCAAAAAGAAGATATAAATGTGTGATATAAATAGGTAATTTAAATACGTGGCATTAATACACAAGATATAAATATTTGGGTCGCGAAATGACTTATAAGATATTAAATAATTAAATTAATTAGTCTAATGCGATTAAACTAAAAGAAAAAGGAGAAGTGATATGGGAGAAATATTTAATGCAGCAAAACAGATATTTATTAAAGATATGGAGCAGCAAGCAAACACATATGCCTGCTTTTCAAAAACGTTTGAAGTTTCGGATATACAGGAGGAGATGATTCTTCTGATCAGTGCCCACGTTTTTTATCGGGCATATATAAATGGGACTTTCTTAAGTCATGGTCCCGCTCCGGCTCCATTTGGATATCTTAGAGCGGACAGGATCAAGATAAACAGCCTGGTAAAAATGGGGACAAACCGTCTGTCCATAGAGGTCATGGGATATGCGCCCAGGGAGAACAATTATGCTACGTTTGAGACCTGCTGCCTGTGTGCCGAAGTATATCAGGGCAGTGAGATTGTAATTGCTACAGACAAAACATGGGATTGTAATACTTTTAACCAGAAGTTTCTGGAGACGGAGACACTGTCCTTTGGGAGAAGAGTGCCGCTGGAATGGTATAAACTGGATCGTAGCTATGGCAGCTGGAGGACAGATGGAATCCGCAATGGACTGGTCTGTGAAGAGTTAAACCGCCCCTGTACCTTTTTAGAGAGGGGGGTATCTCTCCCTGAATTTAAAATAGATGATGCACCAGTTTTCACTATGGCGGTAAGCATGAAAAAAGGAATTGCTGACGGTCCGGCAACGGACTGGTGGGAATCGGAAACGTATTATGACAGCGTGGGCACGAAAGTTTTGTACAGACCCTCTGTGGAGTGCAGCTCGTTAAAAAATACGGCATATGACGGGACAATTCAAATAGAAGATAACTTTGATAAGCAAGGTGCTGTTATCCTTAGTAATTACACGGCGCCGGCGGGACTGGAATTTGTTTTTGAAGAGGCGGAAACTGGTTTTATCGGGATTTTATTCGAAAGCCCTGATCCGGTCCAGATTGATATTCTCTTTAACGATTATCTTACGGAAGAAGGCGGCGTTCCGGCAAAAGCGGATAGTGTCAACAGGGTAATAAGAGTTCAGACAAAGGGAGGGGAATATGCATTTGAAGCGTTTGAGGCACATTTTCTAAAGCATGTAAAGCTGATTGTAACCGGAGGAAATACCTTTACCCTGAAGAAGCTGTATCTGCGTTCATACCGCCATCCCGATCAGTACCGGGCAGATTTTCGCTGTGACGATGATTTGCTGAACCGCATTTACCAGTCAGGCAGACAGACCTTGCTGACGAATTCCCTTGGTTTTTTCCTGGATTCACCGGAAAGGGAACGTGCCGGCTGGGCAGGAGACAGCTATTGGACCGGAAGAGCTGCACAAGTTTTGCTGTCAGACGTAAAGATCGAACGTGCAATGCTGGAAGATTTCCTGCTGGCAGAACCCACTAAAATGATGCCATTTTCATTCCCAAGCTGCTGTTGCGGCGGAGACTGTCAGGAAGAAGTCATGATGCCGACCTGGAATATGTTTGTTCTGCTGGAATTAACGGATTATTACATCCGTACAAAAGATGATGAGCTTCGGGAAAGATACAAATCCCGTGTCTATGGATGGATGAATGCCATCACAGTGTATGAAAACGAAATGGGCTTATTGGAAGATCTGCCGGGCTCCTTGTTCCTGGACTGGTCCGCATCCAATCAGGAAGACTATAACCGGCCTATATCTACGGCGATAAATGCATTTTATGCGTTTTTACTGAAGCGCATTGGAGAATTGTATCAGGAAGACAGTTTTCAGGAGAAATCAGAACGGGTTTACCGGACCTTACGGGAGATGTACGAAAGCATAACAGCTGCCAAACATGAAGTATTCACCATGTTTCCATATATTTCTGATTCCCTTTTTACAGAAAACCATCAGCTTAAAGAGAAGAAATTTTACAGCGAAGCTGCCCAGTATTATTATTTCTGGAGCGGTTTGCTGGATGAAAAGCGTGCACCTGAGCTGGCAAAGAGTATTTTAACCCAGCTTGGACCATCACCGTCAGAGTTTCGCGGCACCGCACACTTATCCTTGGGAAATGCTGGGATCTTCTTCGGCTATATGCTGAGGCTTGAGGTTCTTAGTATGCTGGGTGAATTCCAGCAGCTGAAAAAAGATATCAAATATCTGGGAAATTATATGGTGTCCAGAGATCCTCATACTTTCTGGGAAACATTAGGTGGGACAGACAGTAGAAATCATGGCTTTGGTGCCCACATTGCAGTCGTCCTGGTAAGGGATTTCCTGGGTATAGAAATACCGGACCGGATAGAGCGAAAGGTAAAAATAGCCCCCCATCCCTGTGGACTCAAATGGGCAAAGGGAGGTTATAAAACCGTTGACGGACCGGTACAGGTACAATGGTATCAGAACAAAAAAGAGTTTCAGCTGATTGCAACAATTCCACAGGGCTACCAGGCAGAAATTACGCTGCCGAAAGAGCTGATGTATGCAGAAAAAGTAAGGGTAAATGGAGTTCTGCAGGATATGGAACGGGTTGTGACGGTGGAGGGGAATGTGTCAATCTGTTTATCGCTCCAGAGCGTGTTTTAAACAGGCTCCAGAGCTAACACCTTTCCCCATTCCTGCTTCGATATGTCGTGGGAGTACAACCCATAAATTTACGAAACACTTTTGAATAATAGTTGGAATCTGCAAATCCCACCTGGAATGCTGCCTCTGTAATGGAACAATCTGGATTCATCAAATGGGGCAGGCTTTTCTCGATGCGGTATCGCAGTAAATAATCAAACAGGGATTCATGCATATGCTTTTTAAAGAGTCTGCAGCATTCGCTTTTACAAAGATGTATGGATCCCGCAATATCTTCCAGACTGATTTTGTCTGCGTAGTTTTCCTGTATAAAGGAAAGAATGGTTTTCAAACGATCCAGATTCTTTTCGTTTATGAAATTATCATCATTTAATAAATCAGAATAATGTTGTAAAATGATAAGCCACAGCTGATGCAGGATAACCTGTATCTGCATTTCAAAAAAATTTTCTTTTTGACGGCTGAGATGATGGATTCTGACAAGCGAATCAATCACATCATGATGCCATGCTTCCTGCAGGTCAAAGCAGATGGAAGAAAGCTTTGGGTTTTGAAGCAGCGGGGCTACGTACTTTGTGTGTAGCAGGCTTTTTTCATATCCATAAATCAGCTTCGGGTCGAATGTGAGGGAGATATAATGGCAGTCTTGTCCAAGGAGCATGTGCCCGGTATGTAAAGTATTTGCGTTGCCAAACAGTGCCTGGCCGGATTTTAAGTGAAAGTCTGCTTGATTAATCCGGTAAAGTATTTCGCCGGATACGACCAGGGTAAATTCTATTTCCGGATGCCAGTGCCACATAAATGATCCTGATTCATAACGGGATAAGATCTCGTCACTTACCAGAACCGGGAAAGGAAAATTTCCATGTTCTTTCATTTCTTTTTGATCTTGGTTAATCTGTATCTGCATAGGAAACCTCTGTTTTTCTTTATCTAATTTGTATTTTATTTCTGCTTTTTTATTACCATTATAATAAATTTACGGATATAGTCAATAGATCATTTTCTCAATATATTCCTTGTCTGTCCTATGATTTTCAAGGTTGTTTTTTTGCTTTCCTTTATAATGAAATCATGCAGTATCGCAGGTGAAACCTGCGGTGTGCAGGAGGAGGTATAAAAATGACTAAGAACTATAGAAAGAAAAGTGCAATGAAAAGCACAATGAAAAGCGTAATGAAGCATAACGAAAAGTGTCTGGAAAGAGAAAATGAACCTCAGTTATTTAAAATGTCACTTCCCATATTTATTGAATTGCTGCTGCAGCTGCTGGTGGGGAATATTGACCAGGTGATGATGAGCCGGCATTCCCAAAATGCAGTGGCGGCAATCGTAAATGCCAATCAGGTAATGAATCTGGTTATTATCCTGCTAAATATGGTCAGCATGGCTGCAACTGTAATCTTATCCCGGTATCTCGGTGCAAAAGACGATGAAAATGCGTCCAGAACCTGTATGTTATCATTGTGTTTGATTAGCGTGATCAGTACTGTAATTACAGGAATTGTGCTGTTTGCAAATAAGCAGATCTTCTCTTTGATGAGGACGCAGCCGGAAATCATGGGGGAAGCCAGGCTGTATCTGATGATTGTTGGCGGATTTATTCTAATACAGGGATTATACCTGAATTTGGCGGCGATCCTGCGCACGTATACGTTGATGAAAGAAGTCATGTATGTATCCGTGATTATGAATCTGTTTAATATTGCAGGAAATGCGGTTTTGATCAATGGCTTGTTTGGCTTACCCGCTATAGGCCTTGCAGGTGCGGCAATCTCTACGGTTATCAGCAAAATCATTGGCCTGCTGATCCTGATCTGGATTTTCAGAAAAAAAGTACATCTGACGCTTGGAGTGGGGCTGTTAAAACCTTTCCCATCCAAGCTTTTGAAAAATATGTGTAAAATTGCAGTTCCCTCCGGGGCAGAATGTTTTTCTTATCAAATGTCTCAGCTCTGCATTCTGGGAATTATCAATACATTTGGAACTGTGGTAACGGCAGCCAAGGGCTATTGCAGTATCCTGGCTAATTTTTCTTATGTGTATGCCCTGGCACTGTCTCAGGCAACCCAGATCGTAATTGGTTATCTCTGCGGGCAGAAGCGAATGAAAGAAGTTAAGAAAAAAGTATTTTCTACCATGAGGGTGTGCATGGGCATATGCTTTTGCGGAACTTTCTTATTGTTTATCAACAGTGATCTGGTTTTCGGGATATTCACAGATAACCCGGAGATTCTTGCATTGGGGAAAAAGATCCTGTTTCTGGAATTCTTTCTGGAGTTTGGAAGATCCATCAATAATATTTTAACCAGAAGCCTGATTGCAGTTGGAGATGTAAAGACACCAATGATCGTGGGAATTACCGGTCAGTGGCTGATTGCCTTTTCATTTTCGTATGTGTTAGGAAAAGAAATGGGACTGGGGCTGCCGGGGATCTGGATCGCCATGGCTCTGGATGAATGTACCCGGGCACTCATATATGTAGTCCGGTTTGGGAAAAGGAAGTGGTAGCGGATACCGTTTATGGACATTCAGATACCAATTACGGACATTTTGGCACAGCATGCATTTTTGAGGTAAGATTTCACCATCAAGAACACAGCAAGAAGTCAACAAAAAGACAGCAAAAAGCCTGCAAGAACACGGCAAGAAGAATACAAGAGAGCTACAGGCTAAATGAGGAGGTCATTGCAATGAAAGATGCATTGTGCGTAAAGAATTTGTCAAAATCATTTGAAGATTTTAAATTACAGAATATCAGCTTTTCCATTCCAACCGGTTCTGTGATGGGGCTAATTGGGAAAAACGGTTCCGGTAAAACCACAACGATTAAGTTAATCCTGAATTTACTTAGATGCCAGACAGGTTCCGTTTCTGTATTGGGGATGGATCATATTAAGCAGGAGCAGGAATTTAAAGAGCGCATAGGTGTGGTTTTTGATTCCCACTTTTTTGTAGACGAGTGGAAAATGCCGGATGTGGAAAAGTCCATGGGCATGTTTTATAAACACTGGGACAGCAAAATATTTTACCGGTACCTGAATGACTTTAACATTGGCAAAAACAAACGTGTAAAAGAGTTGTCAAAGGGAATGCAGATGAAACTTATGTTAGCCTGCTCCTTTTCCCACAAGGCGGAACTTTTGATTCTGGATGAGCCCACCAGCGGACTAGATCCTGTATCCAGGGATGAGCTTCTGGATATCTTAATAGATTTTACAGAGGATCAAAATCACAGTGTGCTTTTTTCTACACACATCACACCGGATCTGAATAAAATTGCAGACAGCATTACTTTTATCAACAATGGCAAATTGTTTTACACCGGAAAAAAAGAAGATTTTACAGAAATGTATCTGATTGTTTCCGGTTTCAAAGGACATTTGACCCCTGATATCAAATCCCTGCTTTTAAGTACGAAATTGTCAGGGGATCATTTTGAAGGTCTGATCAAAGCAGAGCATTTGTCAAAAGTATCTCATTTACAAAACAGACAGGCGGACATTGACGATATCATAGTATTTATGAATAAAGGAGAGTTTTAATATGGATAAGATTTATAAAGCTTCAAAACTGGATTTTATGCTGATACGTTATTATTTAAAATCAATCTGTTTTACGATTTGTATTCCTTTTGCTTTCGTATTAGTATACCGTTCCCTGATAACCGGAATTTCCTTTGCTATGTTTTTAATGGCTATGTCATCTATTTACACCTTTACCGTAGCTGAAAAAAATGATATGCACCGCCTCTATGGAACGTTGCCGGTTTCCACCGCAGAACTGGTATGTGGAAAATACCTGCATTTGTTCCTGCTGGGAGCGTTTTCCCTGTTGGTATCCAGCATTGTACAGCCGTTCATTTTAATTGCACTGGGAGTAACTACATCACTTTCGGAGGTGCTTGTTGCTGCCCTTGTTGGAAGCATACTTTTTATTACCTATATTGCATTTCAGATTCCGGGCTATTATAAATTTGGTCCGATTAAAGGAAGGGTTTTCATGTATATACCAGTAGTTGGGGTCCTTCTTACCATGTTTGTGTTGGAAAAAGTCAACCTTAAAAATCTTGCATTCCTGGATGCTATTGGTCAGAACAAACTAATGATGCCTTGTTTTATTTTGATATACATTGTATTAATGATAGGGATATCTGTAGTGGCTTCCGTTAAAATTGTAAAGAATAAGGAGTGGTAGGTAAACATATGGGAACCGTTTTATTAATTGGATTACTGCTGATTTTTGTGGTGATACCCAGGCGAAGGCGATACCGGGAATATCATGAGTGGAAAAAGAAGAACAGATAACGTTGAAAGTATTTTTAAATCAGGATATAATCAATATATTGAATTTCATTGTTCATTAGGAAATGAGCCTGTAAGATGCTGTCGCATCTCTTTTACAGAATCTCACACTATGAAAAAAGGAGTAGAAATTATGAAGGATTATATTGCGCAGCAGGTACATAAACGATATTGGGACGATGATATTAACTGTGCCAGAACTGCACTGACCTGTCTGGCTGACTGTTTTGCGGTTACAATTCAAGACCAGACCTTAAGCTCAGCGATTGGTTTACATGGTGCCGGCGGTTTTCGGGCACAGTGCGGTTTAGTGGAAGGGGCATTGATGTTTATGGGAATTTACTTCCATTTAAATGGTAAATCTGATTCTGAAATTGCCGACATCTGCTATGAATATGCAGATCTGTTTATCAGGAAGTTCGGCTCTCTGCGATGTTTTGACCTAAGACCCAATGGTTTTAGTGAAAATGATCTGCCTCACGCCTGTGAAGAGTTAACGGTGAATGCGATTTTGTTTAGTTATGAATTTGTTCGGAGCATAGGTTAGCGTAAATTGGCTGATTGTCCCGCCCAGTAGTAGCGGATGTTATACGGTTATATCTTGTTTAGAAGGTTTAAATGAAAGTCTTCAAAAAACAATGGATAATTTAATGCGGTTTTATAAAGCTGCAAAATAAATTACAGCTTTAACAATACCTGAGATTTCTTCCGATACGCACTGGGCGAAATCCCTATATACCGGGTAAAATACTTATTATAATGAGAATGGTCATAGAATCCCAATGTGTGGGCGATTTCTGTGACAGGGGCATCCGTCAGAAGCAGGCGGATGCTTTTTTCAAGTTTACATTCAATAATAAAATTGCTTAATGTGGAACCGCTGATCTTTTTGACTATACGGTTGATCTGCTGTGGGTGCAGCATGAGGGTGTTCGAAATCAGCGAAATAATGTCACCGCTCTGTTCGTAGATATGATCGTTAATCATTTCCGTAATCTGAATGATCCGGTCATCAAGTTCGTCTTCCCGGAAAGCGTGGGACTGATAAAAGTTATCGCACAAGAGCAGGAGTATATTAAACAGACAGTTGAACTCATATAGATCGGATAGTTCACCCGCGATCATTTTTTTACCAAAATAAGCGGTAAAAAGGGCATCAATGATAGACGTGGTATTTTCTTCCAGATCCAGATGAAACGGAGCAGATGAAGAATTTCCATGTTTTAATAAAAAATACTGCAGTGTGGAACAGTGAAAGGATTCTGATGATAATTCATGAAACAGTAATTTGGGCAGCAGATAGATATTTTTAACATGCCAGTTTTGTACCTGTGAAATGGCATGGCTGGAGCCTATGGGAATAAAATAAATGCTTCCCCGTTTCAGTGGAAATACCCCATGGGAAGTATGGTGTAAGGCACAGCCCTGGGTAGTGATGCCGATTTCAACAAATTCATGGGAATGCTCACCCAGCCTCTCTGAATTCTCAAACGAATAATCCTCTGAGAAGATGGGAAGTGATGTGTAGTTGTGTATATAATTTGTGGTTAGGATATTTTCATTTTTCATAATTGAATTATACATATATTACCATAAAAAATCAATAGTTATAAAAGAAATTTAAAAGATAAGGCATTATTTTACACGAATCAATACTTCATATACAAGCAATTTGGCGACACTTATTCTATTATATAGTCAGATAACCCGCCACGAGCAATGAGGGTTCTGAAATTCGCGGCAGCTGCCATATATCTGTTTGGCTTTCTGACCGCAGAAATGAAAAAGGAGAAAATAATATGACGGCTGCGGAACGTATGTTTAAAACACTGAATTTTGAAAAGATGGAAGAGGGAGGGGCGTTTGCGGAAACCTTTTTTCCCTGGGATTTAAGTGTAGACCGGTGGGTGCAGGAGGGACTCCCGGAAAAATTTACCTCTTCGTATTTATATCCCAGGCCCAGGGAACGTTATATGAGGTATTTTAATGACTTAATGACAGAGCACGTGTATGAATATGAGCAGTTTCTGGGGTATGACGGAGTAAAAAGAATGTCATTTTGCATTCCGTTTAAAGGCTTTGATGAGAAGATTCTGGAGGAAAATGACGAGTATATTCTGAAAATGGATGAAGACGGCTGGCAGAGAGCCTACTATAAAAAACGTTCACTGGTAAAAGAGATAAAACCTGTGGTGGACGGAGAAGAGACGTGGGAACGGTTAAAAGAAAATACTTTGCGGGAGATTGAAAAATATTGTACGGATGAAAATCTGCAGCGTACATATGGAAAATATAAAGAGGGTCATGAGAGAGGAGATTATTCACTCCGGTTTCGTGCTTCCGGATTTTTCTGGACTCCCCGGGAATTGCTGGGTGTGGAAGAACAGCTAATGGCATATTATGAAATGCCGGAATTACTCCACGAGATCAATGATTTTGTCCTGGAAATATATTTACATTACTTTGATAAGATTTTTGATATCGTTAAACCGGAAGTAGTTTTATTTCCGGAAGATTTGAGCGGAGCAAACGGTCCTATGATATCACCTGCCATGTTTGATGAATTTGTAGGTTCTTATTATGAAAAATTAATTCCGTTTTTGAAGAAAAAGGGAGTGAAAAATGTATTTGTGGATACAGATGGGGATTTCCGGCAATTAATTCCCAATTTCCGAAAAGCCGGTGTAGATGGATTTCTGCCAATGGATGTAAATGCCGGAATGGATATCGTGAAAGTAAGAGAAGAATTTCCAGATATAAAATTTATCGGGGCATATAATAAATTAGTGATTGCTGAGGGGGAAGAAGCAATTGACCGTGAGTTTCAGCGGCTGCTTCCGGTGATCCGCCAGGGCGGTTATGTGCCGGGAGCAGATCATCAGGTGGCGCCGTCTACTTCTTTTGAAAACTACAGGTATTATATAAAGAGATTAAAAGAAGTAATGCAGCAGGCTGGGGCTGACAGTAAATATTTCACGAAAAACACGTTTTAGAGTCTGTATTTGCATACCCGGGGATGAACAACACTTTGATTTTCCTGTATCGTATCGCTTTTGGAATCAATTTATAATAAAAAGGCAAAAATGCCGCCCTGCTGAATTAAAACCAGCAGGGCGGTGTTTTTACGCAGTATTTACATGAGTGCCTGCCAAGGTATAATAAATATATTGTAAAATCAATTGCCCAAATATATAATGGAGAAAAGCGGTTGGTTGGAGGAAAAGAACATTGAGCGTAACAATTAAAAGTTTATTGCAGCTGCCTTCTCTGAATGGTGCCAGGGTTGTGGCAGGAGAAAAGGGCCTGAATAAAGTTGTTTCCAGTATCTCCGTATTAGAATATTTTGATCCCGGTGTCTTACAGGATGCGCTTTTTCAGAATGATGAATTTTATGGAAGTGAAATCGTAATTACCGGATTCATTCAGGTGAAAAACGATGTGAATGCCCAGTGCAGTACGGTCAGGCGTCTGGCAGAGGGCGGCGAAGTGGGACTGATTCTATTTTATGTGGGTATTTTTATGCCGGCTGTGGACCCCAGGCTGATCCGGCTGGCAGATGAGCTGAATTTTACTCTGATTTGTATGCCTGAGAATCGTATCGATCTGCGGTACAGTGAAGTGATCCGGGAAGTGATGGAATCCATTTTCAGGGACCAGATGGTGGCTACTTATCTGGTCAGTGAGATGCTGGAGCGGATTTCATTGCTTCCGGACCATCAGCGCAGTATGGACACGGTTCTTAAGATGCTGAGGGACAGGCTGGCGTGCTCCTTTGTAATTCTGGACAGCCGGCTGGCCGTGGTAAACATGGCAAACTGGCCTGCTTCCGGGGAGCCCCTGATACAACGGATATTAGAGTTTTACAGGCAGAATCCCCGCATGATTCCCAGAGAACCTGCGGCAATAACGCTGGATAAACCCCTTTGTGTATGCTGCCGGGAGATTCGAAATGATGAAGTGCTGCCCATGTTTCTCATCGCCATAAAGGAAAATGGTATGCTTTCCTCTGAAATTTTCAGTCAGGCAGCAGATGTGGTACAGCTGTTTGTAAATATGTGGAGTTCAAACCATGCCAATATTGGAACGGAAGAGCTGATCAAAGCAATCCTCAATGATGAACCTATTAAAATGAACAGGCTGGCAAAGATTTTAAACGCTGATGTGGCTTCTATTCATCATATGATGGTGGTATGGTCTGAAAAAGAAGGTGATGGGAGAAAGGAATTTAATGCACGCATTTTTCATAAAGTAAGATCTTTTATCTCTGTGAATTTTGAAAATGGCATGACCGGGATTTACAATGAAACGCTGGTGGCATTTACCGGAGATGAAAAGGTGAAGCAGCCTTATGAAATGATCGCCGGAAGTCTGGTGGAAGAGCTGGAAAAAGAAAATGAGAAGGTACGTATCGTCAGCTGCCTGGGACTGAAACATACCACTGCGGTGCGGGAAGCCTATGTATCCTGCATAGAAAATTTAAAATATGCAGAAGCCATACTGCCTTTTAAAAAAGTAATATCCCTACAGGAAATCAAATTTATCGGGGAATGTGGGAAAATTGCAGCGGGTGGAGAAGAAGAAACGGGAAAAGTCCTGTCAGTTCTGTCGCCTGTCATGGGGCAAGAAGACCAGAACAAAGAATTGCTTCATACGCTGGAAACTTATATGCTGGATGCGGATATGAGCATCCAGAAAACGGCAGAAATGATGTTTGTGCATAAAAATACCGTTAAATACCGGATTGCAAAATTAAATGAGAAACTTCATTATAAAATCAGCAGAATGCCGGATGCATTTGAACTATACAGGGCAGCAGCACTTTTAAGGCTTCTGCATGCAAAAAAATAACCTTTGTCTGAAAGGACAAAAATACATGGTGATCTTTAGCCGGAATTCTAATTACATTTCTATCGTAAAGCGTTAGAATCATATATTATGCAGGCAATGCCAACGAAGACATACCATCGTTGGCATTCTTGTTTAAGAGGACAATCGGGTATGGGAACAGTCTGATCTACTAACTGGAAGAAAGTCTGACAAAAGGTAAAATAATCAAATGGAAACGGAGGTAATGAATGTGAGAAAAATAGGTTTACAGGAAATTGAAGATATTGCACTTGGGGCAGCCGTGCTTGGTGCAGGCGGCGGAGGAGATCCCTACATAGGCAAACTGGTCGCTATGGGAGCAGTAAAGGAATGCGGGGAGGTTACCCTGCTGGATCCTGAAGAAATACCGGATGATGCATTAATTGTACCCATTGCCATGATGGGGGCACCCACGATTCTGAGTGAAAAAGGAATCGGTGGAAATGAATACAAAATATTGTACGATATGGTAACGCAGTTCTATGGCAAGAAAATATATGCATTCATGCCGATTGAAGCAGGAGGCGTGAACAGTATGCTGCCCATAGCCGCGGCTGCCAGATTAGGTCTTCCTATGGTGGATGCAGACGGTATGGGCCGTGCATTCCCCGAGCTTCAGATGGTGACATTTACAATTGGGGGAATGAGTGCATCTCCAATGGCACTGACAGATGAAAAAGGTAACAGTGTTATTTTCAATACCATCACCAATAAGTGGACAGAAGAGTTAGCCCGTGGGGTTACCATGAGCTGTGGGGGATCTGTTTCGGTGGCACTGTATTGCATGGACGGAGCATCCCTGAAAAAATATGCCGTTAAAAACATCGTGACCCGCAGCCAGAAGCTGGGAGAAGCTATCCGCACCGTAAAGGATCTGGAAGAAGGAACGCCGGAAGAAAACTTTCTCAGGTTTACAGAGGGATTTAAGTTGTTCAAAGGTAAGATTACAGATGTTCTGAGGGAAACCAGAGGGGCATTTAACTTTGGAAAAGTCATGCTGGAAGGAATTGGTGAAGATAAAGGGAAGCAGGCATTTATCGAATTTCAGAATGAAAATCTTACGGCTGCAGTGGATGGCAGGATACTTGCTACCACACCGGATCTGATCTGCCTGGTGGATACGGAAACCTTCCATCCGGTTACCACAGATGCCCTAAAGTATGGCAAACGTGTCCTGGTTCTGGGGCTGAAATGTTTTGAGATGTGGCGTACGGCAGAGGGGCTGGACTTAGTAGGACCCAGATATTTTGGGTGTGATACGGATTATATTCCCATTGAAGAACGTGTGAAAGGAGGGATTTTATAATGTATCGTTTAGGAGTTGATGTTGGAGGAACCAATACAGACGCAGTTTTAATTGATGAGAAAAAACAGGTTATCGCCGAGTGTAAACACCCTACTTCTGAAAATATTCAGGATGGAATACTTGGTGCTGTGAGAGCCGTACTTGCCCAGTCAGGAGTTGACCGCTCAGAGATCAGCCAGGCGATGCTTGGCACCACCCAGTGTACCAATGCTATTGTGGAGAAAAAGAATCTGGCAAAGGTGGGAGTCTTGCGTATCGGTGCTCCCGCTACGAAGGGAATTCCGCCAATGGTTGACTGGGAAGAGGCAATCCGCCATGTGGCAGAAGCGGATGAGATCATCGGCGGAGGGTTTGAATACGATGGAAAAGAACTGGCACCTTTGGATGAGGAGGCGGCAAGAGCATTTTTCCGGTCTTTAGATGGAAAAGTAAAGTCCGTAGCAATATCCTGTGCATTTTCAACAGTTCGAAATGATCACGAAATAAGGGCGGCGAAAATCTGCAGAGAGGTGATGGGAGAGGACGTACAGATTTCCATATCCAGTGAAATAGGATCTATGGGATTAATCGAAAGGGAAAATGCAACCATTTTAAATGCAGCTCTCTACAAAGTAGCCAGACGATTCACCGAAGGATTTGCAAGGAGCCTGGCGGAAGAAGGCGTCACGAATGCAAAAGTATATCTGTCCCAGAATGACGGGACGCTGATGACAATGGAATATGCAAAAAAATATCCCATTCTTACAATCGCATGTGGTCCTACGAATTCCATACGAGGAGCAAGCTACCTGAGCAATCTTATGGATGCTGTCGTGATTGACGTGGGAGGGACCACCACAGACATTGGTGTGATCGCCCATGGTTTTCCTCGGGAATCCAGTGTGGCGGTTACCATTGGCGGCGTGCGTACCAATTTCCGCATGCCGGATGTTACGTCCATAGGTCTGGGCGGAGGCTCGATCGTTAGACAGCAGCCCGATGGCAGTATCACCGTGGGACCGGACAGCGTTGGCTTTGAGATCAGCAGCAAAGCTCTGGCATTTGGCGGAGATACGATTACCGCTACGGATATCGCAGTCAGACTTGGAATGGCAGAGGTGGGTGATCAGCGAAAGGCAGATGTAATAGACGCAGAATTTGCAGAAAATGCCATGAAAGTCATGAAAGAAATGATAGAGGACGCCATTGATTCCATGAAGAGCTCCAATACGGATATGGACGCAATCTTAGTAGGCGGAGGCTCTATTGTGATTCCGCAGCAGCTGGAGGGTACCAGAACAGCGGTAAAGCCGGAACATTTTGGAATCGCTAACGCAATCGGTTCAGCCATTTCCAAGGTGAGCGGAACCCTGGAGAAGCTGATTAATTACGATGAGGTCCCAAGAGAAACTGCTTTGGAAGAAGCAAAGCGGGAAGCCTGCGAGATGGCGGTGGAAGCCGGAGCAGCACCGGATACCGTAGAGATTATTGATGTTGAAGATATACCACTGGCTTATTACCCTGGAAATACGAATCGCATTAAAATAAAAGCTGCCGGAGAACTGGTTGACACCGGACGTTAATTGTGCTAATATGCCGATGATATGAATATATTACAAACAGAAAGGGAGAAGGATAGTATGAAAAAATATATGCGGTCGGTCTTGTTATTGACTGTGCTGTTTTTATGCCTCCCGGTTCTTTTATATAGTAATAAACATCAGCTGTCAGCCGGATTAAATCAAACGATGATTTCCAAGGATTCTCCTGTTATCGGCATGAACCACGCAGTACAGCAGTTTGATCTGCCTGATTTTGAAAAAGCAGAGACAATTTTCAGAAACTTTACCGTTGGAAATGACGGGATAAATGTTCCTGTTATAAAAAGCCGGAATCTGTTTTTAAGCGGCCTTTGTTTCCTGATTTTCTATACACTCCTCTTATTTTTATCCGGGGGAGACTGGGGCAGACCTTATGTTTTTCTGTGTAATTGTTTTCAATTAATGGATAGATATATGCGGATGATACGGACGGGTCATCGGAAGGATGGAAAAAAGAGATACCCTTTGCTTAACTGATCTATAGAAAAGCAGTAAAAGAAAGGGTGAATAATATGATAAAACAGGAGCATTCTGCGAGAATTCCTGTGAGTCTTGGTGCAGTATTAATATCGATTGGAGTGGTATACGGAGACATCGGTACGTCACCGATGTATGTAATGAAGTCAATTATATATGGGAACGGCGGGCTGGGAAATGTGAATGAGGAACTGATTCTGGGTTCCCTTTCCCTGGTCATCTGGACTGTTATTCTGCTGACTACGGTAAAATATGTACTGATTGCCATGCAGGCGGACAATCACGGTGAGGGAGGTATATTTTCTCTTTTCAGTCTGGTTAAAAAATATGGAAAGTGGCTTATTTTACCTGCAATGGTTGGCGGAGCCGCCCTACTGGCAGATGGAGTGCTTACGCCGGCAGTTACGGTAACTACGGCAATTGAGGGGCTTCGCAGTATTCCGGCGATGCACTCCTTATTGGGAAATGGCCAAAATAAAATTGTAGTGATTACGCTGATCATCATTGCGGGCCTGTTCCTGGTACAGAAAGCAGGAACCAGTTCTATCGGCAAGGCTTTCGGACCGGTGATGACAATCTGGTTTTTCTTTCTGGCAGCAGCCGGTATTTTTAATATCTCCGGCAATCTGATGATTTTTCGGGCATTGAATCCGCTGTGGGCTGTGAAAATCCTGATCAGTCCGGCAAATCACATGGGATTCATGATTTTGGGCAGCGTTTTCCTTGCAACCACAGGAGCGGAAGCGCTGTACTCCGACATGGGTCATGTTGGAAAAGGCAATATCTACATCAGCTGGCCATTTGTAAAGATATGTCTCATTTTGAATTATCTGGGTCAGGGGGCATGGCTGATGGAAAATCAGAAACAGAGTGCATTATACAGCATTCCTGATATGAACCCCTTTTTCCAGATGCTTCCCGAGGGAATACGCCCCCTGGCTGTATTGCTTGGAGCACTGGCGGCGATTATTGCTTCCCAGGCATTGATCACGGGTTCATTTACCCTGGTCTCAGAAGCAAGCCGTCTGGATCTGATGCCCCATATGCAGATTTCCTATCCATCTAAAACAAAGGGACAGATTTTTATTCCTCTTGTGAATCTGGTGATCTGGTTTTTGTGCTCCATTGTGGTCTTGTATTTTCAAACCAGCGAGCACATGGAAGCAGCATACGGGCTGGCGATTACACTTACCATGCTGATGACAACCCTTCTGTTGTTTATTTATTTAAAATATGAGAAGAAACAGAAGATTCCGGCATTTATTTTCCTGGTGTTCTTTGGCGGCCTGGAAGGGACATTTTTTATATCCAGTCTCAGTAAATTTTCCAGAGGAGGATATGTGGCGCTGTTAATTGCCCTGCTCCTGTTTGGAGTCATGCTGGTGTGGCATCGCGGTACGGCGATAGAGGCGTCTCAGGCAGTATGCTTTAAAATCCGTGACTACCGGAAGCTGTTGGGGAAGCTGCGTCATGATATGGAATATCCAATTCAGACAGATAATCTGGTCTATATCACAAAGGAACCGGAAATGGAGGATCTGGACCGGGACATTTTATACTCTATTCTGGACAAAAAGCCTAAGCGGGCACAGGCATACTGGTTCGTGACGATAAAGGTAACAGATGAACCTTATACCCGTGAATACAAAGTAGAAAATTTTGGAACGGATTATATCTACCGGGTTCAGTTAAGGCTTGGATTTAAGGTTGATCAGAGGGTTAATGTATACCTGAGGCAGATTGTAGAAGAATTAATAGCAAGCGGCGAGCTGCCTTCCCAGCAAAGGGAATATTCGGTATATGAGCCGGGCGAGGTGGGCGATTTCGAGTTTTGCCTGATTCGGAAAGTATTGGTACCAGAGAGTGATATCACGGCTTCAGGCAGAGCAGCAGTATCCTTAAAATACGCTATCCGGCATATCGCAGGTTCACCGGCAAGATGGTACGGACTGGAAAATTCTTCTCTGATTATTGAATATGTACCGTTATTCATTAAAATGAAAACATTGCGGCCGTTGAAGCGGTTAACAGAGGATAACGGGAAAATGAAATAATGATAGTGGATCAATTTTAAATGGAGATATGGGGAAATTTTGGAACAGGGAAAATAATGGAGCTGAGATGGAACTGAGCAAACAATGGAATAGAGCAAACAATAGAACGGAGCAAATAATAGAACAAAGCATATAAAAGAACTGAGCAAATGAGAAAACTGAACTTACCCTGTAAATTAGATTTAATAATCTAATAACCTGAGGTTCCACGATCTTTCATTTGCTCTTTGCTCTTTTATGTATTTTGCGTGTTAAAATTAAGATCCGTCTAAAGATTCATAAACGAAATATGTAATATCAATTCTATCATGTGTTAAGATGATTTAATGCATAAAAATTTAATGAGTAACTTTATGAATAAATATGTTGCAATATATTTGATCCTGTGATAATATAACGTTATAAATATTCTTAAACTTGGCTAATCTGCCAGTAATTCCAGAAAACATGTATATGAATTTAAGGTGCTTTTATGCCGTCTGTAAGTTGTTGATTTTTGAACTTCCATACACGGCAAAGGATATTGCCTTAAAGTAAGAGGAGGATTTTAATGATCAATATACCCATCAAAAATGATAATCATACTGCAGATAAGGAGACAGAAACGTTCCTGATGTGTCCCACCGTTGATTTTTGTTTCAAGGAACTAATGCGTAATGAAAAAATAAGAAAAGGTTTGATTGCTGCATTCATAAATAGAAAGCCGGAAGACATTCTGGAAACAGTATTGCTGAATACTAACTTACACAAAGAATTTCAGGAAGAAAAGCTGGGAATTCTGGATGTACGCGTTTTGATGCACGATAAAAGTCAGATAGATCTGGAAATGCAGGTGCTTTCTTTTCCGTTCTGGGAAGAGCGCACGTTGTTTTACATATGCAAGATGTACGCAGAACAGATTGAACGTGGGGATGATTATGATGTCTTGGCGAAATGCATTCATATCTCTATATTAAACTTTCCATTTTTGCAGGAAACACAGGAATACTACTCCTGTTTTCATTTGCGTGATGACAAAAATGGAAACATATACTCGGATAAACTGGAGTTTCATGTGCTGGAACTTCCTAAAATAAAGAATAACCAGGAACCGGAAAGTGAATTATTACAGTGGGGAAAATTCCTGAATGGAAAGAAAGAGGAGGATTTTATAGCAATGGCGGAAATGAATGAATATATCAACGAAGCTTACGAAGTATTAAAGCGGATGAGTGCGGACAAAGAGAAAAAATTAGAATATGAGGCAAGGGAAAAGGCAATTAGAGATCATAATCACTTGATGCACATGGCGAAAAAAGAAGGTGTGCAAGAGGGGATTAAACTAATACTGGATAATCTAGAAGATCAAAAAGTAGACGAGCAAGTACTAAATAAATTGATGAATCAATTATCTCTTAGTCCGGAAGAGAAAGAAAAGTTCATGAATAAGTATGCGAATGTTTAAAAGTGTATATCTTAATCCTGGACAATCTGGAGGATCAGAAAACAATACTATAGTATGAAAAAACCCCGCATTGAGGCGGGGGGCTTAATCTACTCCAAAGACCTGCTGCCTTGACACATTTTCCGTTCATCACCCGGAGAATAACCGGTGTACTTCCGAAATAGGCGGTAAAAATTAGACATATTGGAAAACCCGCAGTCTTCAGCGATATCTAAGATACCTTCATCAGATGTACGCAGCATTTCCCTTGCTTTTTGAATACGCATTTCGATTAAAAATTCCTGAAACTGCATATTGGTCACTTTCCGGAAATAGGAGGAAAAATAATTAGGGCTCATGCAGGATATACTGGCTACGTCTTCCAGCTTTATTTTTTCACAATAATGTTTTTTGATATACTGGAAAGACTTCTCCAGCCTTTTCATTGCTTCCTTTTTTCCGCCAAGTAATTCACCGGATGGGTTTGATCGCTCACAATTTCGATAGAGTATCGTGAGTATTTTCAGGATATCGGATTTGATCATCAATGCATATCCCACTTCCCTTTGGATGTATTCCCGGTTTATTTCGTTCATAATATGAATGATTTCTCCGGCATAGGGAAGTGTCCCTGGAATTTTATTTTGAAAATTACTGCCGCGTTCAACAAAAGGCAATAAATAATCATAATCAAAAATGCTGGTCCGATCTGCGATAAAATCGGAACCAAAGATCAGGACAAGCAAAGTCATTTGATCACTTAACACTTCCCAGCCATGTGCTTCAATATGGTTAAATAAAATAATTTCTCCTTTTTCCACGTCGTACTGTTTCCCGTTTACAAAATATCTGGCATGGCCATCTAATATATAGGTGATCTCAAAAAAATTATGCCAATGATAAACTTCCGGCTTTTTTAAAGAACGCTGCTCCATATATGTCCTTACCTCAAAAGGTTCTTCTTTATTTAATATAGTTGTATCCTGTGTAATAATCATTCCGCAAATACCTCTCCGCTAAATAAATTCCCGCATTTATATGTTTTTATTATAACGCTAATAAAAGGATTTGTCTTTTAATATTATTTTGAGATTTCGATATCTTACCATTTTAAAATACGGTCTTTCTATCGTAAGATAGTACATTCTCATCATAATAAACCAGAGGTTATTTTTCTGCAGTCTATATAAAATGAATATGGAAAAGAAAAATCAGATTAAGATAAATATTCATTGCGAACATGTTTAGGAGGTAGAACATGATTATAATTGGTGAAAAACTAAATGGGTCCATACCAGCGGTGGCAAAAGCAATTGCATCGAGAGATGCACAGTTAATCAAAGAGCGCGCAAAATTACAGGCCGATGCGGGGGCTGATTTTTTAGATGTATGCGCTTCTGTAGAAGAAGAGGAAGAGATTGAGACTCTTCGATGGATGATTGAACAGGTACAGGAAGTAACGGATACGCCGATTTGCGTAGACAGCCCAAGTGCAAAATCCTGTATTGGGGCATTGCCTTATTGCAAGAGACCTGGATTGCTCAATTCTGTTTCCCTGGAAGGAGATAAGATTGATACGATATTTCCGCTGATTGCAGATACGAAATGGGAGTGTGTGGCTTTGCTCTGTGACAACGATGGGATTCCGGATTCTGTGGAACGCCGCATGGATGTATTTCATGGTATTATGGAAAAAGCAAAGAAATACGGAATTGTGCCATCCAGATTACATATCGATCCGCTGGTGGTAACGCTATCTACTGATGAAACAGCATTGCAGGTTTTTGCTAAATGCTGCAGATTGATTAAAGAAGAATATCCGGATATCCACATTACCAGCGGTTTGAGTAATATTTCCTATGGACTGCCGGTACGTAAAAATATCAATCAGGCTTTTATGGTGCTGGCAATGAATGCGGGAATGGACAGCGCCATTATAGATCCTACCAACAAAAATATGATCGGCATGATTTATGCGACGACAGCCCTGCTGGGGAAAGATGAGTTCTGCCTGGAATATATAAAGGAGTTCCAGGAAAAGAAAGAAGCAGGTGTGGATATCAATGAATTAACCAAGGACATGGTTCCGGAAATGAAGAACGTCTTCCTGGCAACCCAGAATGGTAAAAATAAAGAAATTGGATGCCTTGTACAAAGTGCACTTGATGCCGGGTGCGACCCGGTTGCTGTATTAAACGATGGCATGATTGGAGCGATGGCTGTAGTAGGAGACCAATTTAAAAAAGAAATCATATTTGTTCCCCAGATGCTTGCTGCTGCCAGAGCCATGAAAGCAGGGGTAGAAGTATTAAAGCCTCATCTGGCTACCGGAGGTGCAGGAAGTGCCGGGAAAATGATTTTGGGAACAGTAGCCGGTGATTTGCATGATATCGGTAAAAATCTGGTTGGCATGATGATTGAAAGTGCCGGATTCGAAGTAATCGATCTGGGCGTGGATGTACCAATTGATGTTTTTATAGAAGAAATCGAAGCGCATCCTGATGTGACTATCGTAGGACTGTCTGCACTTCTGACAACAACGATGCCGTCTCTGCGCAACACGGTAGCTGCTTTAAACAATGCACCATTTCGCAGCAGGATTAAAATAATGGTTGGCGGTGCACCTATATCCCAGGCATTTGCTGATGAAATCGGGGCGGATGCCTATACAGCGGATGCAGCGGAAGCAGCAGAGAAAGCGAAAGAGCTTGCAAAAGCCGGAACAGATACGGTACCAGCTTCTAAAGTGAAGGATATAAAGAACGGACCGGAAAGAACTGATGCAGAAAAATTAATTATAAAAACAGACAGTGCGCTACCCAAACCGGAAGGCATAAAATTTACCGGAATCAGCCCGGCAGTATCCGGAATTCCCTACAAAGAAAATATGAATGCGGTAAAAGAAAAGTTTACAAACTACTGGAAGCACAGAAACACAGGGCGTCCACTTATGTGTGTCATAGCCAGAAAGCCGGAAATGGAAGCATTTTCAGATGGTTCCCCGGTAGAGGGCGGATATCTGGACCAGATTTGCCAGGGAAAATATTATAATATGCCCGAAGAACTTAAGTGGAAGGATATGGAGGACAAATATCAGAATCCGGAGCAGATTGTTGCACGTTACCGATATTTCTGTGAAACCCATGATTTTCTGGGAGAAAGTTTTCCTAACTTAAATGTAGACTTTGGACCCGGCTCCCTGGCTGCCTATCTTGGATCCGATATTGGTTTCAAAGAAGATACGGTATGGTTTAAGTCCTGTCTGGAAGGCTGGGATGGTGTGCCGCAGTTTAAGTTTGACCCGGAAAATGAATGGTACAAAAAACACATCAATCTGGTAACGAAATGCCGTGAACTGGCTGGGGAAGACTTTTACGTAGACATGCCGGATCTGATGGAGAATATTGATGTACTGGCATCCCTGCGCGGAGCACAGGAGATTTTATTTGATATGTTAGATGAGCCGGAGACCATTGGAGAACGCATAGGAGAAATCACAGATCTGTATTATGACTACTATAATCAATTTTACGATGTAATTAAAGATGATCAGGGCGGAAATGCCTATACGGTGTTCCAGATATGGGGACCCGGACGTACAGTGAAACTGCAGTGTGACTTCTCCGCTATGATGTCACCGGATGATTTCCGCCAGTACATTCAGCTATCTCTGAAAGCACAGGCAGACAAAGCCGACTATGTGCTGTACCATCTGGATGGACCGGCTGCCATTAAGCATTTGGATGCACTTATGGAAATTGATGGAATTGACGCGCTCCAGTGGACCAGTGGAGATGCCGGACCGGATGGCACTTTGCAGGATTGGGATGTGATCTACGATAAGGCAATCGCTGCAGGGAAATCCATTTGGGTAAAAGTGTATTCCGGAAATTTTGAAGACTGGATTAAAAATGTGGACCGTCTGGTTCAGAAATACGGTTCCCACAGCCTGTTTCTGCTTTTCCCGGAAATGTCACGGACACAGGCCGATACGCTTCTGAAATATGCAGAAGAAAACTGGAAGGATGTTCCTGGTACATTTTACGTCCGTTAATTTACCTATAAAGAAAAACCTCCATTTAACTAATGGGGTTTTTTGTCTGTGTGCCGATATTGTGAAGTAGTCATATGAAATTCTTTCTTAAAACAATTGCAGAAATATTCCGCCGAAGAGAACCCCACTTTTTCAGCAATACAAGCGGTAGAATCTGTCGTATTGCGAAGCAGAATACAGGCTGCATTTAACTTTGCCCTCACCCTAAGTTCCTGAAAAGTGGTATGATAATGTTCTTTTATTAAGCGCTGCAGCTGCCTTATACTCAGACCCACTATATCAGCAAGTGACTCCGGGGTGATATCGGCATAATAAGAGAGAAATGCCCGCTCAATCATCAGATATTTTTTTTCATCCGGCGGTATATCCGGCATTTCGGTGTGGGGTGTATAGGAAGGGGAGTATTCCCTTGCAAGGTGTATTAAAAATTCAGCGGCAAGATGCGGAAGAAGGAGCTGGCTTCCTGCAGATTTCTGCTGTTCTTCTTCAAAAAGCCTGTGCATTGCGTCCCTGGGAGCGAGGGATAGTTTTCCAAACCAGAAGTTCTGCCGGATAAGTGTCTGAATCAGAGGATCTTTTTCGGGATTGGATTTTTGACTTACAGTATAGTAGATACCAATTTCATGCATGATATCCATGGGATCCGGAATCTGTTCATGAGATACACCAGGACCAGTCAGATAAAAATCACCTTCAGTCAGCTGATAGATATCCGTATTGATATGAACGCGTCCGCTTCCCTGGGTAATAAAGTGAAGTTCATAGCTGTCATTGCTGTGGGCATGCATAGGCATATAGGGCATGGGGCCGGAAGAGAGGGAAAGAACATGAAATTCGGTATTGCTAATGGAAAAACAGATATTGACATCTCCCATATAAGAGCCTCCTTAATGCGGCAAAAGCCTGATTTTGTTGCAATAAGTCTATTTTAATACAAAAGGGCTTGTAAGAACAGATATAAAATTAATGATTTATAATTTTAGACTCAGTGATGTCATTGTAAAATAGCGCCATTATAAACCCAAATACGCCGTCCAATTCTCTGTTAATTGAATCCAGATTTATTATAATAAAGTTATCAAAACAGAAAACAAATGTTGTCTTCATTTGTAAATAAGGAGGATACGATGTACGATTTAAAACCATATTTAGAGGAAATTGACAGCGTGATTGCCCGGGGACCATTTACAGACAGCTGGGATTCCCTGCAGAACTATCAGGTGCCGGACTGGTATCGCAAGGCAAAGTTTGGAATTTTTATTCACTGGGGCGTTTACAGTGTTCCCGCATTTGGAAGCGAATGGTATTCCAGAAACATGTATATCCAGGGGAGTCCGGAATTCGAACACCATGTGAAGACTTACGGACCTCAGAATGAATTTGGCTATAAAGATTTTGTACCAATGTTTAATGCGCCGAAGTTTGATCCTGATGCATGGGCAGATTTATTTCAGAAGGCAGGTGCAAAATATGTGGTCCCGGTTGCGGAACATCATGATGGATTCCAGATGTATAAGAGCGAGATTTCTCATTGGAATGCTTATGAAATGGGACCCTGCAGGGATGTGCTGGGTGAGCTGGAGCGTGCATTCAAAGAGAAAAATATGGAAACAGGGGCTTCTTCACACCGGATCGAGCACTGGTTCTTCATGGGACATGGCAAAGAATTTGACAGTGATATCAAAGAACCCATGGAACGGGGCGATTTTTACTGGCCTGCAATGCCGGAAATGGGGCATCAGGATTTATACAGCAAACCGGAACCTACCGAAGAATTCTTACAGGACTGGCTTTGCCGTACCTGTGAAATTATTGACCGGTATCGTCCGAAGATTCTATATTTTGACTGGTGGATTCAGCATCACTCTGCGAAGCCTTATTTGAAAAAGCTGGCTGCCTATTATTATAACAGAGCAGCGCAGTGGGGCGAACAAGTTGCGATCAATTATAAACATGATGCATATATGTTCGGCAGTGCGGTAGTAGATATTGAAAGAGGGCAGTTTGCGGATATGAAGCCTTATTTCTGGCAGACGGATACCGCAATTGCGTTAAATTCCTGGTGTTATACAGAGAATAATGAGTTCCGGCCTGCGGAAGATCTGATTTGTGATCTGATAGATATTGTGAGTAAAAACGGTTGCCTGCTTTTAAATGTGGGTCCTAAAGCAGATGGAACGTTTTCCAGGGAGGATACGGAGATACTGCTGGAGATTGGAGAATGGCTTAAGGTTAATGGAGAAGCGGTATATGAAACCAGCGTCTGGCGGAAATATGGAGAAGGTCCTACGGAAATCGTGGAAGGTCAGTTTTCAGATGGTATTAAGAAGAACTTTACCCATGAAGATATCCGTTACACAGTAAATGGCAGTTATCTCTATGCAACTGCATTAAAATGCAGTCCGGATGGTAACTATACCTTAAAATCTCTGGGAATCCAGGATGCATCCAGACAGGCAAACTTCCACGGAATCGTTTTGGATACAGATGTACTGGGATTTAATGAAAAACCAGAATGGGTTCGAGATGAAGAAGGGCTTCATATCCATGTAAATTCAGTACAGAGCAGCAAACCCGTAGTATTTAAAATTAAAATAGATTAATCTGGTAGTTATCATAGATTTGTTATTATCATAAACGTAATTCATTTAATGCATTTCATACAACGTATATTTCTGGTTTGATCTGGTAATCATAGGTATTGCAGGACAGGCAGATATCTGCCTGGAATAATAGGAACGGAAAGGCAGATGGAATATTTATGAATGCAAATGCAGAGTTATTAAATTTTGTTTACCAGAACTCAGGAATGGGCGTAGACACGTTAAATCAGCTGCTTGATATTGTAGAGGGCGATGACTTTCGCAAGCAGATTGAGAGTCAGTTAAAAGGATACCGGGATTTCAATGAAAAAGCGAAGTCAATGCTGCATGAGAACGGATACAATGAAAAGGATATCAGTGCTTTTCAGAAAATAACATCCAATGTCATGATTAATGTCAAAACATTGACAGACAAATCTAACAGCCATATAGCGGAAATGATGCTGACAGGCAGCAACATGGGTATCATAGATGCCATTAAGAGCATCAAAAAGTACGAGCATGATGCAGAAAAAGACATTGTCTCATTGATGAAAAAACTCCTGGATTTTGAGGAAAAAAATGTTGAGAAACTGAAAGAGTTCTTATAAATGATAACTAAATAGAGGATAGCTGACAAGCCGGAAATTTGTATGATGAGTAAACTTTTACAAATTTTCGGCTTTTCCTTTGTCTATTTGTTCTGATTGTAAATAGAAATTCTTTTCAGTATAATAAGAGATAGAGTTGTTTACAAGTAAGATTCCGGGCAGATTTGGATAGTCCCGGATAATCAGGGGGGATTTATATGAAAAAGGTATGGTTACGATTCATTGGAGGCCTTTGTCTGTCCGGTATACTGCTGCAAGGCTGCACCCGGGCGGATACACCCCCTCCGGAAGGGAAAAAGGAGACACTTACGCTGATGACAATCAGTAATGGGGGCCAGGAGGTGCTAAAAGAAGCGGTTGATGCATTTAACGCATCTAATACGTTTGACGTTGTAATAGCATGTGAGGAATACAGCATGGAGAACTTCAAAGCGACGCTGGCAAGGAAAATGGCTGCCAATGAGGAGCCGGATTTGTTTTTTTCCTGGCAGGCAGGATTTTTAAAAGCTTATGTAGATAAAGGAAAAGTGCTGGATCTTACTGTTTACATACAGAGTGACGAAAGCTTTAGCAATCAGTTTGAATCTGAAGATTTTGTAAATGTCACATTTGACGGAGGTATTTATGCAGTTCCTGCTACAAAGTGCATTTCAGGAGTATTTTACAAAAAGAAACTGTTTGAAGAGTATGGACTTGAAGTACCCCAGACATATCAGGAATTTTTGAATGTCTGTGAAGTACTGAAACAAAATGGTATTGTTCCAATCAATCTGGACAGCACTCCCTGGAATGCAGGACAGCTATTCTTGCAGGTTATGAATAGTGTCTGCGGAAAAGAGCTGATGACATATAAGAATCTGCAGGATATTCCATGGACATCTGACCAGCTCTTAAAATCTGCAGAAATATTGAGAGATTTATATGATAAGGGATATTTGCCGGAAGATTTTCTGGGAACAGAGGGAAAGAATGTTGCTGCAGAGGATACGGCAATGACGGTTTCCGGCAACTGGATGGCAAAGTGGATGAATCAGGAGGGCGATCCTTACGGAGTCTTTTTACTGCCCCCCTTACAGGAAGAAAACCGGGGAATAGCCATAGGAGGAAGTGACCGGAGCTTTGCAGTTTCCCAAAACTGTAAAAATCCCGAAGCTGCATGCAGTTTTTTAAAAGAGCTGAGCAGTGACAAATATCAGAGTAAAATATTATATGATGAAGGAACATTTCCGGTAGCCGATATTGATGCAGACAAAAGCAGGCTCTCAGAGCTGCAGCTGGAGTGTTGGGATTTGTATAAATCCACGGATTCTTTCTGCTTGAATATGGACGTGCGGTTTGGTCCTGAATTTGGAGACCTGTTCAATGAGACGGCACAGGCAGTTATTGCAGGTGAAGATTACCGGGAAGCCATGAAAGGTCTGGAGAGTTATGCAATAAAGGCTGGTACAGAATAACAAGGAGGATGAAAGGATTGCTTAAGATCGTGATAGCAGATGATGAAGAATTTATAAGAATGGGTCTGGCTTCCATGCCCTGGAGTGAAATGGAGATAGAAGTAAGCGGATCGGCACGTAATGGGATGGAGGTTCTGGAACTGCTAAAAGAAAAGGATGCAGATATTTTACTGACGGATATACGTATGCCTGGAATGACGGGAATTGAATTATCACGCAGGGTGCTGGAAGTTCAGCCGGATATTAAGATTATTCTATTGACCGGGTATGGAGAATTCGAATACGCTCAGGATGCGATAAAACTAGGGATTTTTGATTACATATTAAAGCCCAGCACCCCTGATGGAATTTTTGACTGCGTGGGGAGGGCAAAGGATCGGATACTTCAGGAGAAAAAGCAGGAAGCCCATCTGCGCCTGATTCAAAAGGAACTTCAGAATTTTTCGACTCTGGAACAGGCCAACAGTCTGCTGGGGGCAAGACCGGAGGCAGACGGGGAAGAAGGGCTGATTGAAATGATAATCCGTTATCTGGGAGAACATTATGCTGAGAATGTCACCCTGGCAGCCCTTGCGGATTTTACACATTTTAATACAGATTATTTAAGTCGGGTTATCAAACAGAAAACCGGGCAGAAATTTCTGGGTATCCTTACGGGCATCCGGGCGTCCCATGCAGCCAGGCTGCTGAGTGATACACAATTGAAGAACTACGAGATCGCCAATAGGGTAGGTATCAATGATGAAAGGTATTTTGGGCAGGTTTTTAAAAAGATATATGGTGTAACACCAAGCCAGTATCGAAAAGCGAGGCAAAAAGGAATGGATATAGAACAGCTTACTCAGATAGAAGATGAGTTATGAAATTAAAGAAAAAAAAATTCTACAGTTTCCGGTATAAATTGATTGTATTATGTATAGCACTTACGATCATTCCCACATGTCTGATGAGTACGTTCCAATATTACTACTCCAGCACGCTGGTTGAAAAACAGACAAGGGAATATCTCCAGGATGTGGTGGAATGGACCTCTATTAAGGCGGATGATTTTGCAGGGGAATTAGAAGATATTACCTTCAGTATCATAAGCAATTCCACAATTCAGGAGATTTTATCCGATTTGGAAAAAGACGCTGGAAGGTTCGAAAAATATAAAAAGATGCAGTCATTGAAAGACCATTTGTCATCTTATGCGCTTTTGAAGGATTATATTTCCAATATCAGTATTGTAACGGAGGAAGGCGTCTCTTATTCCTATAACAAGAACAGGAGCACTTCAGATATTAAAGTGGACTGGGAGAAAGTATATGAAGCGGATGGAAGGACTGTGTGGGGAATCACCAATAAAGATCAGCAGGAATTTGTGGTGTCCAGGAAAATCAATTCTTTGAAAAGCAGCAGATCTCTGGGATATGTATCGGTGACTGTTCAGGAGCATACATTGAATGAACTCCTGAATTCCTTTAAAAAAATAGAGGGAGGGACTATTTATCTGCTGGATAGTTCCAACCGCATAGTTTCTGCTGAGGAAAAGAACCTGTTAGGCGAAATCATTCAATATTCCGGTAGAGAAAATGAATTGCATATGGACAGTGACTCTAAGGGTTTAGCCTATTATATCAGTGACAATATTTCCAACGGATGGAAAATAGTAGCAGCCATTTCTACCGGATATTTCCATAAAAATGTAGAGAACCTCAGAGATGTATTTTATATCCTTGCATTTATATCGGCACTTGTAGTAGCTGCCCTTGCCATAAAGCTGTCAAAAAGTGTTACACGTCCCCTGGTAGCGCTGTCGGGGCAGATGAAACGGTTTGGGCAGGGAGATTTTAAGGCGCGGTATGATATTTCCACTAATGATGAGTTTGGCATGGTAGGAGATACGTTTAACCAGATGGTTGGCAGAATCCAGGATCTGCTGAATGAGGTGTACGAACAGCAATTGTTAAAACAGAAAGCGGAACTGGAGTCCCTGCAAATGCAGATCAATCCCCATTTTCTTTACAATACACTGGAGACTGTAAACTGGATGGCACGTATGAAAGGAATTAATGAAGTGGGTGATATCGTGTCTTCTTTGGGAAATCTTATGCGGTTTGCACTAGGATCGGATACGTATATCACGCTTGAAAAAGAGGTAAGTAACCTAAGGGATTATATTAAGATTCAGGAATACCGTTATGGAGATCGGCTGAAGGCAATGGTTGTAATACCGGAGGAATTGCTGACTTACCGGATTCCAAAGCTTTTGATTCAGCCGATTCTGGAGAATGCTATTGTCCATGGAGTGGAAGACAAAATCGGGGATGCCCAGGTGTCAGTGACAGGAGAGAAGGAAGATGGAAAGATTTTAATACATGTCAGGGATAACGGTATCGGAATGTCCCGTGAAATCATAGACAGGATCTTTCAGGATGATAAAACCGTAGAGAAATCCAAAGGCACTAGTATCGGGCTTCGCAATGTGCACCGCAGGCTGAAAATGCATTATGGTGAAGGGTATGGTATCCACATTGACAGCCGGATGGGAGAAGGAACGGAGGTAATACTTACCCTGAAAGCAGAATTGTTTGAAGAGGTAACAGAGCCTGCATCCGGATCGAAGAAGTTTGAAGAGGTAACAGAGTCCAAATAAATGAAAACGGCTTTATAGTTGGGGAATTCCAAAGATGGAATCCAATTATAAGGTCGTTTTTTTCAACATTTTGGTAGATAATCTGCATTGTTGAAAAATCATTTATGAATGATAATAATAACAGGAACGAAATCCAAACGTGCACGGGATCAAATTCTGAAAAAGTAAACTGAATCGGTTTACGAAAAACAGGAGGTAGCGTTTATGAAAAGGAAGGCAAAAGCCATGCCGAAAAAATTAGTGGCGTATATGATTACCACAGCATTGATAGCAGGTACCATTTCCTATGCAGAACCAATAGTAACAAAAGCCGCTGAAAATCTGGAAACGGATGGTTTGTCTGTTACGTTTACACCGGCTCCGGCGGGGCACGTATATGAGGGTATGCCGCTATTTGACGGCGTACCGGCACATTATGAGCAGTATCTGGATGCAGTCATTGATTACATAGGGCTGGAAGGTGCAGCCAGATTTGCATTTGATACCAGGGGTGATTATGTACTTACCAGGGGTGAAAATGCAGGAAGAACCATTCCGGGTTCTTTAACTTTTACGGACTGTGTACAGGGGGTATCCACAGACTTTCCGGCGATTATCGGTTTGGGACAAAGCTGGAATAAAGATCTTGCAGCATCCGTTGGAAATGTTCTGGGAAATGAGAGGGTAAATAAAGTAGATTACAGCAGCTTATCTGACATCAATGTTATGGCATGTACGGCTACCAGTGATCTGCGTATTAATCCGCTGAGCGGACGGTTTGATGAAGGTTTTGCAGAAGATCCCTATCTGGCTGCATCCATGGTGAATGAAATGGCAACGGGAGTTTCCGGAATTGCGGAAGCTGCCAATCCGGAGGGATTCTGGCAGAAAGCAGTAGTTACAACCAAACATTTTACTACTTACAATGCCCAGACATTTCGTTCTGTAGCCAGCAATAATGCCAGTGCCAGAACGCTTTTGGAATATCAGCCCCAGAGTACATTTAAAGGAATCGAGTCCGGCGCAATCGGCGGATTTATGAGTTCCTATGGAAGAACGAATGGAGTACCGAATATTATTTCTCCACTGATTAATTATGCAAAAAGTTTATCTCCCTATGGGCTGTTCTCCGTAACAGATGCAGGTTCCGTAAGTAATCAGAGCGGATATGGGAATGGATTTGATACCAGTTATGTTCCGCTTATTGATGACAGCGCTTATAACGGAGCCGGTTATTCATCCATAGGTGGGCTGATGGCAGTGGCTAATTCAGCAGGGGCAAGTACTACCCGTGCCAACGACGCCAGTTTCCAGACGCTGATAGATCAGGTGGAAGCCGGAACTTACGGAGTCACTCAAAGTGATGTGGAAAATGTGGCAAGAGACCAGATAGGACAGCTGGTACGCTGTGGTGTCTTGAATGAGGACATGAATGATTATCCATTCTACTCCCAGTCAGCAGGAGTTGGAGCAGCCGATGATTATAATAATACTTATAATCAAAATATTGCATTAGAAGCAGCACAGGAATCTATTGTATTATTAAAAAATGACAATGACGTTCTGCCTCTGGATAAAGATTCCTCTGTCTATGTATCCGGTCCAATGTCTGTAGCCAGATTTAAAACAACCTATGCGGTAGGAAAATCCCCTGAGATTGAAAATGCGCTGTATTCCTCTGCTGCCGGGATCCAAAAAATCGGAGGAGAAAACAAGGTAAATTACAGCACTGATGCCGAAGTGGTCCATATAAAAACAGCCGATGGAAAATATATCGCCCTTTCCGATGATGGAAAATCCCTGGTGACGGTAAGTGAGCAGGAAAAGGCTGCAAAATTTGAAAAATATTCCTGGGGACAGGACGGCTATAGCTACAAATGCCTGGACAATGACAAATGGCTCAAAGGAGTTACAACCGGCGGCGGATGGGGCGGTGGCGGAACTTTCACAGGTGTGGAAGCAAGCGGAACAGAATCCCTGGAGCAGATTGTAAATGATCTGGAAGCAACCTATGTAACAACGGCCATGCCCTACCGTTTTCGGGTAGAAGAAAATCCGGATCAGACAATCAGCTACATCATGGAATCCTACAGTGAGAGTTTTGTGGGAACAACGCCGGTGGTAGGATATTATACAAACGGACGTTATCTGAGTGTGGACGGAGAAATTGTAGCTTTCAGTGAAAAGCTGCAGGATCAGGCAACAGCAGAAAATCTGCGTACGGATAATGCAAGATTTACCGAAGAAATTGTAAAAGAAGCGGGAATAGAAACAAAGGAGAGCGCAAGTGACTACGCAGTAGTGGTTGTAGGTGCCCCGGCGAGACACAGCTCGGGTGAAGGCTGTGACCGTTCTGATTTATATCTGGGAGAAGACCAGTATAAACAGGTGGAAAATGTGTCAGCAGCTTATCCTGGTAAAACAATTGTAATCGTTCAGACAAACTATCCCGAAATTATTGAGGAGATAAAACAGAATGACAATGTAGCTGCTATACTCGTCCAACCTTATGCAGGTCAGTATGGGGGATATGCACTGGGGCAGGTCATCTATGGTGATGTGGCGCCCACCGGAAGATTAACGTCTACTTGGTATTCCAATAATGATGTGCTGCCGGAAATAACATCCTGCTCGATTCCGGAAGGGCTGGATCTGACTTTGGACCAGTTGGACCCCAGATTTACAACAGACATGACCAATTCAGACCCGGTACAGACAGGGCTGACCTACATGTATGCGGATGATTCCAACATTACCTATGAATTTGGTGCTGGAATGACCTATACGACATTTGGATACAGTAACTTACAAGTGCCGGAAAATGTAAATGTAGAGGATGGAAGCTTCCAGATATCGGTAGATGTTACCAATACAGGAGATACCGCTTCATCCGAAGTCGTACAGGCATATATTTCTAATAATAATTCCGCATATGGTTCCTATGCACCAAAGACGAAACTAGTTTCCTTTGAAAAAGCAGAGATTGAACCTGGGCAGACACAAACCGTTGTATTAAATGTAGACCCCAAAGATTTTGAACTTTGGGATACCAACAGCCATTCTTATATTACAGAGACGGGCAATTACGACATCATGGTGGGAAGTTCTTCTAAGAATATTTTCCAGCAGGCAATGATCTCGGTTACAGGCGGAGCAATTGGAGAACTGGATGCCGCCAGCCCAGTGAGTGTATTTGACTGCAGCTATGCCGGCAGCGGAGTGGTTTACCGTGAGGTATCCAAAGAACATACGGCAGAGTCCCTGGCAAATGCCTCCAGAGACACTGAGGAAAATGCAAATGCCCATGTGGCTTCCGGATATTACGCTGTTATGTCGGAACAAGAAGGTGCATGGACAGCTTTGAAAAATGTAAATCTGGAAGAGGTAACCAAAATATGTGCAAATGTGGCAACCAGGAATGAACATGCTGCAATCGATGTAAGAAGTGATTCCCCAGATGGAGAATTAATCGCTAGTATCAACTTTAACATCACACCGGTTAAAAGCTATACGGCACCGGAGACAGGAGAGAATCCGGATGCAGCAGTAGATCTTACGGTCAACGAACTTGCCTACGAAGATGTAACGGTTGAACTGGAATCCCCCTTACAGGGTGTTCATGATGTCTATCTGGTTTTTGCAGATGCAGATGCAAGAATAAATACGATTCAGTTTGCAAAAGAGCAGGCAGAAGAGGTATCTGTGGATAAGTCTGTTCTATCTGCAGTGATTGCAAAGTTAAATAATGTAAATGCGGATTATTATACTGCTGATTCTTATGCACGAGTATCGGCAGCGGTTAAAAAAGCGGAATCAGTAATCGTCAGAGAAAATGCAACACAGGAAGAAGTGGACGCATCGGTTATCGAGATTGTATCTGCACTCAGCGGTCTGGTGGTAAAACCTGCTGAGGAGGAAAAGATACAGTATGCTGATATGAATGTCCTGAACCAGGCAATCGCAAAAGCCCTGGCAGCAAACAGAAGTAAATATACGACAGAGTCTCTGGCAAGGCTTGACAGCGCACTGCAGGTTGCACAGGAATTAAGCGGGACGGCGCCGGAAAAGACATTGCAGGCGGTAGTGAATGTAGTGGCAAAATCCTTAAATGATGTAGTGGAGAACCTGGAGGTCAAAGAAGTATCAACATTGCCAAAAAAAGGACTTACAATAACAGCAGGGAAATTAAAATATAAAATTACGGCTTCCTCTTCGTCAAGGAGAACCGTAACCGTAACAGCACCGGCAAAAAAGAGCTATACGTCAATAAGCATACCTTCCACGGTGAAGATCAGCGGTTACACCTATAAAGTGACAACTATTGGTGATAAGGCATTCAAGAACAACAGAAAACTGAAATCACTGAAAATTGGAAGCAATATCACTACCTTTGGCAAACAGGCATTTTATAATTGCAGCAAGCTGAAAAAGATTATCGTAAATGCAAAAGGCCTTAAAAAGGTAGGTGCCAATGCGTTAAAGGGAATTGATAAAAAGGCAGTGTTAAAAGTACCTTCATCCAAATTGAAAAAGTATAAGTCATTATTTAAAAACAAAGGACAGAAAAGCACGGTTACGATTAAAAAATAATACAGGCGGGCTGCTTAAAAGCAGCCTCCTAACTAAAAGGAGGCATATATATGAAAAAGAAAATAGTAAGTATCTTATTAGCGGCAGCGATGACTCTTACGATGACAGCATGCAGCGGCACCGAAGAAAAAGCAACAGGTGCGGGTGGAACAGAAAGTGAAGGTATCACAATTGCGGAGGATGCAGATACAACAAATTCTACAGATACCCCAGGGGAGACGAAAGAGACGGTGCTAGAAGGAACAGAGACAATATCCGGCGAAACTAATGATACAGGGGACAACACAGGCTCTTCAGACCCGGTTACCATTAAAGTATTTTCCAATTTAACAGACCGTAAAAACGGGCAGGGTTTTGTAGAGCAGACACTGTTTGAGCAGTATATGAGTGAGAATTCTAACATTACTATTGAAGTGGAAGCCTTAGATGATGAAGCTTATAAGACAAAATTCAAAGCATATGCATCCGGAAGTGAGATGCCGGATCTGGTAAATATCTGGGGGCAGCCCTCATTTTTAGATGAAGTAATTCAAGAGGGTCTGCTTGCGGAATTAGATACAAATACTTATGCAGATTATGGCTTTTTGTCCGGCTCATTGGATGGATTCAGCAAAGACGATAAACTCTATGGTCTGCCAAGAAACACCGATGTAATGGCATTTTACTATAACAAAGCGTTATTTGAAGAAAACGGATGGAAAGTACCGGCAACATATGATGACTTGATCACGCTTGCGGGTGAAATTTCAAATGCAGGACTGATACCTTGCAGTATGGATGGAGCGGATAAATGGCCTATTTCCATTTACTATCAGGATATTGTAACCAAGATTCTGGGTGACAGCCAGCAGGATGTAAGAACATCCGTAAGTACCGGTGATTTCAGCAATCCGGCTTATCTGGAAGCTGCAAAACTGTTGCAGAAGTCCGTGGAGGCAGGTTTGTTCCAGAATGGATTTGAGACGACTGACTATGGGACATCCATGAATCTTTTTGCCAATGGACAAGCAGCAATGTTCTATATGGGCAGCTGGGAAATGTCCATGGCAACAAACCAGGATGTAATGGAAGAAGTAAGGAATAACATCGGTGTCTTCATGATGCCGTCAGTAAAAGCAGATGCAGGTACAGCGGCTGATATTGCGGCATGGAACGGCGGCGGTTATGCAGTGACGGAAAAATCAGAAGTGAAAGCAGAAGCCGTCAAATTGTTAAATTACATGTTCCTTCCACAGAACTGGTCTAGGATTGCATGGGAAAATGGAGTGTGTATGTCTGCCCAAAACTATTCGGATTATCTGACCGGAACCGAAACCCCGGTACAGTTAGCTTTTACAGACATCATTGGAAATGCATCTAGTATCACCGGAGTAACCTTTAACGATTTGGGAAATTCTGAATTTAAAACAACGAGTGAAGATCTTTCAGCAGAACTGGCAATCGGAATGGTAACGCCAGAAGACTTTATCAGTCAGCTTCAGTCTGCCTGCAAAAAATAAGAAACCTGTAAAAAATAAGAAAAGATTTTACGCATCACTTAAATGGCGGCATCACACAGTATGAAATCTGTTTAGTAAATGGATTTAGGGGATGCCGTCATTTTATACTAAATATAGAAAGAGGTATGCTTATGAGCAAAATTTACAGCAACAGAAAGGTTATCATAAGCCTGGTTCTCCCTGGAATCTTAACCTTTCTGCTGGCGATTCTCGCACCGATCTGTCTGAGTGTTTATTACAGTTTTACGGATTTCTCCGGTATGGGAACAGCCGCGTTCACAGGCCTTGCAAACTATAAAGAATTATTCCAGGATCAGGGATTCTGGATTTCACTGCGTAATTCCCTGCTGCTGGCGGTGGGATTTATCTGTATCCAGCATCCCCTTGCCATAATCACAGCGGCGATCCTGGATAAGCTGCAGAATAAGGCAGAGGGCATTTTCCGCTGTATATATTTTATTCCAAATGTCATATCCGTGGCTGTGATCGCTTATCTATGGAAATTTATCTACAATCCTAATTTCGGATTACTGAATAATATACTCAAAGCTTTTGGATATACAAAAGAAATAAACTGGCTGGGATCCGGCATGGCAATCTGGTCGGTACTGATTGTACTGATCTGGCATGGCTTTGGCTGGGGAATGCTTATTTATTATACCGGAATTAAAAATATTGATCCTGTATTATATGAGGCAGCTGCCATAGACGGAGCTACAGGAGCCCAGTCATTTTTAAGAGTCACACTGCCTTTAATGAAGCCTGTGATCCAGGTAAACATTACCATGGCAGTTATATCTGCTCTGAAGCAGATGGAAACGGTATATCTCTTGACCAATGGCGGACCTGGCAACCAGACTCAGTTCCTGGCAAATTATTTATATAAACAAGCATTTAATTCTTTTAAATATGGATATGGAAATACGATCAGCGTTGCATTTATTTTAATCTGCCTTTTGGCAACCGTTCTCTTAAACCGCGTCTTTCAGGAAAAAAATGACTAATGGGGGTACAGTATGAAGATGAATTGGAAAAGAGTTATATTATATACCTGCCTGATTCTTGCAGCCGTCATCCAGATTTTCCCGCTGGTGTGGCTTTTGGATTTTTCGGTGGCAAGCAGCAATGAAATGTTTACGAACGGGCTGCTGATTATACCGGAGAAGTTCCATTGGGATAATTATGTTACGGCATTTGTAGACGGACACTTTTTATTATATCTGCGAAACAGCATCTTTATTAATGTGACAGCTGTTCTGCTGGTAATTTTAATCTCCATAATGGCTGCATATGCCATTATGAGAATGCAGTGGAAACTAAGCGGTCTGGTTAAAACCATTCTGCTTTTGGGAATGATGATTCCTATACACGCCACACTGCTTCCCAACTATGTAATTTACGACAGAGTGGGCATTACCGACAGCTTTTGGGCACTTCTCATTCCCTATGTGGCATTTTCCCTGCCACAGGGTCTTTTCCTGACTTGTAGTTTTATGGAGTCCATACCCCGGGAACTGGAAGAGGCGGCAGTCATGGATGGATGCGGATTGTACCGGATATTGGCGGTGATCATTACGCCTTTGATGAAATCCTCAATGGCTACGGTGGCGATCATGACATTCTTAAATAACTGGAATGAATTTATGATGGCGAGTACCTATCTGAGCAGCAATAAATGGAAGACCCTTCCCTTTTCTGTGCTGGAATTCACCGGACAGTACTCATCAAATTATGCGGTACAGTTTGCTGTTATGGCACTTACGGCAATGCCCGCAGTTTTGATTTATGTGCTTTTAAATAAGCATATTACCAAAGGAGCCGCGCTTGGCGCGGTCAAAGGTTAATCATATATGAAAAACAAGCTTTGTTTTGACAATAAAAAACCCCTATGCTATCATAAATTACATTGACATCCTGCATTTAAGTGAAGCACAAGATACAGCAGCTGGGGAATATCAGATCTCTGGGAATAGGGTCCAGGATTTTGCATATCTGGAGAAAGTAATAGCCTTGCACACGCGACCAGGACAAGGAAAGTAAATATACAGGAGGGATGCAACGTGAAAATGCGCCGGGAGTATACATGTCCACTGGAATTAACACACGACATTATAAAAGGAAAGTGGAAGCCCATTATTTTATGGGAGCTAAGCAAAGGGGGATGCTCTCTTTCCAACCTAAAAAAATCAATACGGGGGATAAGTCAAAAAATGCTAATCCAGCATTTGAATGAGCTGTTAGAGTATGGGGTAATAGATAAAACAAAAAATGAAGGCTATCCCTTAAAATCAAACTACTTGCTTACAGAACGTGGGAATAAGATATTTGAAGCAGTATCAATTATGCAAAGCGTGGGAATTGAAATGATGATAGAAGATCATAGGGAAGATTTTTTGAAAGAAAGGGGACTGTTATAGTTACAAAAAAGTGACTAATTTACGATACGCCCAGTTTCACGTATAATAAAGATAAAACTGGAGGTATCAAAATGAAAGATCCTTTAAAAACAATTGGAAATTTAATTGATAAGCAAACTGTATCATTTATAAGCTCTGTGGACGAACATGGCTGTCCCAATACAAAAGCCATGCTGCCGCCACGAAAAAGAGAGGGAATCAAAGTGTTCTATTTTACAACGAATACCTCGTCCATGAGGGTACACCAGTATAAGAACAATCCTCAGGCTTGTATCTATTTTTGCGATAAAAGATTTTTCAGGGGTATTATGCTGACTGGAACAATGGAAGTTCTGGAAGATAGTGCACATAAAGAGCTGATATGGCGGGAGGGCGATACGATGTATTACCCACAGGGGGTGACTGATCCGGATTATTGTGTACTGCGATTTACAGCCGATCAGGGTAGATTTTATAGTAATTTCAGCTCTGAAACTTTTGAAGTTAAATAATATGTTTGTATAAGATCTCTGTTTTACCTAATGGTATGACAGAGATTTTTTACTTGGAAGATGAATTGACAAATGTGGAGCGGTGTGCTATTATTAGTTTGCGAATAAATAAAAACGAATATTCACAAAATATATTCACAAAATAATTTATTTGGAAAGGAGCATATCTAAATGCCGTCAAAACCAGTATTGTCCGAGGAAGATAAAAAAAGTATCAGGCAAAATCTTCAAGTGCTTTGTGAACAGCTATGGGTTTCCCAGGGTTACAAAAAAACCAGTATCAAAGAACTATGTACTAGAATGGAAATTTCAATTGGCACTTTTTATTCCTTATTTGCCACAAAGGAGGAATTGTTTTATGAAACAGCGATAGGTATACAGGCGCGGCTAAAAGAACAATTCTTACATACGGTATTACAAGGCGCAGACAGATATAGTTTTGCAAATGCACTCAAAGAACTGTTCCGTGAATTTGATAGCAAGCCATTTTTATATGATGTTAATACCCTGGACTTTAGAGCCTTTATCACAAAGTTATCAGATGAAGAAATGGAAAAAATGAAATTCGAAACCATTGCGTTTTTTCAGGAGGTCTGCCAGAAAGCTGGTTTACAGCCTAAAATTGACATAGCAAAAACCTGTGGTATATTAAGTGCATTACTCTCGACAATTGGAACAAAACAGACACTTGAAACAATATGCAGCTACTATGATGTCTTTGATTTTATGGTGGATAATTTAATTAAAGAAATATTTTAATAGGAGGATATGAAATGGACTTAGCAGCATTTATTGATATGATTTATGAAAGAATTTTGCAGTTTATGCCAATATTCCGAATAGTTTGGAGTGGTTCTTTGGTGCTTGGCGCTGTCATGCTGATTATTGCTATTGCACTGAAAAAGAATCCTACAAGAAGAAGATCACCATGGATAGTCGGAGGCATTGCATTGTTAATGGTAATAAGCTCAGGTACGCAGCTGATTGCCAGCTTATAATAGAGGAGGAAGTGTGAAACAAAAATCGTTTCAAATTTTCGATTGGTGCAGTAGCGCAGAACTGTCAACAGTATACAGGAGGTATAAAAATGATTAACAAAATTGCATATTGTTTCGAAAATATTGCAAAGCAATTGGGTATTTCTATCAAAATTCCACGACCCGGCAGAACAGGAAAAAATATTTCTATGCTCATCAATGGGATTGCAGGAATTGTCCTCATCATCTCGGGTGTGGTATTAAGAAAAATATCTTTGATGCTAATTGGTGCTTTGGGTATAGCAGGAGTTGTTTTACTTGCTTTAGATAGAGGCAGATGGAGGGAATGAATTTCAAATAGTATTATTGGATGGAACAAATTTAAACTGTCTGCAAGCCGACAGGAATACCGTGGTACGTACTTTAGTGACGTACCACGGATTTTTGCGTTACTCAAAACTACATAAATTTTTTCAGAAAAATACGCTTGACTTTATAATTAGACAAATGTATAATCATATTTAAGACAATTGTCTAATTAGAAAGAAGGTGTAAATATCAATACAAAAAAATTAAAAATTATAGCGGTTCTTGCAATGCTCACCGACCATTTAATCTGCCAGTACTATGGTCCCAATTTTTTCTGTGTCAGGGATGTGGTGAGAGATCATCTGTATAATTTCTTTGGGAATTATCCGGCAATCGAGGGATTTGCTGATGGATGCATTCAGGCACTTGCTTATTCAGTGGGAATCATCGGCAGAATGGCGGCGGTCCTTTTTTTCTTCCTGCTGGCAAATGGGTTCCGGCACACGAAAAATGTCAGAAAATATATTGGAAGGCTTCTGGTTTTCGGTGTCCTTGCTCAAATTCCGTATTCGTTATTTGATGAAGGGCATCTGATACCGATTACTGAAATGCGGTTTAACATAATGTTTACCCTGGCAGTTGCTTTATTTGCACTATGGTGCAGCCGGCGCCTCAAATCCAGGCCGGTAATTGCTGCCCTTGTGGTTCTGTTTCTCACCTGGGTTACGGTGAAGCTGGATCTGGAATATTCTTACCAGTGTGTTGCCTATGTGTTTTTCTTCTACTACAGCAGGAATATGGGGAAAGCAAAACGGGGCACGATCGGTGTTCTGTTAGCGGCAGGACTACAGCTCTGGCGTTTTCAAAGTTTCCTGTTTGATTTTGATATCCGGATGGTTACTACAATCGGGATGTACATAGCAGGTCATTGTCTTGCAGTTTTGCTGACTTTAAAGTACAATGGAGAAAAAGGAAAACAATCCAAAGCATTTCAATATTTCTTTTATGGATTCTATCCCGGTCATCTTCTGGTGCTGGGTGTGATACAGATGATGCTTTATCGAATTGGTTAGGAGGCTATAGTCATGAAAAAATTACCGGATGCGGAATTTGAAGTTATGAAACAGGTATGGGAATGTGAACAGCCGGTTACGGCACCCATGCTGATGGAAAGGATGGAAGATAAAGGGTGGAAGGCGCAGACGCTGATCAGTCTGTTAATCCGGCTGTCGGAGAGGGGATTTCTGAGAAGCGAGAAAAGGGGCAGAGAGCGGATTTACTGGACCCAGATTCAAAGAGATGAATATCTGGCTTTTGAGACCCAGAACTTTGTGGAAACCCATCACAGAAATTCTATCAGCAGTTTGATGGCGTCTCTGTATGATGGAGGAAAGCTGGATGACGACAGTATTGGGGAACTGGAGAAGTGGCTGGCTGATCTGGAAAAGAGGTGACAATAGCGGATGTTTGATTTTATAATTTCTCTTATAATTTCTTCTGTTTTGATGACTGCAGCTGCGGGAATCTTATTGATCACACTGCGTAAAGGTCTGCTGCAGTGGATCACCCCTTCCGGGCGGGCACTTTTATGGCTGGTGTTGATCGCCGGCTTGCTTTTCCCCATGAAGCCGGTTGTATTTACTCCAGTGGTGGAAGTAAAAGCGCCGGAGTTTTTACAGGGTACTTTCAAATTAAAGGCTGAGGAAGGTTTCACACAGGATCAGGGAGCAGAAAAGGAAGAAGATTCGTCTGGAGGAGTCATAACTCCTATCGGTTCATCTTTGAATTATGGGGTGCTATTTTTTGGGGGGATCCTTTTGGTCTGGTTGACAGGTGTGATAGTGTCTGCATTTTGCGGTCTTCGGAAATGGATTTCATTCCAGAAAATGAAACGCAGATGGTGCCAGGAAATTAACGATCCGTGGATGGAGCAATGCCTGGAAGTAGCGGGGCGTCCTCTCGGAGTTAAAAAGTGCAGAAAGATATACCGCTGTCCGTTTGTGGACACGGCGTTGCTGACCGGTCTTTTTCATCCGGTAATACTGGTACCGGAGAGGAACTATACGGAGCTGGAAACTACCTTAATTTTACGTCACGAACTGGCACATTATATGCGGCGGGATCTGTGGGGCAGGACAATTGCCGCTATGGCATCAGCCGTGCACTGGTTCAATCCTGCAGTTCGCCGGATATGCAGGGAATATACCCATCAGTGTGAGCTTGCATGTGATACACTTGTTTTAAAGCAGGCAGATAAGGGAATGCGTTTTCAATATGCGTCCATCCTCATCGGCGCAGCAAGGACACCGGTTAAAGAATATCCGGCGTCGGTAGGCTTTCGTCTGTCAGGGAATCTGGTTCATATGAAGGAACGTATCCGGGAGACTACAGAACATCTGCCCAAAAAGAAAGGACTGCTGCCTGTTGTTGTATTAGGTACTCTGGTATTGTGTTCTGGATCGGTAATGGCACTGGCACAGGATAAAGAGGGGGCAGATATTTATCCGTACCAGTCTTTATCCGGAGGGATCGCTGTCGTCTCTGACACCGGGAACGGTATCCTGTCAGAATCATATCTGGATAAAGATTCTGATCCGGTAAAAGTTCCAGAGGGTTATCAGGAGGTAAAAGCGAATGTAAATGACGAAGAGGTAACTTACGGTCTGGTTGCCGCCCTGTATGAACGGGAAGGCATGGATATCAAGAATGATAAAATGGCAATCCGAATGAATAACAAGGATCTGGCATTGATTGATCCCAGCGGGAAAATACCGGTCAGCCCCATGACAGGAGGGACGCCGCCCTGGCTTGTAAAGGCATATGTAAATGGAAGTGATGTCTGGGAGCTGGTAAATTCCGGAGCAAATATGTCAGACATGAAACAAAAGATCAGCGATGCTTTACTGGATGCTGTCAGCACCGACTATGACAGTAAGGCAGCATTTACAAAAGCGGCGGGAGAATATATTACCCGGGCGGTTGGAAATATGGGAGATTTTGTAGAATTAGATATTATTGAGCAGGAAAAATAGAAAAGGCAATAAATTTGTACGAGTTTTCAGTAAAAACACTAGACAAAAGCCTCATTTCGAACTAATATATTCATATAGAATAAATAAGTGAATTTGAGGAGGATAATACTATGGCAAGAGGACAAAAAAAATCAATTGATGATCAAATCGAGATCTTGGATGGACAGATCGAAAAAGCGCAGGCAAAACTGGATGATCTTTTGAGTAAAAGAGAAGAACTGGAAGGAAAGAAGAGAGAAGAAGCTTTGGGTTATCTCTATGATATGATCCAGGAAAGCGGAAAATCCATCGAAGATATCATGATGATGATTACAGATTAGAAAGTAAAGCAGTGCGAAATACAGGCACTGCTTTATTTGTGTGAAAAAATGACACAAAAAAACATTAATCGAATTTATTAAGAGCCGCAGACAATGGAAATCTTCTTCTTGAGTCTGCGGCACTCTTTAATTTAACCAGTAAGGATTTCAATGAAATCGTCTTATTTATAATACCCATAATCATGTGCAGCCTGGTACATGGCAATGATATTCTCTACAGGTGTATTGTCCTGAATGGCATGGGTGGGGGCAAAATGATATCCTCTGCATTCCATCATAATATCCAGGGTTTCTCTGCAGACGTTTGTTACATCTTCACCGGATCCATAGGCAAGGGGGCCGGCGGTGGAGATACATCCTCTGAAATTAAGCCTGCCTCCAAAATGTTCCTTTAAATATTGGGGAGACATTTTACCGGCTCCCGGCTGCAGAGTATCCACTCCTTTGATTCCGATTTCTATAAAATCTTCATATACCCAGCTGGATGATCCGCAGGTATGAATCAGGGAGGGGATGTGGTAGGAGTCAGCCAGATCCGCAAATTGTCTGTGAATTGGTTTTAATACTTCCCGGTAAAGATCCAGGCTGATCATAGGTCCAATCTGTGTTCCCAGATCTTCACCCATCCAGAGAAAGTCAATCTGTCCTTTGCAGGCATGAAGCAGACGATCCAACATTTTCAACTGAAAATCAGCGCGTCTGCGGATCAGTGACATGACAGCTTCGTCTTGCTCAAGCAGATGGCACAGGATATCTTCTACACCCATAATGCGTCCGTTGGAATTAATAATATCCGGCATACCGGCATGTCCGGTAAACAGGGCAAATTGATTGCCGTAAGATTTTGCCAGCTCACTTGCCGCCTCATAATTAAAACAATCCGGGTCCGGTACCGGAAAATTCTCAAAAGCTTCTTCACAGGCATCTTTTAATGGAAAATCGCAGAAGTCCCAATATCCCCCGGTATCATGCTCTACCCAGCGCATGATGCTGCCCTCCAACTGGTCAACCCGCCTGTTATCCGGGATCTGGAACAATTCAGGTCCAGTATAGGGTGCCTGGATAGGTCGATAGTCAACACCTAATATCTGCAGAAGTGTTTCATCATCACATCCGGCGATGCCAAGAGCCTTTTTCAGTCTTTCGTGAACAGCAGGGTTTGCATCGTATCCAATGGTGACCCGATCTGTCTTTTCGTATTGAAAGGTGCGTTTTACCCTTTCCTTAGCGGTCATAGATTCTTTTCCTTTTTGAATTCTATACATAAGCTCACTCCTTTGTATTTCTTTTTCTAAAGTTATGATATAATAGAATTGAATCAGTTTCAATGCAGTAAAAACGCAAAAAATAAAACAAATGACTCAAATATAAAATAAATGAAGATAGAATGAGGATAGAAATGAAGCTGAAAATGAATGTAATTAATCTATACCAGTGTGACAGTGGATTTGAAACATCAAGGCGGGTGTTTGATTACCATTATATGCTCTACGTTCACAGAGGGAAAGGGCGGTATATTATAGGAAATAAAACCTGTCCTGCAATTATGGGGGACTTGTTCTATGTGCCGCCGGGTGTTGGAAATACAATTTTAGCAGATGAAAAAGATCCCTTTTTATTATCCGGAATCGAATTTGTATCCCAGGATCAATCCTCCGAAAGCAAAACGGCACTGGCAGGGCTAAATCACAAAACCAATATTCTAAAAAACAGTTTTTTGATGGACACGATTCAGCAGATGGTAAAAGAGTATCACATCGGGCGCATGTATTCCAGCCAGATTTGCAGCAGCCTTTTAGGGTCGCTGGTTATGAAACTGCTTCAGTCACAGATTACCGGAGAAATGGAGCAGGACCAGATAAAAGGCCAGATTCTGGATTATATCGTGGAACATATGCAGGAGGGCGTCACCCATCAGGAATTATCGGCTGCTTTTGCCTGCCATAAAAGTACAATTAACCGGATATTAACTGCCGCCACCGGAATGAGCCTTAAAAATTACCTCATTGATCTGAGGCTGAAAAAAGCCGGGGAGCTTTTAAAATACAGCAATAAATCCATGAGTGAGATTGCAGAGCTATGCGGATACCAGAGCAGCATATTTTTCTCGCGGCAGTTTAAGCAGAAAATGGGGGTAACGCCGCTTCATTTTCGCAATTATAGCAGCATAGGCTAAGTGCGAAGCCGTTTCTAAGTTCTAAAAAAATAATATTGTAAACAAAAGCGTCAGGTATCCGAAAAAGCCGGATATCTGGCGCTTTCTGGTTTCATACAGGAGGAATATATCCCAGCTGGAGACCTTTTGAGACTGCCTCCACAGAGGAGGTGACCTGCAGTTTGTCAAATACATGCTGCAAATGATTGGAAACGGTACGTTCACTTAAAAATAGCCTGCTTGCAATTTCTTTTCGTTTCCACCCTTCAGCCAGCAGCTGAAGCACCTCTTTCTCACTGGGGGTCAGCTCCTCCAGAAAAGAATCCGTATTTGGAAAATATGTATTTCCCTTAGAAATAATCTGAAGGACATTCAGCAGCTCTTCCGGAAAAACCGTTTTGCTGATAAATCCTTTTGCACCTATTTTACAGGATTCCCTGCGGTAAACAGGCAGATCATATCCGGAGAGAATCACCAGCTTCTGCTGTGGAAATGCTTTTAATATCCGCCTGGAAAGGGATAATCCGTCTTCGCCGCCTGGCTGGTTCAGGTTGATATCCATAAGGATGATATCCGGGCTCAGTCGGAAAATGTCTTCCAGAATATGGCTGGTATCCTGTATAGAAGTAAAGGACTCTATGCAGGAATTGCCTTCCAGGGCGATTTCAAGGCTTTTTGCAAAGAGCATATGGTCATCGACTAACAAAACTTTCATAAGAATGTTCTCCTTTCATAGGCATGGTTATCAGAACCGATATGCCCCGGGGAGTGTTATCCTGAATTTTCATTTCACCGGACAGAGAAAGGGTCTGTTCCTGAATGGAAGAAATCCCTTTGTGATCGGATGTTGGTGAGAGCAAAATGGTATCTGCACAGGAAGTTCCGTTGTCACGGACACACAGCTGAATGTTGCCTTTTTCCTGAGACAGAGTTACCCACATATAGTTTCCTTTGGAATGCTTATATACATTAGCAGCTAGCTCCTTTATGAAGCGGTAAATAATCAGGTGATAAGGTTCTACCAAAAATAAATCATCCGGGCATGAAAATGTAGTGATAATGGTACGGTAAGGGAAAGCTCTGCCTGTTTCTTCAATCAGATTCTGATAATTTTCCTTTAAAGTCAGAGACTTTACCATCACCGGATGATAGTCCTTCATTTGCTTACGGATATTCCCGCTTAATTCGTCAAGGGTACTTAAAATCAGCTTCTGTACCTTGGGATCTTCTGATTTGCTCATCAGATTCTTAAGAGACAAGACATCCTGCAGAACTTCATCGTGAAGATAGTTGGAAAAATCCGCTTTTAACTGCTCTTCCCGGCGAATCTGTTCCAGTACTTTATTATAAGAACCGGAAAGTAGAAAAGAAAACTTCTGTCGGCGGAAATTCTGCTCCAGCATAATATTACACAGGAATACCAGCCAGATGAACAGATTAATAATAAGAAAATATCCACGGAAACTGAACTTCAATAAATAGGAAATCAGAATTACGGCAACTGCAAAAAACAGAAACATAATCCATGCCTGTTTTTTATGAAATACAGATGATAAGGGCGTACTTCTGGACTTTTTAAACGATATGGCATGAATGTTAAAAAAGAAAAGCAGTACAATCAGGTAGACACCAAAATTTTCAAGATGTCCCGGGACTTTTGACATCAGAATGCAGTATAGGGCAAAACCGCCAAATATCAGGAAAAAAGAGGTTAAAATGTATTTGCGTTCATTTTTCCAGACATAGCCCATTCTTTTGTGATGCCGGATCAACACCAGGAAAAAACAGAAAACAGTGATGAGAAACTGAATTCCGTACATACAGGCAAATACCCTGGGTGAGATAAAAAGCCCGATAACAGAGCCGATACATGCTAAGATCATCAGTATGCCGGTAAACCGCTTAAATTGATATCCGGTGTCCTGGAAGAAAAATACCAGAGTAAATCTTGCTGAAGCACAGAGAATTACGGGTCCCAGAGCACTCAGCGCCACTGTGCCTGCTTGGGAAGTATCCAGCGTAAACACAATATACCAGCAATTTAGAGCCAGTAATCCGCAGAACAGATTCAGCATCTTGTTATTTTTTAGGTTACAGGTAATAATATAGGAGATATCAAGCAGGATCAGGGTTGAAATCAAATAGGGAATAAAGCCCGTGGACTCCGATAATCTGCCAGGACCGGTAATGTATGCAATATATAACATGGTAATCAGGTGGTTTGCCAAAAACAGCAATTTGATTTTTCTTGGTTTCATTCTTAATATCTCCATTTTTATTTTCAGTCGTTATTTTATGGCCTCTGGGATACACTAGAGGTGCTAAATACAATCCGGCAGCACGCTCTCTTGGTGATCATATAGTAAACCAGGTATATAGCAGCAGTCAAACCGACGGAGACGGCAACCGGAAAATATTGAATCAGTGAATTTCCCAATAAGTTCTGCATCAATCCATGCTTATAAACAAGCAGAGCAAATAAACTGTCTGTTAATCCAATTATAAAAGGAATGCCATAAAAAGTGAACACCTGATTTCTGATAATTATCTTAATTTTTTTGCTGCTGTAGCCCATTTTCATTAAAATGTCGTAATCTTCTCTGGAATCGGTTATGGCTGAGACATTATTAAAGTATAAAATGCTGCCTGTAGCTATGAAAAATAAAACAACCAGAAACCCAATCAGAAGAAAAGTAGAACTGTTCAGGGTGAGCAATGTGTGAATCCGATGGGAATTACCCTGAAGGTATGGACTGTTGCCTGTGATTTTTTCCATGGCAGAATAGAGCATTTCATTATTTTTTATTACGGGACCGTTGAGGCTTAACACTGTGGTTTTGGGATATGTCATTTCGGCGAACCGTTGATAAGCTTCGTCGCTGATAATTAAGGTGCCGATACTGTTGGCAAAAGAAACCGGATTGTCAAGCGTGGTGCTTTTGACTTTCAGGTTCAGGAGTCCCTTTTTGGTCTTAAAGGAATAAACGCTGCCGGTTTCATCGGAACCATTGGGATTGGGTTCATATTTAACCAGAATACATGCTGTTTCTGACAGCGGGAGCAGCTCTTTTAAAGAATCTGCCCTGCCCTGGGCGGTCATTAACTGCTGAAACGACGATACGGATATGCATTCAAATCCGGGCTGTCTTGAAAGTCTTTCGTTATCTGCATCCCCTTTTGCACTTCCAAGTCCATATTCCGGGGGAAGGACTTTGGCATCCGAGGATACTTTGATAATATCCGTTAGTGTTACTATAACGCCAGTGGGATTTATGGCGACTGAGCTGGTCTGGTCAGATACAGGACAAGGTATAGATTTACGGAGCTGCTTTGTCTCAAGAATCTGTTCGTTTTGAGGGAACTGCCCATCTTGAAGGAACTGTTCATCTTGAAGAAACTGCCCATCTTGAAGGAACTGTCCATCTTGAAGAACCTGCACCGTCTCCCGGATCTGATCTTCATTTTCTACCCGGAATTCAATCTCCGAAGGTGCTATGCGGGAAACAGCAGCGATGGGATAGTATAAAGTAAGAGCCATCACTCCCGTAATGGTCAGAGTAGTGGCAGAAAATAATGTCAGCATTATAATTGTTTTGGCGTTGCTTCGAATCCGGTAAATGAAGTTCGGAATGGTTATAATGCGGGTTTCCGTATAAAAGCGTTTGCTGCGTTTTCGGACTATCATCAGGCAGGGCAGAAAGGAATTGATAAAAAATATGGTTCCGAATACAACAAGCAGGAGAGTCAGCATGCCAATGGGAGTAAACCCTGCGGTAATCCACAGGGATTCTTTTCCCTGCAATATATTTAATGCCAGAAAATACCCGGATAAAATCATCAAAAGTCCTGCAATGGCAGGGATAATCCTTGTTTTCATACTCTTTTCCGCACGTTTTTCCAGACGTATCAGGTTCATCAGTGAGGTCTGCCAGACTACTTTTCCATTTGAAAGAAACATTGCAGCCATCACGGCAAGGACAAATAGCATGGTCCTGGCAATAGCCCCTCCGTTAAAAAGAACCATTTTATCATCTAAAGAAGGCAGGCGTAAAAGTGAGGTAATCAAGGCTGTGGCACCTTTGTGCAGGAATGCACCAGACAAAATGCCAATGAAAAGAGATGCCGTGCAGATAAAAAAGTTTTCCAATGCTAACAGACACAGGATGGCTGATCTGCGGTATCCCAGCAGGACATAAATGCCAAGCTCTTTTGTCCTTCGCCGCAGAAAAAAACGATTGGAATAAGTCATATAAAAGACAACAAATGCCATAAGAAAAACAGAAACTGTACCGCACATCATTTCCACCCTGCCGTCAGAAGAGATCTTTTCCATCATTACGTCATTCATAGAAAAAGAAGTAAAAGCGAAAAAAATCGTGATTACAAAAGAAACGGATATGAGATAAAGTGTGTAAAAGGAAAAATTCTTTTTCAGGTTTTTTGTAGCTATCAAAATAATATTCATAAGGTTCTCCTGTCATGCATGATTTAATCGTGCGGTTTCTTCCATAATGATTTCATAGAAGGCGTGTCGGCTGGTATCATGATTCTGAAGGGTTTTTAAAATGCATCCGTCTTTAAAAAATATAATTTTTTTTGCATAACTGGCAGCATATGCGTCATGAGTTACCATTAAGATGGTGGTTCCCAGATCATTGTTTGCTTCGTACAGCGCAGTCAGAAGTTCTGCAGCTGAACCTGAGTCTAAGGCTCCGGTAGGTTCATCGGCAAATAATATACTTGGGTTTTTGATAACCGCTCTGGCGGCTGCGGCACGCTGTCTCTGCCCACCGGAGAGCTCACCGGGATATTTGTCAAGCTGGGAAGCAATCCCAAACCGTTTGGCAATCCTGATGACGTTACTTTTGATATCACCTGGAGACATTTTGTTCAGGGTCAGGGGAACTGCTATGTTTTCCCGGATTGTCAGGCTGTCTAATAGGAAATATTCCTGAAAAATAAAACCCAGATGATCCCGGCGGAAATCTGCTGCTTGACGGTCGGATAAACAGCTTACCGGAATATCATGTATGGTAATCTCGCCGCTTGTTGGGGTATCAATGGTGGAGAGCACGTTTAACAGCGTGGTTTTCCCGGAGCCGGAAGCGCCCATAATACCGATAAATTCCCCGGATTCCACCTGGAAAGTAACGTGATCCAGCCCCGGACGCTGGTTTTTGCTGTATATCTTTGTTACTTCATTTGCAGATAATAAAATACTCATAATAATCTCCTTTTCAATTGGTATATCAGACAGTATAGAGAATAGTGGGGAGGATTGCATGAGTATTTTGCGCAGAATTCTAATCTGCCGCAATCTGTGGTTTCATTGAAGCTTGAACTGCAGCTAAAGGAATAGTATAATGACCTATAGAATTTTAAACATGTAAAAATAAGAGAGATAAGGATTTGCAGATGATAACAATAAAAGAAATTGCTGAAATCGTAGGGGTCAGCACCACAACGGTATCCAATGTAATTCATGGGAAAACGAAAAAGGTATCTGAGCAGAATATTCAGAAAATCCAAAAGGTGTTGAGGGAAAAAAATTATATTGCGCCCATGGGGCTGAGTATGCTGACGAATCGCCAGTCCCGGATGATTGGTGTGGTGATCCATGAAACGAAACATTACGGAGATACTCTGATTGCGGATCCTTTTTACAGTCAGGTCATCGGCGTAATTGAGAAACAGCTGAGGGAGTCAGGTTATTATATGATGCTCTACTCTTCTGATAATTTGGATGATATTTTCCACATGGCAGTTGCCTGGAACGTAGACGGATTGATCTGCCTGTCATTTACCCTGAATGATTATAATAAAATTCGTTCGTTGACCCAAAAACCGGCGGTAGCAATTGATATATATAATGACAATTTAGGTGATTATTATAATGTAGGGCTGCAAGATGAAATGGGCGGTTATCTGATGACAAAATATCTCATAGAATCCGGCTATCAGAAAATCTTTGCCCTTGCTCTAAGAGATCTGGGTGTGGATCATGACCGGTATATGGGGTATCGGCGTGCATTAAAAGAATATGGTCTGCCGTATAAAAAAGAATACTTTATCGCATTGTACGATGATTCAGGTAAGAGGCAGCAAAATTATGAGCGCTTATGCCAGTTTATGAAAAAAGACTATGCCATGTTTTTCTTTTCCGACTGGTATGCCATAGAGGCTATGACTTATTTTCAAAGAAAAGGATATCAGGTCCCCGAAGATATATCCATTGTAGGATTTGATAATATGTATTTTGCGGAAATGTGTGCGCCAACTCTGACCACGATCTGCCAGGATGCCGGGGAAAAGGCATGTAAGGCGGTAGAGATGCTTCTTAAACTGCTGTCCGGTGAAAACGTGGAAGAAAAAATTGTATTGCTGCCGGTACGGCTGATCCTCAGGGAGTCAGTGAAGAAAAGGGAGAATAATAAGGTGAGTGAAAGATAGACAATGTACAAAATAAATATATATTTGATGGAAAATTTATAAAAAAAGGAGGTTTTGTACATAACTGATTGAGGAATAAATCTATTTATGATATTGTTATGAAAAAGTTAAAGGAGCATTTTCATGATGATACAGAAAAGAGAAGATTCCATGAATATTAGGATAGAGTATATGCAGGAAAAGTTTCGTCCGCAATTTCATTATACGGCGCAGCGGGATCAGATCAATGATCCCAATGGTTTGATTTATGCAAATGGTATTTACCATATGTATCACCAGTACAATATTTTCGGTGCAGTTCATTGGGGACATGCCACCAGCCGTGATCTCCTGCACTGGAGACACGAAGAAAATGCCCTGCAGCCGGACCGGCTGGATCAGATATGGTCAGGAACCTGTGTGATGGATACCGGGAATACGGCAGGATTTGGGAAAAATGCTTTTGTAGCAGCGTTTACATATGGTGGTTTGCAGGCGCAGGGAATTGCTTATAGTACAGACGGCGGATATCAGTGGAACATGTACCAGGAAAATCCGGTGTTGGATGGAAATGGGAAAAAAGATTTCCGGGATCCGAAAATCTTCCGTTATCAGAAAAACGGTGAAGAAAAATGGATTATGATATTGGCGGCAGGAAGCTGTCTGGAATTTTACGATTCAAATGATCTGAAATCCTGGTCCTATTTATCAAAATGGGGGGAGGAAGATATTCCCGGAGTAATATTTGAATGTCCGGATATGTTTCCCATATATCAGGAGGATACAAAGGTTTTAAAGTGGGTGCTGCTGGCATCCGTCATGGGAGAAGGGGTGCGAAACTACGGTCATGGAGTGGTTTATGCAGTAGGGGAATTTGACGGGAAGCAATTTATAAGTGAAATGAAAGAAAAGCAATATCTGGACTGGGGAATGGATTACTACGCAGTCCAGACCTTTTACCAGGAGGAAGAAAACCCGGGAGAAGGACGCAGAATTGCATTAGCCTGGCAGGATAACTGGGCTTACCGTGAAATTACGCCTACCTCACCTTTTAATGGCCAGATGAATTTACTGCGGGAAATTACGCTGTACAAGGCTGAGGGTGACTGGCGTTTAAGGGTACGCCCGGTCAATGAATATCGTAAACTGAGAGAAGGAGAGGTAAAACAGAAAGCAGACGGAAGCTTTGTTTTTCCAAATGGAACAGGGGAGTTGTCTGTATTCTGTAATGATGTTAAGGAGAGCGGAGATATTTTTGGATTTATCTTACAGCAGGGAGGGGAATGTCTGGCGAGGCTTGAGGCAGATCTTCAAAATCATGCAGTCCGCCTGTATCGCATGAAATCCTCCCTGGTGCAATCGGAGTTCTATGAATGTTGCAGTACTGCATCCTGCACCGGAGAACAATTAGCGCAGCTTGAAATTTTCATTGATAAGAGCAGCCTGGAAATAATGTTTGGGGATGGGGAGCTGTGGATGTCTCACCTAATATTTCCAAAGGAAGAAGAGATTCAGCTGCATTTTTTCACAGATCCGAAGAATATAAAAGCCTGGAATATCGCATCTATCTGGACAGCCCCCCCACAGATAAATACGGAAATTAATGAGTGGCAGGTAATTTCAGGACGATGGGCCCAAACCCGTAATGGATTAAGCGGATCAGATACCTGCGGGTCAGATAATACACAGGCTATTTCTTCACCTGCACTTGCGTTAGCTGAGGCAGCAGATTGGAGAGAATTTTCTGCTGATATTTCTATTGCTTCCGTATCAGAAACAAGCATGACATCGGTTTTGGGTGAAAAAGCAGCGGGACTGGCAATGGGAATGGATGAAAAAGGAAGTAGTGGTATCATTGCTTTGGTTGATTTTTTGGACTTGAAATTCATCGTATTTTACAACAAAGAAGGCAAGCTGCAGAAGTTTCAGGAAATTTCTATTACCGGTGGCAGAAGGAAAAGCTATTACATAAAAATACAGAGAAACGATGACGGGGTAAAGATCTGTCTCGATGGTAAATCGGTTTCTTTCATAGGTGGTGAAGGGAATGGTGACCGGGTTGGGCTTGTTGTCTTGGATGCCCTGGGCTATTTTAATCATATATCTGTAAAAACAGCGACATAAGAATAGAATAATCAGGAAAGTCAGCATCAGAGAATAAGGATTTAAATCGGAATGGCTATAAGTCTGTAGTAACATCAGACTTATAGCTATTTTTGATTTATATTATACATAATGCATAAAAAATAGTGTATATAATCTTATAAAAAGTAGGTTATGTACATAACCTATTGCATTGAGATAAAGTGTGTGGTAGGATATCATTACAACAAGTTATGTACATAACCTATAAAAATGAAACAGATATATTGGAAAATGTACATAATATAACGGAGAAGGAAAGGTTGGATAATAGGATGAAGAAGAAATTAGTAAGTTTACTTTTATGCGGAGCAATGGTGGGGTCCTTTATGACGGGATGCGGAGGAAACTCAAAGTCAGATGGCAAAACTGATGGCTCAGAACAGGCAAAGGTTGATATTTTCCAGAATAAATCAGAATTTGCAGGGGAATTAGAAGAAGCGGCAAAGCAATATATGAGTGAACACCCAAATGTCACGATTAATGTTGAGACCGTTCAGGGTAATGATTACAATACGTCTTTAAAGGCGAAAATGCTGAATGATGATAAACCTGAAATTTTTTGTACCGGATTTTCCGGATTGGTGGAGGACTATAAGGATTATGTGGAAGACTTATCGGACCAGCCCTGGGTATCCCATATCCGTCCTGAATTTAAAGGAGATGTTACGGTGGACGATAAAGTATACGGACTGCCTCTAAGTGTGGAAGGGTACGGATTGGTTTATAATAAAGAAATATTTGAGGCAGCAGGTATCGATGGGTCAAAATTAACAACGTATGATGCTATTGACGAAGCATTTGCTGTACTGCAGAAGAAAATTGACAATGGTGAATTAAAGGATCAGTATCCCGCGCTGGAGGCAGTGGAAGAGTATGCGGCAAAAGAAAGCTTTATACCTGGTCTTCATATGATTAATATACCGCTTCAGGCAGAACTGAAAAACAATCAGGGTGCTTACGAAGCCAAAGAAGTACAGTTTACATATGCAGATGCTTTAAAAGCTCTTGTGGATCTGGAAACAAAATATACTCCTGCAAGAGACAATCTTTCCTTGTTAAATTCGGTAGACTATTCTACGGAAATTGGGGGAGGCATCGGAATAGAAAGAGTGGCGGTGGTTCAGCAGGGAAACTGGATTGGACCTGAGGTAAAAAATGTAGCACCGGAAGTTGCTGAGAAACTGGATATTTTACCTATTCCCTTAAAGGGCGTAACCGAAGATTCCATTGCAACCGGAATTTCTATTAACTGGTGTGTAAACGCAAAATCTGGTGATGCCGATAAGGCGGCGACAAAAGATTTTCTAAACTGGTTGTTCCAGTCGGATGATGGTAAGAAAATCGTTGTTGAAAATCTGGGCTGTATCCCTGCATTTGATAATTATGACGGAATTGAAAGCACGGATACCCTGTCTAAAGTAGTACAGAGATATATGGAAGAAGGAAAAACAATGCCATGGGTTACCGGTGGTTTTCCAAGCGGATATGAGCCTCAGGCGGCAGCAGATATTCAGGGATATTTTGCAGGAGATTTAACTTGGGAGAAATGTGTTGAGGCGTTAAAAGCAGATTGGGCAGAATTAAGAAAATAATAAATAATGAAAAGAGGAAGGAATTATGAAAAAGTCAAAAGCGGGATTCTGGTTATTTATGGCACCGACATTGATTGCATTTGTATTGGTACAGCTGATACCAACGATTAGGGGAATCTACTATTCCTTCACGGATTGGAAGGGAATAGGAGCAGAAAAAAGCTTTGTGGGACTTTCAAATTATGTGAATGCATTCACCAATGATCCTAAATTTATTCATGCTTTTTTATTTACCTTTGCATTTGCAGTCTGCGCTGTTATAGCGGTGAATGTAACCGGGTTTGGCTTGGCTTTGCTGGTTACACAGAAGTTCAAGGGTGCTAATCTGATGAGAGGGATTTTTTTCATGCCGAATCTTATTGGAGGAATCCTTTTAGGATTCACATGGCAGTTCATCTTCGTGCAGGTATTTGATGCCATCGGGAAAAAACTGGGAATCACGGCACTGCAGGGCTGGCTGTCCAATACCGGGACGGGATTTATCGGGTTACTGATCGTGGTTACCTGGCAGTTGGCTGGATATATGATGATTATTTACATTGCGCAAATCCAGAACATTTCGGATTCTGTAATTGAAGCGTCCAAAATTGATGGCGCTACCGGACTTCAGAGGCTTAAAAATATTATTTTGCCATTGGTCGTTCCTGCATTTACAATTGGACTTTTTCTATCCATTTCCAATTCCTTTAAATTGTTTGACCAAAATGTAGCATTAACCAATGGAGGGCCTAACAACAGTACCCAGATGCTTGCGCTGAATATTTATAATACAGCTTTTAGTGAAGGTCATTTCGGACAGGCACAGGCAAAGGCAGTCATATTTTTAATTGTAGTTGCTGCGATTTCATTAACACAGCTGAAGTTAACGAAAAGTAAGGAGGTGGAAATGTAATGACTGTAAAAACAAAAATTTCGAGGTATGTAATAATCATAGCAGGTATTCTGTTGGCAGTCATATTTCTGGCTCCGGTAATCGTACTTCTGAACAGTTCCTTTAAGTCGCTCCAGGAGATTTATCTGGATATCCTGGCACTGCCGGCTGAGTTTTCCATGAAGAATTACAGCCTTGCAATAGAAAAGCTGGATTTTTTAAGATCCTTTGGGAATTCATTGATGATTACGGTTATTTCCACCATATTAATTGTGATAACCTCCTCCATGGCGGCATGGGTGCTGGTACGCTATAAAACAAAAGCCAGTAGCGTAATGTTTATGGTATTTGCAGCATCGCTTCTGATCCCGTTTCAGTGTGTAATGCTACCGCTGGTAGATTTTATGAATACACTGGGATTTATGAACCGTCAGGGCATTATCTTCATGTATGTGGGATTCGGATGCAGTATGTCCATCGTACTTTTCCATGGTTTTATCAAAAACGTTCCGCTGGAGTTGGAAGAAGCAGCAAAACTGGATGGCTGTAATATGATCCAGATATTTTTCCTGATCGTACTGCCATTGTTAAAAACAATTATGGTAACGGTGGCTATTATAAATGTAATGTGGATCTGGAATGACTTTTTACTTCCCCAACTGGTGATCAACAAACCAGGCTGGCAGACACTGCCGCTTAAGACTTACCTGTTTTTTGGTCAGTTTACAAAAAAATGGGATTTGGCGACGGCAGGATTAATTCTTTGTATGATTCCGATTATTATTTTCTATCTGACCTGTCAGAAATACATCGTAAAAGGTGTTACAGAAGGTGCAGTGAAATAGAGGCAGAAGAAAGGGCAGTTATAAAATGAAAAAGACATGGTGGAAAGAAAGTGTGGTATACCAGATATACCCCAGGAGTTTTAAAGACAGTAACGGTGATGGAATCGGGGACCTAGGCGGAATCATCGAAAAACTGGATTATCTGAAAGAACTGGGGGCAGATGTTTTGTGGCTTTCGCCTATTTATCAGTCGCCTAATGATGATAACGGATATGATATCAGCAGCTATCAGGAAATCATGAGCGAGTTTGGAACAATGGAAGATTTTGATGCCCTCTTAGAAGGAGCACACCAAAGGGGATTGAAGATCATGCTGGATCTGGTTGTGAATCACTCCTCTGATGAACATGAATGGTTTCAGATGAGCAGGAGAAAGGAAGCAAACCCCTGCCAGGACTTCTATATATGGGAAAAAGAAAAGCCGAATAACTGGGAATCTTATTTTGGTGGTTCCGCCTGGGAATACGATGAAGAAAAAGAAATGTATTATCTCCATCTCTTTTCCAAAAAGCAGCCGGATTTCAACTGGGACAATCCCAAACTTCGTCAAAAAATATATGAGATGATGACCTGGTGGATGGAAAAGGGGATCGATGGGTTTCGGATGGATGTGATAAACCTCATCTCCAAAGTGCCGGAATTCCCGGAAGGGGAAGTGATAGAAGGAACACCCTATACAGAAAAAGCCCCTTATGTGGTGTGCGGTCCCCATATGCATGATTATTTAAAAGAGATGAACGAACAGGTGTTATCCAGATATGATATGATGACCGTGGGAGAGGGGCTGGGGCTGGATGTAGACCAGGCGAGAAACATCACGGATGAGAATGAAAATGAGTTAAATATGATGTTTACCTTTGAACATGTCAATGTGGAAGGGGACGAAAATGGCAAATGGTCCGATCAGAGATTTGACCTGGTGAAGCTAAAAGAGATTCTTGCAAAATGGCAGGAAGGACTCGCAGGAGCAGGATGGAACAGTCTCTATTGGGAGAACCATGATCAGCCCCGTGTTGTCTCCAGGTTTGGAGATGACGGTGTTTTCTGGGAAGAGTCTGCTAAAATGCTGGCTACCTGCCTGCATATGATGCGTGGGACACCGTACATCTATCAGGGAGAAGAAATCGGAATGACCAATATCCGTTTAAAAAGTGTATACGAATATGAGGATATTGAAACAAAGGCTGCTTACGAACGCTATACGAAATATCTTGGCTATTCGGATGAGAAGATGCTGAGCTGTATCCACGCAATGAGCCGTGACAATGCCAGAACACCAATGCAGTGGGAGGATTCGCCCCATGGAGGATTTACTTCGGGTACACCGTGGTTTGGCGTAAATCCCAATTACACAAAGATCAATGCGGCTGCACAGGTAAAGGATGAGGCATCTATCTTTCATTATTATAAACAACTGATTCAGCTGCGCAAAAGATTTGAGATCATTGTATATGGAGATTTCCAGCTTCTGCTGCCGGAAGATCGCAATTTATTCGTATATGAAAGAAGTTATGAAGACCAGAAACTGCTGACGGTATGCAATTTTGCCGCAGAGAGTATCGAATTTGAAGTACCGGATAGTTACCGGGAAAAAGAAGCCGGGATTTTAATCTGTAATTACGAGATGGCGGGATATGAAAATGTAATGCAGTTGAGACCGTATGAAGCGCGGGTGTATTTATTGGAACTATAAGAAGCAGGCAGGGATACTATTTCATGCAAATAGTATCCCTGCTTGTTAAAATACGTTTAAAATTGTATTCCGACAGCTGTGTGACATAGTCTTTTAAAACATGCTCTGGACTTCCGCTGCCCCTTTCCATATGAGTGGCTGGGACCTGTGTAAACCATGCGGAACCCTCTTCACATTTTCTGAAACACATTCCTCAAAGCATCATAACAATCATTAAACAATTCCTTTACAGGCAGATAATCGTCTGCTGCCTGCTTATCCGGCAGGTGTACCGAACGAATGTCCAGAAATCTGTCAATGGCACTGAAGTCTTTAAAGATGCCTGCTCCCACACCTGCATTTACCGCTGCGCCCATGGCACCTGCCTCGTCCAGCAGGACGGGTACCGTTATCTCGGTGTTGAAAATATCAGCCATCATCTGTCGCCAGACAGCACCTTTGGCGCCGCCGCCCAGAACCATAATCTGAGACACCGGGGTCTGCAGCCGCAGCACATCCAGTATGAGGGAGAGATTCATGGTAATTCCCTCCAATACACTGCGGCAAATATCGTTTCTGGTGGTTTCCGGTTTTATGCCGATCCAGGCACCTTTAGCGCTGGCATCCCACCGTGGAGCACGTTCTCCCAGGAGATAAGGAAGGAAAATCAAACGGTTGGAACCGATGGGACTTTGGCTGATTTCCCGGTTAATAAAATCGTAGGCAGATGTTTGAGCTAATTGCGCCTCTTCGGACTCTTTCTGGCAGATGACGGATTTCAGCCAGCTATAGGATCCTCCGGCATACTGCATGGTGCCATTAGGGGCATACATACCCGGAACCATATGAGCCCAGGTAACGGTGCGCATCTGCTGATCATACAGGGGGCTGTCCGAAGTAGTGGTAATCCAGGCGGAAGTTCCCAGACAGCAAAATGTCTTTCCTGGTGAAATGGAACCGGCGCCTACGTTGGTAGCAACGCCGTCTCCTGACCCGATAATGACCGGAGTCCCGGCAGACAGCCCCGTTTGAATCGCCGCTTCTGCAGTTACACCCCCGGCACAGAACGTGGAGGGTTTGGGATCAGGCAGCTTATCCATAGGGATACCGGTATAAGATAAGAGTTCTTCTGACCAGGAAAACGTTTTAAGATCAAAGAAGCCGCAGCTATTAGCGTCCGAGTAGTCGGTGCAGAAGGTACCGGTAAGCTGAAAGACGATATAGTCCTTGGCATTCAGGATTTTATAAGTCTGGTTATAGATTTCAGGTTCATGGTCCCGAACCCACATAAATTTTTGGATGCCGTAAGAAGCAGTATTGCGGTGCCCTACAATCTGATAATAGTCTTTTTGGCTGATCTGATTCTCCACTGCTTTGGACTGGGATACGGCACGCTGGTCTGCCCAGATAATAGAAGGGCGCAGCGGATGTCCGTGTCTGTCCACACAGAGGCATCCCATCATCTGGCCGCTGAAGCTTACGGCCTTAATCTGTTGTGGAGCAATTCCGGTTTCTGCAATTAGTTCACGGGTACTGCAGCAGACGGCATGCCACCAGTCATCTCCATTTTGTTCAACCCAGGTGTCGTTAAAGTAGTGAGTGCTGTAGGTGACAATCCGGCTCTTTTCCAATGTACCATCCGTGCAGAACAAAGTAGCTTTATTTCCGGAAGTGCCTAAATCATGTGCCAGCAGGTATTGTTTCATAAGAAGTCCCCCATTTCTATTTTATTTAGGATGTTATGTAACTATGTAGGTACATTATAAAACGAAACGATATGGATAGTCAATCGTTAAAAGGCAAAAATGAAAAAAGAATTTTTAGATTTATAGAAAAACCTTTTTTCCTAATGTTATGACATTAATGGTAAGAAATGGAAGTAATGCTTTGTTAAATATGCACAAAAACAATGGGTATAAAAATTATGAAAACGACAAAGATAACAAAAATATTTGACAAATAATAAAAAAGGGAATAATATGAGGACATAATAAAAAAACGATTGCATGAGCGAAACAGAAAATAGATGGAGTAATCCAAGCGGGTATTTGTGGCATTTGATAAAGCAGGTTCAATTCTTTTTTTTCGAAGAAAAAGAAAACGATTTTATAACACTACCCCACTTCATATATGACAGGCATGCTTGAAGGAAGTGAAGGAATGAATATAAGAAATTTAAAATGCAGCGGTAAACGTTGTCCGCTTCAGGTAGATCCCCAAAATGTCACTTTTAGCTGGAATCTTACCGCAGAAGATAACGGGCAGGTACAGACAGGATATGAAATATGGGTTGGACAGGGAGAAACGGCTCTCTGGGAATCCGGCAGACGATCTGGCAGCCAGTGTCTGTATATTCCTTATGAAGGTCCCAGTCTGAACTGGAAAGAACGCTATGACTGGAAAGTCCGTGTCTGGGATAAGGATAATAGATCATGTGGCTGGAGCAATACCACCTGGTTTGAAACGGATTTGGGAGAAGAAAACTGGAAAGCTCTATGGATTGGATTTGATAAGGTGGTGGGAGCACCCTTTGACAGGGAAAAGCCTTTTTACTGCGCAGATGATTTTCAGTCACATAAAAATGAATATTATCTGCCTCCGGTACCCTTTCTGCGCAAGGAATTTACAGTTACCGGCAGAAAGGCGGTGAGATCTGCCAGGCTGTACGTAAGCGCATTGGGACTGATTGAGGCAGAAATAAATGGCAGAAAGGTAACGGGTGATGCATTTATACCCGGGTTCTCCGATTACCGGAAGACAGTGTATACCAGAGTTTATCCGGCAGAGGAATACATAGAGACAGGCGGCAATGGGATTGGAATCAAGCTCGCAGACGGCTGGTATGCAGGCTATATGGGATTGAATAACCGGGAGTGGTATGGTTCTAAACCAAGAGTTTCCGCAGAACTGCATATCCGTTACGAGGACGGAAGCAGTGATATCATAAGGACAGATCCCAGCTGGAAGGCTTCCTATGGACCGGTCAGAGAGGCTGATATTTTTCAGGGAGAGACTTACGATGCAAATTTAGAACAGGCAGGATGGTCTTCGGCAGGTTTTGCGGATGGGGACTGGGAGCAGGTGGATACGGGTGCCGTGGGCAATCCTCAAAAAGTACCTCATCCAGGACCGGGGGTGGCTGAGCATAGCCATATTATTCCAGAGATAATCAGAGTTGAAAATAATAAAATGCTTTTGGAGTTTCCTCATTATGTATGCGGCGTGTGTGCCTGTATGGTAGCGGGGACCAAAGGCAGCCGCTTTACCCTGCGACATGCGGAGTTGCTGGATGAGCATGGAAAGCTTCACCTGGAAGGCAACCGATCCGCCAGAAGTGAGGATACCTATATACTAAAGGGAACAGAAAAGGAACATTTTCGGCCGGAATTTACCTATCATGGATTTCGCTATGCGGAGATTACGGTTGAGGGGACGGTGGATTTTTTATCCATAGAAGGGATTCAAATGGGAAGTGCACTGCCGGATCCAACCAGATTTCACTGTTCTGCTCCTATGGCTAATCAGGTTTTTGAAATGGTCCGGAATACAGAGAAGGCAAATATGTTTGAGATTCCAACGGACTGTACAGCCAGGGATGAAAGGCTTGGATGGGGAATGGAGGGCAATCACTTCATGTATGCCATGTCTTATCTCAACAACCAGCGGGATGCCATACAAAAGTGGTGCCGGGATATATTTGACGGACAGAGGGCGGATGGGGCATTGGAAGCCATTGCTCCGGCTGTAGTCATGAAGGATATTGAGCCATTTATCGGAGATCTTCAGTCTAATCACGGGCTTTATATGGTGCATGCTTTATATAAAATATATGGTGATCTGGATGCAGTCAGATATTATCTGGAACCATTGAAGAGATACTTTAATTTTCTGGAGAAGAACAGTGACCGTTTTCTGAGATATGCCACTAGCTGCGACTGGCTGGGAATTCTGGAGGAAACAGATCATTCGGATACGAACCATGGATATGGAGAATGCTCCTCCCTCATGCTGGGGACAGCCCACTATGCAGTGGCGGCAGATATGATGGCAGAACTGTGTGAAGCTGTGGAAGATGAAGCAGCGGACAGTTACCGTCTCCTAAACAAAAACATTATAAAAGCATATCGGAAGAACTTCATCGAACGCAGCGGTATGCTGCGGCGGGGGAAGCAGGGAGATTATCTGATGGCGCTTTATGCAGACATGATACCCCGGGAAGCATTGCCAAGGGTGCTGGCTTATTTTCGGAAGCAGCTATTAAAATCCGGTTATATCCGATGGTTTGGGGGAACGCCGACAACACCATATTTTCTCAAGACCCTGAAAAAATATGGAATGAATAACCTGGCAAACCAATTCCTCACAGCCAGTACTTATCCCAGCATAGGATTTATGCACAAAATGGGATCTGATACAATCTGGGAGCGGTGGGATGCAATCTTTGAAGACGGCACCATACATCCCCAGGTTATGAATGCAATTTCCCATGAGGGATATGCAGCAATTGGTGATTACTTTATCTCGGGACTAGCCGGAATCGAGGCATTGGAACCCGGATTTAAGAAAATATTGTTTGAACCGGGCGTATCCAGGGAAATAACGGCTGCAAGTGCCAGATATCAGAGCATTTACGGTGAGATTGCTACAAGCTGGGAGTGGAAACATGGAAAATTCTCCATGAAGTGCCAGATACCGGTGAACACACAGGCAATGATAAAACTGCCCAAAGGCAGTGTAAATCCTGGATTTATTTACGGAATACCCGACAGCATACTGAAGGATGGAGAAAGAATTGTGATTTCCCTTTCTTCCGGTGTCTATGAACTGAAGGCAGAGCTTTGGAACCTGCAGGATTATTATACACAGCAGTGTATTAATAATAGAGAACTAATTATAAATTAAACGGAGGTAAGGAAAATGAAGAAAAAAATGGTAAGCATGGTACTTTGTATGGCTATGGCAGCTTCTTTACTGGCTGGATGCAGCGGTGGAGATGCGAAGGAAACATCAGCACCAGAGACAAAAGCAGCAGAAACAAAATCAGAAGAAACGAAAGCAGAAGAGACGAAATCGGCGGAAACAAAAGGAGAAGCAGGAACGGATGCAGCATCTGAAGGGGGCGCTGCAGAAGTGGCTGAGACACAGCAGGAAGCTGGGAAAAGTTACAATATCGGCTATTGCAACCAGCAGTTAAAGGAAGATTTCTTCATTACAGTAGAAGCCGGACTGAAAAAGGCTTGTGAAGATTTAGGTTACGAATACAACCTGGCAAATACGGACCGGGATTCCTCCAAGATGAAGACGGGTATTGACAGTCTGGTAACGATGGGCGCGGATATTATCGTAGATTTTAACTGCCTTCCCGAACAGGGAGCAGCCAGTAGCGAACAGCTTGAGGCGGAAGGTATCCCAATGCTTTCGGTAGATTCTGATTACGGTGATGTTGCTTATTTCTTTGGTGTAAACAATTACGATGCAGGTGTGGCTTTAGGAGAAGGCCTGAGTGCTTATGTGGACAGCAGATTCGGCGGAAAACTGGACTATATTGTGTGCCTGTATGACTCCCAGGCAGGTGATGCGGTAAAAGCACGCTGCGACGGTGCGGCAGAAACACTGGCTAAGGCATACAGTGTCAGTGAAGATAATATCGTATGGCTGGATTCCATGGCAGATGATACGAAGACAAAGACCATGACCCAGGACTGGCTGGATTCGCATCCCGATGCTGAAAAGGTTGCTTTTGTAGGACAGAATGATGACCGTGGATATGCGATTACACAGGCAGTTGAAGTCAGCCAAAGAGTTGAAAACTGTATCATCGGTTCCCACAATGCCGATCCGGCATCCGTAGAAAATTTGCAGAAAGCAAAAGGCGATCCGGATGCAAATCCATGGGTAGTAACGGTTTCCTATGAATCCTTTAATTATGGTAAACAGATCGCTGCTTATGCAACGGATATACTGAACGGTAAATGCGCAGATGAAAAGGAAAGATATGCTAAGACAACTGTGGTTACTACAGATAACGTAGATGATTATGTGACGGAAAGAGATGCAGCACAGTCAGAATTTACAAAATAACAGAATGCGGCTCAAGATAAAAGGGCGGGGGGAACAATCTCCCCCCGGTTACAGAATAAATAAAATGCTTCAGAGAACGTGAATTTTGGTAAAGCGGGTGATAAGCAGTGGAAAAAATTTTAGAAATGAAACAGATCTATAAAGCATTTCCCGGAGTTGTTGCAGTGGATAAGGTAGATTTGGATCTGTATAAAGGCGAAGTATTAGCACTTATGGGCGAAAATGGTGCAGGAAAATCAACGCTGATAAAAATTCTCTCCGGCATGTACAGTGCGGATGAAGGGGAGATCATTATTGAAGGGCAGTCCCACAGGGGATTTGACACAAAGGAAGCTATTGACTTGGGGATTGCAGTTATCTACCAGGAACTGAACTATTTAGATGACCTGTCTGTGGCAGAAAATATCATGCTGGGACAGGTGCCGGTAAAGGGACCATTAAAGAGAGTGGATTATCAGGCACTCTATGCAGGTGTAAAAGACATTATGGATGACGTTGGCCTGGGACACAGAAAGCCCACAGATATGGTCAGCCGGCTGTCCGTTGCAGAAAAACAGCTTATTGAGATCGCCAGGGCCTTTTCCCATAATGTAAAGGTGCTGGTCATGGATGAGCCCACTTCTGCATTAAATGATACTGAGACCAGGAGACTCTTTCAGCTGATTCGTAAAATCAAGGCAAAAGGTGTGGGAATTATCTATATTTCCCATCGGATGGATGAGTTGTTTGAGATAGCAGACCGGATAGAAATTATGAGAGATGGCAAATACGTAACAACGCTGAAAGTGGAAGAGACGAATACAGACGAAGTAGTTTCCCATATGGTAGGGCGGGAAATCAAAGATATGTATCCGGGACGTTCCTGTGAAATTGGAAAAGTGGTATTTGAAGTGAAAAATCTGAACACCAGATTCTTAAAGAATATAGAATTTCATGTAAAAAGCGGAGAGGTAGTGGGATTTTTCGGATTGATGGGAGCGGGACGTTCTGAGGTGGCAAGGTGCGTTTACGGTGCCCAGACGCCGGACTCCATTGCGCTTATTATGGATGGGAAAGTCATAGAAAATAAAACCCCGCTGGATTCTCTGAACCACAAGATCTCCTATGTGCCTGCAGAACGTAAGACCGAGGGTGTGAACCTGATTATGTCTGTAAAAGAAAATATTACCCTGTCTGACATAGCGGGACTTATCAGGAAGAAGAAACTGGATCTGCGGTATGAAAAAGAGATTGCATCCAGGTGGAAAGAAAAACTCAGCATCAAAGCTCCCAGCATTGAAACAACCTCTGCAAGCCTCTCAGGAGGAAACCAGCAGAAAATAGTCATTGCAAAAGCGCTGAATACGTCACCGGAATTCATGCTGTTAAATGAACCTACAAGAGGGGTTGACGTAGGTGCCAAGGTAGAAATTTATGACTTAATTAACGGACTGTGCAAAGATGGAAAAGCGGTACTTATGATTTCTTCGGAGCTTCCGGAAATTATGGCCATGAGCGACAGAATTTATGTTATGTGCGAGGGTCGGATTACAGGTGAAGTGCAGAAACAGGAGTTTAGCCAGGAACATCTTTTGAAATTAGCGATCGGAGAGTGTTGATATGAATAGAGTAAAAAATATTTTTAAAAATGCCAGCGGTGAATTAAGCGCATTGATTATGCTTCTTATCCTGTGGGTTATATTTGCCATTGGTTCCCGGTATTTTCTAACATTCAGAAATGTGATGAATATTGGTTCCTATATGTCCATCATGGGTACCATGGCGGCAGGTCTGACCGTAGCCATGCTGCTCGCAGGCCTGGATGTTTCCCAGTATTCCCTGGCGGCACTTGGGGGTATGGTTTTGGGAATTTGTTATGAGGCAGGCTTAAATCCCGTTCTCTGCATCCTGATTACTCTGGTAGTAGGGGTAGCGGGTGGAAGCTTCAATGCATTTATAATCACGGTAATGAAAGTAAATCCTATTATCTGTACGATGGGTACCTCCTTCATTTTCAGGGGGATTGCTTATCTGCTGACAAACGGACGCTATATACGCCTGGACAACGATGTATTTGACTTTATTGGCAACGGAAAAATCATTGGTGTTCCTGTTTGTCTGATTATAATGGTTTTGGCATATCTGGTGATCTGGTACATATTGAAATATACGAAGTTCGGACGTTCCGTATTCGCAGTAGGAGGCAATATCCAGGTTGCAAAACTGGCGGGCATAAATACCAACTCTATTCGTTTCCGGTGCCATATCCTGGCAGGCGTGACTGCTGTCATGGGCGGGATCATCACGGTTACACAGGCTTCATCCTGTATGCCAAGCCAGGGCTACGGAAATGACATGAACGGTATCTCAGCAGTTATTCTCGGCGGCATCTCCATGGCGGGCGGCAGGGGGAATGTCTGGGGAACCCTTCTGGGTGTGGCGATTCTCTCTACTTTAGTGAATGGCATGACTCTGGTAGGACTTCAGGCTTACTGGCAGCAGGTGGTACAGGGACTGGTATTGGTAGTGGCTGTATTTATAGATGCTATGAGAACATCCAAGAGAAATAATTAAAGGAGCTGCCGGATATGATGGGAGAGGTAATGATGAATGTAAAACAGGCAATGTTCTGCATGACCAGACAGTGTTGGGAGCAGGGGATTTTTGCCCAGGCTATGCTGGAAACCGGTGATTATGAAAACCTTGAACTGGTGGCATATGATATCGTACTCAGACAGAGCACGGACGGTAGATTATGTAATGTGGAGAATACACCCGCGGTAACGGACAGCAGCTTTTGCGTTCCGGCGATTCTGGCAATGGGAAATCGAATGAACAATGAGGAGTATAGGAGAGCAGCAGAGAAAAATATTCTTTATCTTTTAAAAGAAGCGCCCAGAAGCCTGGATGGAACGCTGTTTCATATGCAGGGGAGCCAGGAAATATGGGCAGATTCAGCAGCTTTCACACCCTATGCGCTGGCGCTGGGAGGGTATGATCAGGAAGCCTGTGATCAAATGCTGGGTATTCTGCAAAAACTTTACGTTCCGGGAAAAAGGCTTTATAATCATATATGGGATGAGAACGAAAAAGCTTTTAAGCGTCCACTCGCGTGGGGGGTTGGCAATGGTTGGATTCTGACTGGTCTGCTTCGGCTGCTTTTATGCCTGCCGGAAAAATGCGGGAAAGAAAAAGAGGTTTTGCAGGAACGGTTTGTGGAACTGCTTGACAGTATACTTTCCTATATGACAGAAGACGGAAAATTCCATGATGTATTAGACAGCCCGGAGACGTTTTTTGAGACTGAGATCTGCGCTATGACAGCATACAGCATCTTCCTGGCATTCGGTAAGGGGCTGGTGGGGCAGGCATATCTTAACAAGGCGTTTGTAATAAGAAAATATGTATGGAGTATGGCTGGAGCAGACGGACTTGTTCAGGGATGTGCAAGTTCACCGGATTTTCTCAATCCGGGAACTTCTGTGGAGGGTCAGGCGCATACGCTTATGATGGAAAAGGCTTTCTCTGTTCTCCCAAAAACGGAGTAAAGGTTAGGTGAGGAAAATGAAAGCAGAACGAATACAGAGTGATAAAGTAACTATAAGTGATGTAGCAAAACTGGCAGGCGTGGTGCCCAGTACGGTTTCTCATGTACTCAACGGGACGGCACCTATTTCCCCTTCCACAAAGGAAAGGGTGCTGCGGGCAGTAGAGGAACTGAACTATTCGCCCAATGCCCTGGCAAGAGCGCTCAGGCAGAAAAGGACCCGGCTGATTGGTGTCGTCATGCAGGATGTATCCAGTGAATTTTATGCCCACTGTGCAGCCAGTATGCTGGAGGAAGCCAGAAAAGATAAATCCGTAGTTCTGCTGTGTGACGCCGCATTTGATAAAAATAATAAAAAGGACGGAGTTGCCGCGCTGATTGAGCGCAGGGTAGATGGACTTATTTTCATAGGCGGCGGCAATGATGAAGATATTATACAGGAAGTGCAAAAAGCAAATATACCTTTAATACTAGGCGACAGAAAGCATGATAAGCTTCACTGTGTGCAATTTAATAATGAAACGACTGTGAATCATCTGGTTCACGCACTGTACGATTCCGGTTACCGCCGGTTTGTCTATCTGGGTGAGACGATTGACATTCAGACGAACCTGATGGACCGATACCGGGGATTCCAAAAAGGACTGGAAGAATGCGGGATCCCGGAGGAAAAGGTACAGGTTATTCTGGACAGAGGATTGGAGACACTGAAAATTCAAAAGAGCCACGAGGTCTATGAAAAGTATTTTAAAGATTATAAAACAAATAAAGAAGAGCCGGCAGTAGTCATTACATCTAATGACCTGATCGCACAGGGCTTTATTACAGCGATTCTGAAAAATGGGTGCAGGGTGCCTCAGGATATTGCGGTGGTGGGGTTTGACAATAACGTGGCTTCGGAGTATTTTTATCCGGCACTCACTACGGTAGACCAGGATGAAAAAGCATTTGGACAGAAGTGCTACGCGGCACTAAAGGATTTAATTAACGGTAAAAAATTAAAAAAGGAACCTATGATGCCACAGAAAATAGTAGTGAGGGAATCTGCTGCGATTGCTGGTGACATCTTAATGAAATATCAGGCGGACATTTAGTAATTATAAAAACGCGCTTGTCCGAGATATGCAGGAGGTATAAAATTGATTTCTTCAGACAGATATCAGAATATGGCATATGGCAAATGCGGCAGCAGCGGATTGTACCTTTCAAAATTTGCCATTGGGTTATGGAATAGTTTTGGCGGGACCTCTTCCTATGAAAAAGGGAGAGAAATACTTCTGACTGCTTTTAATGAAGGGATTACTCATATTGATGGGGCGAATAACTACGGACCGCCTCCCGGGACGGCAGAAGAATTCCTTGGCAAGATCTTAAAACAGGACTTAAAGGGATACCGGGATGAACTGATTATTACAACGAAGGCGGGCTATGAAATGTGGTCCGGTCCATATGGCAACTGGGGTTCCAGAAAGTCTCTGATGGCAAGCCTGGACCAGAGCTTAAAGAGAATGAATCTGGACTATGTGGATATCTTTTACCATCACAGGCGGGATGTAAATACACCTTTGGAGGAAACCATGGATGCCCTGGCTGATCTTGTACGGCAGGGAAAGACGCTCTATGTGGGGGTATCCAACTATGCACCCCGGGAGCTGGAAGCAGCAAGTGAAATTCTGGAAAAAAAGGGGATCCACCTGCTGATTCACCAGTTCCGGTATAATATGCTGAGCCAGGAACCGGAAAATGGACTGTTTGAAGCCATGAATAAGAAAGGAATAGGTTCCATCGCATTCTGTCCTCTGGAGCAGGGACTTCTGACAGAAAAGTATCTGGATGGAATTCCACTGTCATCCAGAGCAAAAGATGAGAACAGCTGGTATTTCCATGAGGAAGATATTACGAAGAGACGTATCGAGAAAATCCGTCTGCTGAGCGGTCTTGCCCGGGAAAGAGGGCAGAATCTGGCACAGATGGCTCTGGCATGGAATCTCCGTGAAGGCGGCGTGGACAGTGTAATCCTGGGAGCCAGCCGGAAGGAGCAGATTCTTGAAAATGTAAAATCCCTGCAGAATGCGTCTTTTAGCGGGGAAGAGCTGCTTCGTATTGAGCAGATTTTAGGAGATGAATAATTCACAGGGATATGGAACAAAAAGGATTGATTTTTGACATTAAAGAATTTGCAGTATTTGACGGTCCGGGGATACGTACAACGGTATTTTTAAAAGGATGTCCTTTAAGATGCCAGTGGTGCCATAATCCGGAGGGACTCAGCTTTCACAGAGAATTGATGGTCAGTAAGAATGGCTGCCTGCATTGTGGGAAATGTGAAAAAAGCTGTATTTACGGAGGATATAAAAACTGCCGGCTGTGTGGGAAATGTGTAGAGGCATGCTCCTTGCGTCTGCGGAAAATATGCGGAACGGAATACACCTCCGGTGAGTTAGTAAAAAGGATTAGAAAGGACGAAGCATTTTTACAGAAAAACAACGGCGGTGTTACTTTCTCCGGTGGGGAAGCATTTGCCCAGCCGTCTTTTTTAAAAGAAGTATTATTGCAGCTGCCCGATGTGCATAAGGCTGTGGAGACCAGCGGATATTGCAGTGCCGATTGGTTTCGGGAACTCACAGACCTGCTGGATTTGGTTATCATGGATATCAAACTGGCTGACGATGAATTACATAAAATTTATACAGGGGTCTCCAATAGGCAGATTTTAGAAAATCTGGATTATCTGAAGCAGGGTAAAAAGCCTTTTATCATAAGGATTCCCCTGATACCGGGGGTGAATGATACCGATGATAATCTAAGCCGCACAGCAGAGCTGCTGGCTGATGCCAGGGGACTGGAGCGGGTGGAACTGCTGCCTTACCACACTACAGCCGGCGCAAAGTATGTCATGGTGGGGAGGGAATACCTGCCGGAGTTTGATACCCGGAGAAACATACATGAGAATGTTAGTGTTTTTCAAGATTACGGCATTCCATGCCGGGTTCTATAAGGAGGGAAATATGAATCAGAGAATAAATGAGTTACTGGATTATTATATCCGGGATAAATCTCATCACCGTTACCGAAAGCCCGATCAGGGGGATCCCTATGCACTGGCTGAGCAATTTGAAAAAGAAGGTTTATCGGATGTGCAAAGAAGCATTAAGCGTCTGCAATACGTACTGGAACGGGAATCTCCCATTGTATTCCGGGAAGATAAAATTGTTTTGATGCGTACCGTAACCAGATTGCCGGAGCTGTATACCAGACAGGAATGGGAAACGGTCAAAGAGAGCCATTATATACATGAGCAGGGGAAGATCTGTAATATCAATCCGGACTACAGCAGCTTAATTGATGTAGGATTTAACGGCAAAAGAATGGAGATCGCAGAGGCGCGAAAAGGCGCAGATGAACAGGCAGCCAATTATCTGGATGCGTTGCTTGAGACACTGGATATGATTGAAGAATTTGCCGGAAGGTATGCCAGGGCTGCAAAAGAAGCCGGGAATGATTGCATGGCGGCTATGCTCCAAAAAATACCTGCTGAAAAGCCGGACACATTCCAGGAAGCGCTGCAGTTTTTCCGCCTGCTTCATTACTGTCTTTGGTGCAGTTTTAATTACCACAATACCATAGGACGGTTTGACCAGTATCTGTATCCCTATCTGAAGGCAGACCTGGAAAAAGGGCTTTTGGATCAGGACAGCGCGCTTGCGCTTTTGGAAGAATTCTTTATCAGCTTTAATATTGACAGTGACCTTTATACGGGAATGCAGCAGGGTGACAATGGTCAGAGTATGGTACTGGGCGGAAAGGACCAGTCTGGAAAGGATCTCTTTAATGAGCTCTCGGATCTGTGCATCCAGGCAAGTCTGGAATTAAAACTGATAGATCCGAAAATTAATTTGAGAGTGTGCAAAGAAACGCCGTTATCCCGATACGAGCGGGGAACAGAGCTGACGAAACAGGGTCTTGGTTTTCCTCAGTACTGTAACGATGAGGTAGTGATTCCAGCGCTTCTACGCTGGGGTTATTCCAAAAAGGATGCCTATAATTATGTGGTAGCGGCATGCTGGGAGTTTATCATACCCGGAAAGGGCATGGATATTCCTAATATAGACGGGCTTTCCTTTGCCCGGGTGATCACTTCCTGTGTGGACCTTCTGCCCCGGTGCAGGGACTTTTCGGAATTTAGGGAGGCAGTTGAAAACTGTATCCGGGTGACCGTACAGAAAATGACGGGGAAATATAAAAACGTATATATGGAACCTTCTCCGCTTATGTCACTGATGATGGATGGTTGTATCCAGCGTGGACAGGATGTGTCCCGAGGATGTAAATATAACAATTATGGTATTCACGGAAGCGGTATTTCTACCGGAGCAGATTCTCTGGCAGCAATCAGGAAGTTTGTATACGAAGAAAAAAGCATTTCAGCAATAGAGCTGGCAGAATCCCTTCGGACAAATTTCAGGGGAAGAGAACCCCTGCGCAACCGGCTGCGTTTTGAAGGGCCTAAGATGGGAAATGATGATGACACTGTAGACAGCCAGGCTGTCTGGCTTTTAGATTGTTTTGCAAATAGCCTGGAAGGGCTGGTCAATGACCGGGGAGGAATCTACCGGGCAGGAACCGGCTCCGCCATGTATTACATCTGGCACTCCAGCAACTTGCAGGCAACACCGGACGGAAGAGATGCAGGAGAGGAATTTGCCTGCAACTATTCCCCAAGCCTGTTCGCCAGATGCGATGGTCCGGTATCCATTATCAAGTCCTTTGCCAAGCCGGATCTGGTAAAGGTGTCAAACGGGGGACCGCTGACCATAGAACTGTATGACCAGCTCTTTCGCAATGAGGACAGCATCCGCAAAGTGGCGATGTTTGTCAGGTCTTTTATGGATATGGGCGGTCATCAGATGCAGATTAATGCGGTCAACCGTAAGAAGCTTATAGATGCAAAAGCACACCCGGAAAATCACCGGAACCTGATTGTTCGGGTATGGGGATGGAGTGGTTATTTTGTTGAATTGGACGAAGTTTATCAGGATCAGATTATTAAGCGGATGGAGCTTATGGTAGATTAAATGCAAAATAGCTGTTTAGCAGTTTATGATGAAGAAATGAAGAATACAAAAAAAGATTATACAAGGAGGAAAAATGATGCAGACACCCAGATTATTTACGATTTTACCAGACTATGTGTGTACCCCTGACGGAATGGAAATTGACAAAAACGGGGATTTGATTCTATCCTGTCCAAATTATGCAGAGGATTCTTTTACAGGATGTGTGGTGCGTATAGACAGAAATAAAAATATTACCAAATGGTTTGACGTTCCTGTTCACCCGGAAACCGGGATAGCCAGAAATATGGGGATTGCTTTTGATGACGATTACAACATCTATATCTGTGATAACCAGGGATGGTCCGGGAAGGAAGAACTGGCATTTAAGGGGAGGATACTTAAAATTACTGCGGATGAAAACGGCATTAAAAGCTGGCAAACCGTAGCCACAGGTATGGAACATCCAAACGGTATTCGGATCAGGGGAGACTATATGTATGTTACCCAAAGCTATTTAACGAAGGTGCCTGCTCCAGACGGAAGCGGTCACTTAGTCAGCTGCGTATACCGCTTTGGTTTGGACGAAGAAAATATTCAGATTACCAATACTCTGGATGATACCCATATTTTCACCACTTTTGTTACAGAAAATGAAGAATGCCAGTACGGTGCAGACGGTATCGTGTTTGGAAAAGACGGTAATCTGTATGTAGGCAATTTCGGTGACGGCGCCGTTCACAGGATTACATTTGCACCGGATGGAAGCTGTTCAGGCAATGAAGTATTTGCAAAGGACGCTTCCCAGCTGAAGTCCACAGATGGAATGGTTTGTGATGAAAAAGGAAATATTTACATCGCAGATTTTTCCGATAATGCCATTGTAAAAGTGTATCCAAACGGCAAAGTGGAGCGGATAGCCCAGAGCCCTGACTGTGATGGATTGGACGGAGGATTAGACCAGCCAGGAGAGCCGGTCATTTGGGAAGGAAAATTGATTGCATCCTGTTTTGATCTGGTAACTGATGAGGGAAAGGTCAATACAGCACATGAAATGCCGGCAACTATGGCTGAACTGGATCTGGAGTAAAAGAACCGGATCCGGCTGAATTTAAATATATTGTACAAATAGCCTGTGACCGCACATTTAGCGGAAACAGGCTATTATTTGTCATCTCTCTTTTTCTTCCAGAAACTCCTTTAAAATTTTCAATGAACTGCTGGTGCCGATCCGTTCGGCGCCTGCATCGATCATTGCCTTGCAGTCCACCCAGGAACGGATACCGCCGGCTGCTTTTACCTTTACCTGGCTGCCAACCGTTTCTTTCATCAGACGAACATCCGCCGCCGTGGCTCCGGAGGTGCCAAAACCTGTACTGGTTTTGATAAAGTCCGGTTTTATTTCTTTTGCAATTTTTGCCACAGCCCTGATTTCATCCTGAGTCAGATAGCAGTTTTCAAAGATCACCTTGATCAGCACATTGCGGGAATGGCAGGCATCTACCATTTCCGTCATTTCTCTTTTTATATATTTCAGATTTCCATTTTTTAATTCTCCGATATTGATCACATAGTCGATTTCATCGGCGCCGTTTTCAATGGCATTCAGGGTTTCAAAGACCTTAGTCTCGATGGTGGTCTGCCCCAGAGGGAAGGAGACTGCTGCACCTACGTGTATGCCGGTGCCTTTTAATAGCTTCCTGCAAAGGGCTGCGGGAGCAGAATTAATGGCTACCATGGCGCAATTTAATTCTATGGCTTCCCGGCAGAGATTTTCAAACATTGAAACGTTTGCATAAGGATTTAAGTTGGTATGGTCAAATAACTTACATAATTCATCTTTGGTAATGGTTTTACTGTTGTACATAGCTGTTCTCGCTTTCTTAGTTTTTATTTTTTGTAATCCTGATTAAGACTCTTTGGTTATTTAAATCATCAATCTGCATGTCACGGTTTTGCGGTGGCCTATTCGAAAATAACAATCCCTTTTTTAGATATTTCTCTGCGTTCGAGGCGGGCAAATGCATCCAGAATACAGGAAAAGGAAAAGTAGTCGGAAATATAGTCTCTGAGATGGATTGTACCGTCTGCAAGCCAGTTATTGATCTGCTCATTCACCTGACCTTCCTCTATTTTTGATGGAAACTGCTGAAACTGAAGCTGCCAGTTGTAACCGGAACGGTCCAGTCCAGATTCATTTCACAGACAGGAGAAATACCATAACAGCATATTTTTCCACCGTCACAGATATATTCCATAGCCTGATTAATCAGGGAGGTCATACCCACAGCATCTAACACATACTGAACACCGGAAGGAAAAAGTTCGTGGATTTTTTCATTGACATCTGTTTTTTGACTGTTATAGGCATAAGCTGCTCCTTTTTCTTTTGCCTCCTGCAATTTTTCGTCTACGATATCAAAGGCTATGAGCTTTTCCACGCCCAAAAGGGAAAGAAATTTAATAAATGTCTGACCAACTGGTCCGCATCCAAAAACTGCAACGCTATCCCCTCTTTTTATACCAAAGCGCCGGATGGAACTTAAAACCTCCCGCAGCGTGATAATCATAGCGCCGTCAACCGGATCTACAAAGTCAGGCAGGATAGTCTGGGCATAAGCACATTCCGGGGCACTTCCCACCCGGTAGGCGGCAAGGTCATGGACTACGGCATATTCGCTGAAAGCACCCCAGGCAGACTGCAGACCACCATAAAGTTCCGGGTCCGGATCCACGAAAGGGAGCAGAACCTTGTCACCCACATGAAAGGATGATACTTCACTGCCTAATTCAACAATTTCCCCTACCCCCTCATGTCCCAGCATCAGGGGATACATTTCATCTGGAAAGCCTTTGAATTTACGATGAATCAGCTTGGCATCCGTACCGTTACAGATACCACAGCTGATGGTTTTAACCAGTGCCTGCTTTGGTGAATACTTCGGAATCGGAATGTCCTTAACGGATAGGGTACCGTCTTTTTCTACGATAAGAGATTTCATATTGTATTACCTCCTTTAAGATTTGTAATGCTATAATGTTTGTATGTACCTACATACCAACATTATAACAGAAAGAATAGAAAATGTACAGAAAAAATGATTGATTTATATGTAGGAATATTATAAAATAATGACAATGATATGTTACTTCAGGAGGTGAAAAAGATGATTTTAGAAGAGGGTAAGTTAGATAAAAGTGTGCCGATTCCGCTATATTTTCAGTTAAAAGAATTGATTATGGAAGAAATACGCCAGGGGAACTATGAAAGCGGAGCAATGATCCCCACTGAGAAAAATATCAGCGATTTTTATCAGATAAGCAGGACTACCGTCCGTCAGGCGATTACAGAGCTGGTTCAGGAAGGCTGGCTTTACCGGGTTAAAAGCAAGGGAACATTTGTAACTCAAAAGAAAATCCAGCAGGATTTTATGCAGAAACTGGAGACATATGAAGAGCAGATGGAAAGACTGGGGATGAAGCCAGGGACAAAGGTACTGGAATTCCGGGTGCTCTATGCCTCCCACATGGTAGCAGAGAAGCTTCAGATACCTGAGAAGTCAGAGGTGATTTATCTGTACCGGAAGCGTTTTGCAGATGATATCCCCATTGTATTAGTAGAAACTTATCTGCCTCTTGAGGGGTGCGAGTTCCTGCTGGAATTGGATATGGAGCAGGAATCTCTGTATAAGAATCTGGCAAAAAGAGAAGATAAAAAGATTCACTATGTAAAGAGATCCGTTGAGGCGGTAGAAGCCACGACCAATGACGTTAAGCTGATGAATATCCGGAAAGGAAAGCCCATCCAGAAGTTTGAGACCACAGGCTATAATGACCTGGGAACGCCTGTGGAGTATTCCATTGCCAGATATCGGGGGGATTATAACCGCTTTGAGGTAACAATTTTTACCCAGGATTAGCCAGCCGCAGTCCAGGGGATCCACTTTGCTGAGGAAACCAGCTTTGCGGCAGTAACATGAAGTATGAAGCTCGGAAAGATGGGCATGGGAAAATGGTATGGACATAGGAAGCGTAGAAGAGCTGACGGAGCCCATACCATTTTCCCATGCCCATCTTTTCGTACACTGTTTTCAGCTACATCTCTACCTTTCCAGCATCATATCCCCATCCAACTTAGAACACCATAAAATAGTCCTACATATCAAAAGATAGTCTGATAGTTCCACGGCATGTTCAATGCTAAGATTAATTCCGATGAAAGAACAAACGAAAGAGAGGTAATCAGGATTGCCATACATAGAGCTTAAGAATATTACAAAGACTTTTTATGGTGTCACCGCCTTGAATCATGTGAATCTTTCCTTTGAAAAAGGGGAGCTGCATGCAATCGTAGGCGAAAATGGTGCGGGAAAATCCACAATTATGAAAGTACTCGGAGGTATGTATTTTGCAGACAGCGGAGAGATTCATATAGACGGCAAAAAATGTACCATTCATACTGTGGCGGATGCGTTGAAAGCAGGTGTAAGTGTTGTTTATCAGGAATTGAATCTGATGCCGGATCTCACCGTAGCAGAAAATATTTATCTGCACAGCCTTCCAAAAACAGGCGGCGTAATGGTAGATGAGAAAAAAATGAATGCTGATGCCCAGAAGCTGTTGGATGAAATGGATGTTGATTTTAAAGCCTCTGATCTCATCGGGATGTTAAGCGTATCCGAACAGCAGATGGTAGAAATTGCGAAGGCACTGTCACTGGATACGGAGATTATCGTTATGGATGAGCCTACTGCGGCGCTGAATGATAAGGAAGTAGAGACTCTGTACCGGTTAATTGCAAAGTTAAAAGAGAAAAAAAAGACCGTAATTTATATTTCACACCGGTTAAAGGAGATATTTGACCTGAGTGACCGGCTGTCCATTTTAAGGGACGGATCCTACATCGGCACCTATGAAGCGAAAAAGATTACCCAGGCGAAAATGGTGGAGCTCATGGTTGGGCGGGAAGTGTCAGATCATTATTCAACCGCAGATCATGAGCCGGGCGAGGTTGTGCTGGAAGTCAGGGGACTTTGTAAAGAAGGTATTTATAAGGATGTTTCTTTTCAGCTGCGAAAAGGGGAGCTTCTTGGATTTGCAGGTTTAATGGGATGTTTCCGGGAAGAAATCGTAAAGAGTATTTATGGTCTGGTACACCCTGACAGCGGTCAGATCAGGCTGAACGGCAAGGTGATTCAGCCCCAGAGCCCCTCAGAGGCTATCCGGGAAGGGATTGGTTTTGTAACGGAAGACAGAAAACGGGCAGGTATCTTTGGTCTGATGAATGTCCGGGAAAATATATCGGTCAATATACTGAATAAGATTCGCAAAGGCGCGATTATCAACGCTGAGGAAGAGCAGCAAATCCTGGAACGATACACCAGGAAAATGAATATGAAATACAGCGGCTATTATCAGAAGATCAACAGTCTTTCCGGCGGAAACCAGCAGAAATTTCTTCTGGCGAGAGCGCTGGCAGGTGGGTGTAAAGTACTTATCATGCTGGAGCCCACAAGAGGTATCGATGTGGGGGCTAAGGCTGAAATCTATGCACTGCTTGAAGATCTGGCTAAAAATGAAGGAATGGCGATTATCATAGTATCCTCTGACATGCCGGAAATTATAGCGAACTGCCACCGTACATTGACCGTATTCCAGGGCAGGATTACTGGAGATATTTCAAAAGAAGAAATGGAAGAATCCTTTATCCTGAAATGCGCAACAGGAAATATGACTCATTTGGGAGGTGAAAAGGCATGAGCCGCAAAGCAAAGAAATTTTGGTACTGGTGGGATAAAATCGGGATTTTATGTATCCTTATTGTTGTGGCGGTGGTCTTTGGTGTAATTGATACCCGTATTGTCCAGCCCAATCAGCTCATAACGGCACTGAGCCGTACTGCGGTCACCGGAATCGCTGCAGCAGGTATGATGTTTGCAATCGTAGCTGGAGGCTTTGACCTTTCCGTGGGCTCCATTCTTTCTCTGACCAGCTGTGTAATTGCCGTGCAGCTGACGGGAGGAAAAAGCACTTTTATGGCAATCTTAATGGCATTATTAATTGCAGCACTCTGCGGAGCGGTTAACGGCCTGATTATTACGAAGCTGAAGATCCAGACATTTGTGGCAACACTGGCGACTCAGCTGGCTTTTGCAGGAATCACGCTGGTATATTGCAGCAAGGCAATTCAACTTACCTCAAAAGTGAATAAAGAACTAAAATTTTTCTCTACAGGTAAGTTTTTAGGGCTGATTCCCATGCCCATTGTATTACTGATTGTGGTTTATATCCTTACATATCTGGTATATAAGAAAACGCCTTTTGGGACGAAGACAAGAGCCATTGGTTCCAATGAGGCGGCAGCCCGCACAACGGGAATTAAAGTGGATGTCAGTCTGATTCTGATTTTTGTTGTAACAGCCGTAACGGCAGGGATGGGGGGGGGATTTGAAACACACACCAGTTCTGCATAA